>SFEG01000016.1 GCA_004558025.1 Clostridiales bacterium
TCATGGGAAGCGGCAGTTTTCCGGTTTCGTCGGAAGCTTCGATACCGGGCAACTGCAATATATGTATAGGTACAGCCTTAAAGCGCCTCTAAAAATTCGGCGCTAAAAGCTCGGCGATCTGGACGGCGTTGGTGGCCGCTCCCTTGCGCACCTGGTCGCCGCAGCACCAGATGTTCAGTCCGCGCTCGTCGGTCAGATCCTCGCGGATGCGTCCGACGAATACGAGATCCTGGTTCTGCGTGTCCAGCGGCATGGGGTATTGCAGGGCGTTAAGATCATCGACGAGCTTCACGCCGGGCGCGGCGGCGATGACCTCGCGCGCACGCTCGACGGAGATCTTCTCTTTGGTTTTCAGGCAGATCGAGACGCTGTGGCTGCGCACGACGGGAACGCGCACGCAGGTGCAGCTGACCTTGAGCTCGGGCAGATGCATGATGCGGCGGCCCTCGTTCTGAAGCTTCATCTCCTCGGAGGTGTAGCCGGCAAACTGCTCGCCGCCTATCTGCGGAATGACGTTGTAGGCTATCTGGTAGGCAAAGACCTTGGGCTCAAAGCTTTCGCCCTTCGCGATGGCCTCGACCTCGCCGAAGAGCTCCTTCGGGCCTGCCGCGCCCGCGCCGGATACCGCCTGATAGGACGAAACGACCATGCTCTCGATGGGCGAAACGGCGTTGAGCGCGTTGACTGCGGTGCAGGATATGACGGTCGTGCAGTTGGGGTTTGCGATGACGCCCTTGTGCTTTTTCACGTCCTCGGGGTTAATTTCGGGAACGACGAGGGGCACGTCGGGGCAGAGGCGGAACGCGCTGGAGTTGTCGATAAACACAGCGCCGGAGGCCTTGATATCGTCGACAAAGCGCTCGGCAATGTCGTTTTCCGCCGCGCCGAGGATGATGTCGAGACCCTCAAAATTTTCTCTGCACGCCTCGACGACGATGTGTCCGTTTATCTCCTTGCCGGCGGAGTTTTTACTTGCCAGCAGTCTGAGCTCGCCGATGGGGAAGCTGCGCTCGGCAAGTATCTTCATCATTTCCTGTCCGACGGCGCCCGTTGCGCCGAGAATGCCTACGTTGTATTTTTTCATTTTACCGTTCTCCTTATTTCACAAAGCTATTATATAGTACGCGCACGCAGCTTTCAAAATCATCGTTATTTACGCCGACGATGATGTTCAGCTCGTCCGGGCCCTGGGATATCATGCGGATGTTTATGCCGGCCTTGCCGAGCGCGGCGAAGATGCGCCCTGAGGTGCCGGGCTTGAAGGCCATCTGACGGCCAACCGCCGCCACGACGGACACCCCGCCGGTTATCTGAATGTTGTCGGGGATTAGCGTATCGCGAATTTCGCCGACAATGGAATAAATGCGATCCTTGGCCTTGTCGGCAGAGACGACGAAGGATACGCTGTCGATGCCGGAGGGGGTGTACTCGACGCACACGCCGTGCTTTTCGAAAACCTCGAGCATCTGCCGCAGAGAGCCCATCTGCGAGCTCATCCCGGTCTTGGACACGGTGATGATCGAGAAATTCTTGCGTCCCGCGATGCCGGTTATAAAGCGGTCGCTGATCTCCTCGTCGGGGAAGCGCTCCATGATGAGCGTTCCGGGGTGGTCGGGGGCGTTGGTGTTGCGGATGTTCAGCGGAATATTCTTCTCGCGCACGGGGAACACCGCGCCCTCGTGCAGCACCTGCGCGCCCATGTAGCTGAGCTCGCGCAGCTCGTTATAGGTTATGCGCTCGATGGTGTCGGGATCATCGACGATGCGGGGGTCTGCCATGAGTATGCCGGAAACGTCCGTCCAGTTTTCGTACACGTCCGCATCCAAAGCCGCTGCCGCGAGAGCTCCCGTAACGTCGCTTCCGCCGCGCGAGAGAACGCGTATGCTGCCGTCGGGCATGCTGCCGTAAAAGCCGGGGATGACGACCCTGCGCCCCGTCGCAAGCCGCTCGAGATCTTCGTAGGAGCGCTCCTTGTCGATCGTTCCGTCGAAGGAAAAATGCAGCCAATCCTCTGCATCGAGGAAATCATAGCCGAGGTAATCGGCCATGAGCATCGCCGAGAAATATTCGCCGCGCGAGACGAGCTTATCCTTGGATATGCCGGCTTCTATCTCCCCGCGCAGGGCGGAGAGCTGCGAGTCGATATCGACCTTGAGCCCCAGCTCGGCGCAGATCTCGCGATAGCGCCCGGCGATCATGTCGAAAACTGGGTCGCAGCTGACGCCGTACTTTTTGTGCGCATGGCAGAGATACAGAAGGTCTGTCAGCTTGTGATCGTCCTTGAACCTCTTACCCGCGGCGGAAACGACGATCACCTTTCTCGCCGGGTCTGCTTCGATAATTGATCTGACTTTTTTAAATTGTCTGGCGTCGGCCATGGACGAGCCGCCGAATTTTGCTACCTTCAACATTATATTATATGAGCCCGGCTATGAACACGCCAGGGTCTGCCTCCTTTGCCTTTGCTGCCCACTCGTGCATTTTTGCGACAGGAACGGGCATGGTGATGATCCCGTCGCCGCACTTTTCGCTCTCGACGGAGGCAAGGAAATCATCGCTGCCGGAAAAGCGCACATAGTATCTGTGCCAGGCGGCATTGTTGTCGACCGGTACGTCACGCACGAGCGAGGTGTAAAACTCCTTTACGCCGCTTATCATGTCCGCGCAGTCGGCCACGGCGTTGTACGCTGTGGGGTATCTGCCCGCGCCCTGGCCGTAAAAGCTCTCCTTGCCGGTGAGCTCGGTGACGAAGGATATTACGTTGCGGTTTGTCGATACCGCGGCCTCAAGCTCGCCCGAGGGCACGAAGCAGGGCTCGACATAGCAGCTGACTGCGCCCGACGCGCTCTTTTCGCCGAAGGCGAGCATCTTGCAGATGCGCTCGCGGCTCTCCGCCGCGGCGATATCGCAGGATGAGATGCTGCGGATGCCGAACACGGGCACGTCCTCCTCCGAAAGGCAGGCATCGAAGGCGACATTCGCGGAAATGACGGCCTTGCGCTGGATATCCAGTCCGTCAATATCCGCCGAGGGGTCGGCCTCGGCATAGCCGAGCCTCTGCGCCTCGGCGAGCACCTCGGAAAAGTCCGCACCGTTTGTGTGCATCGCGTCTAAGATGAAGTTCGTCGTTCCGTTCATAATGCCGCAGAACGACCGCACATCATCGAGCCGCTTTACTCTTTCGAGATTCACGAGCCAGGGTATGCCGCCGCCGACCGCCGGGGTGCAGCGGAATGCGACATTCATTTCCGACGCAAGCGAGACAAGTTCCTTATAATAATGCGCGACGAGGTGCTTGTTTGCCGTAACGACGTTTTTTCCGGCTCTCATCGCCGCCGCAACATATTCAAACGCGGGCGACAGGCCGCCCATGACCTCGACGACCGTATCGACCTCTTTATCATTTAATATAACATTTATATCTTTAACGGCCTTATCGCCGAGCTCCGGCTTGTCGCGCCTGACGAGAACGTACTTCACCGACATATCCGAGCGCTTCTGTGCGATCTCGAGAACTCCGCCGCCGACCACTCCGCAGCCCAAAAGTGCAATTTTCATATCTGTACCGCCTTTATGTGTCTTTCCTGCAAAAACATATGTTTTTGGGATGAGAACAATATAACATGCACAGAGGCAATATGCAAGCCTTTTCTGCAAAAGGCATGTAAAAAACCCACAAGAAACGCCGCTTAAAACAGGGCAAAATGACGAAAGCGTTGTCTGCGCGCAAAATAATGCAGTAAATGCGCCCGCGATTTTGCAACTACATATAGACGAAAATTGCAAAATCGGGTACACATATTGCAAAAGTGCCCGAAAAAGCGGCCGCAAATCATTAAAAACGAATTAGCATGCGAAATTTTTTGCAAATTCAAAAAATAAAAATTTCATTTTGGGGCTTGAAATGCAGTGAGCAAGGGTGTATAATGCGCCTGTAATGAATTTTTGAAGATGACATTATTCAAAGCAAAAAATTCAGAATCAACAGGAGGAAAAAATCATGAAAAGAATAATAGCTATGCTTCTGGCTGTTATGATGGTATTCGCGCTGTGCGCATGCAGCAACGATACCTCTAACGGCGACACCGCCAAGGACGACGGCAAGGCCGATCTGACCTTCGCTACCGGCGGCGAGCAGGGTACCTACTACGCCTTCGGCACCGTTCTTGCACAGCAGGTCAGCGACAAGACCGCTACCAACGTCACCGCCATCGTCAGCAAGGGCTCCCAGGCAAACGTTGAGGACCTTCAGGCAAACGGCGCACAGCTCGGTTTCGTTCAGTCCGACGTTATGAGCTACGCATATAACGGCGAGAAGCTTTTTGACGGCAACAAGATCACCGACTTCTCCGTTGTTGCGGCTCTGTACATGGAGCAGGTCCAGATCATCACCCTCGACTCCAGCATCAAGACCGTAGCAGACCTCAAGGGCAAGACCGTTTCCATCGGTGCAAAGGGCTCGGGCGTTTACTTCAACGCACTTGACCTTCTCGGCGCATACGGCCTTTCCGAGAGCGACATCAAGGCTGAGTACCTCGACTTCGGCGATTCCGCAGACAGCCTCAAGGACGGCAAGATCGACGCTGCATTCATCGTTGCAGGCGCTCCCACTCCCGCTGTTCAGGACCTCGGCACTGGCAAGCAGATCTACCTCGTCTCCCTCGATAAGGAGCACATCGACAGCCTGATCGCTTCCAGCCCCTACTACAAAGAGTACACCATCTCCAAGGACGTTTACGGCACTCCCGAGGACGTTACCACCGTCGCAGTCGCGGCAGTCGTCATCGCCCGCAACGACGTTTCCGAGGCAGCTATATACAACTTCGTATCCGCTGTCTTCGATAACATCGACGAGATCGGCCACGCAAAGAAGTCCGAGCTGAGCATCGACTTCGCATCCTCCATCTCCAACGTGCCGTACCATCCCGGTGCAGCAAAGTACTTTGCAGAGAAGGATATCACCGTCAACACCGCCGCATAAGTTTAACGACAGCTTAACGGCAAACTACTGTATAATTAATGACTACGGCGTCTTGTGCGCCGTAGTCATTGCGCTAAAAAACACCCCGATACTTTGCTGAGCTCAGCGCTGCCGGGTTCAGCAAAGTATCGGGACGAAAGGATTGTTTTCATATGTCCCTGTTCAAGAAAAAGGACACCGATGCTCCGGCAGAGGAGATAAAGACCGCCGCCGGGACGGCCGCGGACGATAACGGCTACGAGACCGTATCCGCCGCCGAGGTCGACGAGGTCATGAAAAAATATGACCGTGAGTCGAACACCCGCATATGGACGGGCGTGCCTCATAAGGTCATTCAGTGCGTCATGGCTCTGTTCTCGCTCTACTGCATCTACTCCACCCTGTGGAGCACCGCGTCGCTTGAGGTGCGTCTTATGATCTTCCTCGGCTGCGTGAACCTCATGGGCTTTTTGTACTACCCCATGAGCAAGCACCATGTCCGCGAGAACTATATCCCGTGGTTTGACTGGATCATCATGATCGTGGGCTCGGCCTGCTTCTTCTACTACGCGTTCAATTTTGACCCTATCATCAAGGTGCTCACCAGCGCCTCGAAGATGACCCCGACATACATAGTCATCGGCGTTATCGGCATTCTCTCGCTCGTCGAGCTGTGCCGCAGGTGCGTCGGCGTTCCCATTCTGTGCGTCGTGGGTGCGCTTATTGTGTACACGTTCTGGAGCATGCTCGGCAGAGGCATGGATCTTCAGCATGTCCTCGGCCGCGTGATCTACACCCTGTTTTACACCACCGGCGGCGTTATCGGCACCCCGATAAACGTCTGCGCGAAGTTCATCGTCGTGTTCATCGTATTCGGTGCTTTCCTTGAGCGCACCGGCATCGCAAAGTTCTTCATCGACCTTGCAAATAAGGTCGCGGGTGCATCCTCCGGCGGTCCGGCAAAGGTCGCGGTCATTTCCTCGGCTCTGTGCGGCATGGTCTCCGGCTCCTCGGTCGGCAACACCGTTACCACCGGCTCCGTCACCATCCCGATGATGAAAAAGACCGGCTATAAGCCGGAATTTGCGGGCGCAGTTGAGGCTGCTGCCTCCACCGGCGGTCAGATCATGCCTCCCATCATGGGCGCAGCCGCGTTCCTGATGGCAGAGTACGTCAACCTGCCTTACGGCGAGATCGCGCTCAAGGCGATCCTCCCGGCATTCCTGTACTTTGCGGGCATTTTCGTCGCGGTTCACCTCGAAGCCAAGAAGCTCGGCCTCAAGGGCATTTCGCGCAGCGAGATGGTCCCCGGCAAGGAGCTTGCCGTCAAGAGCTATCTGCTCATCCCCATCGTTCTGCTGATCGTTCTCGTCAGCCTGAACGTTTACACCATGCAGAAAGCAGCGGCCCTGTCCATCATCGCAGCAATCATCGTCGGCATTATCAATAAGGAAAGCCGCCTTACCCCGGCAAAGTTCATCGAGGCTCTCGAGGCCGGCGGCAAGGGCACCATCACCGTCGCGGTAGCCTGCTCGATGGCAGGCGTCATCGCGGGCTGCATCACCGTCACCGGTCTTGCCTCCAAGCTCATCACCGCTATCGTTTCCCTCTCGGGCAACACCCTTATCATCGGCCTGTTCCTGACCATGATCTGCTGCATCATCCTCGGCATGGGCGTTCCCACGACCGCGAACTACTGCATCATGGCTGCGACCTGTGCACCGATCCTCGAAAAGCTCGGCGTTCCCACCGTTGCAGCGCACTTCTTCGTGTTCTACTTCGGCATCGTCGCCGATATCACCCCGCCTGTCGCTCTCGCGGCCTATGCCGGCAGCGCGATAGCCAAGTCAAATCCGATGAAAACGGGCATCAACGCCACAAAGCTGGCTATCGCCGCGTTCATCGTCCCCTATGTCTTCGCTTACAGCAGCTCGATGCTGTTCATTGACGTCAGCAGCTGGGTCGACGTTGTTACCATCTGCCTGAGTGCAATGATCGGCATCTACGGAGTTGCGGCCGGTCTCAACGGCTTTGTCAAGCGCAAGCTCAACTGGTTCGTGCGCATCCTGTTCATCGTCGGCGGCCTGACCCTCATCATCCCCGGCTGGAAGACCGACCTTGTCGGCCTCATTCTTGTCGGCGGCCTGACCGCTTACGAGTTCATAAAATCCAAGCAGGAGAAAAACGAAGCCATAGCGTAATTTAAGAGGCGATTTTTTAGAGGCGATTTGAGGCAATACCGATACACCTATTGCGTGAACCCGGTATCGAGAGTACCGGCAAAACCGTGAAACTGCTGCTTCCCGTGAGTGCGGCGCAAAATTTGTGCCGCAATACCGTAGGGCGAAGTAAAAATGGTTTTGCCGGTACTCTCGAACCGGGCACCTGCAATATTCGTATAAGTACAGCGTCCGTTCGTCACTAAAAATACACAAAACAGGTATGGCGGAGAAAAAAACATTTTGTTAAAAACGATAAAACGTGAAAAAAGCGCTTGACAAATGCACGAGATAGCGCTACTATGCCCACGTCAACAAAACGACGCAAAATTTCGAGGAAAGGCAGAAAGCATCCATGAAGAAGCTGAGCAACGCAATGATGATGTACATGTGCATGTGCCGCATGTGCATGTTTCGTCGCGCTCACTTCGGTCAGAAACTTTCTGAAACCTGTTTGACGGCTTAAGCCGAAAGCCTCTGAGGATAACAAACAGCGGAAGGTCGATGACCTCCCGCTGTTTTTTGTTCTATATACGCAAGATTCATGATTTCGATTTGAAAGGAGATGTGCCGTATGAGATGGCCGGTAAAGCGAATGTGTCCCCGCGACACAGAGGATATTATCATTAACAGACGACACCACGGCTCATTAAACAAAAACTTTTAAGGAGAAAATAAAAATGAAAAACTTCACTAAAATAATTGCACTCGCACTCGCGATCATTCTCGCATTCAGCCTCGCAGCCTGCTCGACCAAGGGCGGCGACGATTCCGCCGACGACAGCGGCAAGGTCATCAAAATAGCAGTTCCCAACGACACCACCAACGAAGCCCGCGCACTGCTCCTGCTCCAGGAGGCCGGCATCATCAAGCTCAAGGACGTCGCAGGCATCACTGCAACCAAGAACGACATCGTCGAGAACCCGTACAATGTCGAGATCGTTGAAGCCGAAGCCGCAGCCATCCCCCAGCTTCTGCCCGACGTTGACTACGCAGTCATCAACAGCAACTACGCAATAAACGCAGGCCTCAACCCCGTTAAGGACTCCCTGTTCAAGGAAGGCTCCTCCTCGGCATACTCCAACATCCTTGCAGTCAAGGAAGGCAACGAAAACACCGACGCGGTCAAGGCGCTCAAGGCAGCTCTCGAGAGCAAGCAGGTAGCAGACTTCATCGCAGAGAAGTACGAGGGTTCCGTCGCCTCCGTAGTCGATAACCCCACCGACGGCTTTGACAGCTCCGTTGACTACGCAGCCCTCGCAGGCACCACCATTTCCGTCGCAGCATCACCCACTCCTCACGCAGAGATCCTCGAGATCGTAAAGCAGATCCTCGCCGAGAAGGACATCACCCTCGACATCCAGACCTACAGTGACTATGTTGTTCCCAACAACGTTGTTGAAGACGGCACCGTTCTCGCAAACTACTTCCAGCACACTCCCTACCTCGATGACTTCAACGCTCAGCAGGGTACCCACATCGTCTCCGTGGCAGCGATCCACGTCGAGCCCATGGGCCTGTACGGCGGCACCCAGACCACTCTTGACGCAGTCTCCGGCAAGTAATATATTATATAGTATATAAAACAGATAAACAGCTGACAGGAGCTTTTCTCCTGTCAGCTGCAACAGAGAGGGCGAGAGGTAATTGATAGAACTAAAAAACGTAAGCAAGACCTTTGATTCCGGAACGGGAGAGGTGGACGCGCTCAAGAACGTCAGCCTCACCATTCAGGACGGGGACATATACGGAATAATCGGCATGTCCGGCGCGGGAAAGAGCACGCTCGTGCGATGCATAAACCTGCTCGAAAAGCCTTCGAGCGGCGAGATAATCGTAAACGGCGAGAGGCTCGACACAATGAGCCCGGCGCAGCTTCGCGCGGCAAGGCGCAACATAACGATGATATTCCAGCACTTTAACCTGCTCATGCAGCGCACATGCCTGAAGAATATATGCTTCCCGATGGAGCTTGCCGGCGTCAAAAAGGCCGACGCGGAAAAGCGTGCGCGCGAGCTTCTGGAGCTCGTCGGTCTGCCGGATAAGGCAAACGCCTACCCCGCGCAGCTGTCCGGCGGCCAGCAGCAGCGCATAGCCATTGCCCGCGCGCTGGCAACAGACCCCAAAGTTCTGCTCTGCGATGAAGCCACAAGCGCCCTCGACCCGAAAACGACCCGTCAGATCCTTGAGCTCATAAAGGATATAAACGCAAAGCTCGGCATAACGGTCGTTATCATAACCCATCAGATGAGCGTCGTTAAGGAGGTCTGCAACCACGTTGCCATCCTCGATGACGGTGAGGTCGCCGAGGAGGGTCTCGTTGCGGCGGTGTTTGCCGCGCCAAAGTCCCCGGCGGGACGCAGGCTCGTGTTCCCCGGCGGGGTGGACGAAATGGTTTCCGACCCCATGACAGAGCGCCGCGTCAGACTTATCTTCCGCGACAGTCAGACGACCGCGATACCTCTCGTTGCGCGTCTGGCGTCGGAGGAGAGCATCTTCTGCAACGTCATTTCCGCGTCCACGCAGAAGCTGTCCGAGGAGGTTTACGGCAGCCTGCTCATCGGCATCCCCAGCGCGCAGTATGACCATGCGCTGAAGTTCATTTCATCCGTTGCAAACGTCACGGCAGAGGAGGTAGACGGCAATGTACAGTGATCTTTTCTCCGAGGCCTCAATTCAGGGGCTTCTCGATCTCCTGCCCACGTTCCCGACCGCCCTGTGGGAGACGTTTTATGTAACGGTCCTGAGCACCGCACTTTCTCTCGTCATCGGGCTTCCGCTCGGCGTGCTGCTCGTCGCCGGCGAAAAGGACGGCGTCAGGCCGCTGCCGGCGTGGCTCATGCACCTGCTGAACGTTATAATAAACCTTCTGCGCTCGATCCCCTTCCTTATTCTCATGATCATGGTTCTTCCTCTCTCCCGGGCGCTCATAGGCACGGCCGTCGGCACAACGGCGACCATCGTTCCGCTCGTCGCGGCGGCGTTTCCCTTCGTCGCACGCCTTGTCGAGAGCAGCCTACGCGAGCTTGACGGCAACATCATCGAGGCCGCGCAGAGCATGGGCGCGTCGCCCTTCCAGATAATCTGCAAGGTCATGATCCCCGAGAGCGTGCCCTCGCTTATACAGAACGTCACCATCGCGCTGACCACCATTCTCAGCTACTCGGCAATGAGCGGCATCATCGGCGGCGGCGGCCTCGGCAAGATCGCCATCGACTACGGCTACTATCGCTATAAGTACCTCATCATGGTCGTCGCGGTCATTATTCTGATCCTGCTCGTTCAGGTGTTCCAGAGCCTCGGCACATATCTTGCCAAGAAGTGCGACAAGCGGCTTAAATAAATATGCTATTAATGTATGTAAAAGCGCAGTGCCCGGCACTGCGCTTTTTGCTGTATTCATATATAATGTAAAGACAAACACCTGAAAGGGCTGATGATAAAATGAAAAAGAGATTGACCGCGCTTCTTTTATCAGTGCTCCTGATCCTGTCGCTTGCCGCGTGCTCCGACGGGAAGGATAACGGCGATGACGGCGTCGGCACAAAGCAGGGCTCCGACACCGATGAGATCAATATTGTTCCGACGGCGGCAAGCTCCGTCGAGACCGACAGCCTGTATCTCAAGGCGACAAGCGGCTATATAGTCGATTAGCTTTGCCGGCAATTAAACGAACAGCTTACTTTTGGGCTGTTCGTTTTTTTGGGCAAATTGGCGCGAATGCTTGATTTTAAGACCGATAACTGTTATTGTCTATGTTAAAGAAAGTTATTATAGTGTAACTTTATATTGAATAAATGTCGATGCAAAGGTGGTAACATGAAGAATACGTTCAAAATATTCTTTTCCGACATCGGAAGTCTTGTTAAGCACTTCTTTGCGGTCGCCGTTGTGATAGCGATAATGATCATACCGGCGCTGTATGCATGGGTAAATATCTATGCAAACTCCGATCCCTACGGAAATACTGGCAACATAAGCGTTGCCGTTGCGTCCGACGATCAGGGCTATGAAGGCGAAAACAAGGGCGAAAGCATACTTGAGGGCTTAAAGGATAACAAGTCGATAAACTGGGTGTTTACCGACAGCACCGAGAAGGCGCGCAAGGGCGTCGACAGCGGCAAGTACTACGCCGCCATACTCATCGGCGAGAATTTCAGCCGCAATATGTACGATCTGAAATCGGCTCTTACCGACGATGAGAGCACCATTACATACTACGTAAACGCGAAAACCAACGCCATCGCCACCAAGATAACCGACACGGCGGCCGAGACGGTCAAGACCAATATTCAGGTCGAGTATCTGAAGGTGCTGTTCCAGACCGTTTTCACCACGGGTCAGGAGCTCGGCGATAATATCGACGAAACTCAGGCCGTAAACGCCGTCATCTCGCAGCTGACAGACCTCAGCAAGAGCCTCAGGCAGTACAGCGCGTCGATAGGCAGATTCGTTGACAACAGCTCGTCTATATCCTATGTTCTCTCGGGCATCGGAAGCTCCTCGGCAAACGCCTCTGCGGCGCTTTCGGGCAGCCAGGCAACGCTCAACTCCGCGCAGGCCTCGATAACGAATGCGCAGACCGCGATAGATCAGTTGGCAAATGGCATAGACGGTAAGCTCGCAGAGCTTGAAAGTGACCTTGACGAGCTCACGGACGCGCTTAACAAGCTTGCCTCCAGCGAGGTCATAAACGGCAGCATCGAGCTGCACAATCAGATGGTGGACGCGGCCAAGGCAGCGGCGGCCAAGCTTCAGACGCATCTTGAGACTCTGCGTGCGCTGCTTCCCGAAAACAGCGCCATGAGCGGCACGGCCTATGTCGCAAATACGCTCGATGCACTAATAGAGCGCACAAAGCAGATGCAGAATCAGCTTGAGCTTTTGCGCGACGACGCAAGCTTTGCCGAGGACGCGGCGAATATAACCGGCGCCTGCGCGGACACCGTTTCGCTCATGCGTTCGATGATAACAAACGAGCTCAAGACCGGTATCGACATGATGCTCACCAATCTTTCGAGCACCCTGAACATGATGGGGCCGCTCATTAACAGTCTGGGCATAACGCTTGACGATATAGCGCCGGTCGTCTCCTCCGCGGGCGATACGCTCAAATACGTCTCCTCGTCGATGACGAGGCTGCAGGCTCTCATGGAGCGCGTCGCAAACTCTTGCGACGATCTGCTTGTCAAGATAAACGAGGGCACGGCCGACGAGAGACTGCAAACGCTCATAACCGTTTTGAACGGCAATGCCGAAAAATACGCGGAGTTCCTCTCCGAGCCCGTCAAGGTCTCCGAGGAGGTCATCTATCCCACCGCAAGCTACGGCGACGCGATGACTCCGTTCTATTCCACTCTTGCAATTTGGGTCGGCGGCGTTATCCTGATCGCCATACTCAAAGTGGAGGCCGAGCCCAAGGGGCTGCGCCATGTCACCGACGGGCAGAAATACTGGGGCAAGTTCCTGCTGTTTTTCTTCCTCGGCCAGATACAGGCGGCGATCATCGTTCTGGGCGATATATATCTGCTCAATTGTCAGGTCGAAAATCCGTGGCTGTTCTGGGCGGCCGCGGCTGTCACGAGCTTTGTCTTCAACGCAATCATCTACTCGCTGGCGCTGGCCTTCGGCGACCTCGGCAAGGCCGTCGTCGTTGTTATCCTGGTCGTGCAGATAGCCGGCTCCTCGGGCTCGTACCCGATCGAGATCCTGCCGGATATATTCAGCAAGATATATCTGTTCTTCCCCTTCCCGTACGCGATAAATGCAATGCGAGAAGCGATCTTCGGCATGTATCACTGGGATTATTTCATCTATTTGGGCGAGCTGCTCCTGTTCGGTATCGCCGGCATCGTCATCGGCCTTGTCGTGCGCAAGCCCTTTATAAAAATGAACCGTTTCGTCGAGGACGAGATGGAGAAATCGGGGGTGCTGTGATATGGCAAAGAAGCTCAATGTCCGTGTCCGTGAAAGCAGCACCGACGTGCTCTACGGCAAGCTGCTGATGTACGCAGAGCAGGTGCATCAGGACAATAAGCGCCGCATAAAAAACGGACTGATAAGCCTTATAGTCATACCCTTCCTGCTCGTCGGCATATTGCTTTTGACCGACAGCTCAAGGATAGTGTTCCTTATCATATGGATAGCCTGCATGTTCGTCGTCGCGGCGTTCCTTCTGTATATTGCATATTCCGACTGGATGCTGCAAGCGACGATAAACGAGCTGTCGCGCGACGAGCTCGGCGAGTTTGACAGCCTTATCACCGTCAAGACCCCGCGCCGCGGCCTCAAGCTCCTGCAGAAGCTCGAAGAGGAGGTGACGAAGTGAAAAATATTCTCACCATATGCAGAAACGATCTGCGCAGAATATCCTCAAGCGTCGTCGCCATCGTCATAATCCTCGGACTTGCCGCCGTGCCCTGCCTGTACGCGTGGTTCAACATTTTCTCGAACTGGGATCCCTACGGCCCGGACGCGACCTCGCGCATAAAGGTCGCCGTCGCCTCCAATGACGAGGGAGCAAGCGTTTTGGGGCTTAAATTAAACATCGGCGATGAGGTCGTGAGCGCCCTCGAGGCAAACGACACCATCGGCTGGCAGTTTGTCGACACAAAGCAGGATGCATTGGACCTCGTCTACAGCGGCGACTGCTACGCGGCGCTCGTCGTGCCCGAGGATTTCACCGCCAACGTCACCAGCTTTCTGAGCGGCGACATTACAAACCCCGAAATAATCTTCTATCAGAACGATAAGAAAAACGCCATCGCGCCGAAGATCACCGGCAAGGCCAAGACCGCCGTTCAGGAGCAGGTAAACGCAACCTTCGTGCAGACGATATCCGACGATATCGCCTCGCTGATCTCGGTCGCCAACGCAAACGGCGTCACCGCCGAGAGCCTTCTCAAGGGACTGAGCGAGGACATAAGCGACCTGAGCCTGAAGCTCTCGGATTGCTGCGCAGCGCTCAGCGCCGCAAACGGCCTGACAAACTCCGCGCGAAACCTCATAAGCGTTTCCGTGAAGCTGTGCAACAACACTGCAGCTACCCTTGAGCAGTCGAAGGAACTGCTGAACAAGGTCGGCGACGATACGGCGACTATAAACGAGCGCGTCGACACGACGGTGCAGAGCGTTACCACCGCTCTCGCACAGGCGGACGCGAACCTCGCCGCAATACAGACAAGCCTTGAGAATGCGTTTTCCGACATAAACCGCTATAACGACTACGTTTCCACCGGCCTTGCCGCCGATGTTGCGATGCTTGACGCCCTGAGCACTAACTGCTCGGACATGGCGCAGTCGTTCACCTCCATAGGCTTTGACGCGGCGGCATCCCAGATGAATGCCCTCGCCTCGAAGCTCAAGACCCTCAGCGCGGCTCTCGGCAGCCTCAAGCAGGCAAACGACGAAAGCTGGGAGGGTATCCGCGAGCAGCAGGCCTCGCTCATTGAATCCGTTACCTCCGCGCGCGAAACGATAAGCAGCCTCTCGGCCACGGTCAGCAGTGACCTTGCGCCGAAGCTGCACGCCGCGCTTAACCAGGCGCAGGGCGCCTCGGCCAATGTTACCTCCGTGCTCGGCAAGCTTCAGAGCTCTACGAGCGCGCTGAGCGGAACGCTGAACTCCTACCTCGGCTCGATAGGCACCATGCAGTCCGGCTTTACCGACACTCAGAAGGCCATAGAGGGCGCGCAGGCGGAGCTTAAGGTCTTCTCGGAATTTGTCTCGGCGCTTGCAGGCAGCAAGCTGCTTGCCGAGGTGAGCGATACGCTTGAAAATCAGGGCGATCTCGTAGGCGGATACCTCGCCTCGCCCATCAGCATGGACACCGTCATAAAATACGAGATCGAGACCTACGGCTCTGCGATGGCTCCGTTTTACACGGTGCTCGCCCAGTGGGTCGGTGCGCTTCTGAGCGCAGTGTTCCTCAAGGTCAAGATCCGTGCGCAGGATGCGCCGCTCGGCCTGCGTCTGCACGAGAGATTCTTCGGCCGCTACGGCCTGTTCTTCCTTGTTGCAATCGGTCAGGCGCTTATCGTTTCGCTCGGCGATCTGTTCTATGTACAGATCCAGTGCCTGTATCCGTGGCGCTTCGTGCTCGCAGCCGTCGTCACGGGGCTTTGTTTCTCACTTATAAACTACGCACTTGTTTTCGCACTTGATAATATAGGCATGGCGGCCTCCGTCATCGTCATGGTCATGCAGGTCGCGGGCTCCGGCGGCACATACCCCGTCGAGGTGGTCCCGGAGATATTCCGGAAGCTTTACGACTACATGCCCTTCAAATATGCAATGAACGCAATGCGAGAGACCATCGCGGGAATGTACGGCAGCAACTACACGCATGATATCGTCGTCCTCCTGTGCATAGCGCTCGGCTCGATCATCCTCGGGCTTGCGCTGTACTACCCCTGCCTTGGCCTGAATCGCTTAATAGAATCAAGTAAAAGAAAGAGTGAGATCATGCAATGATAATTGATTTTAAAGCGCATGTCATGCCGGGCATGGACAAAACCTGCAAAAACAGGATCGACACCATTCGCCGCCTCATGGCGGCGAAGGATGCCGGGGTCGACCTCATCGTCGCCGCACCCGTTTACGATCCCGACGAGTGCAGCGTCGAGGAATTTCTCGACCGCCGCCGTCAGTCCGAGGATATCCTCGGCAGCCTCATGAACGATGAGCTGCCCGAGGTCATGCCGGCAGCGACGACAAAATTCAGCGAAAGACTCCTTACCGAGGAGAACCTTCCGAAGCTCTGCTTCGGCGACAACTGCTTTTTGCTGAACATGAGGGACGTCGAGTGGAACGACACGACAGAGGCCGTGCTCAGGCGGCTGTCGGACAAGCTCGGCATGAACGTAATCTTGGCCGACGCAAGCGAGGGCGTGCTCAAAAACAGCGAAAAGCTCCAGCGACTGGGCGTTCACGTCATGCTCGACCTCGAAGAGATCCACCACAAAAAGCAGATCCGCGCCTACCTCCCGCTCATCGGCAGCGGCCTTATCTGCGCCATCGGCAGCGACTGGGCCTCCGAAGCGCCCTACCGCTTCCTGCGCAAGACCATAAGGCGCATGGACGAGGCCTTTGACACGGTCATGGCCGCCTCTGCGCATCTGCTCGGCAAATAAGCCGAAAAATCCGAAATAGAGAAGGAAATTTACCCCCGGTCCGATTTTCGTACCGGGGATAAATTTATCCTTGACTCTACAATAGTTGTAGAGTTTAATATAGCTGACGAGAGCCGAACGCCTACCGGTTTTGTCAGCAGGTGCAGCACCGGGCTACCGCAATATATGTATAGGTAGGTGCGTCAATGCGCCTCCAAAAATGTCAGGCGGCAGGGGTTCGGCTTCCGTCAGCTATAGCTATTCGTAGAGGTGATAGCATGGAACGAAATCTCACAACAGGCAGCGTGTTTAAAAACATAGTCATCTTTTCGCTGCCGTATTTTTTATCATACTTTCTTCAGACGCTGTACGGTCTGGCGGATCTTTTCATAATCGGGCAGTACGAGGGCGTCGCGTCGACAACGGCTGTCTCTATCGGCAGCCAGGTCATGCATATGCTGACTGTCATGATCGTCGGCCTTGCCATGGGAACGACGGTGTCCATCGGCCGCGCGGTCGGCGCGAGCGATAAAAAGCGCGTTTCTGCCTGCGTGGGCAATACGGTGACGCTGTTCATGCTCGTGTCCGCTGCCATGACGGCCGTTCTCGTCCTGCTCGTGCGCCCGATCGTGAGCGTCATGTCAACGCCCGAGGAGGCTGTCGGCGGCACGGTGCGATATCTCATCATCTGCTTTGCCGGCATCCCGCTCATCACGGCCTATAACATCATAAGCAGCATTTTCCGCGGCATGGGCGACAGCAAAAGCCCCATGTACTTCATCGCCGTGGCCTGCGTTGCGAACATCGCGCTGGACTATCTCTTCATGGGCGCGATGCACCTCGGCCCGGCGGGCGCCGCCCTCGGCACGACGATAGCGCAGGCTATAAGCGTCGTCGTTGCGCTCATCGCCATCCGCCGCCATAAGAGCATCACTCTTTCAAAAGGCGACCTGCGCCCGCAGCGCGGCGTCATGGGTCAGATACTGTCCATCGGCGTGCCCGTTTCGCTCCAGGACGGGCTTATCCAGGTCGCGTTTATAATTCTGACCGTCATCGCGAACCGCCGCGGCCTCACGGACTCCGCCGCCGTCGGCATAGTCGAAAAGATAATATGCTTTCTGTTCCTTGTGCCCTCGTCGATGCTCTCGACGGTGTCGGCGCTCGGCGCACAGAATCTCGGCGCGGGAAAGCCCGAGCGTGCGAAGAAAACGCTGTGGTACGCTATCGCCATCGCCGCCGGCTTCGGCATTTTTATAAGCATCCTCATCCAGTTTATCGCCGAGCCCGTCGTCGGTCTGTTTACGCCCGATGAAAACGTCATCACCGCCGGTGGGCAGTATCTGCGCGGCTATATATTCGACTGCTTCTTTGCCGGAATACACTTCTGCTTCAGCGGCTATTTCTGTGCCTGCGGGCTGCCGATGTTCTCGTTTGTGTCGAACATAACGGGCGTTGCGCTCGTGCGCGTTCCGGGCGCGTACTTCATGTCGAAAATGTTCCCGTCGACGCTTCTGCCCATGGGTCTTGCGACGGCGGCAGGCTCGCTTTTGCAGGCTGTCATCTGCGTCATTGCCTACGGGATAATCGGCCGCAGGGAGAAGGCGGGGCAGAGGCTTGGATAAAGAAAAGCTCTTCTCCATCGGCGAGGTCGCGCGCCTGTTTGACCTGAGCGTCGGCACGCTGCGTCACTATGAAACGCTCGGGCTGGTGCAGCCGGAGTATGTCGACCCCGGCACGGGCTATCGCTACTACAGCGTGCGGCAGTTTGAGCCGCTGAACACCGTGCGCTATCTGCGCATGCTGGGCATGCCGCTGCCCGCCATCGGAGATTTTCTCAAAAACCGCGACGTCGGCAACATCGAGCAGAAGCTCCTGCGCCAAAAGGCAGAGATCGGCAAAAAGCGGCGCGAGCTTGAGATAATCGAGCGCAAGATCGACAATCGCCTGAGCATGCTCGCGGACGCAAAAAGCGCGCCGCTGGACCTGATCGAGGAAAAGCTCCTGCCGCCATGCCGCCTCGTGTGGGTCGAAAAGCCGCTTGAATTGGATAACGCACTCAGCATGGAGCTGCCCATACGCGGGCTCGACGGCAGCCGCCGCGACACCGCCGTGTTCCTCGGCAAGGTCGGCGTCGGCATATCGAGAGAAAATCTGCTTGCGGACAGATTTGATAAGTACGACTGCATTTTCCTCGTCCTCGACGAGGACGAGGCCGGAGACGGCGTGCGCGAGCTGCCCTCGACAAGGTGCGTGACCGTCCGCTATTGCGGGAGCCACCGCGAGGCCGCCGCGCAGTACGAAAAGCTCGCACGGTACATGAAAGAGCGCGGCCTTGAGCCGGCAGATTTTTCGCGCGAGATCACGATGATAGACTACGGCATCACCTCCGACCCCGAGCAGTTCGTAACGCAGATAAGCATACCAGTTGATTGAATAATGAATATAGAAAAATCCCACACCAATGTGTGCGCTGCCAAAGGAGGTGGCACACATGAACAGCATCATAGAGAATCTATACTATGGCAACATTCCCCTGTCGGAGCGGGGCTTCCGCAGAACCGGCGAATATGCGCACGTCCTGCAGCTCGCTGCACGTAACTAGGAAAAGCTGACTGAAACACTGACCGAGGCACAAAAAGAGACCTTCGGGAAGTTCAAGGACAACACATCAGAGCTTTCCCCAAATAACCGAAAACCCGACGGTATGTACCGTCGGGTTTTTCAGTTATATTCAGATTATATCGATCGAATTATTGCGGCCATTTCGTTTTTCTTCAAAATAAGCCGCTTTACCAGCCTGCCAAGCTCGGAGCTGCCGCACTCGGCTGAGGCGAAAATGCTGTCGTTGAGATAATACAGCTCACGCATTCCGAGATTATACAGCACCCTGCGGAACGAGCAGGCATACATCCTGCACTGCTTGAGATCATTGCTCCGAATCGCTTTTTCCATCTTCTGCGGAGTGTCATCCTCGGCAAAGGAGCGCAGGCTGCTGATATACAGCTCTTCCTCGTTATAATTTGTTTCCAGACCTTTGCCGATATCGCAGCCGGCATCGGCAAGCTTTGTTATAACAGCATTCATTTTGCAGTTCCCCGCGTCAGGTCAGGTAAAGTCGCCTGAGCCTTTGCTTTCTTTCCTCGGTGATACCGAGCTTTTGCCCGATATAACCGTCCACGCTGCCGCACAGATCTCTCATCGCGTCAAATGCGGCGGCGAGGTATTCCTCACTTGTAGTATTGAGCCAATAAACAGACTCTATGACCGCTTCATCGTCGGTAAACTCCCGGCAGGCATCGGTAGCCGAGCGTATCTCCACGGCGCAGCGGGTACCGGTGAGAAGATAGTCCTCTGTGATGCTGTCCATGGACGCGCCCAGCACATACAAAAGCAGTGCCGAGGCGATACCGGCTCTGTCCTTACCCATGGCACAGTGCCACAGCACAGCTCCCTGCTCGGTATCCTCGAGCAGGCGGAAAAAGCGGCTGTAATTTCTTATCGCGCTTTCCGTTTCGACAAGCAGCGGATACAGCGATCTCATGACGGCAAAACCGTTCGAGCCGAGCGTTGCGGCATAGTCGGGTCGTGAAAACGCCTTGTAGGGGTCCTCTATCGACTCGCGTGTTATGCCCGGAAGCAGACTTTCGATAACGGGCAGATGCAGGTAGTTAACGCCGCTTATCTGCCTGTCGGCTTTGAGTATGCGCTCCTGTTCGGTGCGAAAATCCACAATGCTGCGCAGGCCGATGCCGCGCAAATAGCTCTCATCGCTCGGGCTCAGTCTGCTCAGCTCGCCGGAGCGAATGAGCCGGCCGCTTTTTACACGGCTGCCCTCGGCGGCGGGGATACCGCCGAGGTCCCGTGCATTCAGCGAGCACTCAAGAATTATCTCGGGTGCGTATTTTTTCATAGTCCCGCATCCATGCCGTCTGCTCTGTCGATTATCATCTGCACGAATTCATCGTTCCAGATGCCGGTGAAGTACAGAAGGTCGATAACCGAGAAGCGGTTGCGCATGAGATTGCAGTTTTGCATTGCCCATCTTGCCGTCTTTGCGTCAACGGGGTAATTCAGAACGCTGTAACGGGTTGGTGCGTTTGCCTTGTGCATACAGTCGGCGATGTATTCGGGCTTCTTGACCCACGGCGCAACAGTCTTTTTGAAGTCCTCGAAGTTCTCGAGGAAGGAAACGAACTTGTCCTTGTTCTCATGCCACTTGGCAAGCTTCTTCTGATAATCCGACCAGCACTCGTCGGCAGCGGAGTGGGTGTCGTCAAGCCAATCAAAAGCGGCACGAACCTTGCTCTCCATCTCCTCGGCAGTGGGGTAGCACTTGCTGACATCAATGCTCCCGGGGTCAAACTCATTGAGCAGGTAGTCCCAGATGATGCAGGAGTTGATGCCGGAAACGGCGACCTGAGTGCCGTGGTAGCAAATGCCGGTGCGGCGTACCTTGGACGCCATGTCGATGAGGTGGCTCATGACGTGCTCCGAGCCGGATGCCGGTGAGCTTTGGTCGGCAAGGCCCATGGAAAGGCCGCTCAGAGTGAGAACATTTGCCAGATCATACAGCACCTTGTCGTCACCGGCGGCGAGCTTTGCCGAGTTTTCCAAAAGCTCCTCGCACTGCGTGCGGATCATGTCCGAGGGTGCGGTGTGGAAGCCGGAGCTCATGCCGAGGACATTTCCGAGATACCAATCGACGGGAGCCGTCCATGTTGCGATAAGGTCGCCGTAGCCGGAGACATTCATCTCTGCCGGTGCGGCCGCAACAATGTCAAGGTCGATGATAAGAATGTCGGGGTAACGGGAATGTACCGTTCTTTTTACGCCGGAAAAGAGCATGACGGAGGAGTTGTCCGAAAATGCGTTGACGGAAAGAGCAGACTGAACGATTATCAGCGGCAGGGGCTCAGCGTTGTTTGCCGTATAGGTGGAGTACTTGCACAGATCGCACATCGTGCCTCCGCCTATGCCGACAACACAGTCCACACCGTCAAAGTGCTCTGCGATAAGAGCTGCATTTTCGGGTGTGCAGTGAACGATGCTGTCATCGGGCTCTCTTACAACATACCACTCGACCTCATACCTGGTCTTGAGGAGTTCAAGTACACGCTGCTTGACCTGACGGTCGGCATTATCACGGAAGTCAACAGGGCCGGTAACGAGCAGGACCTTCTTGCCCTCGGTGAGGGAAGCGACCGCATCGCAGATGCCCTCGACCGCACCGGAGGCAATGGAAATGTCCTTCATGTTAATCGAGCAGAGAATTTCGGAGTTTTCCTGCTGCTTCATGATGTTTTCAAGCTCGCGGAGCTTTGTTGCGTCTGCTCTGATTAAACGGGAATCTATCATTTTATCTGAACTTCCTTTGCAGTGTATTATGCCTTGTAGTACTTGTTGAAGAAGGGCTCGAGAGTGGTGTAGCATTCGAGGTAACGGGCATATGCCTCGTCGTACTCGGCTTTCTTGCTGAAGTCGGGCTCATAAATTGCGCCCAGCTCGACCATTGCCTCTGCGGCCTCCTCGAGGTTTGCAAAGTTGCCCTCGGCAACGGATGCGAGCATTGCCGCACCGATTGCCGCGCCCTCGGAGCTTTTGGTCGCTTCAAGGCGCTTGCCGAGTGCGTCTGCCTTCATCTGGCACCAGAACGGGGACTTGGTCGCACCGCCGACTATACGCACGGTGTCGGCGTCGATGCCCAGCTCTGCGAAGCGATCGACATTGTCCTTAAGGCCGAAGGTGATGCCCTCGAAAACGGCTCTCGCCATCTCGCCGACGCCGTGGCTGAGGGTCAGGCCGATGAAGGTGCCTCTCGCCTTGCCGTTCCATGTCGGGGTCATTGCGCCGCCCATGCAGGGCAGGAAGGTCAGACCGTTCGAGCCAATGGCTACATTCTTGGGGGCAATATAATTTACCAGCGTTTCCTTTGCCTCGGGGTCTACCTTGCCGAGGAAGGAGGTGTCGCCCATGGCTATCTCGTTCATTTCCTTGTAGCCGGGCTTGCGCAGAATGTTGTCTATAAACCATCTGGTCGAGCCGCCGGAAACGAAGCCGGGGTTCTCGATGAGCCACAGACCGGAGTCCGCGGAGTGGTGAGTCTCAACAAGGCCCTTCTTGTCGAAAACGGGCTTGTTGAAGGTCGCAGCGACGGGTTCCGCCGTGCCGGTGATGTCGCAGACCATGCCGCTCTTGACAAGGCCCGAGCCGAGGCAGGAGCTGTGCTCATCGCCGGTGCCGACGATGACCTTGGTCTTGGTGGTAAGGTGCAGACGCTGAGCGATGTCGGGCTTAAGAGTGCCTACAACATTCTCTGCCTTCTGCAGAGTGCCGAGCAGTGCCGGGTCGAGGCCGAACAGCTCGCACATCTCGGGGTCCCAATCCATCTTTGCGACATTGTAAAGCATGGAAGCGGAGGCCTGCGCATAGTCAACTGCCGCAACGCCGGTCATCCAGTAGACCATGTAGCTGTCAACATTCATGATGTACTTTGCCTTCTCGTAAAGGTCGGGACGCTCCTCCTTTATCCACAGCATCTTTGCCGCGGTGTGGGTGGAGTCGAGGTTAAGGCCGGTAACATCGAAAACATGACCTTCATCGACATTCGCCTTTATCCTGTCGGTGATAGCCTCGGCGCGGCGATCCATCCAGATGACGCACAGATCGCCGAGTGCATTGCCGTCGGCGTCGGCGGCGATGACGGAGTCGTTTATCGCGTCCATGCCGATAGTGCCGATATCCTCGGGATCAATGCCGCTTTTTGCAACGAGGTCGTTAATGACGCTTGTTAAGGAAACTATATAATCCGAGACCTTCGACTCGGCCCAGTTGGGGTGAGGGGCGGTATAGTCGTGCGCATGAGACGACTCGGCGACTATTTTACCCTGCGGGTCGACGAGGAAGCCCTTGAGGGACTGAGTACCGAGGTCGATACCTATTACATATTTGCCCATTGTATTCTCCTATCTTGTCCGGATAGTCATCACGGCATCGCGATTAAGCGATGCCGCGAATGACATTTGATGTTTATTTACTATTGTATCACTGATCTTCAGGTTCTACAAGGAAGGTGCCGTTCTTCTTCTTGCAAACGACAATGTAGTAGATGATCGCGAGCACGAAGAAGCCGAAAGCGATACCTGCCAGAAGCAGGGTCTGACCTGCAACTGCGCTGTAGATGGAAGCTGCTGCGACGAGTACGCAGAACGGAATGCCGAGGTAGCCGAGCCACTTGGGGCACTTGTAGGGACGAGGCATATCGGGCTGGTCCTTGCTCAGCTTGATCCAGGAAGCGAAGCAGCACAGAGCCATGAATGCAGAGCCGATGCCTGCGATGACAACGATAACCGCAACGGAGCCCATGAGGGTCAGTGCGATACCGATGACAGAGGTAACGAGAAGTGCGTTCATCGGAGTGCCGTTCTTGTCGAGCTTGCCGAGGAAGCCGGGCAGGCACTTGCAGCGTGCCAGGGCGTAGGTCTGACGGGACTGGCCGATGATGATGCCGTTAAGAGATGCGGCAAGGCCGATCATCGCAATAACGATGAAGATGATGCTCATGGTAGAGCCTTCGCCGAACAGGTGGTTGATGACATTTGCAACGGGAGCGTCGTTCTTAAGGATCTCCTCCTTGGGGAGAGCTGCTGCGGTGGTGATGAGCATGAGCATGCCGCCGACGAGCAGAGTGAAGATACCGACGATAAAGCCCTTGGGAATGTCCTTGGAGGGGTTCTTGCATTCCTCTGCGCCCATGCCGCCTGCCTCAAACGCAAGGAAGAACCATACTGCGTAGGGGATAGCGATGAAGATGCCCTTTATGCCGCCGAGGTCGCCCATCTTGCCGAGGAGGCTGAAGTCTGCGCTGGGAAGTCCGATAGCTGCATACAGCACGACGCCTGCAACACCGATGATGGTGACGATAAGGCCGATGAGCTGGCCGGCTTCGATGCCGCGCATATTGATGAACAGGAAGATGAGGTATGCAACGACGGATGCAACGACCGCCGGAACTACCGGGAACAGGGTGTGAACATATGCGCCGATGGCAATACAGATACCGGGTGTGCAGAACAGAGACTCAACAAGATAGCTGAAGCCTGCGAAGAAGCCTGCTCCTCTGCCGAATGCCTTTTCGGTGTATGCTGCCGGGCCTGCGGAGCTGGGGATAGCGGTTGCAAGCTCTGCGAACATGAACGCGAAGGGGATATAGAACAAAATTGCGATAGCCATTGCGATGAGTGCGCCGGTAAAGTTGGTCTCGCTGAAAATGTAGTTCCAGCCGTAGTAGCTGCCGGAAATAACCGCACCGACTGCGACAGCCCATATACCTGCTGCGGTTAGGGCCTTCTTAAGTTTGTTGTCTTCCAATTGGTCGTCCTCCCTATTATCCTTTTTTACTTTCTATTGTAACCGCCGTGAGAAGCGATTTACTTTTTTGCCATATAATCGGCTACTGCCTGAAGATTTTCGCGGAAGCTGCCCTCTGCGACGAAGTTCTTGTCAAACAGCGCCGAGCCCATGGTGAAGGTCCAGGGTCCGATATCGAACATGGTGTCGATACGGTCGTAGCCGTTAATAGAGCCGGCGATGCAGATCTTTGCGTCAACTGCCTTGCAGAAGTCGTATGCCAGCTTCTCGCCGTCAACGACATGACGGTAGGCGAGAATGTCGAAGCCGGTGATGCCCTTTGCCATCAGATCCTTTGCATTCCGGATGATCTCCTCGTTGGTGCCCTCGAGGATGCTGGGGCTGCCGGAAACCTTGCCGACAAAGGGAAGGTACTCCATGCCGTTATCCTTGAGCAGCTTTGCGACGGAGTCGTAGTAAATGGTGCCCATGAGGTAGTCAAAGCCGCAGTCGATGGCGGTCTGTGCACCGTCAAGACAGCTTGCCTCGTCATAGGTGACAACCTCGAGGAAGGTGGTCTTGCCGGCGGCCTTCATTGCGCCTGCCAGAGCCTTCATCTCGTCCTTGGGCAGACCGACATTCTTGAAGCCCCAGAACTTGACCTCTTCTATATCCTTGCACTGCTCGAATATCTCGGCTGCGTTCTTTACGGTGACATCGTGGTGAGTCAGCATTATGATAATTTCAGGTCTCATTTTCTGTTTTCTCCTTTACTGAAAAACTGGTGTATATTTGTTAAGACTGAATAAATTTTATTGCAATTTTTCTTTCGTGTAAATGCTGAATTTGCACGCAAAAAAGCGGCTCAAACGCTTGACTTATCAATCTTTTTTTGCTTTTGCGCAAAATGCGCACTTTTTTTGAAAAAGTGCGCATTTTCATTTCGTTCATTTTTGCAATTTCACTAAATTTGTTTGCCCAATTTCTACAAAAGCCCACGTTAAAAAACTGCCAATCATTCATTTTTTTGAACAATATATTTCCTGTCTGTCCAATACCTGAAAGCATAAGCAAAAAGCACCTCTCCCGAGGTGCTTTTGCTTATGCTTATTCGCTTATCCTGAGCCGCTCAGGTGAAGTCCAAAACGCGTCTCATGCGGATGAGGGTATTGCGGTTTCTGATTGCGGAGGAAACGGTTATCATTTCATCGGCAAGTTCGGGCTTTACTCCGATATGCTCGGGCAGGTACTTGCAGCCGCAGGCTGAGTACAGCGCCGCCATCTCCTCGGTCGTGGGCAGCTTGTTTATCATGTCGCGGATCTCATCCCAGTGATCGACTATGTTCTGCGGGTCGAAGGTGCCGAGAACATCGTTGGCATTTTCCTTGATGATGCCCGGGGCAAGGCGGTCGCCGAACTTTTCTCTTATCCACTCCTCGCTCAGAGGCTCAAACTTCTTTGCCTTGGGCGTGGGCAGGGATGCAAGGCGGTGATACTCCTTGATGCACAGATAAGTGCCTACGCCGACGCATTCTCCGTGGATGCCCTCCGCTCCCTCGAAGCGGGGCGGTTGCATCTCGACAAGGTGCGCCATAAGGTGCTCTGCGCCGGAGGCGGCTCTTGAGTGGTTGAGAAGCTGCATGGTCAGACCCGACTCCATCTGAGCCATCGTCATCGCCTCGTGATCGACCTCACCGGTTTTCGCCAGCTTATCTGCCGCTTCACGCATGATCTTCAGCGCGTGTTCTGCAAGCTCGCACACCATCGGGCAGAAATACTCTCCCGTGACCATGGTGGATATCTTCCAGTCAAGCACGGATATGTACTTTGACAGAATGTCGTTGATGCCGCTGGATACAAGGCGCATGGGTGCGCCCTTGATGATGTCAAGGTCGGTGACGACGAGCGTGGGTGCGCACATGGGAGTGGACTTCTTCTGACCGTTTAATATCGCCGAGCAGATGTTGGCGGTGAAGCCGTCGGAGGATGCAAGCGTGGGTATGGCAACAAAGGGAATGCCGAGCTTATATGCCGGATAGCGGCCGAAATCCATAATGGTGCCTGCTCCGTAGGCGACGAGGACCTCGGGGTTATCGAGCTTTGCCATCATCTCCTCGATGACGGTATCCTCGGCGCGCAGCCCCTTTGCCTCGAGGACTATCTCCTGGTCGGCGGCGACGTGCTTGCCCTCGGTGAGCTTGTAGATAACGGAGTCATAGACGACCGTGCGCTTTTTACCCGCAAGGCCGACCTCCTCCATGTACTTTTCAAAGTTCTTCACGGCACCGTATTCAACGACCACCATCTTGGTCTCCAGCTCATGCGTTCTGCCGCACTCGCAGGGACCCGCATATTTTGCACAATCCATTATCATAGCGTTTTACCTCACATTTCTACCGTATCTAATTTCCCGTATCCGTTTATTGCAAAGAGCTGCTTTTTGCTTTCATCGCCGTAGATAGCAACAACATCAGCGACAAAGAAGGTGTGATCGCCGACAGCGAGCGTGTCGCTCAGCCTGCACTCAAAAACGAGCTTGCTTGCCTCAACGACCTTGGGCGCAATGACCTTTGCGTCAACAAGCTCAATACCGAGCTTTTGAGCCTTATCGGTATCTCTGCCGGAGCATCTTCCGCAGTCGAGAGCCTTTTGCTTCATCGTTTCGTCCACAAGGTTCAGCGCAAACTCGCCGTTTGCACGGATGTTGCCGCCGCTGAAGCCCTTGTTGCTCAGGCACGCGCCTATCTTGACGGGATGGTTGCTCAGATATGTCCACCATGACACCGCCATGAGATTGGTCCTGCCCGCACCGTCAACCGACGACAGCAGCGCAAAGGGCGCGGGGGTCGTCATTTTCTGAGCCTGTCCGACAGAAAGCTCTTTCATAATATTACCTCCGTTCAAGAAAGTTCATTTAATTTTATAATAAGTGTGCAGAATGCGCAAGCTAATTATACCTCGGTTTCTGTGCAAAAAATACTTGAAATTATTGTACCTCTTGTGGTATATTGTCGTGTATAAAAATGCGCACTTCGCCGATTATTGCTTACGCACCTCTATATAATATTCGGCGGGAAAAGCCTTGTCAACCGTGCGAAATTCAGGCAAAACGAGTGCTTGAACCGCTGGGGCGATTTTTGCGTGTTTCGCTCGTTTTGGGCGATTTTTGCGTGTTTTTTCTTGTCAGTACTACACAAAATCGGAGCTGTATTTTTTACAGACTGAATTTATTTGTATCGGAGTGGTATAGTTGAAGACCGCAGTAAGAGAGCAAAGGATCATCAGCATTCTCGAAAGTCGCGGCGAAATGTCGGTCAACGAGCTGGGCGCAATCCTGAACATTTCGGTGTCCACCCTGCGAAAGCAGCTTGCGGATATGCAGGAAAAGAAGCTCATTATCCGCACCTACGGCGGCGTAATGTCGATAAATCCCGTGCCGGATGAGACCTTTGACAGCAAGCTTCACAAGAATGTAAACGAAAAGCGGCGCATTGCGACCAAGGCGCGCACGCTCATAAAAAGCGGCGACTCGCTCTCGTTGGGCAGCGGCACGACCGTTTATGCGCTCAGCAACCTCCTTGACGACCTTGATGCCGCGGAGATATACACAAATTCCATGCAGGCGGCTGAATATCTCGCAAACTGGGCGATACTCAACACGCACATCTGCGGCGGCATCATCAGGAGCGCGACGGGAACGATAATCGGCAGCGAGGCATACAACTTTTTTAACAACATAAATGTCGATTACGCCTTCATAAGCTGCGATGCGATTGACGACAACGGCATCGTATACAGCGACAATCTCGCCGTTGCCACGGTCGAGCGTGCCGTTTTGCGCAACGCGAAGAAAAAGTATGTGCTGTGCGACTCGACAAAATTCGGCAAAAGCTCCGTTGCGAGCATCGCCGACCTATCCGAGTGCGAGGCGGTCATTACCGGCACGGAGGCCAAGTCCGTAACCGAAAACCTCAAGTTCAGAGGCGTCAATATAATCTTTGCATAATTCTGTCTGCGGCATAGCCGCAGGCTTTTTTACACTCTTTTTACAAAATTGCTCTGTCCTGTTTTACAAAAATGCGTTAATATGGTTTTGAAGGAGAAAGGAGGAATTATATGATAGATTTTAACGAAAAAAAGGGTTTTATTTGCGATATGGACGGTGTTATCTACCACGGCAACCGCATTTTGCCGGGCGTGGTGGAGTTTATAGATTGGCTCAAGGCAAACGATAAGGGTTACCTGTTTCTGACCAACAACAGCGGCTGCACGCCAAAGGAATTGAATCAGAAGCTTGCACGCATGGGGCTTGATGTTCCCGAGGAGCATTTTTACACCAGCGCGCTGGCAACGGCGGCGTTTATTAAGGAGCAGTCGCCGGGCTGCTCGGCATATGTAATCGGCGAGGCGGGACTGTTAAACGCCCTGTATGACGCGGGTATAACAATGAACGATATTAACCCCGACTATGTAATCGTCGGCGAGGGCAAGGCGTATTCGCTCGACACGCTGACAAAGGCGACAAACCTTGTTTTGGAGGGAGCAAAGCTCATCGGAGCAAATTCCGATATCTCCGGCCCTATCGAAAACGGCATCGCGCCCGCCTGCCGCGCACTCATCGCCCCCATCGAGATGGCGACCGGAACCGAGGCGTATTTCTGCGGCAAGCCCAACCCGCTCATGATGCGCACGGGGCTTAAAATTCTCGGCTGCCACTCCGGTGAGGCTGTTATGATCGGCGACCGTATGGACACCGATGTCATTTCCAGCATGGAAAGCGGTATGTCCACAGTGCTGGTCATGTCCGGCATATCCACGCGCAAGACGCTTGAGCACTTTGCCTACCGTCCGAGCGTTATCCTCGACGGCGTGGGCGATATCGTCAAAATGGCAAAGGGCGAATAAACCAATACTTAATCACACCGAGATGCGAAAAGCATCCCGGTTTTTTGTTGCAAATATGCCGGTTCACGCGCTGTTTGACGGTGCAGATCAAGGCAAAGGGTGCAGGGAATACCGGCCTGTATTGTCAAGGGCTTTAACGCAGCATGGGCGCAAATATGCCCGTCAAGCCTTACAAAGTCTTTACAAAAACGCGGTGGTAGCCTTTACGACACGGCGGTAGGCTAAAGCCGTAGTAAAAAGAAGTCTGCAAGAAAAATTTTGTAAAAGGAGTACACAAAATGAAAAGAAAAAGCTTACTTGCCGCCGTTATGGCCGCTATGATGACGCTCACCCTGCTTGCCGGCTGCGGCAGTAACGGCGAACCCCGGAGTGTTTCCACCAACGGCTCGACCTCCATGGAGAAGGTCATCGGCGCACTTTCGGAACGGTTCATGGAAAACAACAAGGATATAACCGTCACCTACGACCCCACAGGCTCGGGCACGGGCATCGAGTCCGTCAGCAACGGAAGCTGCGATATCGGTCTTTCCTCCCGTGCACTCAAGGATAACGAAACCGGTCTTGTCGGTACGACCATCGCACTTGACGGCATCGCCGTTATCGTCAATGCAGACTGCAAGGTAAGCGACCTCAGCGTTCAGCAGATAGCCGACATTTTCACCGGCAAAATCACGAACTGGAGCGAGCTCGGCGGCGACGACCTCGAAATCTCCTGCATCGGCAGAGAGGCAAACTCCGGCACCCGTGACGGCTTTGAATCCGTCACCGGCACCAAGGACGCATGCAAGCTTTCTCAGGAGCTTACAAGCACCGGAGCGATAATCTCCGCAGTTGCCGGCAACAAGAACGCAATCGGCTACGCTTCCCTGTCCGCAGTCGAGGGACAGACCGGCATCAAGGCTCTGACCGTGGGCGGCGTTGCCTGCTCTGAGGAAGCCGTGCTTGACGGCAGCTACGCAATCCAGAGGCCCTTCGTCCTCGTAACCAAGGACGGTGCGGAGCTTTCCGAAGCAGCACAGACATTCTTTGACTTCGCAACAAGCACCGACGCTGCCGACCTCATCAGAGGCGCAGGCGCAGTCCCCGTTGCAAAGTAAGGCGCACGAAAACCGACATCCCATGCGTGTCCATGGGATGTTTTGTCAGGAGTATTTCATGAAGTACAAAAACATATTGGAGAAAGGATTTCGTCTGCTTTTTCTCATATGCGGACTTATTGCGGTGGCGTTCGTTCTTCTGATAAGCGTCTATCTTATCATCGCCGGCATCCCCGCCATTCGTGAGATAGGACTTATCCCCTTCCTGTTCGGCGACACCTGGGACGCAGGCAGCGAGCAGTTCGGCATCCTGCCCTTTATTTTGACAAGCGTATACGGAACCGCAGGAGCGGTCATAATCGGTGTGCCCATCGGCATAATGACGGCGCTGTACCTTTCCAAAGTCGCACCGCCGAAAACGGCAAAGCTTGTGAACACCGCCGTTGAGCTTCTTGCCGGCATACCCTCGGTCATATACGGCCTTGTGGGAATGATAGTCGTAGTTCCCGCGGTACAGAGCGTTTTCGGCCTATCCTCGGGCGCGTGTCTTCTGACTGCGATAACAGTTCTTGCCGTTATGATACTGCCCTACATCATAAGCATCTCCAAAACCGCGCTTGATGTAGTTGCGCCGGAATACGAGGAGGCATCGCTTGCCCTGGGTGCGCTCAAAACCGAGACCTATTTCAGAGTTTCGCTGCCGGCAGCAAGACGCGGCATTGCAACCGCCGTTGTTCAGGGTGTGGGCAGAGCAATGGGCGAAGCGATGGCGATCATCATGGTCGCCGGAAATGTCGCCAATATGCCGGGACTGTTTTCCTCCGTGAGATTTCTGACCACCGCCATCGTGTCGGAGATGTCCTACGCGTCCTACGGCACGCTGCACAGGGATGCGCTGTTTTCCATAAGTCTGGTGCTGTTTTTGTTTATTATGATGGTCAACACCCTGCTGCACACGATATCCCATAAGGAGGAAGGCTGAACATGAGAAAGGCACGGGATCTCTCCCTCAAATTCTGCATGAAGCTGTGCGCCGGCATCACCTGCCTTATCCTGCTGGGTATTATCGGCTACCTGCTCTATCGCGGCATACCCGGCATAAGTGGCGAATTTCTCACCGCGCAGACAAGCTATATAAAAGACACCGTCGGCATACTGCCGAATATTCTTAACACCTTGTATCTTATCCTGCTCGTCATGCTCATCGCCGTACCGCTGGGTGTGGGGGCAGCGGTGTATCTGACCGAATACGCTTCCGACCGTCGCATCACCAACGCCGTCAGCTTCGCCGTAGAAACGCTCACGGGTATCCCCTCTATCATCTTCGGTCTTGTCGGTATGTTGTTTTTCACGCAGATACTCGGACTGCGGCAGGGTATTTTGGCCGGTGCGCTGACACTTATCATCATGGTGCTGCCCACGGTCATAAGCAACACCGGGGAAAGCCTGCTCGCCGTGCCGCAATCCTACCGTGAGGGTGCGCTGGCACTCGGCTCGGGCAAGTGGCACATGGTACGCACAGTCGTTCTGCCAAACGCCGTTGACGGCATCGTCACCGGCTGCATTCTTGCAGTGGGCAGAGTAGTCGGCGAATCGGCGGCACTGCTGTTTACCGCGGGCTTCGGTCTGAGGCTCTTGGGCTTTGCCGACGCGCTGCAATCGTCCGCCGCCTCTCTCTCGGTTGCGCTGTACATTTACGCAAATGAGGAGGGTAAATTCGATGTGGCTTTTTCAATCGCGGTAATTCTTATCGCCGTAACGCTTATAATCAATCTCGCCGCCGCGTTTGTCGGCAAAAAGGTCAGAAAGGACTAACAATGGACCCTATAATAAAAGCGGAAAATCTGGAGCTGTGGTACGGTGAGCATCAGGCACTGCGCAGCATCAGCATGGATATCATGCCGCAGAAGATATGTGCCCTCATAGGGCCGTCAGGCTGCGGAAAATCAACCTTTTTGAAAACGCTCAATCGCATGAACGACCTTGTGCCCGATTGCCGCATCGAAGGCAGAGTAAGCTTCAAGGGTGAGGACATCTATGCCGAGGGCACGGATGTAACGCAGCTCAGAACGAAGATAGGCATGGTGTTTCAAAAACCCAACCCCTTCCCCATGAGCATTTATGACAACATCGCCTACGGTCCGAGGCTGCACGGTGTGCGCTCAAAGACAAAGCTTGACGAGATCGTGGAAAAGTCGCTTAAAAGCGCGGCAATATGGGACGAATGTAAGGACAGGCTCAAAAAATCCGCCCTCGGATTATCCGGGGGGCAGCAGCAGCGGCTCTGCATAGCCCGAAGCCTCGCCGTTGCACCGGAGGTGCTTTTAATGGATGAACCGACAAGCGCGCTCGACCCGATATCCACCGGCAAAATTGAGGAGCTTGCGCAGGAGCTTAAAAAGGATTACACCATCGTCATCGTGACTCACAATATGCAGCAGGCCGCCAGAATTTCCGACAATACGGCGTTTTTCCTGCTCGGCGAGCTTGTCGAATACGGCGACACGCAGAGCGTATTTTCAATGCCGCAGGACAAGAGGACTGAGTCGTATATTACAGGGAGGTTCGGATAATGCGAAGCATATACGATGAACAGCTTAAAACGCTGCACGATTCGCTTGCCACCATGAGTGCGCTGTGCGAGGATGCGATAGCCAAGGCGGCGAAGGCCCTGCAGCTTAACGACCTTGCGCTGGCAGCGGAGGTACACACCGTAACCGAGCGCATTGACCGGCTTGAGCGCGATGTGCAGTCGCAGTGTTTAAGACTGCTTTTGCTTCAGCAGCCGGTGGCGGGCGACCTGCGCAGAGTATCTGCGGCACTGAAAATGGTCACCGACCTTGAGCGCATCGGAAATCAGTCTGCGGATATAGCCGAGACAGTACAGACGGGCAAGCTTCCCGACAACGCTCTGAAGCGGGTTCTGCACGACATGGCTGTGTCGGTCATAAAAATGGTCAACGGCAGTGTGGAGTCGTTTCTGAACAGCGATTTGAAGCAGGCTCGCGAAATAATCGACTACGACGATGTGGTAGACCGCCACTTCGACGGCATGAAAACGCTGCTCATCGCCGCCATCAGAGATGATGCCGACGCAGGCTCTTATGCAATCGACCTTCTTATGATGGCAAAATACCTCGAGCGCATAGGCGACCACGCCGTGAACATCGCAAAATGGGTCATTTTCGCCGAAACAGGTCAATTGCAAATGTAAAATATGCGATTTTACATAGATTTTACAATTTGCAGGTCTCGGATTTGACATACTACTGATACTCTTGTCTTGTAAAATAGAGAAGGGGTATTTGTTATGGACATTTTCGCCGTGTTAAATTTAATCGGAGGCCTGTGCCTGTTTCTGTTCGGCATGAGTCTCATGGGACATGCCCTTGAGCGCAGAGCAGGAAACGGACTGCGCACACTTTTGGGCAGGCTAACAACCAACAAGTGGGCAGGTCTTCTCACGGGTCTGGGCATAACCGCGATCATCCAAAGCTCATCGGCAACCACGGTCATGGCGGTGGGCTTTGTTAACTCGGGACTAATGTCGCTGGGGCAGTCTATCAATGTCATCATGGGTGCAAACATAGGTACGACCGTCACGGCATGGGTACTGTCGCTTGCCGGCATTGACAGCGGCAATATGTTTGTGCAGCTTTTTAAGCCCTCGTCCTTTACGCCGATACTTGCGCTTATCGGTATCATTTTCTATATGTTCTGCAAGGACGACAGGAAAAAGGATACCGGCACGATACTGCTGGGCTTTGCGACCCTGATGTTCGGCATGGAAACCATGTCGGGCTCCGTTGCGGGACTTCGCGATGTGCCGGAATTCGGACAGCTTTTTGTAATGTTTACTAACCCCGTGCTGGGTGTTGCCGCCGGCGCACTCCTGACCGCCGTTATCCAGTCCTCGTCGGCATCCGTCGGCATTTTGCAGGCACTGGCAGCCACCGGACAGGTCAGCTACGGCGCTGCGGTTCCCATCATCATGGGTCAGAACATCGGCACCTGCGTCACCGCGCTCATATCCTCCGTCGGCGCAAACAAAAACGCAAAGCGCACCGCCCTGGTTCATCTTTGCTTCAATGTTCTCGGTACTGCGGTATGGCTTATCGTGTTCTGCATAATAAGATCGATACTCAAGCCCGCATTTTTCGGCGAAGCTGCGTCCATGCTCGGCATCGCAGTTGCGCACTCGCTGTTTAATGTTGCGTGTACGATCCTCATGCTGCCCCTCGGCGGAGTGCTTGAAAGGCTCGTGTGCATCCTCATTCCCGACGGCAAGCAGCCTGCGCAGGAGGAGATGCTCGACGAGCGACTGCTGGCAACTCCCACGCTTGCGCTGGAGCGCTGCCGTCTGCTCATGGAGGAGATGTCCGACTGCACGAAAACCGCACTCCTTAAAAGCCTTGATTCGATTGAAGGCTGCACGCCGGAGCTTGCAGACGAGATACGCAGGCTTGAGGCAAAAACCGACCGCTGCGAGGATATAATAGGCACATATCTCGTCAAGCTCAGCGCGCACCACATCAGTGAGGCAGACAGCCTGACGGCAGCCGAATATTTAAAGCTCATCGGTGATCTCGAACGCATCGCCGACCACAGCGTCAACATTCTTGAGTCGGCAGAGGAAATGCAGCAAAAGGGCATCATATTCTCCGACGCAGCAAAATCCGAGCTCAAAACGCTGCTTGACGCCGTGCGCGAAACCGTGCAATTTGCCGACACCGCCTTCTGCAAGCACGACCTCAAGGCGGCGGCACAGGTCGAGCCGCTTGAGCAGGTGGTGGACGAGCTCAAGGACACCCTGCGCACACGGCATATCCAGCGTCTGCAAAGCGGAGTCTGCAGCATCGACGCAGGCTTTGTATTGTCCGATCTGCTGACGAATTTAGAGCGCGTGAGCGACCATTGCTCGAACATCGCAGGCTGCGTGCTCGATGCCGAAGACAGAAACCTCAACCTCCACGAGAGTCTGAGCGCCTACCGCAAAAGCAGCGAGGATTTCAAGCAGGCATTTAACTCCTATCGAACGAAATACGCCTTACAGGCATAAAAAAACGCTCCCGGAGGGCGGTGCGCCGGAGTGTTAAACAAAATAGCATTCGGTTGACACCGACAAGCGGCAAAAAAGCAGCAGCCACATGGAATTATTCCGTGTGGCCGCTGTTTTTTGCTTTTAGGTCTGGGCTTTTTAAGTTTTCTCTGGCTTGTTTGTTGTAACAAACGCAAGGAGGAAAACTCAATGACAATCGAAAAAGTAAACAAGGACTTCAACCAGATCATTGAGCAGAACGGCTTCATCAACACCGGCGCCAAAACACCTACTGGCTGCGAGGTATACTGCCGTGAATGGAATCGCAAGGTACAGGTGGCGTGGTACGGCGAGAGCACCGACACACTCGAAATCAAAATCTGGATCAGCTATGGCATCCCTATGGTGTGGGTAATCTGCAACGGACGGATCGAGGATCGCATCAGGGACTACAGCAGCCCGAAGCGGGCTATGAACGCCATCAAAGAGATCGTACGATGCGCCAGGTTAGAAATGTAAAACTTAATTATATCTCAGCTTACATTTGGAATGTAATGGAGCTCAAGGCCGGTGGTGACCTTGACAGCTCCAATGCCCCGTCGAACGTCGAAAAACTGTTAACTATATATGTCGACATGGGACTCGACAATTGCAAAGCTTATGCTACCCGCTTATAAACATGGACGCGAGCGGACTGAATAAGCAGCCGATGTTTATGGCCACTGGCGAGCAGATTCTTCGGAACCGGACAAAGTTTTACCTGACCGAAGAACGCCCCGGACATTACCGGCTACGTGCCAGAGATGCCCACCGCATGAAGGATTATTTGCTCTATAACATTCACTGCCCCTTATGCGGCAAGGTCATGCAGTTTGACGATATACACATCGACGAGCACATCCTTGCCCGCTATACTTGCCCGTCCTGCAACGGGTAGGGGGATGAAAATCTCCAGCAGATCACCATCAGGGGAACGGGGCGGGGTCATTTACAAATTTTCGGGAAATCAAGAGGCTATATAGCCCCTGTTTTCAAGTTTTTAAAAATATTCAAATTAATTTGGAGGATAATTTATGAACACATTCGAATCAAGAAAGCTCACTATGGAGTACAGCAATTACGCAGAAAACTATTGGAAGGGACTGCAGCAGCGTAATGAAGAAACCTTTGAGAGTTTCGTCAAGGGCAGAACCGCTTCCGGCCTTTTCCTGATGCCTCCGCAGTCAGAAAAGGAATACTGCAAGGAAAGACGCAACGCCAGCGTATTTCGTAAGATCGCCACCAGCATGAGCGCCTACGACAACGATTACAGCATGTTTGCCGTGGACGGGTATGACAACATCTCGTGGGTACCGGAGGGCGGCACGATCCCCGTCTTGAACGGTGTCGACAGCTTCACGAAGTACACCATCGGCAATCACAAGCTGGCGACGATTCTGCGCGTCCATGACGATACCATTGCCGACAGTCAGTTCGATCTGGAAGGTTATCTGGTAAAGCGCTTCGCAAAGAGCTTCGCTAAGGCCGAGGATGATGCTTTTATCAACGGAACCGGCATCGAAATGCCCACCGGTATTCTGAATGGCACCGGCGGAGCCGAGGTCGGTGTAACCACCGGCAGCCTCACCTATGATGATGTGATCCGCCTGTTCTTCTCCGTCGATCCCGATTACAGAGGCAACGGTGTATGGCTCATGAATGATGCAACGGCGCTGGTGCTGCGTACCATGAAGGATGAAAACGGCAATCACCTCTGGAACCATGCCAATGACACGATCCTCAGCAAGCCTGTGTATATCTGCAACGCCATGCCCGACATCGGTGTCGGTGAAAAACCTATCGCATTCGGGGATTTCAGTTACTACTGGATCGTAGACCGCGAGCCCATCAGCATCCGCTCTATCCGTGAGCTGTACCAGAGATACCAGCAGACCGGATATCTTGCGACAGAGTACATGGATGCAAAGCTCATCCGCCCCGAGGCGATCAAGGTCATCAAGATCGAGGACAGCGTGGAATAATGGCAAACGGCCTCCTGCGGCAGATCGCTGCAGTAGGCCATATTCATGGAGGCAATATGAAAACCACAATTCCAAAGAAAAGCATTTGCTTGGCCGGAGGGACGATCTATGTCATCGAAAACGCGGTCAGTCCGGCAGCCAAAGAAACCGGTTATGAAAAGCTGAAACGGATGGTTTTGAACGCACCGGAGTTCAACGAAAAAAGGCCAAAATCCAACAACATTTAATTAGACTTCTGCAAGCGTCTCTGGTATTATCTCCTTTGCCGCTTGAAGGCTGTCGGAAAGGAGTATTGAAATGACAGCAAGACAGTTAATTCAAGATAATGACAAATATACTGCACTATACTGCAGGCTTTCCCGTGACGACGAGCTGCAGGGAGATAGTAACAGCATCCGCAATCAGAAAACGATCCTGCAAAAGTACGCAGATGACAACGGCTTCCGAAACACGCAATTCTATGTAGACGACGGCTGGAGCGGAACGAACTTCGACAGGCCGGACTTCCAGCGCCTGATCGCAGATATGGAGGCCGGTAAGATCGGCACCATCATCGTCAAGGACATGAGCAGACTTGGCAGAGATTATCTCAAGGTCGGGTACTACACCGAGATTGCCTTCCCCGATGCCGATGTGCGCTTCATAGCGATCAACAGCGGAGTGGACAGTTCGAACCAGCAGGACAGCGATTTTACGCCCTTCCTGAACATCATTAACGAATGGTACGCCAAAGACACCAGCAAGAAGATACGCGCCGTGTTCAAGGTCAAGGGCGAAGCTGGCAAGCCTCTGACGACCAATCCGCCATACGGCTATATGAAGGACGCCAATGATAAAAACCGCTGGATCGTCGATCCGATAGCGGGGCCGGTAGTCAAAGAAATCTTCGACTTGTGCGTAGCCGGATACGGCCCGACGCAGATCGCCAATGAGCTTACCCGCAGGCAGATCAAAAATCCGGTGTCGCTTGCAGCTGAGAGAGGCATGACACTTCCGGCAAGGCAGAGCTATGATGATCCGTATTCATGGAGGCAATCCACTGTGGCACACATTCTGGAACGGGAAGAATATATCGGCAATACGGTCAACTTCCGATCCCGTAGAAAATCCTTCAAGCAAAAGAAAAAGGTACAAAATGATCCTTCTGAGTGGCTGGTTATACAGGGCACTCATGAGGCGATTGTCAGCGAGGAAACATACCGGATCGTACAGGAAATTCGAAAGAATCGGCGCAGACGTGCGTCCCTCGGAGATATGGGTATGCTGGCAGGACTGTTGTACTGTGGTGACTGCGGTGCAAAGATGTATCAGGTACGAGCGCAGGGCTGGACGCACGACAAGGAATACTTCACCTGTGCCACATACCGGAAGAAAACCGGAAACTGCACATCCCATCAAATACGGAATGTTGTGATCGAGCAGATCGTACTGCAGCAGATACAGCGGATATTCAAGTATGCCAAAGAGTGCGAGGCTGAATTCGTCGCTACCATTACGCAGCGACAAAAGTCAGAGCGAGGCCGAGCCCTGCGGGAGAGCAGACGTGAGCTGGAAGCTCGCATTGACGAGCTCAACACGTACATAGACGCAGAGATGGAGATGACCGAGAACATCGCATCCTTCCTACGGCAAGTGCAGAAGTACACCGAGATCACCGAGCTCAATGCGACCATCGTACATGAATTCATTGAGAAAATCGTAGTCTACAAGGCCACAAAAGACGAT
>SFEG01000031.1 GCA_004558025.1 Clostridiales bacterium
AGTCTGCGTGATAAACTGATAAAAAGACCCTTTGCGGAGTTTTCAAAGGTTTATAAGGATGCCGCTGCGACCGGCTGTCTGCATGTTTTTGAGATACTCAGCGGCGCGTCGTCGTTTTTTGCCCTCCTTACGGATAGAGGGCTGACAGACGGTGCGGAGCAGGAGATGGTCAAAATATCGCCCGATGCCGATGGCCTGCATGCGGTGAACACGCACGAGGTGCTCGGAAAGACCGCCGTGACGGAGATAAGCCTTCGGCACAATGTGCGGCCGAGCTTCGGCAAAAGAGCGCTGCTCGAGACGATGGACGCGTATCTTTCCGTGAGCTTTAACGGGCAGGAGGTGAGCCGTGGCGAGGTCAAGGCCGACGACTTCACCGCCTGCTACAGCAAGCTCAACCGCGCTTATACGCGCGCATACCACGCGGAGAAGAAGTTCTTTGCCACGGGCGGCAAGCAGCGCTTTTCAAACCTCCCGTCGCTCGTCAGGCTTACGGTTCTCGCACTCAGCCATGAGGGCATGAGAGGAACGTTCAGCCGCGCTGCAAAGCTTGAAAATATCCTCATCTTCCTGCAGACAGGCGAGGGAAGAGAGGGCTGCATCGGCTTCCGGAAAGGGATCAACATGAATCAGCAGTATATGCTCAAGGCGGCAATCGGCGCGTTTTCGTTCTGCGCGGCGCCGGCAGCGGGCATTGCTTTGAAAAGGAGAGCAAGAATATGAACAGAAACATTGATGTCAGCAGTATGAAGATAGACCTTTATTCCGACAAGTCGGTAAAGGACTTTACCTCCGATGTCGCCGATGCGGACAGCCGCATGTGGCTCAGTAACGTTTCTGCCGAGGTCGCGGCGGAGTCTGCGGCGCTGGCGGTAAAGGCGCTGCGCAAGTCAGGCCTTGAAGATCCGGAGCTTAAAAACGCCGAGCATTTTATCGAGGTGCTGCGCAAGTTTTTCCTCAAGACCATCGACCAGGAGCTCCAGTCGCGCGCCGAGTGGGATAAGGAGGTCGCGCAGGGCAAGACACAGGCGTATATCGAGGGCGGCGTGTTTGCCGCATGCTCGGAGATCGACGAGATACTTTATGGCATGATAAAGCTCATCGACATGCTCGAGACAGTCGAGGAAAAGCTTAAACCCGAGGCCTGCGCGGATGCCGCGGCGGCGGTCACGATAGGCCGCAGCGCGATGGAGTGCGTCAAGCTCCAGAGATATCATTACTCGACGCTCATCTCCGGCGACGTGAACTCCATGGCCATGCGCCGCGAGCCGGAGCTTGCAATAGCCGACTGCGCCGGGCGCTACGATGAGCTGTATAAAAAGCTTCAGGACAAGATAAGATGAATAAAAACAAGGGCTCTGCGTTATCTCCGCAGAGCCCTTGATATATAAAAATGCCCGTAAACGCGAAATGACCCTTGACTGCACGGTTTCTTTACACCGTTTTTCATAGCAGTCAAGGGTCATTTCTGCGTATTCTTAGTATCTAACATCATTGGTTACCTCTCTTTCTGCGGAATTGATGCCGCCTGCCAACGGAACGCAAATCAAAACACACTCTGAATAATTACTGAAGATCCTTTAGATCGATTTCCCAAAGCGGGATACGGCCTGTGTTCTCGTTCTCTTGATATTTTGACTTCGGCATCGTCTCCCTCGCCGCCGACTCTCTGTCGGGTTTCGAGGGAGCGTTACTTGTACATCGGTATCACCCTTTCTGTGATTTAAAGATACCAAATTTGAGCGGGTAATTCAAGAGCAATAGTGTATGAATTACAGTGTGGTTTATTGTGCAAACATACAGAAAATATGAATAAATACGCACAAACGTTGACATTTCTCACAAAAAATCATATAATTAATACGTTGTGTGCGTGCCGGAGAAGCTCTTCCGGCACGCTTATTGCGCCTTTGGGCAAATAATGATATAATACCTTGTTAAAAATAATTAGGAGCAGAACATATGATAAACGACATTATTCTTCTCAAGCAGGGCGAGATAGTCCTCAAGGGATTAAACCGCCGCTCGTTCGAGCAGAAGCTCATGAGCAATATAAAGCGCCGCCTTGCCGCGATAGGGAAATTCAAGGCCTACTGCATGCAGTCGACGGTGTATATAGAGCCCGTGGATGAGACGAGCGACATGGATGCCGCCTTTGAGGCGATGACGAAGGTCTTCGGTCTTGCGTCCGTTAACCGCGCAGCCGGCTGCGAAAAGGATGCGAAAAAGATCGCTGAGCTTGCCATTGAGTATCTCAAGGACGATATGCTTGCGGCAAAGAGTTTCAAGGCCGAGGCAAAGCGCAGTGATAAAAGCTTCCCCATGACGAGCATCGAGCTTGCGCAGTTTGTCGGCGGCGAGCTCGCCGAGGCGTACCCCGACTGTGAGGTCGACGTGCACGACCCGGAGCTTACGGTGCACATCGAGGTACGCGATCTGGCCGCCTATGTCCACGCGGCGCCCACGCCCGGCGCCGGCGGCATGCCGGTCGGCGCAAACGGCACGGCGGTGACGCTTTTGTCCGGCGGTATAGACAGCCCCGTGTCGAGCTATATGATAGCAAAGCGCGGCGTGCATCTCATTCCCGTGCACTTTTTCTCTTTCCCCTATACCTCGGAGCAGGCAAAGCATAAGGTCATTGAGCTTGCCCGGCTTCTGACCGATTACTGCGGCAGAATGACCATCGAGGTCGTTCCGTTTACGCACATCCAGGAGGAGATACGCGCAAAATGCGATGAGGATTACTTCACGCTCATCATGCGCCGCTTTATGATGCGCATCGCGCAAAGGATCGCCGACGCAAACGGTGCTAAGGCCATCGTCACGGGCGAAAACCTCGGTCAGGTGGCGAGCCAGACCATGGAGGCCATGGCCTCCACGCAGGCGGTGACAGACCTGCCCGTCCTCCAGCCGCTCATCGGCATGGATAAGGAAGAGATCGTCCGCCTCGCGCGCAAGATCGGCACCTTTGAGACGTCAATCCTCCCGTATGAGGATTGCTGCACGGTCTTTACGCCCAAGCACCCCAAAACAAAGCCCAAGCTGCGTGATGTCGAGCAGATAGAGTCCGCGCTCGATATCGACGCGCTTGTCGAAGAAGCATATGCCGGTATCGAAAGAATAAAGGTAGGCGAATAAACTTGAAAAAGGCATATAATGTCGAGATACTCTCCGTCGGAACGGAGATACTCCTCGGCCACACGACGAACACCGACGCAAGGGATATATCCCTCATGCTCTCGGAGATAGGAATAAACGTCAAGTACCACACCGTAGTCGGCGATAACCCGCAGCGCCTTGCCGACTGCATCGAGATCGCGCGCAAAAGGGCGGATATCATCATATCCACCGGCGGCCTCGGCCCGACCTGCGACGATCTGACAAAGCAGATCCTCGCAAAGTCCTTCGGGCTCGAGCTTGAGATGCACGAGGACGAGAAGGCATGCCTGTACGATTATCTGACAAACCGCGGCTACAGTAAGGAGATGACCGAGAATAATCTCAAGCAGGCCATGCTCCCGGTCGGCTGTACGGTTTTCCACAATGATTGGGGCACGGCTCCCGGCTGCGCGTTCAAGGCCGAGGACGGAACGATAGTCCTCATGCTGCCCGGCCCTCCGAAGGAGTGCAACGCGATGTTCCGCGCCTGCGCGATGCCGTATCTGCGCTCGCTTTCCGACGAGCAGATAGTCTCGCACGCAATTCACGTTTTCGGCATGTCCGAAAGTGCGATGGATCAGATATTCCGCGACGAGATGAACGCCATGACGAATCCGACCATGGCGCCCTACGCCAAGGAGAGCGACTGCCTCCTTCAGGTCACTGCCAAGGCCGAGAGTGCCGAGAAGGCCGAGGAGATGATGAAGCCCGTCATTGAGCATGTTAAGGATGTGCTAGGCGATATCATCTTCGGTATAGATATCGACACCGTCGAGGAGAGCGTCATGCAGCTTTTGAAGGAAAAGGGCATGACCTTTGCCGCGGCAGAGAGCTGCACCGGCGGCGAGCTTGCCAAGCGCTTTACCGATATGCCCGGAGCGAGCGAGTTCTTCCTCGGCGGCGTTACGACCTATACGAATGAGGCGAAGTCAAAGCTTCTCGGCATAGACCCTGCGCTCATCGAGGAAAAGACTGCCGTGAGCTATGAGGTGGCTAAGGAAATGGCCGAGCGTGTGCGCGAGCTCCTCGGCGCGGACATGGGCGTCGGCGTGACGGGACTTGCCGGGCCCGACGGCGACGGAGTCCACGAGGTCGGCACCGTCTTCGTGTCCCTCGCGACGAAAGATAGGACATTTGTGCGCGAGCTGCACGTCGGCGACCGCCGCCCCCGCAGCTATGTCCGCCGCGTATCCGGAAACTATGTTTTCGACATGATGCGCCGCTATCTCCAGGGCCTTGAGGTCATAAAGGAATAAAAAACTAACCGCCATCCAAACGGATGGCGGTTTATTCTATTTTTTGAGCTTCAGCTCGCCCAGGCAAGCTCCGCCGAGGATGAGCACCGCTCCGAGAAGCTGCACTATACCCAGCTTTTCGCCGAGGAACAGGGCGGAGACTATGAGCGCCGTCAGCGGGTCGGCATAGCTTATGAGCGACGAGGTCTGCGCAGGGAGCTTTTGCAGGGCGGAAAAGTACATATAGTACGCAAGGCCGGTGTTCACAAAGCCGATGATGAGAACATAGACGATATCATCCGCGCTCGGTATAACGGGCAGCTTAATGCCGTTTATGAGCAGGTAAAAAACCATCACGATGAAAGATATGAACAGCTCGTACATCGAGCAGTTGAGCCCCGACATATGCGTTACGCGCTTTGTCACGATGATGATGAGTGCGTACAGCGCTGCGGCGCCCGCGCCGAGCAGCAGCCCCGTCTGCATGTCAGAGCCCTGCGTTACATTTCCGGATATGCACAGCATGCCGGCCGCGACCGCGACTACGGCGACTATTTTATTTGTGGTCAGCTTTTCCTTGAAAATTATCGGGCTGAGGATGAGCGCAATCATCGGTCCGCAGTAGTAAACGAGCGTCGCTATGCTCACTCCGGCGTACTTGTACGCTCCGAAAAGCAGCACCCAGTTTAAGCCCAGCGCCGCGCCGCCTATCGTCGCGGGAACGATGTCCCGCTTGAGATCGGAAAACGAAAAGCTGCGCCGCGCAGCGACGACGGCAAACAGAAAAATGAAACCGAGAAAGGTTCGCATCAGAACTATCTCTGCACTCGAGAGCGATATCTTTGCCACCAAAAGGCCGTTCGTGCCGAATATCACCATTGCGGCGATGAAAAATATGAGGTTTTTCGAGCGATCCATACGCATTTCCCCAAAACAAATGATTTTTCAGTATATCATCTGAACGAACGCTTGTAAATAAAAAATGCCGGCCTCGGGCCGGCATTTAAATGTTTAGATCAGAGCGCGAATTTTTTGCTGTATTCCGCGTAATACTCATCAAAGCAGTGCGAGCGCACCTCGATTAGGCTGTTTATATACTCGTGCGTATCGAAGCTGTCGGACTCAAGCTCGATAAGCGCGACGGCGATATTCGAGCAGTGGTCGGAGATACGCTCGAGATTCGTGAGAAGATCGTTGAACACGAAGCCGTGGTTTAAGGTGCATATGCCCTTTTGCAGACGGTCGATGTGGTGCAGCTTCATCTCGTCGCAGAGGTTATCTATAAGCTCCTCAAGAGGCTCGACGCGGTAGGCGTTTTCAAGGTCGTTATTGCAGAACGCGTCTATCGCGGTATTCATGACCTCGGTGACGGCGGAGATTAGAACGTTTATTTCCCTTGCACCGTCTGTCGAGAAAACGATGCCTTTTTCGTGCAGCTCCTGCGCACACTCGGCGACGTTGAGCGCGTGGTCGGAGATACGCTCGAAGTCGTTTATCGTGTGCAGATATTTGCCGACGGCCTCGTTCTGATCGGGGTTTAATTCGCGGCTCGTGATGTGGATAAGATACGTTCCGAGCTTATCCTCGTATTTATCGACAATATCCTCGGTGTCGGTGACGTGCTGGAAGCCCTCATCGGAGTAATTGCTTATGAGTGCAAATGCGTCAAACAGGTTCTCGCGCGCCTTTTTTGCCATGGAGTTTACGGTAAGGCGGCTCTGCTCGACGGCGAGCGCGGGGTGGTCGAGGAAGCGCTCCTCGAGCCTGTCGAAATCCTCGAGAACGGCGGCGTCCTCGGGCTTATCCTTGATAATGACCTTGCATATCTTCTCAAGAAGAGAAATAAACGGTGCGAGCATCAGGACGATGACAAAGCGGAAGACGGTGTTCATAAGAGCAAGGCTAACCGTCGTCATGGTCATTGACATGAACGAGAAATCGCATATCGCGTTCAGCGTATAGAAAATGATGCTGAACAGGATAACGCCAATGGTGTCTACCATCAGATACGACAGCGCCGTGCGCTTACCGTCGGCGCTTGCGCCGAGGGCGGACAGCAGGACGGGAACAGCGGCGCCGATGGCGATGCCCATGGTGATAGGCAGCGCTATGTCAAAGCGTATCGCGCCTGTAACGGCCAATGCCTGAAGGATACCGACGGCGGCCGAGGCGCTTTGGATAACGCTCGTGAACACAATGCCGAGCGCTATGCCCAGAAGCGGGTTGGAGAAGGTGGTGAGCATGTCGATAAACGTCTCGCTCGAGCGCAGATCGTACACAGCGCCGCTCATGGCCTTCATGCCGAACATCAAAACCGCAAAGCCGAGCAGGATCTCGCCGACATGCATTTTCTCCGGAGCAGAGCAGAACATGCGCAGGATGATGCCGATAACGGCGATGATCGCCGTCAGCGTGTCGGTGGATAAAAGCTCAAGCCAGCCGGAGGAGCCGCCCCCGATATCCGATAAGCAGATTATCCAGCCGGTGATGCTCGTGCCGATTATCGCGCCCATGACGACGCCGATGGCCTGATGCACCTTCATCATGCCGGAGTTTACAAAGCCGACGACCATGACGGACGTTGCCGACGACGACTGTATGACGGCCGTGACGCCGGTGCCGAGCAGAATGCCCTTCAAGGGCGTGCTCGAAAGGCGGAACAGAATAAGCTCGAGCTTGTTGCCCGCGACCTTTTTCAGACTGTCGCCCATAAGGGCCATGCCGAAAAGGAACAGCGCAACGCCGCCTAAAAGCTCAAGCACATTTGAAATACCCAAATCAATGCTCTCCTGTAATCGATATTATCGCAATATAACTATACCTTATAAGAGCTCTAAAATCCAGTCATTTTTACGATTTGCGTCAATTGTCCAAATCGCGCAAAGCGCGTATGTATGAAATTTGTGCTATATGCTTGCAAATTAAAAGCTATGTGTTATTATTGTAACTGATAGGAGGTAGAATTATGGCGATATCAATCAAAACCGGCGCGAAAACCGTTGCAAAATACACAGGCGTACTGCTTGATTTTCTTGATAACACGAACGCAAAGCTCCGTCCGCTTGCGAATATTCCGCTTATCGGCGATACCATCGGCGACGTTCAGGATCTCATATCCATGCTGCATGATTATTATCACGGCAGCTATAAGAAGGTTCCTGCTGTTGTCATGCTCGGAACGGCTGTCATCGTCGCGTATCTCGTAAGCCCCTTTGACCTCATTCCGGACAATGTTCCGCTCCTCGGCTTTATTGACGATGCGCTTATCATAAACCTCGTCATCCAGCTTTGCATCGACAAGGAGCTCGACCGCTATCGCGCATGGCGCGCCGGTCTGGAAACACAGGAAATATGACTTAAACGCCCGAAAATTCTTCGGGCGTTTTCAATATTCGCAAGTCATATCAGGAAAAGCCGGCATCAGGAGAGTATAATAGCTTTTGAGGTGAATAGAATGAACGAATGGCTAAAACAGATCCAGCTTATTACCGATGAAATAGACGAGCGCATTGCCGCCCATGACGATGAAGCGCTTACGCTCGGTGCGCTTGCGTCAAGGCTCGGCTACTCGGAGTTTTACATGACGCGCAAGTTTCGCGAGATAACAGGCATGTCACTTCGCGAATATATGAGCGCGCGGCGTCTTGCCTTTGCGCTCAAGCAGGTGCGCGACGGAGACCGCAGCCTTACGGATATTGCGCTCGACCACGGCTTTTCCTCGCTTGAGGCTTTCTCGCGGGCGTTTAAGAATGCTTACGGAGTTTCTCCCGGAGAATACAGAAAAGCGCCGAGGCCGGTCGTCCTGCGGACGAAGGTAAACCCCTTTGACCGTTATCTGCTCGGCCTTGACGATATAGGAATGGTATCCTCCGAGGGAGGTATAAACGAGTATTTCGTCACCGTTCCGGCGCACAAATTCCTGCACATCGAAAACAGTGAGAGCAACGGCTATTGGGATTTCTGGCAGAAGCAGAGCGTTATTCCCGGCCAGGACTGCGATACGATATGCGGCCTTTTAGACAGCATAAAAGGTAAGCTTGACGATGATGGCTCAGAGCTTTCCGGTCAGATCATGGCGTACATGAATGACCCCACCGGAAGGCTCTGCGACTGGGGTTTCCTGCGGACGGAGTGTTACGGCGCGCGTTTGCCCGAAGACTATGCAGACCCCGTGCCGGAGCAGATGATACTCAGCGAGATCCCGGAAGGGGAGTACCTTGTGTTTGAGCACGGACCGTTTGATTACGAAACGCAGTGCCGCGCCGTCGAGGAGAAGATGGAGAAAGCCATGGCGGCATTTGATTATGCCAAAAGTGGCTGCCGCCTTGACTCTGCGCCCGGCAGGATGATGTACATGTTCTACGATCCGAAAAAAGGCTTTAAATACATACGGCCGATAGTTAAAGAGCCAAAGACCTGAGCTTCCAAATTTTCTGCATATACCTGCAAGGATTATAATATTAAAGTGAATAAAAAGCAGTCACAGGATCCGAGGCCTGTGACTGCTTTTTTGCGCTGATCATTTATAGATGACAAGCGCCATGAGCACCAGAGGCTCTGCGCCGCGGTTTGCCATCGAATGCCCCTCGCCGTCGGGGCAGAAGGCCGTATCGCCCGCGTGCAGCGTGACGATACTGCCGTTGTCACTGTATTCGCCCTCGCCGGAGAGCACGCAGTAATATTCGCCGTCGCCCTTATGTACGTGCCAGCCGAGCTCACTGCCCGGATCGAGCGTCACGACCGAGAATACTCTGCCCTTGTCGTAAAGCTCCGCCGGAGTTTCGATAATGCGCTTAAAGTGCACGCTGCCCGTGCCGCCGAACACGTTTTCGCTCGTTTCTATCTTGTGTTCGTCATTTCTTATGATCATCAGTCGTTTCTCCTTCCGCCGACAATAATTAAAAATCTCATTAGCTGTGCAAGTGATACGGCCAGCGCCGCGACATAGGTCATTGCCGCCGCCGAGAGCACCTGCTTTGCCTGCTTGAATTCCTCGCCCTGCAAAAGATTCGTCTCTTCAATGGTCTTGAGCGCCCTTGACGATGCGTTAAACTCCGTCGGCAGCGTCACAAGCTGGAATATGGTGACCAGCCCGTAGAGCGCACAGCCGACATACGCTATCATAACAAACACCTCGCCGAAGGACGAGAGTATGATACCGAGGATTATGAGCGGCACCGAGAGCTTCGCGCCGATGTTCGTTATCGGAACTATCGCCGTGCGTATCTTGACGGGCGCGTAGTTCGTCGCGTGCTGTATCGCATGGCCGACCTCGTGGCAGGCAACGCCTATTGCGACGGTCGAGGTGCTGCCGTAAACATCGTCCGACAGGCGCACAACATTCGCCGAGGGATCGTAGTGATCGGTAAGCGAGCCGGATATGTGCTCGATGGGTACGTTCGTGAGCCCGTTGCGGTCGAGCACCCAGCGCGCCGCCTGAGCACCCGTAAGGCCGCGCGAGTTGCGCGTGTTTTTATATCTTTTAAATGTTGAGTTCACCCTTGAGCTTGCCCACATAGCAAACAGCATAGCGGGCAGCACAAGGACGATATACGTCCAGTCAATATACATGCTTTACATCCCCAGTTCTTCGTCAATGAGCACGATCTCGACCTTGTCCATGTCCATCATCGGACCCCACAGGACGAGCATCGCGTTGCAGACACGCTCCGGTGAGCGGCAGTCATGGCACTTATCGTCTATCTTGCAGGGCGTTTTAGCCGGGAAGCGCTTACAGTTTTGCACCGCCGCCGTGTTGCGCGCGCGGAACACAGCCGACTCAAAGTCGGGGCAGATCTTGTTCGTCCCCGCGATGATGTAAACAGTCTTGCGGCCGTAGACCTGACCGGCAAGGCGGTTGCCGCGGCCGTCGATGTTTATGATCTCGCCCGTTTCGGCGATGGCGTTTGCACTCGAGATAAAGACCTTCGCGGCGTTTTCCTTATCCAGTGTCTCAAGCCCCGGCTCGCGCCAGTGCCAGAACACCTCGTTGCCGTTCCCGACAAGCTTATCGTACAGGCCGAGCTGATCGACGGTTTTCGAGCCGCCGATGCCGACGCTCGTGTCCTTTATCTCATTGAGCAGGTATGCGCAGGCCTCGACGCCACTTTTGAAATGCCTTACCGAAAAGTGACGTGCCTCAAGATTCTTTATCGTCTTTTCAATGTCCATATGTAGCCTCCGTCAGAATAATCTTCTGACGGATATTATATATTATGCTTATTTATTAATCAAGCCGCTTTTCAAGCTCCGCGACCAGCGCACCGGCAGCTTCCGTAAGCTCCCTTGCCGTTTCGGCATCCCGCGCGTTTGCGGCTATTCTCACGGCGGCAGAGGCCGACAGGGGAGAGATGCGCAGCTCATAGTCCTCGCCGCGCAGAGTAAAGCCGTCAGAGTAGTCCGCGCCGAGGTCGAGAAAAGCGGCGCTTATGCTGTCCATGAGCCGCGCACGGTCGGTGCAGCGGCAGTCGGCATGCTCCATGCACCCGCAATCGGGGTCGGAGCAGGTGTCCTGTTCACAAAGCTCAAAGCCGCCGCCAAGCTCAAGCCTGAGCTTTCCCGACAGCGCGTCCGCGCAGCATTCGTAGTAGCTCATCGGCGTTCCGATATCGCACCAGTAGCCGTCGCAGGGCACGCCCAGGAGCTTTTCGCCATTATCAAGCAGGGCGGGGAACAGGTCCTTTGCAAAGTCAAATTCGGCATTTTTTGGAACGAGCTCCATCGCTCGCGGCGAGATGATATAGATGCCGGTGTTCACAAGATTTGTCACGACATGCCGCCAGTCGGGCTTTTCGATAAACGAGCGTATGAAGCCCTCGCGGTCGCACAGCGCAAGGCCGTAGCGCAGAGGCTCGGACTCGGGGCACAGGGCAACCGTTGCGGCCGGGCGGCGCTCTTCGTGCTCGGAGATGAGCTTGGTGAGGTCAATATCGCAGGCCGCGTCGCCGGATATGACGAGAAAATCCCCGTCTCCGTAAAAGTCTTCGCAGTTTTTGACTCCGCCCGCCGTGCCGAGGGCCTCCGTTTCAACGCGGTAGGTCATGCTGACACCGAGCCTCTCGCCGCTGCCAAAATAGCTTTTGATATCGTCCGGGCGGTATTTCAAAGCCGCGCAGATATCTGTTATCCCGTATTTTTTCAGCAGCAGGATTATGTGCTCCATAACCGGCCTGCCGCACAGCGGAACAAGCGGCTTGGGCATGTCGCCCGTGACGGGCTTTAAACGCTTGCCCTCGCCGCCCGCCATGATGATAGCTTTCATAAATATCGCCCTCCCACAGCTTATTGTTGCCGCCGCAAGCGCATATATTCAAAGAAAGTTCTTGACTTTGGTGAAAAAGTGAATTATAATACACAAGCTGAACATTTTAATATTGTTTTGTACTCGGAGAAGTCGCGTAGTCCGGCCGAGCGCGCACGATTGGAAATCGTGTAACACCCATAAGGTGTTCGAGGGTTCAAATCCCTCCTTCTCCGCCAAAGGCCGATCTTGGATGCTCCCGGGACCGGCCTTTTTTGCGTTTATGAGGTTTTCAGATGCTCTTGGAAAGAACTGGGTTCGTTGGATTATTAGGTAGATTCGTTGGATTTATGGGTAAGTTCATTGGAATATTGAGAGGTTCGTTGGTTTTTAGGGCAATTCGTTGGAATATTGGGTAGTTCGTTGGATTTATAAAGTACAAGAAGCGTTTTCAGCTGTAGATCTCCCTGAACAAAATGTGTACCGGGACGCGATTCGGAAAGCCTTGTATTCATAGAGCTTTTTCTGATATTTCGACGCTAAAACGTTCGCCTTGCTTCCAAAGACAAACCATTGATTCTGCGAAACGATTAGAGCGAGTTCGTCTTATATCATCTGTGTAGTAGAGCTTTTCGTCAAAGGGTAGCAACTTTCCAAACTGCCAGTTCAAAGGGTGTAGGTGGCAGAGGGAGCAGAAATAACTGTTCCTCCTGAAACAATTCTGCTCGGCTGCCTTCTTTCTTTTGGAAAGGCTTGTTATTAAATGCTGTCAGCTTTTCCTGGATTGCCAGATTCAGTTCTTTCAGGGAAAGAAACTGCTGGTTTCTCAATGCTGCCAGAATCCATGTGGAAACTACGCCCACAGAACCTTCTACAAATACCTTATCCTTGGGTTTTCGGGGTCTGGCAGGGATAATGGCAGTTCCGTAATGTTCGGCCATTTCCTGGTAGGATTTGTTTACCACGGTTTCGTCTTTTGTATTCTTTATGACACCGGTTTTAAGGTTATCCGGCGTGAGGATCCGAGTCACACCGCCAAAGAAGCGGTATGCGTTGACATGGGCAGTGATCCAGGCATCCTGCTTCATGTCCAAGAAGGCTTCCGTATAGGCATAGCCGGAATACGGCAGGACAGCAACAAACAGATAAACGTCCAACTGTTCGCCGGTGTCGGTATCCACGATGTGCGCTGTTTGCCCAGCCCAGTCTACCTGCATGGTCTCACCAGGTTTGTGTTCCAAACGCATGGTAGCTTTGGTTTTGTGGACGAAGTCGGCGTAGTACTTGTTGAACTGGGTGGACTGATACGGCAATTCACCGTTCGCCCGGCACCGCTCACAGTATTCCACCCACAACAGGCTCAGTGTAACGCCGCTTTTCTGCATCTCCTGGTGGATGTATTCATAGTCCGGCATCTTGTACTGCCGTCCCATAGATGTGGCAGGATACAGCTTTCTGGCCACCTCTGCTTCACCCAGGGAACGAATATCCTCCCAGGTGATTCCTTTCTCCTGCGCTCGCTGAACCGTTGAAATTGGTCATGTGCAGACCTCCTGTAATAGATTTGCATCTTGCGATGCAACCCCATTATACAGAAGGTGTCGGAGAGGCGGAAAGGGTGTAGGATTTGAGCGGAATGGGTGTCGGACTTGCGCGGTCAAACTGTCGGTTCCGGCCCGGCGTATTCACTTTGGGTCAATAATTTAGAAATGAAAATGAATACCCCTGTTTGGCGCGGCTTGGCTCAAACAGGGGGTATTCATTTTTATCAAAATTTGCGTGATTTCACAAATCAGATTAAACAAACCAGGTTATCAGGACACAGCAAGGGCAAAGAAAATGCCGAGATTAGTCTATGAAAGACTTTTCTCGGCATTTTTTTGCGCTTCATATATGAAAGCATGGCGGCTGGCATTACTCCTTATCCGCACATTCGATCATTATCGATTTCTCCCGTTGGATTTTAAGCCTATATTTTTCTGCGCCCGTTTTACGACGGTTTCTCATTCTGCAGTGAGCTGTTTTGGGCAAAGCTCCGCCGCTAAGCGCAGTTTTTCATATTCCGTCGGTGTGTTGCAATTGTGAACTGAGTTTTCATCGGTAAATTCACAGACAGCAGATCCGACCATGTCAAACAAGCGTTTAACGGAGGTGTTTTCGCTTTGCAGAATGCTCTCGGCTGCGCCGGACAGGCTGCGGCTGTATACTCCGATGAGCGGCTCAAGCGTTCCGTTATGTTCAGCTACCGTGATCGGGCTGCTTCCGGCAAGGTGCGCGGTGAGCAGTGTTTTTATATCCCCGGTTGAAAACAGCGGGGCGTCCACGCTTATGACGAAAACCGCTCCTCTCTGCGCCGCATTGAGACCTGCGTGAATGCCGCCGAGAGGACCTTTTCCGGGATACACATCGGGGACATATCTTGTGCCTGCAACAGGCTCTGAATAGCCCGAGACGATGATGTCACGAATTCCGATAGCTTTGATCTTGTCGACCTGATGCTCAAGGAGCGTTTTTCCGGCCCACGGCAGCTCCGCCTTGCACGAGCCCATGCGGGAGCTTTTGCCGCCTGCGAGAATGACTGCGGAAAAGGCGGCGTCAAGCATTTTGTGTTCCCGTCTTTCGGCAAGCATCCTGCGCCGGCGCTCCGTTTCCTCCGCAAGCTTTTGTGCGGATATGCCCGCATTTTCGGAAAAAACCTCTTGCAGGAAGTGCGAAACGGACATTTTCAGCGGCGTTTCCTGAGGGTCATAAAGCTCGACGAAAGCGCAGACAGCGCCCGCCATTGACGCGAGGCTGCCCTCGCGGCACTGCTCAAAGTCTATCCCGCAGACCCTGCCCTGCGCATCCAGAATGAAATTACGGAGATTACAGTCTCCCATAATGAGTCCCGTGCTCCCGTAAAAACAGCAAAGCCAATTGACAAGCTTCTCCCACGGCTCAAAATCGGGGCTTCCTGCGCGCTCCTGCCGCTCAAGTAGCTCGGTGAAGGTGACGCCCTCAACATAAGAAAGCTTCAGCTCGCACTTATCGGAGGACAGAAGCCTGGGAGTACGCACCTCACTGCCCTGCAAGCGATCGTAGACCGCTTTTTCCGTTTCCGCGTCTTCTGCCCCGGCATACCGCTTTATGACAAAGCGCACGTTTTCGTCCTCTGCAAGGAATACATCATTGCGCTTACTTGTGAATTTCCGAAGGATCTTCATTTAACCGTTATATCAACGCTCACCACATTGCGTACATTGCGCTTTGCGTTGCTGTCGCCGAAAACGACGAACCGCATACTGCCGTCGTCCTCGCAGACCAGATATGCCTTACCGGCTTCGTTCACCTCGCCGCCCGTAAGCTCTGTGGAAAACTCATCGTCTGCCGTCACCTTTACCGCCGCTGCGTTATCGGGGTCAAAGCCGGCTTTCTCTATGACATCGGCAAGCGACACACCCTGCGTGTCGATCTCGCTTTCCTCACCCTTGCCATTGACCACGGTGCCCTGCACCGGCACAGTGTCGAGCGATTTGAGATCGACATATTCTTTCTCGTCGCCGCAGCTTACCAAAAGTGCGCCTTCAGGTATTTGTTCTCTGGAACTGAAGTGTACAATCGCCAGCACCGCCGTCAGTGCAAGGAGCACCGTGCATTCTGCGGCACACAGCGGCCGTTGGTGCGGTGGTCCAGCGGCCGCTGTGCGGTTTAAGCAGCGGCCGAAATTAGTCAGTTATATTAGGTTTAATCACCACGGTGTAGTGCTTTGTTGCCCGCTTTAGGATGGCGTTGGCAGACACCTCGTCATTGAGGATCATGGAGCTCCAACTGGCCGGTTCCCGTTGCGAGCAGATGATGGTGCTTAGGTTAATCTCGCATCGTTTCTCCAAGATTTCAAACAGGACCTTCACCTCGCGTTCGTCTGTAATGGTGTGCAGCAGGAAGTCGTCCAGGATGAGCAGAGCAGCACCGCAAATCTTCTTCAGTCGTTTCTGGTACTTGGAATAATCCTGCGCCTTGAGCGCTACCAGAGTTTCCAGAAGAGTTTCGCAATGGTGGTATTCCACCTTGTAGTTGTTGCAGGCAACAATGCCCAGTGCCTTGGCCAGGTTCAGGCCAGAGTCAATGAAGTCCAGCGTGGACAGCGTTTCGGTAATTCCACGGGGCAGGTACTCACGCTCGGCTGAATCAACACAGTTGGTGAGTTCCTGCGGACACCCTCGCAGATGTGCGCTGCGCAGACGGCTCTGGATGCGTTTGTTCATCTTCTTCTGGTACTCCGGCTCCACGAGGGTGGCAATCGCCATCAACGGGTCGAGTTCCAGAAAATCAGGAGACCGGTACATTTCGTACAGCGTGGCAGACATACCGGGCAGTCCCATTTCGTTTAGTTCAGCCAGAAGGGTGTTAAAAAGAGCTTTTCCGGTGAGCATTATTTGTCACCGCCCTTCCCTTTGGACTGGGCCAGGCTCTGGCTGCGGGAGAGAAGCCGGTCAATGTCCATGGACTCGGCGTCCATAACGAAAGCACCCTTGTTGCGTTCTTCATTTGCCCTGGTGTTGTAGCCGGAAACACCAAGATCTTCAGCAACAACAGGAATTGTATTTTTAATAAAAGTGTAATTCACCTTTCCCAGTTCCAAAGCCTGAGCACAAGTCTCTTCCAGCGCCTGTTTGCTGTATTTTCTGGTGAAACTCAGAACACCCTGACACATCCGGTAGGTCTGTACCTCCAGTTTGCGGCTGGCAAGAATACGCTTAATCACCGCTTCGGTGTTGGGGCCAATGGTCATGGCCTTCCGGATGAAATAGGTCCCGTTCCACTCGGAAAGTTCCCTGTAGTTGGCCGGGAGATGATTTGGATCCGTAGACCACTGACTCTTGGCGGTGGCTCTGGGCCATTCGCAGATAAATGCCCCTTCTTTGGAGAAAATCTTCACCGTGGCAGCAGATGCCCGGATGAGGACTTCTTTGTGCAGATAGGCTCGGTCTACGCTGTAATAAGCGTTGTCGAAGCGAACATGGTAATCCGAGGAAACCTTGGCCGTCCTGCGCTCCATGTATTCATACGGTACAGGAGGCAGCGGCATTAACTCTCGGCGCTCCTCGTCCCAATAATAGCGCCGGCTGTGAGGTTTCTTGGTAAAAGGAGCGCTGTTGAGCTTGTCCAGATGCTTCCAGAGGTCTCGGTTGAACTGCTCCAAACTGAAGTAGTCCATCTCCTCCATGTCGTGAAAGAATCCCTTTTCCAAGATGCCAACGGCATTCTCCACGGAACTCTTGTACTTGGGTTTCTTAACTTTGGCAGGCAGGATAACCGTGTGGTTGTGCTCAGCCCATTCTGCGTAATCCTTGTTCAACTCCGGGGCGATCCAGTCCCGGTTGGCAATAACGGCTTGCTTGCAGTTGTCGCAGATGACCAGCGCCGGAACGCCGCCGAAGTATGCCAGGGCATTGTTGTTGACGGCAATCCACTGAGGCTCCTTGGTGGAGACCATTCCCTCGGCATAAATGTACTGGGAATACGGAAGAACTGCTACGAAGACAACGATCTCCACTACCTCACCGGTAAGCGGATCTACCATC
>SFEG01000032.1 GCA_004558025.1 Clostridiales bacterium
AATTTATTTTTTTGTTTTTTGGGGAGTTTTCTGTTCCCTTTCTGTGCCTTAATTATAGCATTCAGAACTTGAATACATGTCGTTTTAATGGTACACTTGAAAAAACAGCGATAGAATTTATTCGTTGTTTGAAAATCCGGCGTGAGGGAGCCCGTTAATCATTTAAACGGCTCCCGAGAACTTGATTGTTATTTAGAATGTGCGGACTGGAGGGAAATGAAAAACGCACATACCAAGGCCGCAAACGGCCTGGGCTCTATAAGGAAGAGAGCTGTTAAAAGAAATAATGGTAAGACTTATGAATACTGGGAAGGCCGAGTTACTATTATATCCAGCCATAACGGAAAGCAGCAGAAGACATTAACGGCAAAAACTCAAGCAGAGCTCATAGCAAAGATGAAAGAGGCAGAGCAGGCCGTTGCAGATGAAATAGTATTTGCCGTTCAAGATATTAGCCAGCCGCAGGCAGCAGCATCAATGACACTTGCAGACTGGATGCTTATATGGCAAAGTGAATATCTTACTGCCGTAAAAGAATCGACCGCTTACCTCTATCGGCGAGACATCGAGCTCTATATTATTCCGCTTTTGGGTGATTATAAGCTGACTGAAATAAGCCCTATGCTCGTTCAGTCGTTCTATAACCGCCTTTTGAACGCCGGAGATGATCGTACTAAGCCATTAGCGCCAAAGACTGTGCGGTGTATTCACGGTGTTTTGCATGAAGCTATGAATCAGGCTGTTGCAAATGGTGAGCTGAAAAAGAACCCAACTGAATCCTGCAAACTGCCAAAGGTTATAAAAAAAGAAATTCAGCCGCTTGAAGATTATCAAGTGACTGAATTCTTAGATGCCATTGAAGGCCATGTTCATGAATATCTCTATAAAATCGCGCTATTCACCGGTCTGCGCCAAGGCGAGCTTTTAGGACTGACGTGGGATTGCATTGACTTCAGTAAAGGAACTCTGACTGTAAAGCAGCAGGTCAGAAAGGCTCAGAGCAAAGGCGGAGAATACTATTTTTCATCGACCAAAAGCAGCAGGAGCCGCACGTTGTCAATTGCGCCGTCCGTTCTTCGGCTATTCAGGTATCAGAAGCAAAAGCAGACTTACATGGCCGCAAAAGCCGGTGACTCATGGCTCGATCAAAAGCTCGTGTTCACAAATGCGACAGGAGGCATACTTTCATATCGAACTGTGTATGACTGCTTTAAGCGAATCGTGCGGCAAATGGGGCTTCCTCAGATGCGCTTTCATGATCTTCGTCATTCTTATGCAGTGATTTCTATCAAGAGCGGAGACGATATTAAAACCATTCAGAGCAATCTTGGGCATTCATCGGCGGCATTTACGCTTGATGTTTACGGTCATTGCACAGAGGAAATGAAAAAAGCAAGTGCAAACCGAATGGAAAGTTACATGAAAGTTGTTATGAACCAATAAAAAAGCAGCCTCGAAGTAGTCGAAAAGCTGCTGCATTTCAGCCCCGTTAGGGTACGTTAGGGTACGCCTCAGATTTTTGATAACTTTTCGGGCCGAAAAGTGGGCAAAAACAAAAGAAACTGCACTAAAAAGTGCAGTTTCTGTGGTGGACGATACAAGACTCGAACTTGTGACCTCCCGCACGTCAAGCGGATGCGCTACCAGCTGCGCCAATCGTCCGTTTTTCATCGGCAACGGTTATTCTACCTGATGCCGATGAATTTGTCAATAGTTTTTTTCAGTTTCGCACATAAACCGTGCATTCGGCGGTTTTTCCGTAGCACGAAAGGATGACCTTCATCGTGCCGGCGCTCACGCCCGTCACTGTGCATGTGCCGTTTTCGTTGACCGTCACGGTTGCGATGCTCGGATCGGACGAGGACCACTGATATTCGCCCGCGACCGTCATCGGGAAGTGCGAGCCCGTGAGCGTTATCGATTGTCCGACGCTGAACGCAAACTCCGTACAGGGGCTGGCGTAGGGGCTGCTCATCGTGACCGAGGTTATTTCCGGCGTGGGAGTCGGAGTCGGGGTCGGCGTGGGAGTCGGAGTCGGCGCGGCGGAGACCTCCGCGGGCGGCGTCGGCATGACGGGAGCATTGGGGTTGTCCGCGTTATCGAGGCTCACCGTTATCATGACTATGAGCGCTGCTATTATGGCGACGATGAGGATCGCGCCGAAGATAAACTGCCATTTGCGATTATCGCCCGCGCGCTTGTTCGCGGCCGTGCCTTTCACGGCGCTGGGCGTTGTGCCGGGAGCGCGGCGGCTGTTCTGGACTCTGCGGGTGCTGCACTTCGGGCAGCGGCGGCGCATCGCGGAATATTTCTCTCCGCAGCGGCGGCAGGTCACCTGAGGGATAAGACCCATATATGCTCCTCCTTAATTACTGTATTATCTAATCAATAATACAGCATTCTTCAATTTTCGTCAAGTGGTGCGGGATCAGCTGTCCGCTATTCATTTGCGGGCGCAGCCTGCCCCGTTGTCGCCCCTGCGTAAGGGGAGCTGTCGACGTAGTCGACTGAGGGGGCGCTTTTTTAGAGGCGAATTTACATCGAACCGACACATTTTCGCGTCAGCCCGACCGGGAAGTTCCGATAAAACCGCAAAAAACGGGCGGGCAATGCCCGCCCCTACGATATAGATTTTACTTCCGACCAAAGTTCAGCAAACGGAACAGGCTTGCCTGTTCCCTACATGGTGCAGCGCAACACGGCAGTGCGAAACAAAATTTGCCCTGCACCCGTGGAAAGCGGCGGTTTTACGGTTTTGTCAGAAGTTTCGATACCGGGCTTGCGCACTTAACGTATCCGTAGGTGCGTCAATTCGCCTCCGAAGAAACCTCTGAAAAACTGCGGATGTAGTCCGCAACGTCGTCGACCGCAATGCCCAGAGCGTAAGCCAGCTCGCCGTGCAGCATGCGCTCGGCGGTCTTGAGATACTGCGCGTCGACATTGTGGAAATGCTTCTTCTGATCCTTGAGCAGCTCGCGGCGGCGATAGAGCATGCCGACAAGCCGCATAAGCTGCTTACGGTCGCCGTTTTTGACGATATCGTCGCACGCGCTCTTGCGCTCAGCGTCGCTTTCTATCCACTCAAGCGGCTCACGCACGGCCTCGGTGATGAGCGCGTCGGCCTCCTCACCCGTCAGCACCGGGCGGAGCTTGCTCATGAGTTTTTCGTTCGCCGTCGGCACATAAACGGTGCTGCCCTTCGTTTTTCCGAGCTTGAGCATGCTTATCTCTTTCACCGTGCACACTCCCTGAGTTCCGTATACGACCGTTTGACCTACCGTCAGCATTGCTTACCTCCAAAAAAATTGCGCCGCATAAGGCGGCGTTCAAAGCTCTTAATACATTATTAATATATCATAAATTTAAATTTGTTGCAAGGAAGAAAAAAATAGTATATAATGTGCATTTGTCAATATAGATTCAGATTGGAGTGTCTTTTATGAAACGCACCAAGATAGCTCAGATATTTGCCGACGCCGAGAGCTTCGGCGGCAAGGAGATAACAGTCTGCGGCTGGGCACGCACCATCCGCGACATGAAGAATTTCGGATTTATAGAGCTCAACGACGGCTCGTGCTTCAAGAGCCTTCAGGTCGTGCTCGAGCGCGACAAGCTGTCAAACTACGATGAGCTTGCGCATCAGAACGTGGGCGCTGCGTTCATCGCAAAGGGCGAGCTCGTGCTCACGCCCGAGGCAAAGCAGCCGTTTGAGCTCAAGGCGACAGAGGTTGTCGTGGAGGGCGTTTCAACCCCCGACTATCCGCTTCAGAAAAAGCGCCACAGTGTGGAGTTTCTGCGCACTATCCAGCACCTGAGACCGCGCACGAACCTCTTCTCGGCGACCTTCCGCGTCCGCAGCGTCGCGGCGCAGGCGGTGCACGAATTTTTCCGCAATAACGGCTTTGTATATGTCCACACGCCGATCATCACCGGATCCGACTGCGAGGGTGCGGGCGAGATGTTCCGAGTAACGACGCTCGACCTCAACAATCTCCCCCTGCGCGAGGACGGCAAGGTTGACGACAGCAAGGATTTCTTCGGCAAGGTCACGAGCCTGACCGTTTCCGGCCAGCTCAACGCCGAGAACTTCGCAATGGCCTTCGGCGATGTGTACACCTTCGGCCCGACCTTCCGCGCCGAGGTATCTTACACTCAGCGCCACGCAGCAGAGTTCTGGATGATCGAGCCCGAGATGGCCTTTGCCGATCTTTATGACTACATGGACAACGCCGAGGCAATGGTCAAGTACGTCATCAACACTGTCATCGAGCGCTGCCCGCAGGAGATGCAGTTTTTCAACTCCTTCGTCGATAAGGGACTGCTCGAGCGCCTTGAGAACGTCGTTTCCAACGAGTTCGGCCGCATAAGCTACACTGAGGCCGTCGATATCCTCAAGAAAAGCGGCGAGAAGTTCGATTTCCCCGTCGAGTGGGGCATTGACCTTCAGACCGAGCACGAGCGCTATCTGACCGAGAAGGTCTTCAAAAAGCCCATCTTCGTCACCGATTACCCCAAGGACATCAAGGCGTTTTATATGCGCATGAACGACGACGGCAAGACCGTCGCGGCGGCCGACTGCCTCGTTCCCGGTGTCGGCGAGATCATCGGCGGCTCTCAGCGTGAGGAGCGGCTCGACGTTCTGCTCGCGCGCATGGACGAGCTGGGCCTGAATCCCGACGATTACTGGTGGTATCTCGACCTACGCCGCTACGGCTCCTGCCGTCACGCGGGCTACGGCATGGGCTTCGAGCGCCTTGTCATGTACCTCACCGGCGTTTCCAACATCCGCGACGTGGAGCTCCATCCCCGCACCACCGGCAACGCGGATTTTTAATAGCGCCTTGGCGGTATTAAAAATACTTTGATTGCGCAAGCCCGGTATCGAAAGTGCCGCCGAAACCGCAAGATTTCGCATTCCATAAGCGTTGCACAAAAATTTTGTGCTGCACCTTGCCTTCCCCTTCGAGGGGAAGACGTCGGCCATAGGCCGGCGGATGAGGTGATATTTAATTTCATTCGCCCTTTGGGCGAATACCTATAGCTATCCGCTGTCAGCTATCTACTAAAAAAGAGAGTGCAGACAAAAGTCTGCACTCTCTTTTTCATAGGGAGTATAGTAGAAGGAGAATTAACAGCTGCTTAGTGCTCGTTGTATTCGATCTTTGTGACTGAGACAACCAGTCCGGCCACGCCTGCCAGCGCGAGGACTGCGCACACTGCCGTCCAGACGGCGGCCTCATGGTTTGCAGCGTCCAGGTCTGCGCGGTACGATGCGCTTGCGGCGGTGCATATCTCGCCGTAGGTCGCGCCGTAGGCGGCTGTGCCGTTATTGAGCAGGTATGCTACGTTGCGGTCGAGGGTGGATGCGTCGGAGTTGAACTCCGCAATGGGCCTGAGAGCCTCGGCCATGTGGCCGAGCGCGTCGGTGTCATCTGCTTTGGCTTCCTGTGCGGACATGGGGTAGACGGTGTCGGCAACGCCCATGGACGTCGCAAGCTCGCCGGCAGCGTCGGCATGCTTTATGAGATTGTTGTCGGCCGAGATGCGGTCGACCTTTTGAGCTTCAACATTCGTGAAGCCGGCTGCCGCGAGGAGCAGCACCAAAACCGAGAGAACAGCGGTGATAACATAAACGGTACGATTTGAAGATTTGGTTTTCATGATGCGATCCTTTCCGTCCCGCAGGGGACTGTCTTTTTATTGACCACATCATAGGTCCGATCTTTATATAATTCAACGTACAAATTTGCCCGAAGTGACAAGAAAATAGGCAAACGCATAAATTTGTGCAAGAATAATTGCACGAAAAAAGCTGGCGGAAATTTTTCCGTCAGCTTTTTGTGTGCTTTTATCGTTTGATTTTATCCGTCAGCTTACGTATCGCATCGATAAAGCCGCGCAGCTCGCGGTTCGAGCGCCCCTCGCAGCCGCGCACGGCCTGCATGAGAGCCTCGGCGGCATGCACAAGCTCTGTAAACAGCGGATTGACCCTGCGCTCGGCCGTCGGAGCCTTGCGCTCGCGCACGACGGGCTTGCCCTCGGTTATGACGGTAAAGCGCCCTGCGGCAATGTCAAATTCTGTGCCGCTGTACGGCGCGAAGGCGCGGCAGCCCAGCTCATTGTTGAGGCAGGCGGTGAAGCTGTCGGCGCTTTCGGGGTCGCCGTGGTTTACGAATATGAGCTCTGGCTTTTCCGAGAAGCCCTCCAGCCAGGCGATGAGCCCGCGCTTGTCGGCATGGCCGCTGACTCCGGGGAGAGCACTGATCTCGGCCTCGACCTCGATCTCCTCGTTGAAAAGCTTTACCTCCTTAGCCCCGTCGTGCAGGGCACGGCCGAGCGTCCCGACCGCCTGATAGCCGACGAACAGCACAAGGCACTCCGGCCGCCACAGATTGTGCTTTAAGTGGTGGCGTATGCGCCCGGCGTCGCACATGCCGGACGCTGAGATGATTACCTTCGGCGTTTTGTCCTCGTTTATGGCCTTGGATTCGGCCTGACTTACGGCAAGGTGCAGACCGTCGAAGTACAGCGGATTTTCGCCCGAGCGGATGATCTTCTGCATATCCTCGTCGACGTAGCTCGAGTCGCACTGCAAAAACACGCTCGTCGCCTCGATGGCGAGCGGACTGTCGACGTAAACGGGGAAGCCGTCGTGACCCTTTACGAGGCCGCGGTTTTTGATCTCACGGATGAAATACAGCATCTCCTGCGTTCTGCCGACGGCAAACGCGGGGATGACGACATTGCCGCCGCGGTCGAGCGTGCGCTGGATGCAGGCGGAAAGCGCGGCAATGTAGTCCGGCCGCTCGTCGGAGTGGTTACGGTCGCCGTAGGTGGATTCGATGACGAGGTAATCGGTCTTGTCGATGTGCTTCGGGTCGCAGAGAATAGGCTGGTCGAGGTTTCCGATATCGCCGGAAAAGACGATCTTCTTCTCACAGTTGTTTTCCCTGAGCCAGATCTCGATGGCCGCCGAGCCCAGAAGATGCCCGACGTCGGTAAAGCGTATCGTAACAGATTCGTTGACCTGTATCTCGCTTGAGTACTCGCAGGGGCGCAGCAGCTTCATGAGCCCCGCGACGTCGTCGAGATCGTAAAGCGGCTCGACGGGGCCTTCGCCCCTTCGCATGGCCTTGCGCGATTTCCACTCCGCGTCGGACATCTGGATGTGCGCACAGTCGCGCAGCATGATATCCAAAAGCGAGCAGGTCGCCGCGGTGGCGTACACAGCGCCGCGAAAGCCGTTTTTGTAAAGCAGCGGCAAAAGCCCGGAGTGGTCGATGTGCGCGTGGGTCACCAGAACAAAATCCAGGACATTTGCCGCGACCGGAAGCTCCTGATTTTCAAACAGATCCTTGCCCTGCTCCATGCCGCAGTCGACAAGACCCTTTTTGTCGCCTACCTCGAGAAGCGTGCAGCTTCCCGTGACCTCGTGGGCAGCGCCCAGGAATGTTACTTTCATAGTGTTCTCCTTATAGCTCCGGCGTCCAGCCGTCGGCAAAGCCCGCGTCATGCGCAGGGCGCGTGAGCTCGACGTAGTAGCCGGCGTAGGTCAGATCCATGTACGGCAGGACGAAAAACTGCACGAAGATGCCGAGGCCGACTATGCTTATAACCTGTGCAAGCACCGACGGGCCGATGGCCGAGGCAAGCTCCGCGCCGAGGTAGTCGACAAGGCCGACGAGCAGCGCCCAGCCGAAGAAGCTAAGATCCATAACAAACAGCTCGCCCTTGTGGCCGGCCATGATGCGCTTGCTTTCGGATATGCACTGCAGCGCGCTCATCTCCGGATGCTCAAGCAGCAGATACAGCGCCTGGCGGTAGCGGTAGAACGCGATAAAGCCGGGGATAATAAACAGCAGCGACCACAGGAAGATGAATACTCCCTCGAGAATGTACAGCCAGATAACGCGGAAAAACATGCCGAACGCGTCGAACAGGTTCCAGTAGCTCGCCTCCATGCCGCGCACCGTGCGCAGACAGAAGATCGTAAAGCCTGCGCCGATGATCAGCGTCACGATCTGTATGGCCAGATCGAGGATCGCTGCACCCGGAGAGGGCATAGCCTCGTCGAGAGCATAGGCAAACTGATCGGGATCGATCTCGCCGTAGCCATCATAGCCGTACAGACCTTCGTTAAAGCCTATATTGAAGCTGATGCCGAACTGCTCATACACATCCTGGAGCTTATCGGAGTAGCCGCCGACGAGCTTATACGAAAGGAAGCTGAGCACCGCGAGGATGAGAAGATATATTATCGCGGTGACAACAGGCTTGGGTCGGGCAGTCCTTATAAGGGTTTTGGACTGCGCCTTCAGTTGTTTTCTGTCCATATGTCAGTCCTCCTGATATTTATGCTGCAATTATATCATCTTTGCGTCAAGAATAACATAGCCGCCGTGAAAAATTATTAAAAAGCGCGGCGAAAGAATTATCTTGACAACGCGGCCGAGGAATGCTATTATTATCAGGCACTAAATGCGCGAGTGGTGGAATTGGCAGACTCGCTAGATTCAGGTTCTAGTGCTCACTCCGGGCGTGCGGGTTCAAGTCCCGCCTCGCGCACCAACAAAGAAACCTCTTTTGTCTACCACGACAAGAGAGGTTTTTTCTTATGCTCATAACGCCCTCAGCAGCCGGAACGGTTGTCGAGGGCGCTCTTTGCGTTCGGTTGAATAATTCATATTTATGTGGTATAGTTTGTTCGATAAATAAGAATCTATAAAACGAGAGGATAAACGAGCATGAAAACACCGATACTGGAAACAGAAAGGTTGCTCCTCAGGCCATTGACCACCAATGATGTTGAAAGTGCATTTTCAAACTGGACAAGCGACCCCGATATTGCTAAATTCATGCGATGGGAACTCCATAGTAATATTTCAGAAACGTTTGAATGGCTTGTGTCTGAAGAAACACTAATCGAAAGCGATAGTGTTTATAATTGGGGCTTTGTTCTAAAGGAGACGGGGGAGTTAATTGGTTCTGGCGGACTGGTTTTTATAGAATCCAAAGGTATGTATGAACTCGGCTACAATATCATGAAAAAGTATTGGAATCAAGGTCTCACCACAGAAGCAGCCAAAGTAATCATAGACTTTGGCATAAACGAATTAAATCAACGACAGTTTTATTGTTGTCATGCCAAAGACAACCCTGCTTCTGGAAAGGTTATGACCAAGGTTGGCTTCCGATATCAGAGCGATGGTGTATACTCTAGTTGGAATCAAGAAAGAAAATTTGAATCCAAAGAATATTTGTTGATAGTCGAATGATTATCAGATCGACAAATTCCAATTTGTCGAATAGTGCGGCTACGCACCTTTTTGCTTTTCTTACCTATCTTTATGCACCGTTATACTGCTCTTTGGCACGAAAGAAACCTCTTTTGTCTACCACGACAAGAGAGGTTTTTTCATGCTTTTCGGGGCAAAATAGCCCTCAATATAGGAAATTACCGCTGAAACAGGGGTTGGAACGGTCAAGAAGGCCGCACCAGCCCCTGTTTTTTGCTTTTCGGCGGTCAAACAGGCACATTACTTTTCGCGTTTCTTTACAGAGTAAAGAAGTTGGAAAAACAGCACCCGACGGGATTTGAATAGCATAATTTCGGCAGGTGTCGCGGAAAACTGACAGCTGCTACCTTGTTTGTTGCAAAATATTGTTCTATACTATTTAGTGATAATTTGTATCCACTTATAGGAATACCAATGGAGGTGGCACATGGCGCAGGAAAATTGGCAGAAATATAAGCTGTTGAAACTCCTCGAACTTTTGCGTCAAGAGACAGATGAGCAGAACCCTCTCACCACCAGCGCGCTTTGCAGCAAACTGGCAGAGATGGGTATATCGTGTGAGCGCAGGACGCTGACGAAGGATATCGCTGTCCTCAATGATCTTGGCTACGAAGGACTACGAATAAAGCACAACGCCCTCGGCAGCCAGAATGGGTTGTCGGGGCCGTTTTTGCGTTCGGTTGAAAAATTCATAGTTTTGTAATATAATCTGTTCGAAAAATAAGAATTTGACGGAGGTAATATTGTATGTGGTTTGTGCTTGCATTACTATCTGCAATATTTGCAGCACTAACTTCTATACTGGCAAAGGTCGGCATAGAAGGCGTCAACTCAAATCTTGCAACAGCAATAAGAACCGTTGTTGTAGTTGTTATGGCTTGGGGAATGGTGTTCCTCACGAATTCACAAAACGGAATTGCTGAAATAAGCAAACGAAGCTGGTTGTTTATAATTCTGTCGGGTTTGGCAACGGGTGCCTCATGGTTATGCTATTACAGAGCATTACAGTTAGGTGAAGCATCAAAGGTTGTTCCAATTGACAAATTAAGTGTTGTAATTACATTGGTTTTGGCATTTGTATTCCTACATGAGCAATTTACAACGAAATCGTTGATAGGTTGCATACTTATTGGAATGGGAACTATGGTAATGGTTCTTTAAAACCATTTATTGGATGGATAGACAAATTCCAATTTGTAGAGCAAACAATGAAAACATTTTACACAAGTGAACGAGAAATATGGCGCGAGTGGCTTGTCGAACACTTTGAAATAGAAAGTGAAGTTTGGTTTGTTTTTCCGATGAAGGAATCGGGTGACAAGGCACTTTCCTACAACGATGCAGTAGAAGAAGCACTTTGCTTCGGTTGGATTGACAGCACAATTAAGCATATTGATCCCACACATAGCGCGCAACGATTTACACCGAGAAAAAAAGGAAGTCCTTATTCCCGACCGAATATTGAACGGCTGATCTGGCTTGACGAGCGCGGTATGATCCACCCAAGCGTGAGAGAAGCCGTGTTGCCCATCATTCGCGCGCCGTACGTTTTTCCAAGCGATATACTTGATGATATAAAATTAGATATGGTTGCGTGGAAAAACTATGAGAAATTATCCGAGCCATACAAACGCATTCGTATTGCTTACATTGATGCAGCGAGAAAACGCCCCGACGAGTTCAAAAAACGCCTTGAAAGCTTTATAAAAAAGACTCGTGAAGGGAAAATTATCGTCGGATACGGTGGGATAGATAAATATTATAAATGACAAATTCAAATTTATCAAGGTAACATATATGAATGATGAATGTTTGATTTGCAAAGCTCCGCTTGAATACCTCAATGCAGATGAGGAAATGGAATGTGTGCTTTGCCACAAAAAACAATATAGTAAAACAAGATGTGTCAACGGTCATTTCGTCTGCGATGAATGCCATACAAGCGGAATGGACAGTATTATTGCGATTTGCCTAAATAGCAAATCTGATGATCCTATTGCGATTTTGGAAAAAATGATGAGTATGCCGTCTTGCCATATGCATGGCCCCGAGCATCATACGATGGTCGGCTCGGCGCTTATGACTGCTTACAAAAATGCAGGCGGTGAAATTGATCTGTCGTCCGCACTTGGAGAAATGCAGAAAAGAGGGAAGCAAGTTCCCGGCGGTGCTTGCGGATTTTGGGGAGCTTGCGGTGCGGGTATCAGCACGGGAATGTTTATTTCCATTGCCTTGAAAGTCACTCCTTTGGCAGGTGAAGCTTGGGGATTATCCAACCAAATGACAGCAAGAGCGTTAGATGCGATAGGCAAAAATGGTGGCCCCCGTTGCTGTAAAAGAGATTCCTATCTTGCCATTATCGAAGCGGTCAAATTCACGAGCGAAAAATTGCATATCGATATGAAGCTGAACTCTGTGGTCTGCTCTCGTTCACACTTGAACAATCAATGCAGACAGGAAAAATGCCATTTCCACAAAAACTATACAGGGTGACAAATTCCAATATATCGAACAGTACAGTGCGCACCTTTTCTTCGTTTTTACCCCTGTTTACGCACCTTATTGCCCGTCTTTCTCATCGAAGAAGACTCGAAAACATCCGTTTTCGGGTCTTTTTTTCGGTGATTTCAATGTCTCGGATCTGCACCGCGCCTTTGAGTGCGAAGCCTTACGGTTTCCTCCGCAGCCCGGTATCGAGGCTGCGGAGGAAACCATAGGGTTTCGCGTGCCGCAAGTGCGCTGCAAACTGCGGCTTAACTACATCAATAGGGGTGAACAAAATGAAAAAACCGCTTATTCAAAAGCTCGGCTTGCTCGGGCTTGTAAGCTTTTTATCGTACACGGCGGCGGTGCTGCTCTCGCCGCTGGCGTATCCGGGCTATGACTGGATGACGCAGGCGTCAGCGATCTGAGCGCTGCCGATGCGTCCTCGCTCGGACTGTGGAACAGTCTCAGCAGCCTGTATAACGTCTGCGAGGTGCTGTGCGCAACGATAGTGTGCGTCGGCATTCAGGGGAAAAAGACGAGACCTCTGCGCGTCGGGGTCTATATCTTCACAATAATGGAGTGGGTCTCCGCCGTGGGCTACCGCGCGTTTCCTCTCAGCAGCAGAGGCGGCTATGCCGGTGCGCTTCAGGATAAGATGCATCTTATCGTTACGGTGCTGGTCGTTATCCTGTCAATAGCCTCGCTGGTCACGATGCGTACGCCGCTCCGAAACGACAGCCGGACCGTTGAAGTCCGGCACCCTGACCGCCGAAAACAGACACCCCTTCCGCTGGTCCGACAGTTGGAGAAATTGGCGTGGGGACCGGCATGCTGTCAGTCCCCACGCCGTTTGTTTTATTCCATAATGCCCTTGCGCTTTCTCATGGTGTCACCTTCAATCCGGATGATATAGGAATCATATACGATCCGGTCACAGATGGCGTCAGCCAGAGTCGGGTCATACAGGTTCTCATGCCAGCCCGGAACATCGAACTGAGAGCAGAAAATGGTCGAGGTTGTTTTGGCTCTGGCCTCTACCAGCTCCAGCACATCCCTTGCTTCGCTCTCCTTCAGCGGATACAGGAGCCATTCATCCAAGATCAGCAGCTTCGTTTTCTTCAGCTTCTTCATGTACTCCCGGTAGGTTCCGTCACCCCGAGCCATGGCAATCTCCACCAACAAATCTGGCAGGCGGATGTACTTCGTGCTGTAGAAGTTCCGGTTCGCCGCCATGCCCAGTGCACATGCCAGATAGGTCTTTCCCGCACCGGTTGCGCCCAACAGGATCACATTATGTGCTTCCTGAATGTAGGCACAGGATGCCAGCCGCAGAATCTGGGACTTGTCCAGCTTCCTGTCCGGCAGATATTCAATATCTTCCACACTGGCCCCGGGAATGGCATAACCAGCATTCTTTATGAGGCTCTTTAAGCGGTTGCTCTTTCTGGTGGACCATTCTGCATCCACCAGAATGCTGAATCTGTCCTCAAAGGACATGGATGCAAACTGGGGATCATCCAGTTGTTCCTTGAACTGTCTGGCCATGACACCAAGCCGCATATCCTGCAGCTTGGACATTGTTTCGTTGGTCAGCATTACTTATCCCTCCTGTAATATCCGGCACCGCGGGTGAAGCTGTATTGAGAAGCTTTTGTCGTGACTGGCGTGTCCTCTTCATCCGGCAGCTTGTCCCGGCCTGATTTCAGTATGGACTGGATACTTTTCAGACTTGGAGCTGGCGTGAATGCCAGAGCCTTTTTGCAGGCCGCTTCCAATCTGGCGGAGGAGTATTTGTCTGCGGACTTCAACAGTGCCATACAGGATTTATACCCCTGCTGTTCTACTTTGTATGCGGACAGGAACAACTTTACAACAGCGGCGGTGTTGGGACCGACCTGTTTCGCCCAACGGATAAAACGTTCCCCGTTCCACTGCAAATATTCCTGGTGTTCCGGCGGCATATGGCTCTCATTTGTGCTATACTGGTTCGGGCGGCCGAGCAGCCGGGGATGGGATGCAATCCGGGTTCCTCCAAAGAATATTTCTACAGTGCAACGAGTCAGGCGGACATCTACCTGCTGCTTGATGTATTCGTAGGGAACGGAGTAATTCATCTTGTCGACGCTTACATGGTAGTTATACTGGACGGTGGCAACTTTCCAGACGGATAACTCAAATGGTGTAGGCGGCAGAGGAAGCAGAAACAACTGCTCCTCCCGAAACAATTCTGCTCGGCTGCCTTCTTTCTTCTGGAAAGGCTTGTTATTGAATACGGTCAGTTTCTCACGAATTGCCTCGTTCAGTTCTTTCAGGGAGAGAAACTGCTGGTTTCGTAGAGCAGCCAGAGTCCATGTGGATACCACACCCACGGAGCCTTCCACAAAAGCTTTATCCTTGGGTTTCCGGGGTCTGGCCGGGATAATCGCGGTTCCGTAATGCTCCGCCATCTCCTGGTAGGATTTGTTTACCACGGTTTCGTCTTTTGTATTTTTTATGACACCGGTTTTGAGATTATCCGACGTCAGGATCCGGGTCACGCCGCCAAAGAAACGGTACGCATTGACATGGGCAGTGATCCAGGCATCCTGCTTCATGTCCAGGAAGGCTTCCGTATAGGCATAGCCGGAGTATGGCAGGACAGCAACAAACAGATAAACGTCCAACTGTTCGCCGGTGTCGGTATCTACGATGTGCGCCGTTTGCCCAGCCCAGTCCACCTGCATGGTTTCACCGGGCTTGTGTTCCAGATGCATGGTGGCTTTTGTCTTGTGGACGAAGTCGGCGTAGTACTTGTTGAACTGGGTGGACTGATACGGCAATTCACCATTCGCCCGGCACCGCTCACAGTATTCCACCCACAACAGGCTCAGCGTTACACCACTCTTCTGCATCTCCTGATGGATGTACTCGTAGTCCGGCATCTTGTATTGCCGTCCCACAGATGTGGCAGGATACAGCTTTCTGGCCACCTCTGCTTCACCCAGGGAACGAATATCCTCCCAGGTGATTCCTTTCTCCTGCGCTCGCTGAACCGTTGA
>SFEG01000033.1 GCA_004558025.1 Clostridiales bacterium
GTGTGTCCGTGATACCATGGGCCGCCGCTGGCTGTACCAGAACAAGAGAATGTTCAAGCAGCTCAAAGAGTACATGGTAGAGTACCACAAGACCGGCGCCAAGCTGTTCATCCAGCTGGCAGCAGGCTTCGGCCGCTCTATGGCAGTTACCCCCTGGATGGTCGTCCTGAACAAGAATCCCATCCTCAACAAGATCGCTTCCCCCATCGTCGACGTAAGCTACAGCTGCGCTTCCGCATCTGCAACTCCTAACCGTTGGCAGGAGGATATGCTCTCCCGTCCTCTGACCGTCAAGGAGATCCACGAGATGGTCGAGGCATTCGGTAAGACCGCAAAGATGCTGCGCGACGCAGGCGTCGACGGCGTTGAGATCCACGCTGTTCACGAAGGTTACCTGCTTGACCAGTTCACCATGGAGAACTGGAACTGGCGTGAAGACGAGTACGGCGGCTCCTTCGCGCTGTTCCCGGCGAAGAGTTCGTAGAGTGGGGCCGTGACATGCCCGAGTCCGAGAAGGCTATCAAGTACCTCGGCGACGCAGGCTACGACTTCTTCAACTGCGATAACGGTACTTACGACGCTTGGTACTGGGCACATCCGCCTCAGTACATGCCCGACAACTGCAACCTCGCAGACGTTGAGCACATAAAGAAGTTCACCGACAAGCCCGTAGCCTGCGCAGGCCGTATGGATCCTGTCAAGGCTGCTGAAGAGATCGCCGCCGGCCGTCTCGACGCTGTCGCAATCGCACGTCAGAACCTCGTTGACCCCGATTGGATCATCAAGATCCAGGAAGGCCGCGAGGACGAGATCAAGCCCTGCATCCGCTGCCACAACGGCTGCTTCAACTTTGCTAAGTACAAGGGCACCGCAAACATCCAGGGTCTTGAGGACTCCCTGCACCTCGGCCGCTGCGCACTTACTCCTCCGACCATGCAGCACAACCGCTACAAGATCGTTCCCACCAAGAACCCCAAGAAGGTTGCCATCATCGGCGCCGGTATCGGCGGCGTAGAGGCAGGCCTGGTTCTGCTCCAGCGCGGCCACAAGCCCGTCGTCTTCGAGAAGACCGACCGCATCGGCGGCCTGTTCCTCACTGCTTCCGCAATGAGCTTCAAGGAGAACGACAAGGCTCTCATCAAGTGGTATGAGAATGAAGTTAAGAAGGCCGGTCTCGACATTCGCTTCAACACCGAGATCAACGACCTGGGCATCCTCCGCGGCTATGACGAGATCATCGTTGCAACCGGCGCGGTTCCCAGAAAGATGCTGATCCCCGGCTTCGAGAAGTGCCTTACCTTCACTCAGCTGCTGCGTGAGAAGTACCCCGTAGGCGACAAAGTCGTGTTCTTCGGCGGCGGCCAGTCCGCTTGCGAGGCTGCATACGAGATGGTTCTCCAGGGCAAGCACCCTGTCATCGTCGAGTACGCAAAGGACCTCGTTCCCGCACAGAACGTCTGCCTGTCCAACGCTTCCTTCCTGCGTGATGTTCTCGAGTATCACAAGGTTCCCACCTACCTTGAGCATACCATCCGCGAGATCAAGGACAAGACCGTCGTTATCGCTTCCAAGGACGGCAAGAACGTATTTGAGGTCGAGTACGACAACATCGTAAACGGCATCGGCTTCGTTCCCGCACCTGTCGGCGGCAAGGGCAAGAACATCCACCGCGTCGGCGACTGTGTCACCATCGGCAACCTGCGTACCGCTATCTGGCGCGCATGGGACGTCTGCATGAAGATCTAGTCTACAGACCCCGGTAAATACAATTTCAAAAAGCAGGTACGGATTTATCCGTACCTGCTTTTTTATTTTTTAGAGGCGAATTGAGGCTGCTGCCGATACGGTTTTTGCGTCAGCCCGACCGGTGGGTGCAGGCAAAACCATTACACACGGGCGATCAATGATCGCCCCTACTGTTGCGTAACCTTATGTGATGCGAAACGTGATGGTTTCCACCACTGTTCCGACACCGGGCAAGCGCAATTAATGTGCCCGTAGGTGCGTTAATTCGCTATTAAAAAGACGGAATAGGCAAGCCTGTTCCCTACGAGGTGCGGTGTAAAATTCAGCAGCGCACTACTGGGTTGCGAGGCAAATATGGTTTCCTCCGCACTCTCGACACCGGGATACCAGAGATATATGTATCCGTGACTGCGCCAAATCGCCACTGAAAAAGTTGACAAAGGGGATGGTTGGTCGTATAATCAAGGCTGTTTTTTCAGGCGAGGGGGAATTTGCTTCATGTACGCCAAGCGCATACGCGGCCAGATGTCCGAATCCATGCTCACGGCCGTGTTTATAATCCTGTCCGGCGGTTTGCAGGATTCTTACACCTATCTTTGCCGCGGTAAGGTTTTCGCAAACGCGCAGACGGGCAACATCGTGCTGCTGAGCGCATATCTCTTCGACGGAGAGTGGTCGCACTGCACTCGATATCTTGTTCCTGTGCTGGCCTTTATGCTCGGTATTTTCGTTGCCGAGTGCGTCCACCGGCATTATAAATACATGGAGCGTGTACACTGGCGGCAGCTCATAATTTTGTCCGAGATAGTCCTGCTTTTCGCCGTCGGCTTTCTGCCGCAGACGATTAATACTTTCGCCAACGCCGTCGTTTCCTTTGTGTGCGCCATGCAGGTGCAGACCTTCCGAAAGGTGCGCGGCCACGCCTACGCAAGCACCATGTGCATCGGCAACATGCGCAGCGGCACCGAGGCGCTTTGCGCATATTTCCACACGCGCGATATCGCGATCCTGCACAAGGCGCTGACGTATTTCGGCGTGATCGTCCTGTTCGCGCTCGGCGCCGGGCTTGGCGCGCTGCTGACAAACGTTTTTTCCGTCCGCGCGATCTGGTTTTCCTGCGCTCTGCTGACAATAAGCTTTTTCATGATGTTTATTAAAGAAGAACAAAAGTTATAAGCACAAAAAACGGTACGGATAATTCCGTACCGTTTTTTAGAGCATAGTGATGCAGCTGCGGATACGATTGGCCTAGTTATGCATCCGGTTGAAGTTACGAAACTCCATCAACTACAATCTGCAAGCCGCTATCAATTGCGGTAGATCTGGTTGCATCTTTGTTACCCCATTCGGTTCCGTCAGAGAAATACACACTATATAAGTACAATTCGCCCTTTTTAACGCTGTCTTCGATAAATTGATATTCGAAAGAATCAGAGCCCCCAACGGGTATGGCAGTATCGGAGTACAGGTAGTTTTGGCTCGTCCACTTTGTAATTTCGTCACCGTATACATCAAGCGGGACAAAATAAAATTTGACTGCTGCAACTTCTTTATCGGAAGTGTTTGAAACCGACACGCGCAATGTAGGATAATCGATAATTGATGCCCCCATTTCGGCTGTTACAGAGACTCCGCAATCGCCGGCGAATCTTTCGTCCGTTTTCACTGATGAAGTTTCGTTCGGTGTGTCACCGGTGGTCCCTTTTTTTGTCTCACCACCCACGCTGGCCGCAACGGCGATTATCACAACAACGATCAGCGCGATGATCAGCGGATTTTTGTAAAAGGGCTTTTTGTTTTTACCTCCGCACTGAGGGCATGTTTTTGCACCGGCGGCTATTTCCGCGCCGCAATGCTTGCACGTCACCATTTTGGGCTCTTTTGCCATTTCTTTTCCATCTCCTTATCATTCAGCCTTTTCTATCAAATAGTGTACCTTTTGATAGTAAAGTTTTTGCACCCAAAAATGGCAAGAGTTGTCCGCAAAACAAATTTGTACAAGCGGTTTTAGACAAATTTAGAGGTAAAGTATTGCATTTTTGTGAACAATCTGTTATCATAGCATGTAATGACAGCTACTATCAAAAGGTACACCTTTTGATAGTTGCTTTTTTTATTCACTCCTGCCGCGTTCTGAGCGCAGGCGGCGATAGAAGGTGGCCTCGCTCATGCCGCAGCGCGCGATAAGCTCGCCAAAGGGCAGCGCGCCGATCTCCCATCTGTAAACAAGCTGCGGAAAATCATCCGGCAGCGGCTTTTCGGGCCTTCCGAAGCGCACGCCGCGCTCCATTGCCGCCGCTATGCCCTCGGCCTGCCGCTTTTTGATGTTCTCGCGCTCGGACTGCGCGACGAAGGACAGAATTTGCAGCACGAGGTCGGCGATGAATGTGCCCATGAGGTCCTTGCCCCGGCGCGTGTCCAGAAGCGGCATGTCGATAACGACGATGTCAATGCCTATCTCCTTCGTGAGATAACGCCACTGCTGCTGGATCTCCTCATAGTTTCGGCCGAGGCGGTCGATGCTCATGATATACAGCAGGTCGCCCTCGCGCAGGCGCAGCACGAGCTCGACGTACTGCGGGCGGATGAAATCCCTGCCGGACTGCTTGTCTATAAAAATGTTCTCCTCCGGGATGTTCCGTGCGCGCAGAGCCAGAAGCTGCCTTAGTTCGTTCTGGTCGGTGCTCGACACGCGAGCATAGCCGTATGTTTGCATATGATCACCTGAATATAATAATAGCAGGTGCGATGGAAAACTGCGCCTGCTGTTTTTTATCAATTATCGCCGTTGCCGGCCCTGTCGTCAATGGCTTTTTTGCCGCGGGCGATGAGCTTTTTGAGAAAGCCGGGAACGGGCGCGCCCATGGCGGCCGCGTTCTCGACGATGCTGCCGAGCTCGGTGAAGAAATACCACGCGGTGACTACGGGGGTTATCAGGCAGCTCCGGCCGAGCACGGGCAGCTCAAAACCGAAGTTATCGCCGACGAGCCTTAGCACAAGGTCGCACATCGCGGCGACCAGCACGCCGACTATGCTGCCAAGCTTGTGCCACAGCCCCTGACGGGCAGCGGCGCTGCTCCAGCTCTTGTTGTACAGCGCGGCAAAGGTGCCCGTCAGATAGTCCAGCAGCAGGGCGATGAGCCACAGCACGACCATCCAGCCGACCCAGCCGAACAGCGCCGTTCCGAAGGCGATAAGCGCGGCCGCCGCGGCCTTTATCTCGGCGGCTTTATCCGGGGCATTCATCCTCTTATTCCTCCCCTTCAAAGTATCGGCGCATGATCTCCATGGTGCGAAGCATATCCTCCGTCAGATCGAGTGCTCCGTCGCCCTTGCCGCGCAGTGCGCCCGCATCGACATAGCGCTGCGCCATCTCGCGATAGCCCGACGGGATATCCTCGAGTTTGTTCCATCTTTCCATGTCCTCGCTTCCTTTCTCAATATATTTTCTGCCTGCGGCACGGCAGACACCGCGGCACAGTGCCTCGCCGATATCGTCCGTGTGTTCGACTATCCACTGCGCAAGGAGCGGCGAGTCGTGGAACTCGCACTCGCAGTAGACGCAGACGCAATTTGTGTTGCGTATCTCGTAAAACTGCTTTTCGCGTATGCCGTAGACCGAGCGATAGGGTGTTATCGCGTCAATTTCGTCGAAAACCGGCTGCGCGTACTTCATGCGCTCTGCGCTTTTCGATGATACGAACACGACGCAGCCGCGCCCGCCGCCGGCGTTTGTGTGGATGCACAGGTGCAGATCCGCGCCCCAGGCGTTAGATTCGCGCACGCGGTCGTACATCGCGTTTTCGCCGTCGGCGAAGCTGGTTTTGACCTCGAAGCCGCAGCGCTCGAGCGCCGCCTTGCACGCGGCGGCGATCCTTCGGCACTGTGTCGCCTCGTTTGTCCCGCCGAAAGAGTAGGGGTTACTCAGCTGATCCGAGGGTGAGAGATATATTTTCAATTTGACCATTCCTTTCCGTGCAGTTTATTTTATGCCATCATTCCGATTACGACAGCCCTCTCAACCATAGGCTGTTTTTGGGCGAAACTTGTACGTTCGCGTGCAAGAAAAATCTCGTGAGCGAGCTTTATTTACAGTTTATTCACGTTTATATTGACATTTTTACTAAAATGGCGTATTATTTGTGTACTGCTTTAAATGCAAAAAGTAAGTCGGCGTACGCGAGGGGAGATCGCAATGCACCGGCTTAAAAAGTAATTACAGGAGAGAAAGCAATGGAAAACAAAATGGAAAAAAGGTATGGACTGCCTACCGCTATTTCCATGGTCATCGGAATCGTCATCGGTTCCGGCGTCTTCATCAAGGGCGGTAAGGTTCTGTCGCTGACAGGCGGCAACCTCATGCAGGGCATCGCGGTCGTCGGCATCGTCGGACTGATATGCATCATCTGCTCGCTGGTTTTCGCGACCCTCGGCAGCAAGTACGAAAAGGTCAACGGCGTCGTTGACTACGCCGAGCTTGCGCTCGGCCCCAAGTACGCCTACTATGTCGGCTGGTTCATGACAACGATATACACGCCGGCGCTGGCCTCGATGCTGGCATTTTTCTCGGCGATGATGTTTTTGCAGCTGTTCGGCATCTCGGCTATAGATTTTGCAAACGGTCAGGTCAACGCTGTCGCCATCGGCGTGGGCGCGGGCTTCCTTATGATCGGCTACGGCATCAATGCCCTCAGCCCGAAGATAGCCGGTAAGCTCCAGGTCGGCATGACGGTCATAAAGCTCATTCCGCTCGTCCTCATGGGCGTTGTCGGAACGATCGCCGGCCTTGCCAACGGAACGACCCTCGAGGTGCTCGACTATGTCAATTCCGCCGACTATGTCGCCGTTGACGGCACGGGCTTTTTCAAGGCCATCGTCGGCTTTGCCTTCGCCTATGAGGGCTGGATACTCGCAACGAGCATAAACTCCGAGCTCAAGGATTCCAAGAAAAATCTGCCGCGCGCACTCGTTATCGGCGCACTGGTGACGATAATACTCTACGCGCTGTACATATGGGCGATGAGCATCGTCGGCGATGTAAACACCATCATCTCAACTTGGCCGTTCGGCGAGAGCCTGCCGCGCATCGCGTTCTCGAAGCTGTTCGGAAACGTCATAGGCACGGTCGTGTATGTTTTCATCACCATCTCCTGCCTCGGCACGATGAACGGCCTTATCATGGCCTCCTGCCGCAGCATGTACTCGGTCTCCGTGCGCGGAATGGGCCCGCAGCCGAGCTTCTTCGGCCACATCGACGATCAGAACAACTTTGCCATCAAGTCCTCCATCGTCGGCATGATGCTCGCAGGCTTCTGGTATGCGTGGACGGTCATGATGTGGATGGGCGGTCCCGGCCTGTTCGGCGCAGTCCACTCGTCGGAGTGGTTCGCATGGGAGCCCGACGAGATCGGCATCATCTGCCTGTATCTGATGTACATCCCGATGATGATAGGCCTCATGGTCAAGGCAAAGGAGCTCGGCCCGATAAAGCGTTTCGTGCTGCCGATCCTTGGCGTTGCCTGCTGCCTGTTCTTCTGCTACGCGATCTGGACGGGCTACGGCTGGAAGCAGTGTGTAGGCTTCCTGATCTTCTTCGCGGTCGTCATGTTCATTGGCTACCTGTTTGAACGTTACCGCAAAAAACATGTGTGATAATTAAAGGAGAGTGCGAACTTTAGTTCGCACTCTTTTTTTAGTGGCGCATTTAGGCTGCACCGATACGGCTATTGCGCATATTGAAAACGAAACGTTATGGTTTGTTCCAATGTCTCGATACCGGGCTTGCGCAATATATGTATCCGTAGGTGCCCTAAATCGCAATTAAAAAAGATTGCGGGGAGAGGGGAAAGACGGTATAATAAGGATGAAATTTACCCTGCGGAGGAAAGCTATGAGATACCCCTGCCTGGTGGTCGACCACGACGACACGGTCGTTGACAGCACCGCCACGGTCCACTACCCCTGCTTTGTCGAATACACCGGCATATACCACCCTGAGGTGCACTATACTCTCGACGAGTACATAAAGGATAACTTCGACCCCGGCATCGTCGCCCTGTTTCGCGACATCATCGGCATGAGCGAAGATGAAATGGAGCGCGAGCAGCGCTACTGGAACGACTACGTCAAGCGCCACGTTCCGCGCGCCTACGACGGCATGCGCGAGCTGCTGTGGAGGCATAAGCGCTCCGGCGGCACGCTGTGTGTCGTCTCGCACTCGTACACGGAGAACATCCTGCGCGACTACCGCGAAAACGGCCTGCCCGAGCCCGACATGGTGTTCGGCTGGGAAAGCCCCGCGCACGAGCGCAAGCCCAATCCCTATCCGCTCGAGCAGATCATGCGCCGCGGCGGCTTTACGCGGGAGGAGCTTCTGATACTCGACGATCTCAAGCCCGGCTACGACATGGCCAAAAGCTGCGGCGTGGATTTTGCCGCCGCCGGATGGTCGAACGATATCCCTGAGATCGAGAGCTTCATGCGGGCAAACTGCGATAAATACTTCAAAACGGTCGCCGGGTTTTCCGGCTTCCTTTTTGGCGAGGAGAAATGAAAATGAGCAAGAAGATATACCGCGTTGTGCTCACCGGCGGCCCTGCCTCCGGCAAAACGACGCTCATAAGCCGCATTCTCAAGGAGTTCAAGCAGGACGACGGCTGGCGCGTCATAACCATCCCCGAAACGGCGACGGAGCTCATCTCGGGCTTCGGCATAAACCCCTTCGGCGTGTGCATGTCCATGCTCAAGTTCCAGGACTTCGTCATCGCCGACCAGATACATAAGGAAAAGCTCGCGCTCAGCGCCGCCGAGGTCGTGCCGGAGGAGAAGGTGCTCATCGTGTACGACCGTGCGCTGCTGGACGACAAGGCGTATATCTCTGACGAGGAGTTTGCCGAAACACTCATGCGCGTCGGCGGAAAAACGGAGAGCGAGGTGCTCGCAGGCTACGACGCGGTCATTTATCTCGTCACCTGCGCCAAGGGTGCGGAGTTTGCGTATAACCTCGGCAACGCCGCGCGCAGCGAGTCTATTGAGTACGCGCGCGAGATCGACGATCGCACCCTGCGCGCGTGGAGCGCGTATCAGAACCTGCGCATCATAGATAATTCCGTCGACTTTGAGGACAAGATAAACCGCGCCCTGCGCGAAATTTACCGTTCTGTCGGCGAGCCCGAGCCCATGGTCAAAAAGCGCAAGTACCTTGTCGCCATGCCGGATATCGGGCTTCTGCGCTCGCTCTATCGCGCAAACGGCATCGAGATGGTGCAGACCTATCTGGCCATGACAAACCCCGCCATCGAGCGCCGCGTCCGGCGGCAGAAGAACGGGGAAGAGGAGCTGTATTTTTACACAGAAAAGCACTTCCGCCCCGACGGCACGAAGTGGGACACCGAGCGCCCGATCACCGAGAAGGAGTACGGCCGCTATATGCTCGAGGCCGACCCCGCGCTGCAAAGCGTGAGCAAAACGAAGTACCGCTTTGTTTATGACAGCTGCCGCTTTGAGATCGACGTGTACCCGTTCTCGGCCGAGCGCGCCGTGATGTTCCTCTATTCGGATAAGCCCGAGAGGAGCACCCCGCCGGAGATCGAGATCATAAGCGAGGTAACCGGCAGACCCGAATATAAAAATAAGCAGCTTGCCAAAACGCAGCTGCTGTGAACGAGAAAAGCGCCCGACTTTCGTCGGGCGCTTGGGGTTGTTGATTAGTAGGGCCTGGGAATCTCGTCGCCGCCGAGAATGCCAGCAACGAGATCGAAGTAATACTCTTCTTCCTTATCGCCGGTCAGGGACAGAATCCACGCCACAAAATGTGCAATGTTACTAAGCATAATAAATTGCTCCTTCCTGAAATTAAAAACTTTTCTTACTCCGGCCGGATACATGTTTGGAAATAGTCATGTATTTTTTACGCTGCGGCCCGGCCGTTTGCCGCCTCAATTATAAGGACGCGAAAAATTCGCCCATATTCCGCGAAATTCGACTCTTAACAATTTGTTAAAGGAATTTTAATAAATACTTGCGCACGCGCGGCCGATAGGGTATAATAACTCTTACCGCATATCCGGGTGTAGCGCAGTTGGTAGCGCGCCTGCTTTGGGAGCAGGATGCCGGGGGTTCAAGTCCCTCCACTCGGACCAAAATCCCTCTGCTTATCTGAAGCAGAGGGATTTTATCGCCCTGCGCTCCGGCCTGCAAGCTTACTATTTTTCTGCGTAAAGAGGCTTTCCCATGATCAAAATCCGATCAAAAATCCGCGCAAACGCCATGCCGGTCATTGCGCTGCTGGCGGCGCTTGTGACGGCGCTCATTGTTCCTCCCGACAGGGAGTATTTGAATTATTACGACCTGAAAACGCTCTCCTGCCTTTTTGCTGTCCTGGCAGTGGTCGGCGCTCTGCGGGATCTGGAGGTCTTCTCCGCTCTTTCCCGGCGAATGGTTCGAGCCTTTTCAACCGTTCGCGGCGTGTGCACGGCGCTTGTGGTCATCACAATGCTCGGCTCTATGCTGCTGACTAACGACACGGCTCTGCTGACCTTCCTCCCGCTGGGCTGGTTTGTCCTGTCCTCGACCGGTCAGGAAAAGCATGCCGCGCTCCTGTTCGTTCTGCAAAACTGCGCCGCCAATCTCTGCGGAATGATCACTCCGTTCGGTAATCCGCAGAATTTATATCTTTTCAGCTATTACGGCATTCCGACCGGTAAATTCTTTTCCGTAATGCTGCCGCCGTTTATCCTGTCGGCAGTTCTTATCCTTCTGTGCTGCCTGATCTTTCCCCGTGAGCGGCTCACGATGCCCGAGGTGCGTGCTGAGGTGGATGTCCGCCGCGCTGCCGTGTATATGGGGATGTTTTGCCTTGCCGTTGTCATGGTGCTTCGCCTGATACCATATGTCTATGGACTGGCGGTCATCGTCCCGGCGCTTTGCCTTCTGGACCGGCATGCACTCAAGACCGTGGACTGGGGGCTTCTTATAACCTTTGCCGCGTTCTTCACCTTTTCCGGCAACCTTTCGAGAATAGAGCCCGTTCGGGAGCTGTTCGCGCGGCTTTTGTCTCACGGAGCCATGCTCGTCTCCGCTCTCTCCAGTCAGATAATCAGCAACGTTCCTGCGGCTATCCTGCTGAGCCACTTCACGCAGGATGCCTATGGCCTGCTGATAGGAGTCAATGTCGGCGGCGTGGGAACGCTCGTAGCTTCTTTGGCCGGCCTTATCACCTTCAGGGAGTACACGCGCCATGTTCCCGGCGGCGGGAAACGCTTCATTGTTTTGTTTTCTGTTGTCGGCTTTGCCTTTTTGGCGTTTCTTCTGGCCGTCATGTCGCTTCTGAATTGAACATAAGCATGAAAAAAATCGCCCGACTGTCATTTGACAGTCGGGCGATTTGCTGCACAATTATTCGATCGTGATGCGGCTCTTGTTTTCGAGCTTCTTGGGCTCATCCTTCGGGAGCGTGATGGTCAGAACGCCGGACTCGTACTTCGCCTTTACGTCCTCGGGCTTTACATCACCCACATAAAAGCTTCTCGAGCATACGCCCGCGTAACGCTCCTGACGAATGATGCGGCCCTTCTTGTCCTCCTCGTCCTTGTCAAGGCCCTTCTGAGCGCTAATGCTCAGGTAACCGTCCTTGATATCAAGGCTGATCTCGTCCTTTTTGAAGCCCGGGAGATCAATGGCCAGCTCGTAGCCGCCGTCCTTTTCGTGGATATCGGTCTTCATCAGATTCTTGCCATGCTTGCCGTACAGCGGGCTGTGCTCGCCGAAGAAGTCGTCGCCGAAAAAGTTATCAAATATGTTTTCACTGAAAATACTGGGTACCATAATCAATGCCTCCAATTTGTGTTCAAATCGCTGTGCCGCTACAGCTCATTGCTGCGTCGAGCACAAGCTTGAGCTCGGAACCTTTAAGCTGTTCCTTTCTCTTTACGTCTTTTATTTTAGGCATTTTCGGCGCAATTGCAACGATCCGGCAATACAATTCACACTTAATACGCTGTGCTGACAGCACAAACAAAGCCTTTCAAAACAAAAAGAAAACCTACAGCCCAAACAAGCTGTAGGTTTATGGTGGACGATACAAGACTCGAACTTGTGACCTCCCGCACGTCAAGCGGATGC
>SFEG01000004.1 GCA_004558025.1 Clostridiales bacterium
CAACCCAATATCTTAAACGGAGGTAAACAAGAGAAAATGAAAAAGAGACTGTTGAGCATGCTGATGGCTGTTCTCATGATCGCATCTCTGGTTCCTGCTGTCGCACTGGCAGACAGCACTATTACCGGCCATGCAAATTGTGATGTAACTACCGTCAACATCGGAGTAGATCCAGCTGCAAAGCAGGCTGGCATCGAATTTGCTTACTGCAAAACCGATGACACTGTTGTCAAGGAACTTAAGGTCACACCTTTTGCGGATAAGGCTGCACAGAATAAGTGCGCAGCACTTGGCCACAATTTCAAGGCTGTTGAGCTTCAGGCTGCAGATTGCGAAGACGTAGGTATTACGATTACCATCTGCGCTGATTGCGGCGTTCTCCTTGAGAATAGCTACAAAGAGACAGAGGCAACTGGCCATGTTTGGGGCGGCTTTACTGCATATGTGAAGCCCAACTGCGAGAATGACGGCTGGGGCTATGCTATCTGCCAGAAGTGCAAGAATCCTCAGATTGTTGTTGGCTATGCGGAAAACGAATCCAATGGTGAGGTGTACACTGCACTTGACCTGCTGCATGAGAATGAGAAGTACACTTCCGCTCAGGAAGCTGCACTTAAGACCATGTTTGCGGCAACCAATCCTAGCCACGCCAACAAGGATGCTCTTGTTGTAGCTGATAAGGACGTATACACCAGCGATAATCTTGGCAACCAGACCCTCAAGTATCAGGGCGCTGTTAAGCCCACTCATCCTGAAACCGTCGGCTGGACGACTGGCGGCAATCTGGCTAATAGCTATGTACGAGTTTACGAAGCAACCGTTAGCGACGACGGTTCTTCTGTGAGCTTCACCCAGAAGCTTGCTGATCCCACCCTCGGCGGCGGCCAGGGCAAGACCGGTGATGCATACTGCCCCGATTGCGGCGTGATTCCCGAAGGCTGCGAAAGCCGGCCTGTGATCGCAGCACGCGACCTGAGTGCAGAGCACAAGGCATACATGAGCATTAAGTCCGAGGCTGATAAGGGCTACTATCCTTATGTTGATGCTCTCGGCAAGCACGACGGCAAGACCGATAGAGTTTGGTGCGATAAGTGCGGCAAGTACTTCGGCGGAACCGTTCTCCCCTTCGATGAGTACTACAATCCTTACGACACTGATGCTCTCACCATCGGCCAGACCTTTACCATTCCTCAGGTTGATGCGACTTGCCAGAGTGTTGGCCATACTGCAATAGTTCTGACTTGGGGCATGACCAATGGCGTAGAGGGCTGGACAGTTACCTCTGCTGGCAAAGAGATTCCTGAGAAGGCTCATCACTTTGTAAAGGCTAAAGACATTGCTCCTGCTTGCGAGTATAAAGACGGAAACGACCACGGCTTTGGCTACAAGTTCGATAACCTTTATGTATGCGACAACGTTCTTGTAGATTCTGATGGTGTCAAGCATGTCTGCAATACTCCTAAGGACATTAACTGGGGACAGGCTCAGATCGTTCTTCCCAACCATGTAACTGGTGCAACTTATGTTACTGAAGTCGTTGTTGAGCCTACCTGCTCTACCAATGGACTGAGCGTAAAGTACTGCAGTGCTTGCAAAGAATACGTTGATGCGTACATAGTCCCCGCAGTTTCTCACGTTGCTGGCGATCCCGTCAACGCTAAGGAAGCAACCTGCACCGAAGTCGGCTACACCGGCGACACCTACTGCAAGTGGTGCAACACCGCTATGGAGAAGGGCAAAGAGATCCCCATGAAGGAGCACACTGTTGTTGACGTGGCTGCTGTTGAGGCAACCTGCACCGAGGCTGGCGCAACTGCCGGCACCAAGTGCACCGTTTGCGGCGAGAAGGATCCCAACTACAAGCCCGAAGTAAAGAATCCGTTCACCGACGTTAAGGAAGGCGACGCTTTCTATGAGGATATCCTCTGGGCAGCTGACAAGAATATCGTTGACGGCATCAAGGCCGATGACGGCACCATGACCTTCCAGGCAAACGGCAAGCTGACCCGCGCACAGGTCGTTCAGATGCTGTGGAACGCCAACGGCAAGCCCGAGGCAAAGGCAGCAGCTGACTTCTCCGATGTAGCAGCCGACGCATGGTATGCAAAGGCAGTTGCATGGGCAGTCGAGGCCGGTGTCATCAATGGCATGGGCGACGGTACTTTCGCACCCAACGCAGAGTGCACCCGTGCACAGTTCGTCAAGATGCTGTGGGTCATCAACGGCAGCCCCAAGGCTGACGCAGCTGACTTCTCCGACGTAGCAGCCGATGCATGGTATGCACAGGCAGTTGCATGGGCAGCAGCTCAGAATGTCACCCTCGGCGACGGCGAAGGCCACTTCCTGCCCGGCGATTCCTGCACTCGCGGCCAGGCGGTTGCATTCCTGCACCGCGCTCCCTCTCTCACTGTTACCGCAGCTGAGTAATTCAATAATCCGCAATTCTAACGAAGCTTAGAGATTTCAATTATTAATTTGTCTCTTGTTATAACTATTCGTTATGTTGCATAAAAGCAAGGCCGACAATTCGTCAAATGCTGTGTTATTCTGACATTGGCGTTACCGATAAACGGCAAGCGGTTGGCCCCCTGTACATACAGGGGCGCATCTTGCCCCCTGAATCGATCGAAAGGGGGGCTGCCCAATGAGCACATCCGAAGTTTTTCAGCTTTGTTTGGTCATCATCGGCATTTGTAGTCTGTTCGTTCAGATATACAAAAAGAAATAACCGCCAAGCCTGCCCAGCAGCGGTTATTTCTTTTTGATTTAACCATTATGTGGGACTAACCGTTTGTCCGGTAGCGCCACCTTTTATGCTTTCAGTATAGCCACTTTTCCGCCGCTTGTCAAGCGCTAATAAAATACCTCCCATAGGCACAGCCCCTGTGCCGGGGCGGTCGGACCCGCGTTTTCGCGCACCTTTGAATCCAGCGCGTACCTCACATCCTCGGCGCTCATCCGATGCGCGCCGACCTCGAGAAGCGTTCCGACGATTATCCGAACCATGTTGTACAAAAATCCGTCGCCCGAAACGACGAAGCGCACCTCGTCGCCGCAGCGCTGAATATCTATTGTATCTATCCGCCGCACGGCGGATTTTTTCATGCGCTTATTCGCTCACACGGTGCATATACCTGCGCTCGAAAACGTTCTGCACCTCGCTGTTCTGCACGCGGTAAATGTACGTTTTCCCGACGCAGTTCAGCCGTGCGTGGAATCTCGGCGCGGCAAGCGTCAGATCATTTGCCGCGATATCCTCCGGCAGCGCGCTTCTCAGGCGCGATAAAATTTCGCGCTCCGTCAGCTCCGTCCGGGCGCGAAACGATACGACTTGCATCCGCGCATGCGCTCCGGCGTCTGTCCGCCCCGAGCCGCTGACCTCGACGCTCTGGCCGAGAATGCGTGAAAGCGCGCACTCGACTTTTGCCTGTATTGTGTTTTCCGTGTTGCCCTGCCGCTGCCAGCCGCGATAGCGCGTGCCGTCGTAGCTCAGGGTGAGCTTGTAGTTATTCATAGCTGAGTCTGAATTTTTTCAGCATGTACTCGGGGAAATATGACTGTTTTGCCTGCCGCAGCCCCTCGTCGCCGACGTCGTCCTCGCGGTTGATAAATTGTACGCCGCATTTTTCCAGCTCCGTTTTTGCAAACAGGCAGTTTATCATCTGGAACGCGCCCTTGTACTCGCGTTTTGCCTTCTCGATGTGCACGATAAGCGTGTCGCCCATCACCTCGCCGATGCAGAACGCCGCGATCTCGCCCCCGGCGCGCAGTGCATAGCCCGTGCAGCCGTAGGCCGCGAAGTCGCGCAGCACCTCGCGCGTGTGCTCGTTTTCGTACATCGCAAGCTCGCTGAGCCCCGCGTCCGACCAGTCGTGCTCGCAGCACTCCTCGATCATGTGCGCGTTTTCGTTCGTGATCGGCTCGAGGCTGAAATCGGGGTAGAGCTTCTCAAACTGGTGGATGAGGTTGCGCTTTTTGCTGTATTTTTTTCCGGCGAGGTAGGCGAGATCCTCGGCCTTGTACATGTAGTCTGCGATGTCCGACTCCTCGACGGCGGTGAACTTGAATTCCTGCCGCAGCTCGGCCATAGCCTCCTCCGGCACGAGGCTCATCGTGAGCTTTCCGCCGACGGCATCGCGCAGCGCCCGAACTCTATCGCACAGGCTGCCTTCGCCCAGCGGCAGCAGATAGTCGTACTCGCCGCCTGAGCGCGATCTTTCGCGCATGAACAGAACGCCGTCCGTGATGTTATATTCATATCCGAATCTGTCGGCCCACATGAACACGCCCAGCACCGAGTAGTCGCACGAGCGATACTGCGCGCGCAGGTACGGGCGCAGTGCGCCGACGTCCGACAGTGTGATTTTTTTAAAATCCAAAGGGTTTACCTCTTTTCGCGTGATGCCAACATTATAACAAACGGCTGCGAAAATAACAAGCGCTTGCGCCACAGCACACAAAAAGTCATGAAAAGGCATAAAAAGCCATGCCGGGGGACTTTTTTTATTCACAATTATGTGTTAAAATCTAAGCTGACGGGAGCCGAACCCCTGCCGCCTGTCACCGTCCCTTTTCGGCGCTTTTCGCCTTTTTCTCTTTGATGGGCGCCAGCCCATCTGCATCAAAGAAAGCCGAAAATCACCTGAAAATTGTCTGCCGACAGGTGCTTTGCAGTTTTGACAGAGCTGATTTTTGCTCATGCAAGGCAAAGCCCGCAGGGAATACTTCCGTATTTTCAAGGGTTTTAACGCGGCATGAGTGAAAATCAGCCTGTCAAAACCGGTAGGTGTTCGGCTCCCGTCAGCTTATCTTGTGAAATTATCTTTACATACGAAAGGCGATTACCATGGGCTTCTTCAGTAAACTTTTCGGCAGCCATACCGATCATGAACTTAAAAAAATATATCCCATCGTCGATAAGATAGAGGCGCTCGAGCCGCAGATGCAGGCACTTTCCGATGCCGAGCTGCGCGCCAAGACCGCCGAGTTCCAGAACCGCTACGATAATGGCGAGGAGCTCGACTCCATGCTGCCCGAGGCATTTGCCGCGGTGCGCGAGGCCGCGTGGCGCGTCCTCGGCATGAAGCCGTTCCGCGTCCAGCTCATCGGAGGCATCGTCCTGCATCAGGGACGTATCGCCGAGATGAAGACCGGCGAAGGCAAGACCCTCGTCGCGGTCATGCCGGCCTACCTCAACGCCATCACAGGCAAGGGCGTTCACATCGTCACCGTCAATGACTACCTCGCCCGACGCGACAGCGAATGGATGGGCAAGGTGCACAGATTCATGGGGCTCGACGTCGGCCTCATTGTCCACGGTCTCGATAATGAGGAACGCAAGGCGGCCTACGCAGCCGACATAACCTACGGCACGAATAACGAGATGGGCTTTGACTATCTGCGCGACAACATGGCGATCTATAAGGAAAGCCGCGTCCAGCGCGGACACGCCTTCGCAATCGTCGACGAGGTCGACTCGATCCTCATCGATGAGGCGAGAACGCCGCTCATCATTTCCGGCCAGGGCGATGAGAGCACCGACCTCTACCGTCAGGCAAACGACTTTGTCGCGGGTCTGAAGAAAAAGGTCTATGCCTCGACCGACTCCAAGGAGGAAGAGGACGAGAACCTCGATGCCGACTACATCGTCGACGAAAAGGCGCGCACCGCGACGCTCACAGCCCGCGGCATCGCCAAAGCCGAGCGTGCGTTCGGCCTTGAAAACTACGCCGATATCGAAAACTCGACGCTGACTCATCACATAAATCAGGCGCTGCGCGCGCACGGCATCATGAAACGCGACATCGACTACGTCGTCAAGGACGGCGAGGTGCTCATCGTCGATGAGTTCACCGGCCGTATCATGCTCGGCCGCCGCTACAGCGAGGGCCTGCATCAGGCTATCGAGGCCAAGGAGCATGTCGACGTTCAGCGCGAGAACAAGACGCTTGCAACCATCACGTTCCAGAACTACTTCAGACTTTACGACAAGCTCTCAGGTATGACCGGTACCGCCGTCACTGAGGAAGAGGAGTTTGCATCGATCTATAAGCTCGACATAGTCGAGATCCCGACAAATAAGCCCGTTGCGCGTATTGATCAGCCCGACGTCGTTTATAAGACCGAGGCCGGAAAGGATCGCGCGATAATCGAGCAGATAATTGCCTGCCACGAGAAGGGTCAGCCGGTTCTGGTCGGTACGATATCCATTGAAAAGAGCGAATATCTCTCGAAGCTTCTTAAGGCTCGCGGAATAAAGCACAATGTCCTCAACGCAAAGCATCACGAGAAGGAGGCCGAGATCGTCGCTCAGGCAGGTAAGCTCGGCGCTGTAACCATTGCAACGAACATGGCCGGCCGTGGTACCGATATCATGCTCGGCGGTAATGCCGAGTACCTGGCAAAGAACGATCTGCGCAAGGCGGGCTTTGCCGAGGAGGTCATCGCCGACGCTACCGGCTATGCCGACACTGACGATGAGGAGATACTCAAGGCTCGCGCACTGTATGCCGAAAAGCTCAAAGAGCACAAGGCAGTCTGCGACGAGGAGGCCGAAAAGGTCAAGGCCGTCGGCGGACTGTTCATCCTCGGCACCGAGCGCCACGAGTCGCGCCGTATCGATAACCAGCTGCGCGGACGTGCCGGCCGTCAGGGCGACCCCGGCGAGAGCCGCTTCTACATCGCGCTGACCGACGATGTCATGCGTCTGTTCGGCTCCGAGCGCATGAGTAATATGATGGAATCGCTCGGCGTCGACGAGGATACGCCGCTTGACCACAAGATGCTCTCCAATGCTATAGAGCAGGCTCAGAAGACTGTCGAAAGCCGCAACTTCCAGACCCGTAAGAGCGTTTTGGAATACGACGACGTCATGAACCAGCAGCGCAATATCATCTATGACGAGCGCCGCAAGGTGCTCGACGGCGAGGATCTGCGCGAGAACATAAACAAGATGATCTACGAGTTCATCTCGGGCAGCGTAAACGACGCTCTGCACGGCGGCGCACCGGAGAATGCCGAGCATCTTGCCGAGGTCACGGCTCCCTTTGAAAAGCTCTTCCTGCCCAAAGGAGCAATTAAAATGGAGGACTTCAAGGGCGCTCCCAAGGCTCAGGAGATAATCGACCGCGTGTATGATATCGCCCAGCAGGTGTATGATAAACGCGAAGAAGAGTTTGGCCTTGCCCCCGACGGTCAGCCCGTCATGCGCGAGATCGAGCGCGTCATCATGCTGCGCGTCGTCGATGAATACTGGATGGATCATATCGACGCGATGGCCGAGCTCAAGCGCGGCATCGGCCTGCGCGGCTACGGCAACGTCAAGCCCATAGACGCATACAAGCGCGAAGGCTACGATATGTTCGAAGCCATGATAAACGGCATCCGCGAGGAGACCGTCAGAAGAATTTATACCATCCGCGTCCGTAAGGAGCAGACGCTTGAGCGTAAGGCCGTTGCCAAGAACGTGGCGGCAAACGTCGGCGGCGAGACTCCGAAGAAAAAGCCCATCAAAAAGGCTCCGAAGCCCGGCCGCAACGATCCCTGCCCCTGCGGCAAGATGAAGGCCGACGGCTCGCGCAGACTCAAATATAAGGAGTGCTGCGGCAGAAACGACTGATGAGGAAGCACAATGGCATTTATTGAAAACACGCAGTACGGCTGCTTATACATGACATCGGATAAAATTAGTGCAAGACATATGTTCACAACGCGCATCGGCGGCGTGAGCCGCGGCGTATTCGCGTCGTGGAACCTCGGCGTCAACCGCGGAGACGACGATGAGGCCGTGCGCGAAAACTACCGCCTTGCAGGTGAAATAATGGGCTGCAATACCGACGACTTCGTCGTCACAAAGCAGGTCCACGGCCGCATTGTCTATCTTGCGACCGAGTCCGACCGCTACACCGTGGGCTCGGATAAGCGCATTGAGTGCGACGGCTTCGTCACGAACATCAAGGGCTTGCCGCTGATGATCTACATTGCCGACTGCGTGCCGGCGCTGCTGCACGATCCCGAGGCCGGGGTCATCGCGGCGGTGCACTGCGGCTGGAAGAGCAGCGTGCAGGACATCTTAGCCGCAGCGGTCGAAAAAATGTGCGCTCTCGGCGCAAGACCGCAGAGTATCCGTGCGGCGATAGGCGCGAGCATCGGCAAATGCTGCTTTGAGTGCGACGATGACGTTCCCGCGGCGGTCGAGCGTTATCTCGACGGCGAGACCGAAGGACTCTTCGAGAAAAAGATAAACGGCAAAACGCACGTCGACCTTCGCGGCGCGAACGCGCGCAGGCTTTTGCAGCTCGGACTTGAGAAGGATAACATCGACGTGTCGGATGAGTGCACGATGTGCCTTCCCGATAAATACTGGTCGCACCGTGCGACCGACGGCGTCCGCGGCAGCATGGCGGCGGCAATAGTGCTCTGAGGTGCCAAAATGTCAAGGATAAAAAGATGTATCGCGCTGCTGCTTGCGCTGCTGTCGCTGCTTTCGCTCGCAGCCTGCGGCACGGCCGACGATAACAAGGATGATTATATAGAGGGCAAAAGCGCCGGCAAGGAGCTTGGCCAGACTGTCGCTGCCGATGATATTTTCACGCTAAACTGCAATAAGAGCTACAGCATGAACCCGCTTACCGCGACGAATACGAACAATCAGCTCGTCTGCTGCCTTGTCTATGAAAATATCATTGAGGTCGACAACAGCTTCGAGGTCAAGCCCAATGTCGTAAGCGAGTGGTCTACCGAGGACGGCTCGAGCTGGACGCTCAAGGTCGCGTCGGGGCATACCTTCCATAACGGCGCCTCGCTCACCGCGACGGATGTTGCGTACAGCATCCAGCTGGCAACGCGCTCGGAGCGCTTCAAGGCTCGCCTTACCTGCGTCGCGGGCTGCTCGGCGACAGATTCCGAGACTGTCACCGTCAATCTCACAAAAAAGAATATGCTGCTCCCGTCGCTGCTGAGCATTCCCGTCATCCAGTACGGAACGGGAAATCAGACCTACCCCGGCGGCTCCGGACCTTATCAGTACGCTGACGACTATAACAGCCTCACTGTGTTCCAGAAGCACAAAAACGCAGCGACAATGCCGCTCAAGACCATCTACCTCAAGGAGTATTCCGGATCGGAGGAGACCATGTCGGCCTTTGCCGATTCGCTCATTGATATGGTTTTGAATGACCCGAGCTCCACAACGAATATAGGCTACGGCAACGCAAACGATATACGCGGCTTTAACACCACGAATATGCATTATATCGTCTTTAACTCCTACAGCACCGATTTTCAGAATGACGCGCTGCGCTTTGCGATGAACTACGCCTTCGACAGGGACTATATCGTCAGTCAGCTCGGCGGCTACGCTTCGGCGGCGAACCTTCCGATAAATCCGGCAAGCAGCCTTTATAACGAAAGCTATGCCAAGCAGTTCAATTACGGCCTTAACAAGGTGCAGGAGATGCTCACCAATGCCGGAATGAAGGACTACGACGGCGACGGATTTCTGGAGTTCAAAAACGGCGAGGAGCTTATTAAGATAGACCTTAACTTCCTCGTTTACAGCGGAAGCACCGTCAAGGTCAATGCGGCGAAGAAATTTGCCGAGGATATGCAGAGCCTCGGCCTTCAGGTAACGGTAAACAAGCAGGACTGGGATAACTATAAGAAGCTGCTCGAGGCCGGAAATTACGATATGTGCTACTGCGAGGTGCGCCTAGGCGGCGACTTTGACCTCAGCAAGTTGCTCACGGCCGGAGCATCGCTCAATTACGGCGCTGTGAGCGACACTCAGCTCGATGAGCTGATCGCGGCCTATCTTTCCGCGAACGACGATGACAGAAAGACCGCCTGCGACAACATGTGCGCATATATCGCAAACAAGGCCTACATTGTGCCGCTCATATTCGAGCGCCACCAGCTCGTGAGCCATCGCGGCGTGGTCGAGGGCGCAAAAGCAAACGAGAATAACCCCATGTGCGGCATAGAAAACTGGACGGTAAAGATCGAAAACGTAAAAAAATCTGAGGATACAACGAAAGATTGAGAAACGGAGAGGTGTCTTATGACAGATAAGGAGCTTTTGGCTATCGCGAGAGAGGCGTCGGGCAGAGCGTACGTTCCTTATTCCAAATTCGCCGTCGGCGCGGCACTTGAGTGCCGCGGCGGGCGTGTGTTCACCGGCTGCAACGTCGAAAACGCGGCCTTGGGCGATACGATATGCGCCGAGCGCACGGCCTGCGTCAAGGCGGTCAGTGAGGGGTACCGGGATTATGTGCGCCTTGCCATTTACGCAGAGAGCCAGAATTACTGTATGCCCTGCGGCTCGTGCCGTCAATTCCTGTCCGAGTTTAACGACGGCGAGCTGGAAATACTCTGCTGCAAGGCCGACGGCAGATACGTCAGCTACAGGCTGAAGGAGTTACTTCCTTACACGTTTAATTATTAAACTATGGAGCTTGAACAACTGCGCGCCTTCGCCGCTGTGGCGGAGGAGAAAAGCTATACCAAAGCCGGGGAGAGACTGTATATGAGCCACTCCACGATGTCCCGCGCCGTTTCCGCGCTCGAGCGGGAGTTCGGTGTGCGCCTTATAAGACGCGACAACCATGTCGCGGGGCTCACGCCCGAAGGTGAAAAGCTCTATGAAATGGCCAAAGAGCTGCTCGATATGGCAAGTGAGATCGAGGAAAAAATGCATTCCGGCTGATTTCACAAAAATAAGGCCGAAATTTATGCGAAAATCACAAAACTCCCCCTTGACATCAAGGGGGAGTTTTGGTATCCTAATAGAGCGCCTGTGCGTTGCTGACGGGCGTATTATGCGATGAAGCGGGAGATTGCTCGTAAAACGAGGTAACTTCCGTGGAGTATGTCCGGTACCGATGCCATTTTCGGTACACAATCGGGCGGCTGAAGCGTACTGCACATGGTGTATATCGCCTGTACGGTATCAGACCGGCTCAGAAAAGCCGGTTTGTTTTTCGGACAGGGTCTGATACACATGGATGAGTGTGCAAATCTTCGCTTCATCCGTACGGGACATGAGGCGATCCCAATGACGCCGCAAAAACTGTACGAAAAGGAGAAAACGTAATGGCAAACAAGAACATGATTCGCATCAGACTCAAGGCTTACGATCATCAGCTGATCGACAAGGCCGCAGAGACCATCGTTGAAGCTGCAAAGCGCACCGATGCACAGGTCTCCGGCCCCATCCCTCTGCCCACCAAGACCGAGATCGTCACCATCCTCCGCGCTGTTCATAAGTATAAGGACAGCCGTGAGCAGTTCGAGCGCCGCACTCACAAGCGCCTGATCGACGTGATGAATCCCACCCAGAAGACGGTCGAGGCTCTTATGTCCCTCGAGCTGCCCGCAGGCGTTGAGATCGAGATCAAGCTCTAAGCGAAACCCCACAAACCCAAGTCAACGACCCATAGTCCGTAACTTGCGAATGCGGACGGGTTAAGTTGCCAGCCTCTGATCTTCAAGACTAAGCGAGGCAACCAATAACCGAAGGAGGAAATATCTAATGAAGAAAGCCATTATCGGCAAGAAGGTCGGAATGACGCAGATCTTCGACGAAATGGGCAAGGTCATCCCCGTGACCGTCATCGAGGCAGGTCCCTGCGTCGTGACTCAGAAGATGACCGTCGAAAAGGAAGGCTACGAAGCCGTCCAGCTCGGTTACGAAGAAGTTACCGAGAAGCACATCTCCAAGCCCGAAGCCGGCCACCTGAAGAAGAACGGCCTCGGCATGCTCAAGCACCTTAAAGAGTTCAAGCTCGAAAACGCGGCAGAGCTCAACGTCGGCGACGTTCTGAAGGCAGACGTCTTCGCAGCCGGCGATAAGGTCGACGTTACCGGCACCAGCAAGGGCCACGGCTACGCGGGCGTTATCAAGCGCCACGGCGCACAGCGCACCCCCACCAGCCACGGCGGCGGTCCTGTTCACCGTCACGCAGGCTCCATGGGCTCCTGCACCGACCCCAGCCGCATCTTCAAGGGCAAGATCGGCGCAGGCCACATGGGCGTAGATCAGGTCACCGTTCAGAACCTCGACGTCGTCCAGGTAGACCCTGAGCTGAACATGCTCGTTATCCGCGGCGCTATCCCCGGCCCCAAGGGCGGCCTCGTTTATGTTAAGAGCACCGCAAAGATCGCACCCGTCAAGAAGGGCGAGGGCGCTGGCATCAGCCTCAACCCGCAGAAGGCATCTGCTCGTGTCAACCCGCAGAAGGCTTCCGCGCGCAACAAGTAAGGAAAGGAGAGTATCTTAAATGCCTACTACTAACGTATACAATATGGCAGGTGAGAAGGTCGGCGAGATCGAACTCTCCGCAGCCATCTTCGGCATCGAGCCGAACAAGTCTGTCCTTCATGACAGCGTCAAGAACCACCTGGCAAATTGCCGTCAGGGCACCCAGAGCGCACTCACCAAGGGCGAGGTCAGCTACACGACCGCAAAGCCCTGGCGCCAGAAGGGCACCGGCCGCGCACGCGCAGGCTACAAGGGTTCTCCCGTGTGGACTCACGGCGGCGTAGCGTTTGCTCCGAAGCCCCGCGATTACAGCTACACCCTCAATAAGAAGGTAAAGCGTCTTGCTCTCAAGAGCGCACTGAGCGCACTCGCAGCAGAGGACGCAATCGTAGTTATCGACGATATCAAGGTCGATGAGATCAAGACCAAGACTTTCAAGGCATTCCTTGATGCGGTCAACGTCTCCGGCAAGACCCTCGTCGTCACCGAGAGCGTTGACGAGAAGGTAGTTAAGTCTGCACGCAACCTCGCAGGCGTGACCACCACCATCGCAACCATTCTCAGCCCCTATATGATACTCAATAACCGCAAGCTCGTCGTCTCCAAGGCAGCGCTTGCAAAGATCGAGGAGGTGTACGCCTGATGAAAACCGCTTATGATATCATCATTCGCCCCATCATCACCGAGCAGTCCATGGAAGACCTGGACATCAAAAAGTACGCTTTTGAAGTCGCTAAGGATGCAACCAAGATCGAGATAAAGAAGGCCATCGAGGAGATCTTCGATGTCACCGTCATCAAGGTAAACACCCTCAATGTAAACGGCAAGGCAAAGCGCACCGGCTCGTACCCCATGGGCAAGACCGCCTCTTGGAAGAAAGCCATCGTAAAGCTCAGCGAAGACTCCAAGAACATTGAGCTGTTCGAGAACATGGCATAAGGGGAGGATCAAAGAATGTCTATTAAAACTTACAGACCTACCACTCCGGCCCGCAGACAGATGACCGTTTCCGGCTTTGACGGTGTTGATAAGCACGCAAAGCCCGAGAAGAGCCTGACTGAGGTCCTCAAGAAGAAGTCCGGCCGCAACAGCTACGGCCGCATCACCGTTCGTCATAAGGGCGGCGGCAACCGCCAGAAGTACCGTGTTATCGACTTCAAGCGCAACAAGACCGAGATGGAAGCGGAAGTTCTCCGCCTCGAGTACGACCCCAACCGCAGCGCATTCATCGCCCTCGTCAAGTACGAAGACGGCGAGCTGCGCTACATCCTCGCTCCTGTTGGCCTGAAGGCCGGCGACAAGGTCGTATCCAGCCCCAACGCCGACATCAAGCCGGGCAACGCACTGCCCATGGCAAACATCCCTGTCGGTACCGTTATCCACAACATCGAGCTCTACCCCGGCAAGGGCGCTCAGCTCGTCCGCTCCGCCGGCGTTTCCGCACAGCTCATGGCTAAGGAAAACGGCATGGCTACCGTTCGTCTCCCCTCCGGTGAGTACCGCAAGGTTCGCCTTGACTGCTTCGCGGTCATCGGCCAGGTCGGCAATATCGACCACTCCAACATCTCCATCGGCAAGGCAGGCCGCAAACGCCACATGGGCATCCGTCCTACCGTCCGCGGCTCCGTCATGAACCCCTGCGACCACCCCCACGGCGGTGGTGAAGGCAAGTCCCCCGTCGGCCGTCCCGGCCCTGTAACTCCCTGGGGCAAGCCCGCACTCGGTTACAAGACTCGCAAGACTAAGAACCGCACCGATAAGTTCATAGTCAAGCGCCGCAACGCTAAGTAAGGAGGGCAAAAGATAAATGAGTAGAAGCGTTAAGAAAGGCCCCTTCGCAGCTCCCGAGCTTCTGAAGAGAGTCGATGAAATGAATAAGGCCGGCGAAAAGAAGGTCCTCAAGACCTGGAGCCGCGCCACTACCATTTTCCCGTCCTTCGTAGGACACACCATCGCAGTACACGACGGCCGCCGTCATGTTCCTGTATACGTCACCGAAGATATGGTCGGCCACAAGCTCGGCGAGTTTGCTCCCACCCGTACCTTCCGCGGCCATGCAGGCAGCAAGACCGGCAAGTAAGGAGGAGAGAACATGGACGAAAAGAAAATGGCAAGAGCAGAAGTCAAGTATGCTCGCATTTCTCCCCGTAAGGTCGGCATCATCTGCGATATGATCCGCAATAAGGACGTCGCCGTTGCAAAGGCACTCATGCAGCACACCCCCAAGGCAGGCTGCGAGTACATGATCAAGCTCCTTGACAGTGCCAAGGCAAACGCGGAGAACAATTTTGAAATGGATCCCGAGAAGCTCTATGTTGCAGTCGCATACGCGACCGGCGGCCCCATCCTCAAGCGCGGCATGCCCAGAGCTCAGGGCCGTATGTACCGCATCAACAAGCGCACCAGCCACATCACCATCTGCGTGGCTGAGAGAGACTAAGGAAGGAGGCAGAATAAATGGGACAGAAAGTTAATCCTCATGGCATGCGCGTCGGCGTTATCAAAGACTGGGATTCCCGTTGGTACGCCCGTGCAGACAAAGTCGGCGATCTTATCGTTGAAGACTACAACATCCGTAACTACCTGAAGAAGACCCTCTATTCCGCCGGTGTTCCTACCATCGAGATCGAGCGCGATTCCAACAAGGTACGCATCTATATCCACTGCTCCAGACCCGGCGTCGTTATCGGCAAGGGCGGCGCAGAGATCGAGCGCATCCGCCTTTCCGTCGAGAAGATGATAGGCAAGCCTGTAGCGATCTCCATTGTTGAGGTCCGCACCCCCGATACCAATGCTCAGCTCGTAGCAGAGAACATCGCACAGCAGATCGAGAAGCGTATTTCTCACCGCCGCGCAATGAAGAACGCAATGGGCCGCGCAATGCGTATGGGTGCAAAGGGCATCAAGGTCATGTGCTCCGGCCGTCTCGGCGGACGCGAGATCGCAGGCGTTGAGCAGTACCACGACGGTACCATTCCTCTTCAGACCATCCGTGCCGATATCGAGTACGGCTTTGCAGAGGCAGCCACCACTTACGGCCGCATCGGCGTTAAGGTTTGGATCTACAAGGGCGAAGTCCTTTCCCAGACCCTGCGCACGACTCCCCGTGTGATGGATATGAACAAGCCCCAGGGCGAGCGTCGTCGTCGCGACGACCGCCGCGGCGGACGCAACGGCGACCGTCGTCAGGGCGGATACAACCGTGATCGTCAGCAGGGCGGCGAACGCCGTCAGGGCGGCTACGGCCAGCGTCCGGCAGGACAGGGCGGCTACAACCGCGGTCCCCGTCCGGCAGCTCCCGCAAAGGAAGGAGGCAACAACTAATGTTAATGCCTAAGAGAGTAAAGTACCGCAGAGTGCATCGCGGCCGCATGAAGGGCAAAGCAATGCGCGGTAACTTCGTTGCATACGGCGAGTATGGCCTCCAGGCCACCGAGCCGAGCTGGATCACCAGCAACCAGATCGAGGCAGCTCGTATAGCCATGACCCGTTACACCAAGCGTGGCGGTCAGGTCTGGATCAAGATATTCCCCGACAAGCCCGTAACCGCAAAGCCGGCCGAGACCCGTATGGGTTCCGGTAAAGGCTCTCCCGAGTACTGGGTCGCAGTCGTTAAGCCCGGCAGAGTGCTGTTTGAGATCGCAGGCGTTCCCGAAGAGGTCGCACGCGAGGCTCTGCGCCTTGCCAGCCACAAGCTGCCCTGCAAGACCAAGATAATTGCCAAGGGCGCTGAGTCTGAGAACGGTGGTGAATAAGATGAAGGCAAATGAAATACGTTCCATGTCCGCAGCAGATCTCGAGAAGAAGCTCGTAGAGCTCAAGAAGGACCTTTTCATGCTCCGTATGCAGCATGCCACCAATCATCTCGATAACCCCGTAAAGATTTCCGCTGTACGGCGTGACATTGCACGAGTCAAGACCGTTATCCGCGAGAAAGAACTCGAGCAGTGAGGAGGTAAGTCAGAATGAATAATGAAAGAACAACTTCCCGTAAGACTCGCGTTGGCAAGGTAGTATCCGATAAGATGGATAAGACCGTCGTTGTCATCGTGGAGGATCGCGTCGCACATAAGACCTATAAGAAGATCATCGGCAGAACCTACCGTCTGAAGGCGCATGACGAGAATAACGCCTGCGGCATCGGCGATATCGTTCGCGTGATGGAGACCCGCCCTCTGTCCAAGGACAAGAGATGGCGCGTCGTGGAAATCGTAGAGAAGGCTAAGTAAGGAGGCAGCATAATGATACAGCAGGAAAGTTATCTGAAGGTTGCCGACAATACCGGCGCCAAGGAAATCAAGTGCATCCGCGTTCTTGGCGGCTCCAAGCGCAGATACGCAAGCATCGGCGACGTAGTCGTAGCTTCCGTCCGCAAGGCTGCTCCCGGCGGCTCTGTCAAGAAGGGCGACGTCGTCAAGGCGGTTATCGTGCGCACGACAAAGTCCGTTCGCCGCGCAGACGGCACTTACGTTCGCTTTGACGAGAACGCAGCGGTCCTTATCAACGGAACCGATAAGAACCCCCGCGGCACTCGTATCTTTGGACCCGTCGCTCGTGAGCTGCGCGACAAGGATTACATGAAGATCCTGTCCCTGGCTCCCGAAGTGATTTAAGGAGGGCACAGAGAATGAAAATCAAAACTGGCGATAAAGTTATAGTCCTGTCCGGCAAGGATAAGGGCAAGACCGGCAAGGTCATTTCCGCAGACCCCAAAAACGGCAAAGTCATCGTTGAGGGCGTCAGCGTAGCCACCAAGCATCAGAAACCCAAGAAAAAGGGCCAGGACGGCGGCATCATGAAGGTCGAAACCCCCGTGTATGTCAGCAAGGTCCAGCTCGTTTGCCCCAAGTGCGATAAGGGCGTTCGCGTCGGCTACAAGTACGTTGCAGACAAGAAGCTGCGCGTATGCCGTAAGTGCGGCGCAGAAATCTGAGAAAGGAGATAACTTACTATGACCAGAATGAAGAAAAAGTACGTTGAGGAAGTTGCTCCTGCTCTGATGGAGAAGTTCCAGTACAAGTCCGTTATGCAGATCCCCAAGATCGACAAGATCGTCGTATCCGTCGGCTGCGGCGACTGCAAGGACAACGCCAAGGCACTTGACAACGTTATCAAAGAGATCTCCGCGATTACCGGCCAGCACGCCGTTGCTACCGTAGCACGCAAGTCCGTCGCTAACTTCAAGCTCCGTGAGGGCATGCATGTCGGCGTTAAGGTCACCCTGCGTCAGGATCGTATGTGGGAGTTCCTCGACAGACTGCTCAACGTTGCTCTTCCCCGTGTTCGTGACTTCCGCGGTATCTCCGCAGACGCGTTCGACGGCCGCGGCAACTACAGCATGGGTCTTAAGGAGCAGATCATCTTCCCCGAGATCGACTACGATAAGATCGAGAAGCTGCGCGGTATGAACATTGCGATCACCACCACCGCACAGACCGATGAAGAAGCACGCGAGCTGCTCAGACTCATGGGCGCTCCCTTCGCGAACTAAGGAGGAACTGATAATGGCAAAGAAATCTATGATTCTCAAGCAGCAGGCTCCTGCTAAGTTCTCTACCCGTAAGTACAATCGCTGCAAGATCTGCGGCCGTCCTCACGCTTACCTGCGTGACTACGGCATCTGCCGTATCTGCTTCCGCGAGCTGGCTTACAAGGGTCAGATCCCCGGCGTCCGCAAGGCATCCTGGTAATCGGATGCCCCGGACGGAAAAAGCATCGTATTTTGCGCAAAAAAGCTTGCAATATCAAGTGATTTGCGGTAAAATAGTATGATGCCAATTTTGCGGAAAACGAAGTTGAGATACACCGAGAATATCGGTGTATCTCTTCGGCGGTTTTTCAAATATTGCCTCGAAAGGCACTTTTGAGGCGCTTATCCCCGCAGTTTGTGCCCGAGACCCCGGATCCCCGATCAAGACCCGGCCGTCGAGCTCAAACTTGAACCGACGAAAGGCCGCAGCTAATCATGCATTAGTGCGGAACCTCGCGGTCATCACCGAGGGAGCGATCCCCGGTAACTTCTAAAAAAGGAGAAAAGATTATGCAGATCACAGACCCCATTGCAGATATGCTGACCCGCATCAGAAACGCTGGTGTAGCGAAGCATGAAACTGTCGATGTCCCCGCATCGAAGATGAAGAAAGCGATTGCCGAGATCCTTCTGAACGAAGGCTACATCAAGAGCTTCCAGATCATCGACGACGGCATCCAGGGCATCATCCGCATCACCCTCAAGTATCTCCCCGGCAAGGAGAAGGCCATCCAGGGTCTTCGCCGTGTCTCCAAGCCCGGTCTGCGCGTTTACGCAGGTGCAGACGAGCTGCCCAAGGTCCTCAAGGGCCTCGGTATCGCGATCGTATCCACTTCCAAGGGCGTCATGACCGACAAGGCTGCTCGCGCAGCTCACATCGGCGGCGAGGTCCTGGCATTCGTATGGTAAGGAGGAAAGCTAACTATGTCAAGAATCGGTAGAGCTCCCATTACCGTCCCTGCAGGAGTGGAAGTTAAGGTTGACGGTCAGCACGTTTCCGTCAAGGGCCCCAAGGGCGCACTTGAGATGAACGTAGCACCCACTATGAAAGTCGAAGTCGAAGCAGGCGTCGTTCACGTCACCCGTCCCAACGACGAGAAGATGAACAGATCCCTCCACGGCCTGACCCGTACCCTCATCAACAACATGGTTGTCGGCGTATCCGAAGGATTCTCCAAGACCCTCGAGGTAAACGGCGTTGGCTACCGTGCAGCGAAGGAAGGCAAGAACCTGGTCCTGAACGTAGGTTACTCGCATCAGGTAATCATGCCCGAGACTGAGGACATCCAGATCGACGTCCCCAACCCCAACCAGATCATCATCAAGGGTATCGACAAGCAGAAAGTCGGCCAGTTTGCAGCAGAAGTTCGTGGCAAGCGTCCTCCCGAGCCGTACAAGGGCAAGGGCATCAAGTATGACTACGAAGTTATCCGCCGCAAAGAAGGCAAGACCGGCGCTAAGTAATAGGAGGTGTGCCTGAATGATTAAAAGACCTGATACAAGAGCGCAGCGCATCAAGCGCCACGCAAGAGTACGCGGCAAGATCTCCGGCACCGCCGAAAGACCCCGCCTGAGCGTATTCCGCAGCGAGAATCACATTTATGCCCAGATCATCGACGACGTAGCAGGCACGACCCTCGTGTCCGCCTCCACCGTTGAAAAGGGCTTTGAAGGCAACGGCAGCAATGTCGAGGCCGCAAAGAAGATCGGCGCAACCGTCGCCGAGCGTGCACTGGCAAAGGGAATCGAGAACGTCGTGTTCGACCGCGGCGGCTACATTTTCCACGGCCGTGTTGCAGCACTTGCAGAAGGTGCCCGCGAGGGCGGCCTGAAGTTCTAAGGGGAGGAGGAAAACTATTATGGCATACAATAATGACAGAAGAGATCGCCGCAGAGACGAGGAAGCATCCGAGTTTGTTGAAAAGGTAGTTTCCCTCAACCGCGTCAGCAAGACCGTCAAGGGCGGCCGTGTTATGAAGTTCTCCGCACTTTGCGTCGTTGGAGACGGCAAGGGCCGCGTAGGCTATGGCCTGGGCAAGGCAAACGAAGTTTCCGAAGCTATCCGCAAGGGTCTTGAGGATGCAAAGAAGAACATCGTTACCGTTACCCTCCAGGGCACGACCATTCCCCACGAGATCATCGGAGCTTTCGGTGCAGGCCGCGTCCTGCTCAAGCCCGCAGCACCCGGTACCGGCGTTATCGCCGGCGGCGCTGTCCGTGCAGTTGTTGAGGCAGCCGGCATCAAGGACATCCGTACCAAGTGCCTGCGCACCAACAATCCCGCAAACGTAGTTGCAGCAACCATGCAGGGTCTTATGTCTCTGCGTGATGCAGCTCAGGTGGCTGCCGTCCGCGGCAAGACTCCTGAAGAAGTTCAGGCTTAAGGAGGACTTGAAATGGCTAATCTTAGAATTAAGCTCGTCAAGAGCCTGAACGGTCGCCTCGATAAGCACATTGCGACCGCAAACTCCCTCGGACTGCACAAGATCGGAAACGAGACCGTCCAGCCCGACAACCCCCAGACCAGGGGCAAGATCGCCAAGATCGGCTATCTCCTCCAGGTAACCGAAGAATAAGGAGGAAAAGCATAATGTATATTCATGAACTTTCTCCCGTAGCCGGCTCCACCCACGTTGACAAGCGCAAGGGCAGAGGCCACGCGACCGGCAACGGCAAGACCGCAGGCCGCGGCCACAAGGGCCAGAAGGCACGCTCCGGCGGCGGTGTCCGTATCGGCTTCGAAGGCGGCCAGATGCCTCTGGCACGCCGTATCCCCAAGAGAGGCTTCAACAATATCTTTGCAAAGCCCCTCGAGGCGATCAACGTCTCCGAGCTCGACAGATTCGAGGACGGCGCAGTTGTCGACGCAAAGGCTCTTCTCGACGCAGGCGTGCTTTCCAAGTGCCGCTATGGCGTTAAGATCCTCGGCAATGGCGAAATAAGCAAGAAACTTACTGTTAAGGCTTCCGCTTTTTCTGAAACCGCAAAAGAGAAAATTGAGGCGGCAGGCGGAAAGGCCGAGGTGATCTAAGTGCTGCAGACAATGCGTAACGCATGGAAGATCACTGACCTGCGTCATAAGATACTCTTTACGCTCGTCATTATCCTCCTTTACCGTCTCGGTAATGCCGTTCCCGTTCCTTACGTCAACATCGATGCCCTTAACAGCTACTTCTCGCAGATGCAGAATACTGTTCTCGGCCTTCTGAACGTAATGAGCGGCGGCGCGTTTTCAAACGCAACGATCTTCGCGCTTTCCATCCAGCCCTACATCAACGCATCCATCATCATTCAGCTTCTGTGCATCGCTATTCCCGCACTTGAGCGTATGAGCAAGGAAGAAGGCGAGGAAGGCAAGAAGAAGATCGCCTCCATCACTCGTTACACCACCGTAGCGATCGGCCTTATCCAGGGCTTCGCTTACTACTACATGATCATGAAGTCTCAGTTCCTGACCGCCGACGGCCAGGGCGTCTGGGCGGCGATCGTCATCATCCTGACCTTCACCTCCGGTTCGGCTCTTATCATGTGGCTCGGCGAGCAGATCACGGAATTCGGTATCGGCAACGGCATTTCCATCATCCTGTTTGCCAGTATCGTTTCCCGCTTCCCGCCGTCCCTGTATCAGATGATCACCAACACCGTAAACGGCACCGTTGCATGGTGGATCAACGTCCTCCTGCTCCTTGGCGCACTTGCGATGATCGTCCTGATCGTTCTGATAAACGACTCCGAGCGCCGCATCCCCGTCCAGTACGCAAAGCGCGTTGTCGGACGTAAGATGTACGGCGGCCAGAGCACCCACCTTCCCATGAAGGTCAACATGTCCGGCGTTCTGCCCATCATCTTCGCTCAGTCGATAGCGACCCTGCCCGCGACCATCGCGGCATTCACCGGCCACTCTGACAGCGCATGGGCAAGCACGACCAGCATACCCTATGCGATCATCTACTTCCTGCTGATCATCTTCTTCGCCTACTTCTACTCCACCATCCAGTTCAATCCCGTGGAGGTAGCAAACAACCTGAAGAAGAACGGCGGCTACATCCCCGGCTTCCGTCCGGGCAAGCCGACCAGCGAGTTCATCAAGAAGGTGCTCAACAAGATCACCCTGTTCGGCGCGATCTACCTTGGCATTATCGCAATAGTTCCTATTCTTATCAGCCACTTCAGCACCTCCGCTTCCCTCAGCGGCATTTCCCTTGGCGGCACCTCGATAATCATCGTTGTCGGTGTTGCACTTGAGACCGTCCGCGCACTCGAGGCACAGATGCTGATGCGCAACTACAAGGGCTTCCTTAGCTAAAAGAAGGTGCAGTGATATGAAGCTTATACTTTTAGGCGCTCCCGGCGCCGGTAAAGGTACTCAGGCTGAGATACTGAGCCGTATGCTCTCTATCCCCACCATTTCTACCGGCAACATCCTCCGTGCGGCCATGAAAAACGGCACGCCGGTCGGTTTGCAGGCTAAGGCATATGTGGAAAGCGGCAAGCTCGTTCCCGACGATGTCATCATCGGTATCGTCAACGAGCGCCTCGCCGAGCCCGATTGCAAAAACGGCTATATCCTCGACGGTATGCCGAGAACCATCCCCCAGGCCGAAGCGCTCGAGCAGGCAGGTATCGACATCGACTGTGCGCTGTCCATCGAGATAGCGGACGAGACGATAATCGACCGTATGTCCGGACGCAGGACCTGCAAGGATTGCAGCCAGACCTTCCACATCGTGTCCAATCCTCCCAAGGTGGAGGGAAAGTGCGATTTCTGCGGCGGCGAGCTGACCATCCGCAAGGATGACGCTCCCGAGACCGTCAAGGCGCGCCTTGCCACCTACCACAAGGAGACCGAGCCCCTCAAGGCTTTCTACGAAAGCCGCGGCAAGCTCAAGAGCGTTGACAATCAGCCGACCATCGAGGCTACGACTGAGGCAATCAAGGCTGCATTAGGGATCTGAGCTATGTCGAGAGATCCAATCATAATCAAAACACCTCACGAGATCGAGATCATGCGCAAGGCGGGAGCAATAACCGCCGGCGCACGATCCGTCGCGCGGGCCGCGATAGCCGACGGCCTGACCACGAAGCAGGTAAACCGGGAGGTAAACGACTTTATCATCAAGTCGCGCGCTATCCCGACCTTCAAGGGCTACGGCGGCTTCCCGGCAAGCACCTGCATCTCCATCAATGAAGAGGTCATCCACGGCATCCCCGGAAAGCGCGTCATTCACAACGGCGACATTGTCTCCGTTGACGTGGGTGCGACCTTCGGCGGCTTCGTGGGCGACTGCGCGGGCACTTACCCCTGCGGCGAAATCTCAGATCAGGCTAAAAAACTCATAGAGGTCACACGTCAGAGCTTTTATGAGGGACTGAAATTCGCAAGAGCGGGCTATCGCATCGACGATATCGGCTCTGCGATACAGGAATATGCCGAGTCGCACGGCTTCGGCGTTGTGCGCGACTATGTCGGACACGGCGTCGGCCGCAATATGCACGAGGCACCCGAGGTCCCGAATTACAGCATAAAAGGCAAAAGGGCGAACCCCCGTCTCGTTGCCGGTATGACGATAGCCATCGAGCCGATGATAACGGCCGGCGGCTACGGCGTTCATGTTCTGGATAACGACTGGACGGTCGTGACCAATGACGGAAGTCTTGCCGCGCATTATGAGAACACGATCCTCATAACCGACGGCGAGGCAGAAATACTCACTATGGCAGAGAACATTGACTGACGATTTGTCAAACCGACCAGGAGGAAAATTATTTTGGCAAAAGACGACGTAATCGAACTCGAGGGCACGGTAGTCGAGTCCCTGCCCAACACCATGTTTATGGTCGATATCGGCCAGGGTCATACGATCCTTGCCCATATCTCCGGTAAGCTCAGAATGAACTTTATCAGGATCCTCCCCGGCGATAAGGTCACGGTGCAGATGTCTCCGTACGATCTGACCCGCGGACGTATCACCTGGAGAAGTAAGTAGGAGGTAAAACAAATGAAAGTAAGACCTTCCGTGAAGCCTATGTGCGAAAAGTGCAAGATCATAAAGCGCAAGGGCAAAGTCATGGTAATTTGCGAAAACCCCAAGCATAAGCAGAGACAGGGCTGATAATTAACCCAGCTCGTCCGACAAAAGTAAGATCCCGCATGGACCGCAAGGCTCCCTCCGGCGGGAATAAGCCAAGCGGATCCGCCAAAATGCGGAATAATAATCGAAAGGAATGATCGATCAATATGGCACGTATAGCCGGCGTTGACCTGCCCAAGGACAAGAGAATTGAGATAGGACTCACTTATGTCTACGGTATCGGCAGAACCAGCGCAAGTGCATCGACCACCACTACATCGTTGAAGGCGACCTTCGCCGCAGCGTGGCGCTCGATATCAAGCGCCTGACCGAGATCGGCTGCTATCGCGGCCTGCGTCATCGCCGCGGTCTGCCCGTTCGCGGACAGCGCAGCAAGACCAACGCACGTACCCGCAAGGGTCCGAAACGCACCATCGCAAATAAGAAGAAGTAAGGAGGGATATGAATTATGGCAGCAAACGCAAAGAAAAAAGTCAGAACACGCCGCAGAGAGCGTAAGAACATTGAAAAGGGCCAGGTTCATATCAGCTCTTCCTTCAATAACACCATGGTCACCATCACCGACACCCAGGGCAACGCAATCTCCTGGGCATCTGCCGGCGGCATGGGCTTCCGTGGCAGCAGAAAGTCTACCCCCTTCGCAGCTCAGACCGCAGCCGAGACTGCCGCAAAGGCAGCTATGGAGCATGGTCTGAAGACCGTCGAAGTGTTCGTCAAGGGCCCCGGCTCGGGCAGAGAGGCGGCTATCCGCGCTCTGCAGACCGCAGGTCTTGAAGTAACGATGATCAAGGACGTAACCCCCATTCCTCACAATGGCTGCCGTCCTCCGAAACGTCGTCGTGTCTAATTGAAGGAGGGAAAGACAAATGGCAAGATATACTGAAGCAGTCTGCCGCCTGTGCCGCAGAGAAGGTCAGAAGCTCTTCCTTAAGGGCGACCGCTGCTACACCAAGTGCGCGCTTGAGAACAGATCCTATGCACCCGGCCAGCACGGCCAGGGCCGCAGCAAGAGCTCCGAGTACGGTCTGCAGCTTCGTGAGAAGCAGAAGGCAAAGAGATACTACGGCGTTCTTGAGAGTCAGTTCCGCAGCTACTATGAGATGGCAGAGCGCCGTCCCGGCAAGACCGGCGAGAACCTCCTGAGCATCCTCGAGTGCCGTCTGGACAACGTCGTGTATCGCCTCGGCTTTGCAATGAGCCGCGCCGAAGCACGTCAGATGGTCAGCCACGGTCACTTCACCGTAAACGGCCGCAAGGTCAATATCCCCAGCTATCAGGTAAAGCCCGGCATGGTCATTACTCTGAAAGAGAGCAGCCGTGGTCTTGAGAAGATCAAGGCCAATGTTGAGGCAAACAGCTCACGTCCCGCACCCAAGTGGCTTGAGTACGACGCAAACAACATGATCGCAAAGGTCGTCGCAGTGCCCGCACGCGATGACATCGACCTCCCCATCGAGGAGCGCCTCATCGTCGAGTTGTACTCCAAGTAATACAGATACCCTCAATTGGTAAGCTGACAAAACTCAGGGCGCAAATCATGCGCCGAACTTAATAAGGAGGGTTATATTTAATATGATCGAAATAGAAAAGCCGCGTATAGAGTGCATTGAAACTCCGACAGACAGCTCCTATGGCAAGTACATTATCGAGCCGCTGGAGCGCGGCTACGGCACGACACTTGGTAACTCTCTGCGCAGGGTCTTATTGTCCTCACTGCCCGGCACTGCCGCCACCTCGATAAAGATCGCAGGCGTGCAGCATGAGTTTTCGACCATCCCCGGTGTTAAGGAAGACGTGACCGAGATCGTTCTTAACGTTAAGAGCATCATCGCCCGTCTCCACTCCGAGGAGCCCAAGACCGTCTACATCGAGGCCGTCGGCGAAGGCGTTGTCACCGCCGGCGACATCAAGGCAGACGCCGAGGTCGAGATCCTCAACCCCGAGCAGCCCATAGCCACCCTCGGACCCGACGGTGCGCTCTCCATGGAGCTCACTTTCGATCACGGCAGGGGCTATGTATCTGCGGACAAGAACAAAACGGCCCAAACCGCAATCGGGACCATCCCCGTTGATTCTATCTACACACCTGTCCTGAAGGTCAACTACTCGGTCGAAAATACCCGCGTAGGTAATCAGACCGACTTTGACAAGCTGACCATCGAGGTGTGGACGGACAAGACCATCACCGCGCGCGACGCGGTGTCTCTCGGTGCAAAGATCCTCTGTGACCACTTCACCCTGTTCACCGACCTTTCCGACGCAGTCGGAAACCGCCCGACCGTCGTCGAAAAGACCGAGACCCAGCGTGATAAGGTCCTTGAGATGACCATCGAGGAGCTTGACCTGTCCGTAAGAAGCTTCAACTGCCTCAAACGAGCAAACATCAACACTGTTGAGGACCTCATCTCCAAGACTCAGGACGAGATGATAAAGGTCCGTAACCTTGGCCGCAAGTCCCTCGAGGAGGTCGAGCACAAGCTCGCCATGATGGGACTGTCTCTCGCGGACGAGGACAACAACTAACTCTAACAAGGAGGAAACACCGAAATGCCCGGAACAAGAAAGCTCGGCAAGACGACCGATCAGCGCATTGCAATGCTCCGTCAGCAGGTAACCGATCTGCTCGATAAGGGCCGCATGGAGACCACTGTCACCCGCGCAAAGGAGATCGCTCCCATGGCCGAGAAAATGATAAGCCTCGGCAAGAAAAAGGATCTGGCTGCATACCGTCAGGCACTGGCCTTCATCACCCGTGAAGACGTTGCAAAGAAGACATTTGACGAGCTGAGCGTTAAGTACGCCGACCGCAACGGCGGCTACACCCGCATCACCCGCATCGGACCCCGCCGCGGCGACGCAGCCGAAATGGCAGTCATCGAGCTGGTCTGATCAGCATATAAACTAAAGTAAAGCACCCCGTTAAACGGGGTGCTTTATGGCATTAGAGGGACTATCATGCATGACGATCTGACGAAACAGGATATTGCAAAAATGCAGGCGGAGCTTGACCACCGCAGGCTTGAGCTCATGCCCGAACTTTTGGAGGAGGTCAAGCGCACCCGCGCCTTCGGCGACCTGAGCGAAAACTTCGAGTATAAGGAGGCAAAGCGCGCGAAAAACCGCAACGCCAGCCGTATACGCTATCTCGAAAACATGATAAAGTCGGCGCATATAATCGACTCCGACTCCGCCGCCGACGAGGTCGGGCTTTACGATAAGGTCGAGATATATATTCCCGAGGACGACGAGACGAACGTTATTCAGGTCGTGACGACCATACGGACAGACCCACTCAAGGGACTTATAAGCCGCGAATCGCCCTTCGGAAAGGCCGTGCTCGGCAAAAAGGCCGGGGATCATATCATGGTGTATGTTAATGATAACTACAGTTATGAGGCGGTCATAAAAAGCATAACGAAGGCCGAGGACGACGGCTCGGCGCCCATATTGCAATACTAAAAAAGCACCCCTGTGGGGTGCTTTTTTACTGCCTATAGGGTTTATTTCAAAACTTATCGGGATACAGCGCCTGGGCGATGGCCTCGACCGTAGGTACGGCGCGCATGCCGGGCATCGCGTCCTCGAGCGAAAGGCGCACAAAGCGCTCGTTTTTCACGCAGTCGAGCTGCGAAAGCTCGGGATCGGCCTTTAAGGCCGCGACCTTATCGTCATAGCTCGAGCCCTCGTAGTCGTGGATGACGATGCACCACGGGTCGGCGGCGACAACGGCGGAGACCTCGACTGCGTCCCAGGCCTTCGTGAGCTCGCTCATTGCGTTCACGCCGCCCGCCGCGGCTATGTAAGCAGACTCTATATTTGTGCCGCCTGCCGTGTAGAGCTTATCGCCTATAACGCTGTCGAGCACAAAAACGCTTTTGGGATCCGTTACCTCGCCGAGCTTATCAGTCACGGCCTCAAGGCGCGTGCACTGCTCGCTTACGATCTCCTCGATGTTATCCAAAAGGAACACCTTGCCGAGATCGCGCAGCTCCTGCCACACGGCCTCGATAGTCTCGGCCTCACTGACGTACACAGTGATGCCCGCCTTTTCAAGCTGAGCCACCGTCAGCTCGTCGTCAAATATCCATGAGCTTGCGTACAGAAAATCGCAGCCGCTGTCGATTATCTGCTGCGCCGTGGGATAGCCGACGCTGAGCGTGGGGATAGAGTCGACGGCCTCCGCGTACTCGGTCAGGGCGCCCAGCGAGTGGTTTTCCATGCACTTGCCGATGACCTTATCCTCAAGGTCGAGCGCACAGAATACCTCCGTGCAGTTGGGGCCTGCCGTCACGACCTTCTGCGGAAGCGCGGTGACGGTGCTGCGCTTGCCGTGATTTTTAAAGCTCACGGGCGCGTAGCTGCTCTCCGGGGTCGGCTCCGCCGTGGGCTCGGTGCTCGGTGCGGGCTCGTCGCCCTTGCAGGCGCACAGTGAAAATGCCATAACAAGGCACAGTATGAATGCAATTATCCTCTTCATGCTTTTCTCCTTTGCGAGAAATGAATGTTCTCGAATTATACCATTATATAATTGGCAGTTCAACGGCTTTTTGTTAATAAAAAAGGCATTGAGCATGTGAATAAAGTGTGGTAATATGTATATTTGTCGAAATGTACCTTACGGAGGCATTGATATATGGACGAAAACACTGTTTTAGACGAAACACCGGCCGAGGAAATATCTCAGACGGAGAAAAAAGGCCGAAAAGGCAGACATTCCAAACCGCAGAAGAATAAAAAGAAAGGCGGCGGCAAAAAGGGACTTGTGATCGCGCTGTGCGTGATCCTTGCGCTTCTTGTTTTGGCCGCGCTGTTCGTGTTCGTCGTCTACGGCGGGCGGCATATGTACCTCAAGACAGAGCTCGGCGGCGGAGCGCCGGATGCCTCGGCGTTCATGAAAAACGGCGCGGAAGCAAGCTACGTCGGCGACGTGAACGTCAGCGAGACCAAAGAGGGCACATACATATTAAAGGTAAAAAGCGGCGGCAAGGTGCGCCCGGAGCTCCTCATCGTGCGCGATACGAAGGCTCCGACGACCGACACCACCGAGATAAGAATTACCATTGACGATAAAGCTCTCGACGCGAAGGAGGCTCTCGGCGACGTTAAGGACGCGTCGGAGTTCACGGCGACGTGGGTAAACGAGCCGAGCTACGGCGAGGCGGGAGTCTACGATTGCAGCATAAAGCTCGAGGACGCCTGCGGCAACAGCCGCACGGCCAAGCTCACCGTCAAGGTGCTCGGACTTGTCGACGTTCTGGAGCACGAGGCCGGTCAGCCCAGGCCGCAGCTCAAGGACTTCATGGTCGTCGAGCGCGACGACGCAAAGCTTGTCACCGATCTCGACGAGATAACGTGGGATGAGCTCGGCGATTATGAGGTCAAGGCCGAGTTTGACGGCAAGACCTACACCTCGACCCTGCGCATAGTCGATACGACCGCGCCCGCGCCCGACATGATCCCCGTGGCGGTTCTCAAGGACGGCAAGATAGAGGCCAAGGACATTCCCTTGAGCGACGGCGACGCGAGCGAGGTAAGCTATGAGTTCACCTCCGAGCCCATCCTCTCGAAGGTCGGAACGGTCTCCTGCGGCATAAAGGCGACCGACGCTGTCGGAAACAGCAGTGATGCAAGAGCCAAGATCATCGTCTGCGACGCGATAGCGGAGCTTGAAGCCTCGATGGATACGGTCACCGAAAAAGACGTTCTTGCTGCACTGGGCGAGGATTACGCGGGATATAAGCTTGAAAGCGATACATTCGAGCGCACCGCTCTCGGCGCACACGCCATGATCTTTTCCAAGGGCAGCGACAGGATCACCGTCGGCGTCGTCATAAAGGACAGCGTCGCGCCCACTGCCGAGGGCATCGACTGCCAGTGCAGCACGGGCTACTACTGTGATCCGATAAAATTCGTGACAAACCTTTCTGATATGTCCAGAGTTACGGCAAAGTTCGTAAACGAGCCCGACTGGAGCGTCGAGGGTGAGCAGGCGGTGCAGATAATCCTCACCGACCGCTTCGGAAACGAGACAACGGTGGACGCAAAGGCGGTCATATCGCCCGATAAGACCGCGCCCACTATATATGCCGCGCGCGACAGATACTGCTATGTCGGTGAGGCCGTGTCCTACTTCAAGGAGGTCTTTGCCGAGGATAACGCCGATCCCGAGCCGACGCTCGATGTCGATAAATCCAAGGTCGACGCAAAGACCGCGGGAGAGTATGACGTTACCTATACGGCAACCGACCACGAGGGCAATACCTCATCGGTCACTGTGAAATTCACCTTCATCGAAAAGAAGATAAGCGACGAAAAGCTCGACGAGGTCGTCGATAAGGTCATAAAGGAGATACTCACCGACGATATGACCGTTCCCGAGCAGGCGGCCGCGATCTACGACTACTGCTACAGCAATATCATCTACACCGGAACGTCCGATAAGACCGACTGGAAGAGCGAGGCCTACCGCGGCCTGACCGAGGGCGTGGGCGACTGCTTCACCTTCTACTCGGCAAGCTATGCCCTTCTGCAGAAGATCGACTGCCAGGTGCTCAGCGTAGAACGCTTGGGCGGCAGAACGCAGCATTTCTGGTGCCTTGTCAACCTCGGCACGGGCTGGTATCATTTCGACAGCTGCAACGTCGGCCCGGAGAAGCTCCGATGCTTCATGAAAACGAGCGAGGAGCTCCTGCAGTACAGTCAGCAGTATTGGCGCTTTGACACGACGCTGTATCCGGCGGTTGAGACTATACCGTATTCGATGAACTGATAATGAAAAACGTACTTGAATTTTTGGAAAGCAGTGCGCCGCGCTTTGGCGGCAAGACTGCGTTTTCCGACGGGGAGGAGAGCCTGAGCTTTTCGGAGCTTCTGCGCCTCTCCCGCGCCGGAGGCAGCGCGCTTATAGAGCGCGGGCTTAAAAGCGAGCCGGTCGCGGTGTTCATGAAAAAAGCGCCGGGGACGATAGCCGCGTTCTTTGCCGTTATCTATGCCGGCTGCTATTATGTCCCGCTGGATGCGTCCATGCCGCTGTTCAGGCTGCAAATGATCCTCGAAAGGCTCAGACCGAGAGCCGTCATCGTTGACGACAGCACCCGCTCTCTTGCGGCTTCTCTCGCGCCCGAGGGCAGCGTGATGGCTGCGCAGGAGCTGTTTTCCGCAGGGGAGAACGCCTCGGCGCTTGCCGCCGTGCGCGCGCAGAGCATCGACACAGACCCCGCGTATATTGTCTTCACCTCCGGCAGCACCGGCATTCCCAAGGGCGTCACAGGCTGCCACAGGGCGCTTATAGACTATGCAAACGCGCTGTGCCCGGTCATCGGAGCGGGTGAGGAAAGCGTCTTTGCCATGCAGGTGCCGCTGTATGTCGATGCCTGCATGAAGGAGCTTTTATCCGTCATAAAATGCGGCTCGACGGCCTATATCATGCAGCAGAGCATGTTCATGTCGCCCATAAGAGCCGTGGAGTTTTTAAACGAGCACAGGGTCAACACCCTGTGCTGGGTCGCCTCGGCGCTGACGATAATATCCGGTCTCGGCGCGTTTGAGGACGTAAAGCCTCAATTTATGCGCACGGTCTGCTTCGGCAGCGAGGTCTTCCCCGTAAAGCAGCTGAGGCTCTGGCAGGAGGCCTGCCCCGGCGCGAGATTCATTAATCTCTACGGCCCGACGGAGGCGACGGGGATGTCGTTTTACTTCGTCGTTGACCGAGAGTTTAAAGACGGCGAGATTATCCCGGTGGGACGCCCGTTTGACAACACCGGCTTTATGCTCCTGCGCGATGACGATACGCAGGCGCTCCCCGGCGAAACGGGTGAGATCTGCATCCGCGGCACGGCGCTCACGCACGGGTATTATGACGATCCCGAGCGCACGGCGGCGGTGTTCACGCATAATCCCTTGAATCCGCACTATCCCGAGCTTATCTACCGCACGGGCGACCTCGGAAGGCTCAACGAGCGCGGCGAGCTGGTGTTCGTCTCGCGCAAGGATCACCAGATAAAAAACATGGGTCACCGCGTTGAGCTCGGCGAGATCGAGGCCTGTGCAGACGGCTGTGAGGGCGTTGTGCGTTCGTGCTGCCTGTTTGATAAGCAAAAGGGCAAGCTGTTCCTGTTCTACATGGGCTCTGCCGACGAAAAGACGCTCGGCAGATATCTGCGCGGAATGCTCCCGCGGTACATGCTGCCGTCGAAAACAAAACGGCTCGACGCGCTGCCGCTTTTGGAAAACGGCAAGATAGACAGAAATTCACTGATGGAGATGTGACTATGGACGAAATACTTGAAATACTCGACGGTCTCGGCCTTGACGCAGACTTTGAAAACTGCACGACGCTCGTTGACGACGGCATACTCGAAAGCCTCGATATCGTTACGATCATTGCCGAGCTGTCCGACGCTTTCGATATAACCATTCCCGCGCGCGATATCGTGCCCGAGAATTTTAACTCCGCCGAAGCCATGCTGAGCATGGTAAACTGCCTGCTTGACGAATAAGCCGTGCTGTTTACGTCCTATGGCTTCATAGCCTTTTTGGCGGTGCTTTTTGCGCTGTACTATGTGATACCGAAGCGCTTTCAGTGGCTGCTGCTTCTCGCTGCGGACATAGTGTTCTATGCCTGCGCGGGCTGGAAGGGTCTGTGCTTCATGGCGGCGACGGTCGTCGTCTCCTGGGCGGCGACGAACCTCATGGGAACGTCGCTCAGAGCGCAAAAGGCGTTTCTGTCCTCTCCCGAGGGCAAGGTGCTTGAGCGGCCCGAGCGCAAGGCGTACAAAAAGCAGTGCGAAAAACGCCGCAAGCTTATCTTTGTGCTCGCGCTTATTGCCGATCTCGGCATACTCGCTGCGCTCAAGTACACAAACTTCCTTATTAATAACGTAAACGCGATCTTTTCCGCCGATATTGCCTCGGTCGACTGGGTGCTGCCGCTCGGCATATCGTTTTACACCTTCCAGACCGTCAGCTACGTAATCGACGTGTATTGGGAAAAGGTCGAGCCGGAGAGGAACATACTGCGCGTTGCGCTGTTTACATCGTTCTTCCCGCTGCTTATTCAGGGACCCATTTCGCGCTTCGGTGACCTCAGAGATACGCTTTTTGCCGAGCATAAGGCCGATTTCAAGCAGATATCCTTCGGCCTTCAGCGCATACTTTGGGGCTATTTTAAAAAGCTCGTCATTGCCGACAGACTGCTGGTCGCTGTGACCGCGCTGTGCGGCGATCCCGAGGCGTACACGGGCGCATATGTTTTCATCGGCGCCGTTCTGTACGCGGCCGAGCTCTATGCCGACTTCACCGGCGGCATAGATATCACCATAGGTATCGCGCAGGTTCTGGGCATAAGCGTAAAGGAAAACTTCATCCGCCCGTACTTTTCGCGCAATATCGCCGAGTACTGGCGGCGCTGGCATATTTCGATGGGCACATGGTTCAAGGACTATATCTTCTATCCGCTGTCCGTTGCGCCGTGGCTTCTGAAGCTAAGTAAGTCGGCACGCAAAAAAATATCCGACGGCTTCGGACGAAAGCTGTCGGTGTATGTTTCTACGATCGTTACATGGTTTCTTACCGGCCTCTGGCACGGAGCTGCGTGGAACTTCGTCGTGTGGGGACTTCTCAACGCCTTTTTCATCCTGCTTGCCGAGGAATTCAAGCCCGTGTCGCAGCGCTTTCGTGCAAAGCACGAAAAACTTGTTTCCGGCTTTGGCTACAGGGCGTTTGAAACGCTCAGGACATTCCTTCTCATGTGCTCGCTGCGCGTTTTGGACTGCTACCGCGATGTTACGGTGTCCTTCCGCGCGATAGGCACGGTGTTCACCGACTTTAATTGGCGCGAGGCGTTTTCCGGAACGCTTCTGCAGCTGGGGCTGACGGGCGCTGACTACATCATCGCGTTTTGCGGCGTTATCGTCATGTTCGCCGTCTCCTGTGTGCAGGAAAAGCGCGGCAGCGTGCGCGAGGCACTGTGGGAAAAGCCCGTTTTGAGTTATGCAGTGTTCTTTATCCTCGCCGTCGCTGTGCTCACATTGGGCGCTTACGGCGTGGGATACGATGCGTCGCAGTTTATCTATAATCAGTTCTGAGGCGAAAAATGAGCGGAAAAAGCAATAAAAAACTGCATATTATCTGCCTTATCGCATTTGTTGTCCTGCTTTGCGCTGCGATCTGGCTGCTGGGCAAAGTGCTCGAGCCTAAGTACATGACCGGCGTCCTGGAGGGCGCGATGACGCGGGAGTATTACGATGAGCAAAACGCCCACGACGTAATATTCGTCGGCGACTGCGAGGTCTATGAAAACTTTTCGCCCGTAACCATGTGGGAGGAAAAAGGCATAACGAGCTATATTCGCGGCTCGGCGCAGCAGCTGATCTGGCAGTCGTACTATCTGCTGGAGGAGGCCTTTGAGCGCGATAGCCCGAAGATCGTCGTGTATAACGTCCAGTCGATGAAGTACGATACGCCGCAGAGCGAGGCGTATAACCGCATGACCATAGACGGTATGCCATTATCCCGGCATAAGCTCGACGCGATAAAGGCCTCCATGACCGAGGATGAGGACATGATAAGCTATCTTATCCCGTTTCTGCGCTATCACTCGCGCTGGTCGGAGCTAACGGCCGAGGACTTTGAATACGCCTTTCGCCGCGACCCTGTAACGATAGCGGGCTACCTGATGCGCGCTGACGTTGAGCCCATGACAAAGCTGCCGACTGCACCTGTTCTGGACGACTATACGATAGGCGATACATGCTGGGAATACCTTGACAAAATGCAGAAGCTGTGCGATGCTAACGGGGCGACGCTCGTGCTTATAAAATCACCGAGCCTTTGGCCGCACTGGTATGATGAGTGGGATGAGCAGATAAGCTCATACGCCGATAAACACGGCCTTGATTACATAAATCTTTTGAATGTCTCCGACGAGATCGGAATAGACATGCAGACCGATACCTACGATGCAGGACTGCATCTTAACATCTACGGAGCGGAAAAGCTCTCGCGCTATTTTGCCGATATTCTCGCCGATAAATACGGCGTGCCGGACAGACGGGTAGATGAAGCGATCGCTGCCGACTGGGAGGCAAAGAGCGATGCATATTACGAGCTTCTCGCCGCGCAGAAGGCGGAGCTCAAGGAATACGGATATCTTAAAAGCTGGACATTGGGGGACGAAAAATGAAAAGAATAATCGCAGTCATACTTGCCGTCATGTGCGCATTTGCGCTCTGCGCATGCTCGGATAACGGCGGAGCTCAGAAAACCGAGACCAAGACCGAATATGAGGCCGATTACGGCGAGCTTTACTATGCCTCGGGCGATGTGAAGTTCGGCATTTTTGACCCGGCCGACGAGGTGCTCTCCGCCCTCGGCGAGCCCGTCAGCACCTTCGAGTCGAACAGCTGCGCATATCAGGGCAAGGATAAGTTTTATTACTACGACGGCTTCGAGGTGCTGGTAAACGACGTCGACGGAACAGAGCGCGTCACCGGCATAACCATTGCCGACGACACCGTTTCAAATCCGCAGGGCGTAAAGATCGGCATGAAGGGCGACGAGGCTCTCGCACTCATGGACGACATCGAGTACACGCAGTCGGGAGATACGTATAAGTTCACCGTCGGCTCGACCCTGTTCAGACTTCAGGTAGGCGCGGACGGTACGGTGAAGGCTGCCGAGTACTCGGTCGCCGCAAACGATAAGTGAGGTGCGCCATGACTGAATACAAAAAGCTGAAGATAGAAGATGTTTTTTCCGACATCGAAAAAATAATGGGCTCTGAGCTTTCGGACGACGAAAAGAGCATGGCGCTGCGCAAAAAGGGCGCGGCTGCCTATGAGAACGAGGACGATCCCGCGGCGGCCGCGTATTACGATGAGGCGATAGCCCTCGGCCTTGTCGAGGCCGAGATACTGCCGGAGGTGCTCTTCCGCTGCGGCGTGAGCTTCGCAAGGCTCGACGAGAAAAAATCCTTTGACTTCTTAAAGCGTGCCGCCGAGCTCGGCCACGTCAAGGCGATGCTCAACCTTGCCGTGTGCTATCAGAAGGGCACGGGAGTATCCAAAAACGAAAAAGAGTGCTACAAATGGGCGCTCGCAGCGGCGGATGCCGGCGATGTCGAGGCGATGTATATCTGCGCGCTGTGTTCCGAGCAGGGCTTCGGCACGAAGAAAAACCCGGAGGAGGCCTTCGCCCGCTTCAAGCGCGCCGCCGAGGCCGGAGTAGTCGACGCAATGTACAAAACCGCGCTCAACCACGACCGCGGCGAGGGCACGTTCCCGAACCCGCAGGCGGCGTTCGAGTGGTTCAAAAACGCGGCCGAGATGGGCCATCCCGACGCTCAGCACGATCTTGCCGTGTGCTATGCAAACGGCGAGGGCACGATGGCCGATCCCACGGAGGCCTTCCGTTGGATGAAGCTCGCGGCGGATAACGGCAATGTCGATGCCATGCGAATGACCGGCGGCTGCTATTACAACGGCTTCGGCGTCAAGGAAAACCCGAAAAAAGCCTTTGAAATGTTCAAAAAAGCCGCAGAGCGCGGCGACGTTGACTGCATGCGCATGACCGGTGACTGCTACGCTATCGGCTCGGGCGTCAAGCAGAACAGGGACGAGGCAATGCGCTGGTACCGCATAGCCGCCGAGCACGGCGACATGGATTCGCGCGAAATGATGGAAGAGTATTAAAAAACACGGCAGGAATTTTCCTGCCGTGTTTTTATATTGGCACATGTGCAAGTATGCTGTATGCGTCGGGTATTGCCGATGCTGCGATGCCCGAAGAGCCGAGCGCACTCATGAGCCCTATCATGACAAAGGCGATGACCGCAAACAGCGCAATGACGATGACCGCGATTATAAATCCCGTGCGGATATTCGCCTTCGCGCGGCGTACCTCCTCGTCCTCTTCACGTTTATTCTTCTTCACGCTCAAACCTCCGATGTTGATGATACCATTCTACATCGGAGAATTTTTTTGTCAACAAACTGTCTGTTAACATTGACAAACGGCGGGAGAGTGCTTATAATAAGAACAAACGTTGCGCAACATGCGTTGCGCAAACAAAAGGAGAGATATCATTGCCGCCGAAGGTTAAATTTTCACGCGAGGAGATCATTGCCGCCGCGCTGGATATAGTGCGCGAGGGCGGGCTGACGGCGCTCACGGCGCGCAGCCTGGCCGCCAAATTGGGCTCATCGGCAAAGCCGGTGTTTGGCCTTTTTGAGAACATGCAGGAGGTGCAGACGGAGGTAATGATCGCCGCGAACGCCGAGTATCAGAGCTTTTTGCGAACAGAGATGATGCGCGGCACATATAAGCCGTATAAGGCCAGCGGCATGGCGTACATAGCCTTTGCGCGCAGGGAAAAAGAGCTGTTCAAGCTCCTTTTCATGCGTGACAGAACAGAGGAGCGTATAGACGCAAAGGATGACAGCATAGACGATATCATAGCGATAATTTCCCGCAACACGGGGCTGAGCGCGGAGGATGCGCGCCTTTTCCACCTCGAGATGTGGATATTTGTCCACGGCATCGCGACTATGATAGTGACAAATTATCTCGACTGGGAAGAGGAGCACATAAGCCGCGCGCTTACCGATGCTTATGAGGGACTGAAAACGCGCTGGTGCGGGGAGGTAAAAGAATGAATGCAATAGAGATAAAGAAACTTACGAAAAAGTATAAGGATGTCACTGCCGTCGACGGACTGGAGCTCAGCGTCCGGCAGGGCGAGCTGTTTGCGCTTCTGGGCGTAAACGGCGCGGGCAAGACCACGACGATAAAAATGCTCTCGTGCCTGACAGCGCCCACATCGGGCGAGGCACACCTCGGCGGAAAGAGCATCGTCTCGCAGCCGAATGAGGTAAAGCGCATCATCGGAGTATCCCCGCAGGAGACGGCGGTCGCGCCGAATCTGACGGTTAAGGAAAACCTGGAGCTCATGTGCGGCGTGCACGGAATATCGAAGGAAAAAACGTGCGAAAGGGTGCAGGAGCTGTGCGAGGAGTTCGAGCTTCAAGAAGTCATGACCCGCAAGGCCGGGAAGCTCTCCGGCGGCTGGCAGCGCAGGCTCAGCATAGCCATGGCGCTCACGGGAGACCCGGAGATACTGTTTCTCGATGAGCCGACGCTCGGTCTCGACGTTATCGCACGCAGCGAGCTGTGGGACACCGTGCGAACTCTCAAGGGCAAGAAGACCATAATACTCACAACGCACTATATGGAGGAGGCCGAGGCGCTGTCCGACCGCATAGGCATCATGCGCGGCGGAAGGCTTCTGGCGCTCGGCACGGCGCAGGAGCTCAAGGCGCTGGCCGGAAAAGAAAAATTCGAGGACGCGTTCGTCGCGATAGTAAAGGGGGAGAGAAAATGAAGATGCTGACCTTTTCCTCGCGCACGGCAAAGGAGATACTGCGCGACCCCGTGAACCTTGGCTTCGGCCTGGGCTTTCCCGTCGTTCTCATCCTGCTGCTGTCCGCGATTCAGGCAAATGTGCCCGTCTCGCTGTTCGAAATAGAAAAGCTCGCGCCGGGCATGACGATATTCGGCCTGTCGTTCATGACACTTTTCTCAGCAACGCTCATCGCGAAGGATCGCGAGAGCGCACTTTTGCAGCGGCTTTATACGACACCGCTGACCGCTGCGGACTTCATCTTCGGCTACACGCTGCCGATACTGCCCATTGCGCTTGCTCAGGCCGTTGTTTGCTTCATAACGGCGCTTATCCTCGGCATGGAGATCACGATAAACGTCCTGTGGGCAGTGCTAGCGATAATTCCGGCCGCGGTGTTTTTCATCGCGCTCGGCCTTTTGTGCGGAAGCGTGTTCAACGTAAAGCAGGTCGGCGGCATGTGCGGTGCGCTGCTGACTAACCTCACAGCCTGGCTCTCGGGAATATGGTTCGACCTCGACCTCGTGGGCGGCGCGTTTAAGAAGGTCGCCGAGCTTCTGCCGTTCTGCCACGCGGTAAAAGTCGAACAGGCCGTCTGCGCGGGGCAATTCGGCGATATCTGGCCCGATCTTGCGTGGGTCATTGCCTACGCCGCCGTCGCTGTGATATTCTCAGTAGTGCTGTTCCTGCGGCAGATGAAAAGACAATAGAAAAAGCAGCAGCCAAACGGCTGCTGCTTTTTCACTTACCCCAGTCGCCGGATATGCCGTCGGGGGCTTTTACGCGGCGCGTGTCCTTTACATGCCCGTCGCGGCCGCGGAAATCCTGCGGCGCGACGTTCTCGCCCGAGGGCAGGTCGCCGTGCTTTTTAGATCTCTTGCTCATGTTATTCTTATCCTCCCAAAACGCAAAGTATAAGGCCGTATATGACGCTGGCCGTTATGCCGTAGACGATCACGGGGCCCGAGATGATGAACATCTTTGCCGCCGTGCCTGTTATAAAGCCCTCGGTCTTGAACTCCAGCGCGGGCGCGACCATTGAGTTTGCAAAGCCCGTTATCGGAACTAGGGTGCCGCCGCCGGCAAAGCGCGCAATGCGGTCGTAAAGTCCGAGACCGGTCAAAAGAGCGCCGAGGAAAACGAGCGTTGCGCTCGTAGCGCTCGCAGCCGCGGACTTCTCAAGGCCACAGTGCGTGTAAAGCTCAAGTATCGCCTCGCCCAGGCAGCATATGAGCCCACCGACAAAAAAGGCCTTGAGCATATTGCCCGCACACTTCGAGCGCGGCTGATGAGAATCGGAATACCGCAGGTATTCGTCGTTAGTCATGTTCATGCCGAAACCTCGATAGAAATGAAAATGCACCGGGTCACCCCGATGCATTTATATTTTCCGAAAATTTCGCAGCTATACGTCCAGTGTCAGGTTTTCAACGCCGTTTGCCTCAAATTCGTCCATATATTCATCCATTCGCGCCGTGAGCGCCGCAAGATCGTCGCAGTCCTCGCCGAGATCGCGCCGCGCGAGCTCCTCGGCCAGAATGTCGAAAAACACGGCGTCCTCATAGTCGGCGATGGCCTCGTGTATGCCGCCGTCCTCGTATGCGCGCGAGGGGAAAACGTGCCCGTGCCAGAGCTGGACGAGGCTCTTCATGCCGTTTTTCGAGCACAGCGAGAAGAGCTTTTCCTGCACTATGTCATAGTCCTCAAAGCGGTCTGTCGTCCTCGTGGAGTTGAGTATCCAGTTGCCTATATAAACAAGGTCCAGAAGCCTGCGGAATTCCTTTTCGGTAAGATCTATGTTCAAAGCGTCGCCTCCGATCATTGTTGTAATTTCATTATATCAGATAGACTGCCCCTTTGCCACAATAAAATCCTTGTAATTTTGAACAAGTTGTCATATTATATTATAGTTATAGTTGAAGCTATATAATGGAGATAGTGTGCAATGGACAACAGACCCATCGGCGTGTTCGACTCCGGGCTCGGCGGCCTGACGGCCGTGCGTAAGCTCAGGCGGATATTGCCGGATGAAAATATAATATACTTCGGCGACACCGGGCGCATGCCCTACGGCGGACGCCCGCGCGGGCAGATGCGCACGATCGCGCGTCAGAATATCGCCTTTGCCGAGAGCTTCGGTGTTAAGGTCATCCTCGCCGCCTGCGGAACGATATCCAGCAACGCCCAGGATATCCTCGCCGCGAACGCGACAAAAACAGTCGGCGTGCTGACCCCCGGCGCCGAAATGCTTGCCGAAACGGGAAGAAAAAAGCTCGGCGTTATCGCAACGAAAACAAGTATAGAAAGCGGCGCGTTCCAGGCCGAGATAAGCCGCCTTGCCCCCGAAGCAGAGGTAACGGCGCTTGCCTGCCCGGAATTTGTTCCGATGATCGAGGGCGGACATTATCTGCCCGATGATCCTATTGTGCGGAATGTTGTCTCGCGCTCGCTTGAGCCCTTAAAGGGCGTCGGAGCGCTGCTGCTCGGCTGCACGCATTACGGGCTCATTGCCGATGCGATAAGCGCGTATCTCGGTTCGGACGTTATTCTTGTCGGCGCGGCCGACGCGTCTGCGCAGTACCTTGCGCAGTACCTGAGTGAAAATGATCTGCTCGCCTCCGACGGCGGAGATGAGAGCTATTATACGAGCGGCAGCACAGCCGATTTTGAATCCCTTGCGCCGGTCATGCTCGGATATGCGCTCAAAAGCGAGGTCAATTTCGTCGAGCCGTTTGCCTTGAACGAGTGAGGGCAAAATTATGAATGCAGTCATTAAGATAACCGGCGTTCAGGGCTTTATGCAGCCCGACGCCGAGACGATCGAGTTTATAACCGACGGCGTTTACTGCCGCACCGAGGACGGCTACCAGATATATTATCGTGAAAGCGAGCTCACGGGACTCGAGGGCACAAGCACGACCGTGGATATCACGCCCGACGCGATAACCGTCGAGCGCAAGGGTATGCTCAATACAAAAATGGTCTTCCGCGAGGGCGAGAAGGACAGATTCCTTTACGATACGCGCTTCGGCGCGGCTACGCTCGGCGTGGAAACGCGCAAGGTCAGGGCAAGCTTCAATGATCTCGGCGGAGATCTGAGCATCGACTATGTCGTCAACATGGAGCACACCGTCGCAAGCAGAAACATACTTAACATGAGCGTAAAGCTCAGAAACTGAGAGGATAAATGATATGGCAAATATGATACAGAAGGCAAAACAGCAGGTCGCGGAGCTCGTAAACGCCGCATATCTCGCGGCCGCCGAAAAGGGTGAGCTGCCCGCAGGGCTTACGCTCGGCGGCAGCGTAGAGATACCCAAGGACACCGCAAACGGAGACTATGCGGCAAACTACGCCATGGCAAGCGCGAAGCTCATGCGCATGCCTCCGCGCAAGGTCGCGGAGACCCTCGTTTCCAACATGGAGCTTGACGGCAGCTGGTTTGAAAGCGTCGACGTCGCAGGCCCCGGCTTTATGAACTTCCGTATGGGCGGCAAGTGGTACTCCGACGTTCTCAAAAACGTCGCCGAGGAGGGCGACAGCTTCTGCAACTGCAATATCGGCGAGGGCAAGAAGCTCATGGTCGAGTTCGTCTCCGCAAATCCAACCGGCCCAATGCACATGGGCAACGCCCGCGGCGGCGTTCTGGGCGATGCGCTGGCCTCCGTGCTCTCCCGCGCGGGCTACAACGTCTGGCGCGAGTTCTACGTCAACGATGCAGGCAATCAGATCGAAAAATTCGCAGGCAGCATCGAGGCTCGCGCCCTCCAGCTTTTAAAGGGCGAGGACGCGGTCGAGTTCCCCGAGGACGGCTACCACGGCGACGACATAAAGGAGCTGGCAAAGCTCTTCTGCGAAAAGTACGGTGAGGGCTGGCTTGAGCTTCCGACAACCGAGCGCCATAAGATGATGGCCGAGTTCGGCCTGTCGGTAAATCTGCCGAAGATGAAGCGCGATCTTGCGCGCTACGGCATCGAGTACGATCAGTGGTTCCTCGAATCGAGTCTGCATGAAAGCGGCTATGTCGCCGACTCCGTGCAGAAGCTCACCGAAGCCGGCTACACCTATGAAAAGGACGGCGCACTGTGGCTGCACACCTCGAAGATACTCTCGGACAAGCTCCTTGCCGCGGGCAAGAAGCCCGAGAATATCGAAAAGCTCGAGCTCAAGGACGATGTCCTGCGCCGCGCGAACGGCTTTTACACCTATTTTGCCGCCGACATCGCCTACCACCGCAACAAGTTCGAGCAGCGCGGCTTTGACAAGGTCATAAACGTCTGGGGCGCCGATCACCACGGCCACGTCGCCCGCCTCAAGGGTGCGATGGACGCGCTCGGCCTCGACGGCGAGCACAGGCTCGATATCGTGCTCATGCAGCTTGTCAAGCTCATGCGCGGCGGCGAGGTGGTTCGCATGTCAAAGCGCACCGGCAAGGCGATCTCGCTCTCCGATCTTCTCGACGAGATCCCCGTGGACGCAGCGCGCTATTTCTTCAACTCCCGCCCCGAGTCGCCCGTCGAGTTCGATCTTGATCTTGCCGTGCGTCAGGACAGCGAAAACCCCGTCTACTACGTTCAGTACGCCCACGCGAGGATATGCACCATGATCTCGGCGCTCAAGGCCGAGGGTCACGATGTGCCCGATATAAACAGCGTCGATCTGTCGCTTCTCACGACGGAGCAGGAGCGTGAGCTCATAAAGCAGATCGCCCTGCTGCCCGAGGAGATACGCCTCGCCGCGCGTGACTATGACCCCAGCCGCATAAACAAGTACGTCACGGAGCTTGCCGCGCGCTTCCACAGGTTCTACACCGCCTGCCGCATCAAGGGCGCGGAGGAGGGTGTGCTCAACGCGCGCCTGTGCCTTGCCGACACTGTCCGCAAGGTCATAGCCCTCTCCCTGTCCGTCATCGGCGTCTCCGCCCCCTCCAAAATGTAATTTTAGAGGCGAACGGACGCTGCTGCGGATACGCTTATTGCCGGTGCCCGGTTCGTGACAATGAAGGAAACCGTGTGTGCCTCGCCTTACGGCGTTGCGGCCTTGGTCGGAACTTAAATTTATATTGTAGGGGCGAGCATTGCTCGCCCGTTTTTTTTACGGTTTTCTCCGCACTCTGCTGTCGGGAAACGCAAAAAATGTATCGGTACAGCCTCAAATCGCCCCTAAAAGTCTTGTAATTTGGGGATCGTGGTGCTAAAATACATTTTTGTGTTGAATTTTGATTAGGAGTTGAGTTTAAATGCAGAAACTCAGAAATGTTGCGATCATCGCGCACGTTGACCACGGCAAGACCACGCTTGTCGACGAGATGCTCAAGCAGAGCGGCGTTTACCGCGAAAATCAGGAGATAGTCGAGCGAGTCATGGACTCCAACGACCTTGAGCGCGAGCGCGGGATCACCATCATGGCAAAAAATACCGCCGTGCAGTACGGCGATACGAAAATAAACATCGTCGACACCCCGGGACACGCCGATTTCGGCGGCGAGGTCGAGCGTATACTCAAGATGGTCAACGGCGTTATCCTGCTCGTTGACGCGGCCGAGGGTCCTATGCCGCAGACGAGATTCGTCCTGTCGCGCGCGCTTGAGCTCGGTCACAGGGTCATTGTTGTCGTAAATAAGATAGACCGCCCCGACCAGCGCATCCACGAGGTCATCGACGAGGTGCTCGAGCTTCTTATGGATCTCGACGCGACCGACGAGCAGCTCGATTCCCCGATGCTGTTCTGCTCCGGCCGCCAGGGCACGGCGAGCTACTCGCCCGACGTACCGGGCACGGATCTTAAGCCCCTGTTTGATACCATATTGGAGTACATCCCCGAGCCCGAGCAGGATCTCGACAGCCCGTTCCAGATGCTCGTTTCAAGCGTCGACTATAACGAGTACGTCGGCCGCATTGCCATCGGCCGTATCGAGCGCGGCGTCATAAAGCAGAATCAGGAGATCGAGGTCTGCAACTATCACGCGCCGGACGCGGCTCCCATGAAGGCAAAGGCCGTGTCGCTGTACGAGTTTGACGGCCTGAATAAGGTTCCCGTGACCGAGGCCGCTGCGGGCAATATCATCGCAATGAGCGGCATCGGCGATGTCACCATCGGAGATACCGTCTGCGCGAAGGGCTTTGCCGAGCCTTTGCCCTTTGTCAAGATCTCCGCTCCTACGCTGGAGATGACCTTCTCGGTAAACGACAGCCCCTTTGCCGGCCGCGAGGGTAAATTCGTCACCTCGCGCCAGATCCGCGACAGACTTATCCGCGAGACGCTAAAGGACGTGTCACTGCGTGTTACCGATGTCGACGGCGCGACAGATTCGTTCAATGTCGCCGGCCGCGGCGAAATGAGCCTTAGCATACTTATCGAGACCATGCGCCGCGAGGGCTACGAGTTCCAGGTATCGCCTCCGCGCGTGCTGTATAAGGAGATAGACGGCGCGACCTGCGAGCCTATCGAGCGTGTCGTAATAGACGTTCCGTCCGACTACATGGGCTCTGTCATGGAAAAGCTCGGCGCGCGCAAAGGCGAGTTCGTTGAGATGACCCCCGTAGGCAACCGCGTAAAGCTTAGCTATCTCGTTCCGTCGCGCGGCCTGTTCGGCTATCGCAACGAGTTTTTGACCGACACCAAGGGCGAGGGCATCATGGCCTCCGTCTTTGAAAAGTACGAGCCGTACAAGGGCGATATCGCACGCCGCAACACCGGTTCGCTCATAGCGTTCGAGACCGGCGAGGCCGTCGCCTACGGCATATGGAACGCGCAGGAGCGCGGTGCGATGTTCATCACCCCCGGTACGAAGGTGTATGCCGGCATGATCGTCGGCGTCTGCCCGAAGTCGGACGATGTCGCCGTAAACGTCTGCCGTACAAAGCACCTGACCAACACCCGCGCCTCCGGCTCGGACGAGGCTCTGCGCCTCATCCCGCCCAGACAGATGAGCCTTGAGCAGTGCCTTGAGTTTTTGGCCGATGACGAGCTCCTTGAGGTCACGCCGAAAAGCCTGCGTCTGCGCAAGAGCATCCTCGACCACGGCCTGAGAATGAAGACCGTGATGCGCAACAGATAAGCTGACGAGAGTCGGCCCCCTGCCGCCTGTCAAAACCGGTAGGCGTTGGATTCCCGTCAGCTTAAGAAAAAAGCTCCCCAACGGGGAGCTTTTGTGCTATAATCATTAAATCTAAAAGTTGAGGTGAAGAAAATGAAGCTTGCGATGGCGCAGATGCGCATGACCGGCAGTATGGATGAAAACCTGAAGACCTCGCTTGAAATGTGCGACGCCGCGCACGGCTGCGACCTGCTGTTTTTCCCGGAGGTGCAGCTGACGCCGTTTTTCCCGCAGTATGAAAAGCGCGACGCGTCCGGCTATGTTTTAAAGCCGGGCAGCGATAAGATAGCGGCGCTGTGCGAGGCCGCGAAGAAAAACGGATATTACATGTCGCCGAACGTTTATCTTGAGCTCGACGGCAAAAGATATGACACCTCGCTGTGGATAGACCCGAACGGCGAAATGCTCGACACCGTGAAAATGGTGCATATCGCACAGGCAGAGCAGTTCTACGAGCAGGACTACTACACCCCGTCGCCCGACGGCTTCAAGGTTTTCGACACGCCCTTCGGCAAGGTCGGCATAGTTATCTGCTTTGACCGCCACCTGCCCGAGAGCATACGCACCTGCGCCCTCATGGGCGCGCAGCTGGTCATCATCCCGACGGCGAACACGGAATCAGAGCCCATGGAAATGTTCGAGTGGGAGCTGCGCGTGCAGGCTATGCAGAATCAGGTGTTTGTTGCAATGTGCAACCGCGTGGGGCTTGAGGACGAGATGGATTTTGCCGGGCAGTCTATCGTTGTTCACCCGAGCGGCGACGTTATCGTAAAGGCAGATAATGCACAGCGGCTCGTAAACTGCGAGATAGACCTTGCGGAAGCCGAGCTCTGGCGCGGCAAAAGACCTTATATTTCAACGCGCCGTAAAGACATGTACCTATGAGGGAGCTCATAAAAAAATTTGCCGACAAAACGTTTCTGCGCTTTGTGCTGGTCGGGATCATAAACACCGTCTTCGGAACGGCGATAATGTTCGTGTTCTATAACGTCTTCGGTCTGAGCTATTGGCTAAGCAGCGCGTCGAACTATTTTTTCGGCAGCATACTGAGCTATTTTCTCAATAAGTATTACACCTTCCGATATAAAAAGCGCGATTGGAAGGTCATAGCGCGATTTGCCCTGAATATCGCCGCCTGCTATCTGATAGCCTACGGCATCGCAAAGCCGCTTATAGCCGCGCTCATGTCGGGCTTTGGGATGACGGTTCAGGAAAACGCCGCAATGCTCTGCGGCATGGTGCTGTTCGTTGCGCTCAACTATCTCGGTCAACGCTTTTTCGCATTCAAAGAAGAATAGCAACAAACGGCGCTCCGTTTCGGAGCGCCGTTAATGCTATCTCGGCATTATCGCCGTATCAAATTCCGTCCAGGGGAACTCCCTGGGCGGCTTTACTTTAAAGGTCATAAAGCGGCCGGTCGCGGGGTTTGTGAACCCGATGCTGTACGACCACAGGGCGATATTGCAGCCCTCGTCGCGTCCGCCGTACTTCCTGTCTCCGACAAGGGGCATACGGCGGTGCGTAAATTGCGCGCGTATCTGATGCGTGCGGCCGGTGATGAGGTTTATCTCGACCATGCTTTTTTCACCGTTCGAACCGAGCAGGCGATAGTTGAGCACGGCCTCCTGCGAGCCGCGGCAGGGCTTGTTCACGACGAAGGTCTTGCGCTGCTCCTTTGATCTGAGCAGAATATCCTCCATGCGCCCCGAGCGCTCCTGCGGAACTCCGTGAACTACGGCGAGATAGGTCTTTTTAAACTTGCCCATGCGTATCTGACGGCTGAGCTCCGAGGCGGCCTCGGGCGACTGCGCAAAGACCATAAGGCCGGACACAACCTGGTCGAGCCTGTGCACCGTGCGGATATCCGCCTCATCGTTTCCCAGCGCCTCGCGCAGAAGCGAGGGCATACCGCCGGGCTCGTCGGTAGATATGACTCCTGCGGGCTTTATTGCGACTATTATGTTGTCATCATAATAAATAATATCCATGGCTATAGCTTATCGCAGCTTCTAATGATGTTCGTCAGCTATACTTTATCGCAGCTTTTGAAATTCGTCAAGGCAAAGTGCAAATTATAAAGCAGTCATGCTGTTCGGCATGACTGCTTTATAATGATATGGACGCCGCGAATGGCAGGAAGTATTGTGTATTTTGTGAAATTAGATGTGCTGCGCCCGTGCGGATCCATATGCTTATATCTATATATGTCTGCAAATCGCCGTTTAGGGGCATCGAATTTTGGAGTTCACAGAATGTTTACAAAATTCGACCGATTCCCGCAGGCATCACTCGCCGAGATAGTATCTGCGCAGACCCTTTGTGTGACTGCCGTATTCTATTGCCTGCTTCGGGCAGCGGCAGATGCAGGCCATGCAGTGGGTGCAGCCTTCGCTCCAGACGGGCTTGCCGTTTTCGATGCGTATACATTTTTTCGGGCACAGGGCGGCGCATTTTCCGCAGCCGATGCACTCGCTTGTCGCACGGAATTTTTTGCTCTTTACGAACACGGGATAAAAAGCGTCGTTCACAACGCCGCTGTATATCCTGTCCATAAGCTTTATCTGCGGCAGAACGAAGTCCTCGCCCTTCGCGATGCTCTGCGCGAGAGAGTCTATCCTGCCGTTTGCGCGAACAATAATCTCGGCCTCTTCCTTGGGAGAGGGAGCGGAGAACATGACGATATAGTTTTCCGGCATCACGACCCCGGCGCAGCCTTTGAAGCAGAGCCCCTTGCCGCGGCACCATTTTTCCGCGTAGCTTCCGGCGTTTCCAATCTCGCTGCCGCAGGTCATGACGAAATAAATCTCGCGGGCACCGCGCAGCTCAGTCTTATCCAGCCAGTCGCGCACGATGCGCGGAACGCGCCAGGCGTAGGTCGGCGTAACAATGACCCAGGGCTTCTGAGATTCTATGGGCGAGGTATCCTCATCGCGCAGACGCGAGAAGAGGTCCACCGCCTCGTCGCCGATAGCTGCCGCTATCCTCCGCGCGGCGTATGCGCTGTTTCCCGTTCCGGTGTAGTATAAGATCATGCTGCATCCTCCTTTTATCTTTATCTCAGATTATACACATGATCCACCGTGAATTCAACGCAAAATTGCTGCTTGATTTTCCGCGCCCGCGCGGCTAAAATAGCCGTATCACAGCGAGGTGACAGTATGAACACAAAAAGAAGCTGCGGCATACTTCTGCCGCTGTTCTCGCTGCCGTCGGAGCATGGGATAGGAACGCTCGGCAAGGCGGCATATGAGTTTTTGGATTTTCTCTCCGAGGCAGGGCAGTCGTGGTGGCAGATCCTGCCCGTCGGCCCCGCCGGGAGCGGCGATTCGCCGTATCAGAGCTTTTCGAGCTTTGCCGGCAATGCGTATTTTATAGATCTCGACATGCTTGTTGACGACGGACTGCTGACAAAAGCGGAGGTCGGCGCGATCGAATGTGGCGGCAGTGCAGAAACCGTCGATTACAATGCGCTGCGTGAAAACCGCATGCCGCTTCTGCGTATCGCGGCCCGGCGCGGCCTTGCGCGGGAGGATGCCGGGTTTGAGGCGTTTTGCCGCGATAACGCACGCTGGCTTTCGGATTTTGCGCTGTACATGGCGCTCAAGGAGCATTTTAACGGCAGCGCGTGGTATGAGTGGCCGGAGGATATCCGCCTGCACCGTGCCGATGCCGTGGAGAAATACTCCCGAGAGCTGCGCGAGGACGTAAGCTTTTTCTCCTACGTGCAGTACCTTTTCTATAGCCAATGGAGCGCCCTGCGAGCATATGCGCGGGAAAAGGGCATAGGCATTATCGGCGATATGCCGATATACGTTGCGCTCGATTCGGCAGACGTTTGGGCTGAGCCGGAGTTTTTCCTGCTGGACGAGCACAATGTTCCCGTCGAGGTCGCGGGCGTGCCGCCGGATTATTTCAGCGCCGACGGGCAGCTATGGGGTAATCCCCTGTACGATTGGGACGCGATGCGGCGCGACGGCTACGGCTGGTGGATACGCCGCGTAGACGGTGCTTCAAGGCTGTATGACGCGCTGAGGATCGACCATTTCCGCGCCTTTGAGAGCTATTGGGCAGTGCCGCGCGGCACTGAAAGCGCAAAGCAGGGGCAGTGGCGGCCCGGTCCGGGCATGGATCTCGTCGGCAGGCTCACCGCGTGGTTTAATAACGTCCGGTTCATTGCCGAGGATCTCGGCGTGCTCACGCCCGAGGTGCACAGACTGCTGGATGAAAGCGGACTGCCCGGCATGAAGGTTCTCGAATTTGCCTTCGACCCCGCGAGTCTTAGCGATTATCTGCCGCACAGGTACAATGATAACTGCATCTGCTACGCCGGAACGCACGACAATAACACCCTGCGCGGATGGATAGACGAGGAAAAGCCCGAGACGCTTGCCTTCGCGCGGGAGTATCTCGGCATAGACGACGAAGCAGACCTTGCCGACGCTGTGCTGCGCGCCGGTATGCGCTCGAAGGCGGTGCTTTTCATCGCGCAGATGCAGGACTGGCTCGGCCTCGGTGCAAGTGCACGCATGAACACCCCCGGCACCGTAGGCGGCAACTGGGCATGGCGTATGCTGCCCGGCAGCGCGACGAAGGCTCTTGCCGGTAAAATGCGCCGCATGGTCTATATCTACGGAAGGAGCGGCAAAGAATGAACGATATTAAGCTGCGCGTTGCGCGCATTTCGGATGCCGCCGAGCTTTTGGCGCTCTACGCGCCATATGTCGAGGAAACGGCCATAAGCTTCGAGACCGCCGTTCCGAGTCTTGACGAGTTTACAAGCCGCATGGTGCACAAGCTGCCGAGGTATCCGTACATCGTCGCGGAAAAGGACGGCGAGCTTCTGGGCTATGCCTATCTGAGCCCCTTTGTCGGCCGCGCGGCCTACGACTGGGCGGCGGAGACGACGATATATCTGCGCCTTGACTGCCGCCACATCGGCATCGGAAAAATGCTGTACACGGCGCTTGAGCGCATCGCCCGCGCCCAGGGCATAATAAATCTTGAGGCCTGCATAGGCTGGACGGATACGCCAGACGAGCATCTTACCAACAACAGCGCCGAATATCACGAGCACCTCGGCTACCGCATGGTCGGAAGATTTTATAAGTGCGGCTATAAGTTCGGAACGTGGTACGACATGGTGTGGATGGAAAAGCTCCTTGGCGAGCACCCCGAAGCTCCGGGCGATATCATCCCGTTTTCCGAGCTCAGTGCCGAAACGCTGAAAAATGCAGGTATAGAGATATGAAAAAAGCACCCCACGGGGTGCTTTTTTAGGTTGCCGTTACCTTTCGGGGATCGTGCCGCCGGTGAGATTCATGTATTCGTCGAAGGAGCACATGCGGTCGATGATGCCGTCGTCGGTGATCTCGATTATGCGGTTTGCGACCGTCTGCGTGAGCTGGTGGTCATGGCTGGAGAATATGATGTTGTACTTAAACGCCTCAAGGCCGTTGTTCAGTGCCGCGATGCTTTCAAGGTCAAGATGGTTCGTCGGCTGATCGAGAACAAGGAAGTTTGCGCCCGAGAGCATCATCTTGCTTATCATGCACCTGACCTTCTCACCGCCGGAGAGCACCTTCACGGGCTTATACACATCATCGCCGGAGAAGAGCATGCGCCCGAGGAAGGTGCGCAGATAGCTTTCGCGCTTATCCTCGGAAAACTGACGCATCCAGTCCATGAGGTCATAGTCGCAGTTTTCAAAATATGAGTTATGATCCTTGGGGAAGTAGGCCTGAGTGGTCGATGCGCCCCACTTCACGGTGCCGGAGTCGGGCTCTTCCTCACCCATGAGGATCTTGAACAGCATCGTAACGGCAAGCTCGTTCTTGCCGAGGATGGCTATCTTGTCCTCCTTGCCGACGATGAAGCTTATGTTGTTTAAAAGATTCACGCCGTCGACGGTCTTGCTGACCTCGGTGACGAACAGCCTGTCCTTGCCCGGCTCGCGGTCTGCCTTGAAGCCGACCCAGGGATAGCGCCTGCCGGAGGCGGGCATCTCCTCGACGGTGAGCTTGTCAAGAAGCTTCCTGCGGCTTGTGGCCTGGCGTGACTTCGATTTGTTTGCCGAGAATCTTGCTATAAAGCCCTGCAGCTCGGCTATCTTCTGCTCGGCCTTCTTGTTCTGATCCTTTATGAGCTTCTGCATCAGCTGGCTGGACTCGTACCAGAAGTCGTAGTTGCCAACGTACATTTTTATCTTGCCGTAGTCGATATCGACGATGTGCGTGCAGACGTTGTTGAGGAAGTAGCGGTCATGCGAAACGACGAGCACCGTGCCCTCATAGTCCATGAGGAAGTCCTCGAGCCACACGACGCTTGCAAGGTCGAGGTTGTTCGTAGGCTCGTCGAGCAGGATGATATCGGGCGAGCCGAACAGCGCCTGAGCAAGCAGGACCTTTACCTTAAGGCGGGGATCTATATCGCGCATCATCGTCTCGTGGAAGTCGGGCGAAACTCCGAGCCCCTGAAGAATGCGGCTCGCGTCTGATTCGGCCTCCCAGCCGCCGAGCTCGGCAAACTCCTCCTCGAGCTCCGCTGCGCGGATACCGTCGGCATCGTCAAAATCGGGCTTGTCGTAGATGGCATCCTTCTCCTTACCGCAGTCGTAAAGGCGCTGATTGCCCATGATAACGGTGTCCATAACGGTGTAATCGTCATACATGTTCTGATTCTGCTTGAGCACCGACATGCGCTTTTTCGCGGCGATCGTTACGCTGCCCGTCGAGGGCTCGAGCTCGCCCGAGAGGATTTTTATGAACGTCGATTTGCCCGCGCCGTTTGCGCCGATTATGCCGTAGCAGTTGCCGGGCGTGAATTGCAGATCAACGCGCGAAAACAAAACGTTTCCGCCGAAATTTATCGAAAGATCATTGACTGAAAGCATTTACTTACCTCTGTTTTTAAAAATCTTATCTATTTTATCATCATTGCCCCGCGATGGCAATAATTAATGGGATTTTTTGCGCCGTGCCTGCAAAGACTGAATCTGAGGCGGTGGTGAAATGAAAATGATAATTCTGGCGGCCGTGCTGCCGATAGGACTCGTGTTGGCGACCTCGCTTCTAATAACGCTCGTGCGCGGGCTCATCTCGCGCCTGCGCAGGGCGCCGCGAGGCGAGGAGAACGACTTGTAAGACCGTGGCATCTGTGATATGATTTTATCATCAAAATAAGGGGTGATACGGTGAGCATTACATACGATAAGGGCGTTTTCGTGCTCGGTACCGATTGTACGAGCTACATATTCCGCGTTACGAAATTCGGGCATCTTGAGCATATCCATTACGGCGAGCGCGTCGCGGCCTCCGATGCCGAAGCGCTGAGCGTTAAGCACGATATCCAGATAGGCAGCAGCGTAATGTACGATACCTCCGATAACTGCTATTGCCTCGATAATCTCTGCCTTGAGTGGTCGGGCGTCGGCAGGGGAGACTACCGGCAGACGCCGATAGAGATGAAACTGCCTGACGGCAGCTTTTCCTCGGATTTTCTGTATGAAGGCCACGAGATAGTTTCCTGCTGCGTTCCCATGCAGAGCCTGCCGACGGCGTATGACGATAAAAACGCCGCGCAGACACTTATTATCCGCATGCGCGAGCGCGACAGAGCAGTCTCGCTTGAGCTTTACTACACGGTGTTCCCGGCCTCGAACGTCATATCCCGCCGCTGCGTTATAAAAAATAACTGCAAGGGCGATATCTCGCTGCGCCGGATCATGAGCATGAGCCTCGATATGCCCGACCGCGGCTTTTTGATGCACAGCTTTGACGGCGGCTGGATAAAGGAAACGCACAGGCATATCCGCCCCGTCGAGTACGGCATGTGCGTAAACTCCTCGACAACGGGCGCATCGTCAAACAGGCATAATCCGGGCTTCCTGCTCTCGGAAAAGCACACGAACGAGGACTTCGGCCGTGCCTGGGGCTTTAATCTTATCTACAGCGGCAACCACTGCGGCGTGGTGGAAAGATCGAACCACGATCTCATCCGCGTCCAACTCGGCATAAATCCGCACTGCTTTGACTGGATCGTGCGCCCTGGCGAGAGCTTTGAAACGCCCGAGGCGGTCATGACCTTTTCCGATCGGGGCTTCAACGGCCTGAGTGCGAATTTCCACGACTTCGTCAACAATAACATCGTGCGCGGCGCATGGAAAAACGTCGAACGCCCGGTGCTCATAAACAACTGGGAGGCCTGCTTTTTCAAATTTGACCGCGAAAAGCTCCTGAAGCTTGCTAAAAGAGCAAAAAGCCTCGGCGTTGAGCTTTTCGTCCTCGATGACGGCTGGTTCGGCGCGCGCGACAGCGATACGGCGGGGCTGGGCGACTATGACGTCAATCTCAAAAAGCTGCCCGGCGGGCTTGAGGAATTTGCCGACAGCATTGAAAAGCTGGGCATGAAATTCGGCCTGTGGTTCGAGCCCGAGAGCGTGAACACAGACTCCGAGCTCTACCGCGCGCACCCCGATTGGGCGATAAAGCCGCCTATAGGCGAGCCCTGCTTCGGCAGAAATCAGCTGCTGCTCGACCTTACGCGGCAAGAGGTGCGCGATTACATCGTCGAAAACGTCGGCAGAACGCTCGACAGCGCGAAGATAAGCTACGTCAAGTGGGATATGAACCGGCATATGTCCGATGCGTATTCGCCCCTGCTTTCCAATCAGGGCGAGTTTTCGCATCGCTATATTATGGGGCTTTACGAGGTGCTCGGGCGCATTTTCACGCCGCGGCCACATATCCTTTTTGAAAGCTGCTCCTCAGGCGGTAACCGCTTCGACCTCGGCATGCTGTGCTATTCGCCGCAGGTCTGGGCCTCGGACGACACCGACCCCATTGAGCGGCTGGATATCCAGGGCGGACTTTCGTATCTCTACCCGCAGTCGACGATGGGCGCGCACGTCTCCGCCGCCCCGCATCAGCAGACCCTGCGCGATACACCCCTGTCGACGCGCTTTAACGTCGCGGCCTTCGGCGTACTCGGCTATGAGCTTGAGCTCAAATACATGACGAGCGCCGAGCTTAAGGAGCTGCGCGGGCAGATAGCGTTTTACAAAAAGCACCGCAAAACTCTGCAATACGGAAGATTTTATCGCTTTGACGAACACAAGGCTAATAAGCTGCACTGGCAGGTCTCGTCAAAGGACGGGAAAGGGCATATCGTCGGCCATTTTCAGAAGCTGTGCACAGCCTCCGAGGGCTATGATACGTTATCTGTACACGGTCTTGAGCCAAGTGCAAAATATCATCTTGTCTGCAAGCGCCAGAGCCTGTTTGTTAAGCGCCTCGGCGGCCTGGTCAAGCACGTCATGCCCGTTGAGCTCGATCCCGACGGCTTTGTCCTGCGCACGGCAAATAAGCTCTTCACCATGCCCGACGGCGCGGAGGACTTTACGGCTTCCGGCGCGGCGCTCATGTCCGGCGTGGGGCTCAATAACCAGTTCCTCGGAACGGGTTATAACGAAAGACTTCACATGTTCGGCGACTTCGGCAGCGCCCTGTACACGATAAAAAAGGAGAAATGACATGAAAAAACCCAAGCTCAGCTCATATCAGGCGGCGGTCGAGATACTCAGTCTCGTGCTCGTTATCGCGACTGCTGTGTACATAATCATGGGCTATGCCGCTCTACCCGATAGGATAGCGGGTCACTTTAATTCGGCAGGAGAAGTCGCGGACTACACCGGAAAGGGTGTCCTTTGGCTGCTGTTCGGCATCGAGGCGCTCATGTATATCATCATGACGGCGCTTATATTCATCCCCAAGCAGGTCGAAAACCCCAATATGCCCTGGGATATGGACGAGCGATATAAGAAAAATATCGCAGTCGAGACCGTAAGCCTCCTCGGCGAGAGTAAGCTCATGTGCCTTGCACTGTTTTCGTATATGTGTTGGAGCATTATTTCGCAGAAGCCCCTGTCGCTCGTGCCGGTATTTGCCCTGTGCGTACTCATAACCGTAGATGTCATTTGGCGGACGATAAGAATTTCAAAATATAAAAAACCGTGAGGATCAGCCTCACGGTTTTGAATTAACACGTTTTTTGAAGATATCGGTCAATTGGTTATCAGCACCGGCTCCATGATAAGCTCGCGCCTATGCGGATCGCAGATGGCACTTTCGGTAGGGTGATTGTTGTAGCGCATTACAAAGGATTCTGTGTTGTTGAATACATAAATTGCCTTAAACAGCTCTTTATTGGCATTGATCATTTCAACGCTGCCGAAGCGGATAAAGATGCCGTTTGTAACGGCGCTGTTCCAAAGCTGAGGATCGGCCAGGGGTCTGAAGCGCAGCTTGTCGAGATACGGCTTCATGTCCAGCAGCAGCCTGCTGCCGGAGACAAAATCGACCTGAAGAATGTGGTCGTCAAGCGGCTTGACCGCACTTATGTATTTTCTGTTCAAACGCATCGCTCCTTTCGGATTATATAAAACGATCCACTGTAGCACCATTGTACAGCGGATCGTTTTTAATTTCTATTAACCTCGGGTTAGTTTTTGGCAAGCTCGCTGAGGCGGCGGCGCTTTGTGCGCGTGTCGCTCTCGATGGAAAGCTTGGCGTAGAGCTGATTTAAATACTGCTTCACGCTGCCCTCGGAGAGGAACAGCTTTTCAGCGATCTCGCGGTTTGAAAGCCTTTGCGTTATGAGCAGCGCTATCTCGCGCTCGCGCGGCGCTAGGGAGGAAAATGCCTCGGGGCAGCTATCTTTCGCCTCACGCTTTCCGAGCATTTCATACGCCGCCGCAGTCTGGATGCGTATATGCAGTGCAACCAGCGCGTAATGCATAGCTTCGCACATAGCCAAAAGCCCCTCGCTTCGGCCGATGACCGCGGCATAAGCGCCATGGGCGAGATAGACCTGATTTTCGATCATCTCCATCATGGGCTTGCCGGGCGCGAGAAAGTTTATTGTGCTGAGCCTGTGTTCGGCGAAAACGGGCGGTATCATGTCCGCCTGACCGAGAACGGCGTAATAATAGGCGTTTATCGCGTTCCAAAGGTGTATCCACGCAGCGTCGTGTCACGAAAGCAGCGCCTCATAGCGCTCGTCTGCGGCATATCGCGGCGAGATGTCGGAGAAAAGCGACAGTCTGTACGACAGGAAATCGCAGCACAGAGCCATGTTCTCCTGTCCGTTGCCGGCAATTTGAGTATAAGCGCTCTCAAGCGCAATCTGCGCATCGGTAAAGCGCGCCTGCATAAAGGCCGCCTCCGCGCGCATCATCGTCGGGGCAGGCATAGTCGGACAGAAAGTCCGGCCCCTTGTGGGCAAATGCGGCCTGAACGCTGCGCCAGAATATCGTAAGATTATCCGAGTAAACGCTTATGCGTATTATGCGCGGCGAGCCCGCCTTTTAAGCGCTGGGAAAGATACCAGTTCACAGCCGCCGTCTTGCCGTAGCCCATTGGCGCGACGACCGTGGTCATGGCGCAGTCGGCTATCGGCCGCAGACTCTCCTGAAGACGCTCGGATATGTAAACGGTATTCAGATTTCCCTTTCGCTTCGGCATAGGCTAAACCTTTCGGGGTATCTTTTTAATAAACAGAATATAGAACAAAACGGCGTTTATGAGCAGGTTGAAAACATCGGGATCGCCGAACATGAGAAAGTTCAAAACGACCGATACGAGCAGCACACCGACGGAAATGAGCTTTCCCAAGGCGCCCGGCTGCTTTGCCATCCATGTGAAATACGCAAGGACCGGCGAGAATAGTGCAAACACCGTCCAGCCGATAATAAATAGCTCGCCGTACACGCCATGCGTTAAAACGGCAACTGCGTAATACGTCGCCAGCATGCCGAGGCAAAACGGCAGAATGTTGAGCGCCGCGGCCTTTTTCGTCGGGCTGTATATGGCGATGAGCGTGCCCAGGAGTATCCACACCGACATCTGCGAGAATATCTCGCCGAGGTTTTCGCAGTAGATATCCATAAAGCGCGCCGCCGCGCCGAGGATAAGGCCGCATATGAGCATTGCAAAGGGGTTTAAAAGCTTCCTCATTATTTTGCGATGAAAATGTTATCCTCGCCGATGTCGGCCAGGGTGGGAGTGCCGCACATGTTCATCGTGTCGCGCAGCTGGGAGACTATCTTGTCCATATAGACCTTGAAGCCCTCCGCGCCCTCGGCGTAGATGAAGGGAACGACCGGGCGGCCTATGAGCACGCCGTCCGCGCCCAGGGCTATGGCCTTGAATACGTCGACGCCGCTGCGGATGCCGCCGTCGACAAAGATTTTGACCTTGCCCTTTACGGCCTTTGCGATAGAAGGCAGAACCTCGGCCGTTGCCGGAGTGCAGCCCTGAACTCTGCCGCCGTGGTTGGATACGACGATCGCGCTCGCGCCGGCCTCGACGGCCTTCTCAGCGCCCTTGACGGTCATGATGCCCTTGATGATAAACGGCATGCCGGCGTAAGAAATTATCTCGCGCATCTCATCAACGGACTTCGAGCCCGCGCTGGGGCCGAGCTTTTTAAGGAAGGGCAGACCCGCGCCGTCAACGTCCATTGCGACGGCGAATATATTGTGCGACTTTACATAGTCGAGCTTTTCAAAAACGATATCCTTGCTCCAGGGCTTTATCGTCGGGATGCCGATGCCGCCGATCTTGGCCATTTCGTCTACCGCGTCGGGAATGAGCTCCTTAAACTCGCCGTCGCCGGTCATGGCGCAGATGCCGTAGTCGGCCGCGGCGTTTACGAGTGTGCGGTTGTAGGTGACATCGTCATACTTGTCGCCGTAGTGCAGGGGAAGAGCGCCGAGAGGGGCTATGAAAACAGGGGCGGAGAACTTTCTGCCGAAGAGCTCAAAGCTCGTGTCGGCATCTGCGTTGGGGCACAGCGTGTCCATATTGACGAATATCTCCTGCCACTTGTCATAGTTGCGCGCGGCGGTGTTGCCGGGGATCTTGCTGCCGGGGCCGGGGACGCAGTTGCCGCAGGCTCTGCCATTGCAGACGGGGCAAGCCTTGCAGTACGGCCCCATAAGTCCTGCCGCCTTCTTGAGAATTTCGTTGTAATCCATAATTGTACCTCCTGTGTAAAGCTATATATTGATCAGACGCAGGTCAGGTCAAAGTCCGGTATCATGTCGTCTGTCGCTGAGCACGGCTCCTGCCAGAAGCCGTTATATATGCCTTTCTTCGTCATATAGTCTACGAGCGCGTCGTTTCCCTCCGCCGTGACGGTTTTCTGAAGCTCGGGGAAGCGTTCGGTGTTCGGCATCGGCGTATACTGCGCCATGAGGGAAAACAGTATATCGTCGCCGGGAAAATTATCGGCAACGAAATCTATCACCGCACGGCTGTTATCCTCCGCTCCGGGCAAAATGAGGTGGCGTATGAGAACGCCGGAGATAAGCATGCCGTCGTCATCGAGCTCAAACGGCCCGACCTGCCTGAACATCTCGAATATCGCCGAGCGTGCGACCTCGGGGTAATCGGGCGCTGCCGAGTAGCGCAAAGCCGGAGCCGGGTCTGCGTATTTAAAGTCCGGCATGTATATCTGCACGAGACCCTCTAATTTTTTCAGGCTCTCGACGCTGTCATAGCCCGAGCTGTTCCACGCGACGGGGATATCGAGCTTTGCCTTTTCGAGCGCCTTTACTATCGCATCGGTGTAGTGCGTCGGCGTTACGAGATTTATGTTGTGAACGCCCTTATCCCGAAGCTCGAGAAATATATCCGAAAGCCGCTCGGCGGTGACGGCCTTGCCGACCCTGCCGCGGCTTATCTCGTGGTTCTGGCAGAATACGCATTTGAGATTGCAGCCGGAGAAAAACACCGTTCCGCTGCCGCGAGAACCGCTTATGCACGGCTCCTCGCCATAGTGCGGCGCGGCGCGCGCGACCATCGGCAGGGAGGGGCAGGCGCAGACTCCGCCGGGGGAATATTCGGTTCTTTCTGCGCCGCAGCGGCGCGGACATGCGTTGCAGATCATTTTTGGCCTCTTAACAGTAAATTTAGATGTGCACATTGCCGGTTTGACATGCGTTTGCGGCGCTTGCCGGAGACGGAAGTTGTCAAAATTGCAACAAATCCAAAAAACTTAAAAAAAGTTCATCTTTTTCGGAGAAAATGTGCTAATATATACGTGTAAAACAGATATTTGATAACGAAACGGGATAAGATAATGCTGAATATAGTTCTTCTTGAGCCGGAAATACCTCATAACACGGGCGCGATCGCGCGAACCTGCGCGGCGACCGGCGCAAGACTCCACCTGATAAAGCCTCTCGGCTTTGATATTTCCGATAAGGCCGTCAAGCGCTGCGGCCTTGACTACTGGCACCTTGTCGACATAAGCGCATACGAAAACCTCGGCGAGTACCTCGAAAAAAACGGCGACGAGAACCTGTGGCTCGCTACGACCAAAGCGCCGCACGCGTATTTTGAGGCCGATCTTTCGACGGAAACGGTCAGCATCATGCTCGGCAAGGAAACGGCGGGACTTCCCGAGGAGCTTCGCATGCGCTACTACGACCGCTGCATACGCATCCCGATGATAAGCGAGGCGCGCAGCTTAAATCTTTCAAACTCGGCCGCGATCCTGGCATATGAAGCTCTACGCCAGCAGGGCTTTCCGGGGCTCAAGAACATTGGGTCCATGGCCGAATCATAACAGTTATCTATTAATTTTTCAATACCGTGTCGGAATTTTCCGACGGAAAGGAGCTTTATCATGAATTACAACAAGAAAAGCGTGCTCGATGCGGATGTTAAGGGCAAGAAGGTGCTTCTGCGCTGCGATTTTAACGTCCCCCAGAACAAGGAGACAGGCGAGATAACAAGCGATAAGCGTATCGTCGCTGCGCTGCCGACCATAAAATATCTGCTGGATAACGGCGCTGCCGTCATAGCCTGCTCCCACCTCGGCAAGCCCAAGGGCGAGTGGAAGGAAAAGCTCACGCTCGCACCTGTTGCAAAGCGCCTTTCCGAGCTTCTCGGCATGGAGGTCATTTTCGCAAAGGACATTATCGGTGAGGACGCGCAGGCAAAGGCCGCGGCGCTCAAGCCCGGTCAGCTGATGCTGCTTGAAAACCTCCGCTTCGATATCCGCGAGGAGAAAAACGGCGACGATTTCGCAAAGGCGCTCAGCGATATGGCTCAGCTTTACGTCTCCGACGCGTTCGGCACGGTTCACCGCGCCCACGCCTCCACCGCGGGCGTTGCAAAATATCTGCCCGCATATGCAGGCCTTCTCGTCGAGAAGGAGCTGTCGGTCATGGGCAAGGCGCTGGACGATCCCGCGCGCCCCTTCGTTGCAGTCCTCGGCGGCGCAAAGGTCTCCGACAAGATCGGCGTTATAAATAATCTGCTTGACAAGGCCGACACCGTTATCATCGGCGGCGGCATGGCCTATACCTTTATAAAGGCAATGGGTCACGGCATCGGCAACTCCCTGCTTGAGGCCGATAAGCTCGACTACGCTCTCGAGATGATAGAAAAGGCAAAGGAAAAGAATGTTCAGCTTCTCCTGCCTGTCGATACGGCTATCGGCAACGAGTTCAAGGCCGACTGCGAGAAGAAGATCGTTCCCGTCGACGCCATCCCCGACGGCTGGATGGGTCTGGATATCGGCCCCGAGACGGTGAAGCTCTTCTCGGACGCCATAAAAAACGCGAAGACCGTCGTCTGGAACGGCCCCATGGGCGTTTTCGAGTTTGAAGCCTTTGCAGAGGGCACAAAGGCCGTCGCAAAGGCGCTGGCAGAGTCCGGCGCAATTGCCATCGTCGGCGGCGGCGACAGCGCGGCTGCCGTTGAGCAGCTCGGCTTTGCGGATAAGATGACCCACATCTCCACCGGCGGCGGTGCTTCCCTCGAATTCCTCGAAGGCCGCGAGCTCCCCGGCGTCGCATGTCTGCTGGATAAATAAGAAATAATTGCAGGAGGCAAGGATCATGAATACAAAATACAGAAGAACGATAATAGCGGGCAACTGGAAAATGAATATGCTCGTTTCCGACGTTAAGCCCTTCATCGAAGAGCTCAAGCCCCTCATGCCCAAAACAAAAAGCTGCGAGACGGTGCTGTGCGTTCCCGCGGTGAATATCCCCGCGATGATAAAGGCCGGAAAAGAGGCCAAGGTCATCACCGGCGCGCAGGACGTTTCAAAGTTCGATAAGGGTGCGTACACGGGCGAGATCTCCGCGTCTCAGCTCGACGATGCCGGAGTCAGGTACTGCATCGTCGGCCACTCCGAGCGCCGCCAGTATCACGGCGAGGACGATCTGCTCGTAAACGCCAAGGTGCACGCCCTTCTTGAGAAGGGGATAATCCCGATCATCTGCGTGGGCGAGAGCATTGAGCAGCGCGAGATGGGTCTGACCATGGCTCACATAAACTATCAGGTGCGCGCGGCTCTGTGCGGAGTCGACGCCACCACCCTGCGCCGCTGCGTTATCGCATACGAGCCCATCTGGGCAATCGGCACGGGCAAGACCGCGACCAGCGAGCAGGCCGAGGAGGTCTGCCGCGAGATCCGCGCGATAATCCGCGATATATACGGTGCACGCGCAGCGCGCAGCGTCAGCATCCTCTACGGCGGCAGCATGAACGCAAAGAACGCGGCCGAGCTCCTGGCTCAGCCGGACGTTGACGGCGGCCTCATCGGCGGCGCGTCGCTCAAGCCCGCGGACTTTGCGGCCATCATCGCCGCCACGGGGGCTGAAAATGAGTAAGTGCGTTCTCGTCATAATGGACGGCTTCGGCATAGCGCCCGCAGGCGGCGGCAATGCAGTCAGCCTTGCAAAAAAGCCGCAGCTTGACCGCATTTTCGCGGAAAACGCTCACACGCAGCTCCAGGCCTCCGGCCTTGATGTCGGCCTCCCCGAGGGGCAGATGGGAAACAGCGAGGTCGGGCACACGAACATCGGCGCGGGGCGCGTCGTGTTTCAGGATCTGCCGCGCATAAACAACGCCATCGCCGACGGCAGCTTTTTCGAAAACGCGGCCTACGTCAAGGCGATGGACGACGCAAAGGCAGGCGGCAAGCCGCTGCATATCCTCGGCCTTTTGTCCGACGGCGGCGTGCACAGCCACATTAACCACATCTTCGCAATTCTCGACATGGCAAAGATGCGCGGCCTTGAGAAGGTCTATGTCCACTGCTTTCTTGACGGGCGCGACGTTCCGCCGAGAAGCGCCGTGGAGTATGTAACGAAGCTGCGCGACAAGTGCGCCTCCCTCGGAAACGCCGAGATAGCGACGATACAGGGTAGATTCTACGGCATGGATCGCGATAAGCGCTGGGACAGAGTCGAGGCCGGCTACAACGCCATCGTCTGCGGCGAGGGCGTAATGCAGTCCGACCCCGTCAAGGCGGTTGAGGACAGCTATGAGGCAAACGTCTCCGACGAGTTTGTAAAGCCCGTCGTAGTGTGCCCGGAGGGCGTCATAAACGAGGGCGACAGCGTCATATTCATGAACTTCCGTCCCGACCGCGCCCGTGAGATGACCTGGGCGCTGACTCTGCCGGAGTTTGACGGCTTTGAGCGCAAAAAGACCGTGTTTTCCCTGAGCTTTGTATGCACAGCGCAGTACGACGAGGCGCTCACGCTGCCGATAGCCTATCCGCCCGAGAAGCTTGAGGGCACCATCGGCGAGATAGTCTCGGAAAAGGGCTTTAAGCAGTTTCGCGTTGCGGAAACCGAGAAGTACGCGCACGTCACGTTCTTCTTCAACGGCGGCGTCGAAAAGCCCTGCGAGGGCGAGGAGAGATGCCTTGTTCCGTCGCCGAAGAAGTTCCCGACCTATGACCTCATCCCCGAGATGAGCGCCGTCGAGGTCGCCGACAAGTGCGTTGAGGCGATAGAGAGCGATAAGTACGAGATGATAGTCTGCAACTTCGCAAACTGCGACATGGTCGGACACACCGGCGTTCTCGATGCGGCGATAAAGGCTGTCGAAACGGTCGATGCGTGCATGGGCAGGGTGTACGACGCTGCAAAGAGCATGCCCGACACCGTCCTGTGCATCACCGCCGACCACGGCAACGCCGACTGCATGATAAACCCCGACGGAAAAATCAATACTCAGCATACTACCAATCCCGTTCCTTTTGTGGTATGCTGTGACGGTGTCAGGCTTCGTGACGGAGGCCGCCTTTCGGATATCGCTCCGACGATGCTCGACATCATGAATATAGAAAAACCAAATGTTATGAGCGGAAGCTCGCTGATAATCAAATAAAAGGAGAGCATAAATCATGAAGCAGTATTTTGAGATCGTTGACGTAATGGCAAGAGAAATCCTTGACTCCCGCGGCAACCCCACCGTCGAGGTCGAGGTCACCCTCGACGACGGCACCGTCGGCCGTGCGGCAGTTCCCTCCGGCGCATCGACCGGCATGTACGAGGCCTGCGAGCTGCGCGACGGCGACAAGAGCCGTTACGGCGGCAAGGGTGTCAGCAAGGCCGTTGAGAATGTTAACGGTGAGATCGCCGAGGCCATGGTCGGCCTGAACGTACTCGATCAGCCCGGCATCGACAAGATGCTCATCGAGATAGACGGCACCCCCAACAAGTCCCGCCTCGGCGCAAACGCCATCCTCGGCGTATCGCTGGCCTGCGCACGCGCGGCTGCCGAAGCCACAGGTCAGAGCCTTTATAACTACATCGGCGGCGTAAACGCCAAGACCCTCCCTGTTCCCATGATGAACGTCCTCAACGGCGGCGCGCATGCCACCGGCTCGAACGTCGACATTCAGGAGTTCATGATCATGCCCGTCAGCGCGAAAAGTTGGAAGGAAGCACTGCGCATGTGCGCAGAGGTGTTCCACGCCCTGAAGAAGGTCGTTCCCGCCTCCGGTGTCGGCGATGAGGGCGGCTATGCTCCGAACCTCGAGTCCGACGAGGACGCGCTCAAGGCGCTCGTCACCGCTATGGAAAAGGCCGGCTACAAGCCCGGCGAGGACTTCAAGATCGCCATCGACGGCGCAGTCTCCGACTGGTATAATGAAGACGATAAGTGCTACCACCTGCCCAAGCGCGGCACCGTCATGACCAGCGAGCAGATGGTCGATATGTGGGAGGGCTTTGTCGATAAGTACCCCATCATCTCCATCGAGGACGGCATGGGCGAGAACGACTGGGAAGGCTGGCAGATGATGACCCGCCGCCTCGGCCACAAGATCCAGATCGTCGGCGACGACCTGTTCGTCACCAACACCGAGCGCATCAAGAAGGGCATCGCCCTGGGTGCTGCAAACGCGGTTCTCATCAAGGTAAATCAGATCGGCACCCTGACCGAGACCCTCGACGCTATCCAGATGGCGCACCGCGCAGGCTGGACTGCGGTCGTATCTCACCGCTCTGGCGAGACCGAGGATACCACCATCGCCGATATTTCCGTCGCTGTCAACGCAGGTCAGATCAAGACCGGCGCACCCAGCCGCACCGATCGCGTCTGCAAGTATAATCAGCTGCTGCGCATCGAGGATGAGCTGTTCGACGTCGCGACCTACCCTGGCATGGATGCATTCTTCTCCATTAAGTAATTTAAATATCCCGGTGCCCGGAAGCCTGAATGCTTCCGGGCACTTTTTTGTTGCGCCGGGCTTTTTTGCATGCTACAATATTTATAGCTGACGGGAGCCGAACACCTACCGGTTTTGACGGGCTGATTTCCGCCTATGCTTCGTTAAAGTGCTTACAAATACGACAGTATTCGCTTCGCGCTTTGCCTTGCCTGAACGAAAATCGACTCCCGTCAGCTATACAAACCACAAAGGAGAGCTTAGATCATGAAGGATATCGCAAAAAGCTGCAAGGTCGCGCTTGTGCAGGCAGAGCCCTGCATGTTCGATAAAAAGGCCTCGCTTGAAAAAACGCTTAAATATATTGAAGAAGCTGCGCTTAAAAAGCCCGATCTCATCGTCTTTCCGGAGCTTTTTATCCCCGGCTATCCTATCGGGATGAACTTCGGCTTCAGCATGGGAAAGCGCACCGAACCGGGAAGGGAGGACTGGAAGCGCTATTACGATGCGTCGATCGTCGTCGGCGATGCGGATTTTAATGCCCTTGCCGAGGCCGCCGTGCGCGCAGGCGCGTATGTGAGCATCGGCTTTTCAGAGCGCGACGCCGTTATCGGAACGCTTTATAACAGCAACGTCATCTTCGAGCCCGACGGCTCGTATAAGGTCCACCGAAAGCTCAAGCCCACAGGAGCCGAGCGCGTCGTTTGGGGTGACGCGAATAAGGACTATTTCCCCGTGACGGAAACGCCGTGGGGCCCGATCGGCAGCCTCATCTGCTGGGAAAGCTACATGCCGCTTGCGCGCGTTGCACTGTATCAGAAGGGCATAACGATATATATTTCCCCGAATACGAACGACAACCCCGAGTGGCAGGCTACGATACAGCACATCGCCATCGAGGGCAAATGCTATTTCATAAACTCCGATATGATAGTACGCAAAAGCTCATATCCGGCAGACCTCAACGAAAAGGATGCCGTCGAGCGTCAGCCGGATATGGTCTGCCGCGGCGGAAGCTGCATCATAGACCCCTACGGCCACTATCTCACGCAGCCTGTCTGGGATGAGGAGACGATAATTTATGCCGAGCTCGACATGGAGCTTCCGGCAGCCTGCAAAATGGAGCACGACGCAGTAGGACACTATGCCCGCCCCGACGTGCTGGAGCTGACAGTTCACGAGAAGTAAGCCCGCCCGCCGCCGAAAAGGAGGTAAAACGAATGAAGAGATTCGCAGCGCTTATCCTTGCAGCAGTATGTATTCTATCCCTCGCCGCATGCTCGGCAAAGCGCGAAAAGGAGATCTGCATTTGGACGCATGATCTCAAAGCAGAGGATATCACGACGGTAAGCGTGTGGAATATGTACGGTGACAAAGAAACGCTTACAGTTCTTTCGGAAGAGAAAACGGCCGAGCTTGTTTCCCTGCTCAATAAGCTGACGGACGACAGTTTTACCGAAAACAGCGAATGCGTAGGCGGTACGCCGGAATACGGCATCGTGCTCGAAATTGACGGAGAGTACTTTTGCATAAACCAGTCCATTGCGCCGCCGGGAGCATTGGAGACGGAATACGGCGACAAGCTGTGGTGGATTGATAACGATGAGCTGACGAGCTTCGTAAAAAGCGTGTGTAAGGTCACAGATTAATAAAAAAACGCCCCTCGGGGCGTTTTTTATTTTTTCTCCCTTGGCTTGAAAAGCAGGGCAATGATTATGCCGAAGAACACGGCGGCGCATATGCCCGCTGCCGCAGCGGTAAAGCCGCCGGTGAACGCGCCGAGAACGCCGCTTTCGGAAACGGCCTTCTCTACGCCCTTTGCAAGCGTTGAACCGAAGCCCGTCAGCGGAACGGTCGCTCCCGCGCCCGCCCATTTTACGAGCGGAGAGTACAGCCCAACGGCCTCGAGGATGAGCCCCAAAACGACATACACGGTCAGTATCCGCGCAGGGGTGAGCTTTGTTTTGTCTATGAGCAGCTGACCTATGGCGCACAGAGCTCCGCCCACGGCGAAGACCTTGAGATATTCAATAAGCATGCTTTTCACCCCAGTCCGGCAGATACTTTTCGATAGCCAGCGCGTGGCATATGCCGGGGATGCTGCTACCCTGCTGGGTGCTCGTCGGGGACATGAGCGCTCCCGTCGGTGCAAACAGAACCTTCGCCCACTTGCCCTCGGAAAAGCCGCGCATTATAAGTGAGCAGAACACCGCGGCCGAGCAGCCGCAGCCCGAGCCGCCCGCGTGGACGTCCTGCCGCTCGCGGTCGAAGATGAGAACGCCGCAGTCGGTGTAGAACTTGCCGAGCTTAACGCCGTCGCGCCGGAAAAGATCTTCGAGCGTGTCGTGGCCGATAGCGCCGAGATCGCCCGTGACTATCATGTCGTAATAGTCGGGCTCTCTGCCGGTGTCGGCAAAATGCGCCTTGAGCGTTTCGTACGCCGCCGGAGCCATGGCGCTTCCCATGTTGTTTGCGTCCGTTATCCCCGCGTCGATTATCCTCCCGGGCGTGAGGTAAGTCACATATGGGCCCTTGCCCTCGCACTGCAATATAGCCGCCCCCGAGCCCGTTACCGTCCACTGCGCCGTCGGCGTGCGCTGACCGCCGTATTCGAGCGGAAAACGGTACTGCCGCTCGGACGAGCAGAAATGCGAGCCCGTTACGGCGCACACGCGCTCGGCAAAGCCGCCGTCGATGGCCATCGTTCCAAGGGTCATCGCCTCGCCCATCGTCGAGCACGCGCCGTACAGTCCGAAGTGCCGCACGCCGGTGTTTTTAAGCGCGAACGCCGAGCCCACGCACTGGTTTAAAAGGTCGCCGGAGAATATCATGTCAAGTTCCCTCGGAGGGATGCCGAGCTTGTCGCAGCACAGCTCGAAGCAGTCCTTGAGCATCGAGCTTTCGGCCTTTTCCCACGATTTTTCGCCGAAATACGCGTCAAGGCATATTTTATCGAAGCAGTGCCCTATCGGCCCTTCGCCTTCCTTCTGCCCGACGACGGAGGCAAATGACACGATAGACGGTGGCCTTTCCGGGCGCACGGTCTGCTGACCGATCATTTTATTCATGCTGATCACCGCAGATATTTTGCCCGAAATAAGCGTAAAAATACGGCCGGATCGTTTCCAATTCAGCCGTTTTAAAATTTGATGTTTAAAAAATATCCTCGTTGACCTTAGCGGGGGGAACCTCGAGAACCGAGGGATCCTGGATGATGCGGTTTATGATCTTGAAGACGCTCGCGTAATAGTGCCCGTCGACCGTGCGCTCATCGAGAACGAACTTGCAGTCAACGTACTTACGGTCTACAACGTTGCCATGGCGGTCGAGCTCATGCACATGGCGCTTTGCGCCGAAGGATACGAACACGGGCAGCGTACCGAAGTTGTATATATGATGATAAATGGGGCCGATGCCGAGCGAGCCGAGGTCGGTGATTATCATCGAGCCGTGGAAGGGGCTTACGTCAAGAAGCTTCTTAGGCAGCAGGCCGAAATAATCGGCAACACGCAGAAGCCAGATGGCAAAGCTTATCACAAAGCGCGGCAGGGCGGCAAACTTGTTTGCAAATTCCTCTGTGCCGTTTTCCTCGTCGGAATTCTTTATCTCATCGATGGCAGCGTTCATACGGTTATAAACGTCATATATCGTGTCGGTGGGCTTGAATACGACCTTGATGGTAGTCTCGCTCGAGTCAATGCTCAGATTGCGCTTGACGGCCATGACGACCTCGATATCCTCGCGGGCATAAATACGCTTGCCTACGCAGAAGCGATTGAGGCCGGGCAGGTAGGCGCAGGCGCGGACATAGGCCGCGATGAGCAGGTGCAGCATGCCCATGCCCTTGTATCCGGCAACGCGCTGCTTTCTGAACCAGCGGTCGGCGTTTGTGATCTCAAACGATTCCTCGTAGTAGTTGAGCGCATCGTTTCGCGCAGGCATTATGAACGGGATGAAGTTATAAAAGCCGTTTAATGAGCGCAGCCGTCTGCCGTCGACACGGTCTCCGGCGCGCCTTTTATAGTTGTTAGCCATAGGAAGCCTCCTTGGTGTTATACAAATTTGGCGTAAACATACTAAGTAATTATACATTGACGAGCAGAGTTTGGCAAGGGAAAAACGGCTATTTTGACATTAGGTAACACAAGGCCGTGCTTTGCTCTTCCGTTATGAAAAAAAGTAATAGAGATTACTGTAAAAAAGTATTGCATTTTGAAGGACTAACGCTTAGTATGTTAAATAACAAACGAAATCGATGCGGCAAGCGTTAACTTTTTGACCCTGCTGTATCAAGGGTTTGCGGCGCGATGAATGTCGAAACAGCGCTGAGCAATAATTTAACAATTTAAATTGATTGAACTTTATCAATGAAAACGCACAAAATCCGTTGAAATTACGGAGCTTTTTTGCTATTGTTAACATATTAAAAACATTCATCGTCATAAAATTGAATAGTGCATAAAGAAAATTAACGAAGGGAGGAGAGCTGATGGCATTTGATGAAATCGCCGGAATAAGCGCGGCGGAGGAAAGTGTGCGCCTGAGCCTTGCCGAGGCGCAGGCGGAGGCAAAAAGAATAGTCGCGCAGGCGGAGCTTGCCGGAAAGGCGGATGTCGCCGAGGCGCGCCGGAAGGCGGCCGATGAGCTTGCCGCGCGCAGAGCGCAGGCGCATACCGCAGCGGAAAAAGAGGCACACGAGATATATCTGAAGGCGGAGAACAAAAAAGCAGTACTCCGCGCTAAAGCCGAAAGCCGCCGTGAAAAAGCGGCAAAACTCATCGCGGAAAGGATCGTGAACGGGTAATGGCCATTGAAAAAATGAAAAAGCTCAGGCTGCTGGCCGTCCGCGATCAGAAAAAAGCTCTGCTCCGGAAGCTCCAGCTCCTCGGCTGCGTCGAGCTGTCCGAGCCCGAGCTTTCCGATCTCTCGCCGGAGCTTAGGCAGCATCTTGCGCGAGAGGGAAGCGACGCCGTAAGGTGCAGATCCGATTACGCGGTGCTCGTCCAGGCCATCGAGCTGATTGACAGGTATGCGCCCGTAAAGAAGGGACTGCTCTCCGCAAAGCCCGAGGCCGAGGTCAAAACGCTGCTGGATGACTCCACGCTCACATCCACGCTCGAAACCGCGCGCAGAATAGTTGCCATTGACGAAACGGTGCGCAGGATAAACGCCGAGGGCGCACGCATTTCCGGCGCGGTTGACGCGCTGAAGCCCTGGCTTTCGCTCGACTATCCGCTCGACGGGCAGGGAACGCAGCGCTGTGCCGTGACGCTGGGCTTTGCGCCCGTGTCGGCGAGCCCGTCCGAGCTTCGGCAGAGCCTCGCCGAGGTCACGGAGGAGGCCGAGCTCATAAGCGTATCCGACGACAGTGCGCAGCACTATCTTGCGCTCATCTGCTTTAAGGAAGATCTACCCGCGGCGCTGGATGCGCTGAGAGTACATAACTTCTCGATCGCGGCCTTCGGCGGCTCCGAGGGTACGGCGGCGGAGAGCACGGAAAAGCTGAACGCCGAGCTTAGTGAGCTCAAACGGCAGAAGGACGAGCTTACAGACGAGATATCGGCCATGGGTGAGCACAGGCAGGAGCTCAAGCTCTGCGCCGATAGGATGGATACGCGGCTTGCCTATGCCGAGGCCGAGGGTCAGCTTTACGGCATGGAAAGCGCCGTCGCGCTCCAGGGCTGGGTGCTTGCGAGAAAGGTTCCCGAGCTTGAGCAGACTCTTGAGAAATTCGACTGCGCTTGGGAGCTCGCAGACCCCGAGCCCGAGGAATATCCCGAGGTTCCCGTCAAGCTTCGCAACAACAAGATAACAAACGCGCTGAACATGGTAACGAACATGTACAGCCTGCCGTCATACGACGGCGTTGACCCGAACCCGCTGATGGCTCCGTTTTTCATTTTGTTCTACGGACTTATGATGGCGGACATGGGCTACGGAATTATAATGATCCTCGCCGCGGTCGTGGCGATGAAGAAAATTAAGCCGCGCAAGGGCTCGCTGAGCTTCTGCCAGCTGCTTCTGTACTGCGGCATATCGACGTTCGTGATGGGCATACTCACCGGCGGATTTTTCGGCGACGCGCTCGCGCAGATCGGCAAGATCACCGGCAAGCCCGACGGATGGGGCGAGCTGTGGTGCCTGTTCAGTCCGATGACCGACGTTATGACGGTGCTCATCGGCGCGATGGTGCTCGGCCTTATCCATCTTAACGTCGGCATGGTCATAAGCGCTGTCGAGAAAGTCAAAAACGGCGACGCGGCCGGAGCGTTCTGGGAGGAGGGCTCACTGTGGGTGATCCTCATCGGCGCCGTCATGATGGCGCTCAAGCTCGGTAATGTCGGCGGCGTGCCGGTAGTTTTGGTGCTCGGCTGCGTTATGCTCTTCTACGGTGGAAGCCGTGGAGCAAAGGGCATAGGCGGCAAGATAATAAGCCTGTTTTCGACGCTTTATAATACCGTGACCGGCTGGTTCGGCGATATACTTTCGTATTCGCGAATCATGGCGCTGATGCTTGCCGGCAGCGTTATCGCGACGGTTTTCAACACCATCGGCGGTATAGCAAACAGCCTGTGGCTGTTTATCCCCGTGTTCATAATAGGACACAGCTTAAACTTTGCCCTTAACCTCCTTGGCTGCTATGTACACGATCTGAGGCTTCAGTGCCTCGAGTACTTCGGCAAGTTCTACAAGGATGGCGGCAGGGCGTTCAAGCCCCTTGAAGTAAGCACAAAATATTACGATATAGCTGAAGATTAATAGGAGGATATCAATAATGGAATTTCTGTTTGCACACTCCGGCCTTGCAATAGGCCTTCTCGGCGCGGGTCTCGCAGCATGCATGGCCGGCGCAGGCTCGGCAGTCGGCACCGGTATCGCCGGTGAGGCCGGCGCGGGACTCATCACCGAAGACCCCTCGAAGTTCGGTAAGGCGATGATCCTTCAGGTCATCCCCGGCACTCAGGGACTGTACGGTCTGGTCGTTTTCTTCGTTGCGATCATGAACATGGGTCTGCTCGACGGCACGGCGCTTGAGCTTTCGTTCGTCGACGGCTGCCGCTATTTCGCAGCGTGCATGCCCATCGCCATCGGCGGCCTCGTTTCCGCCATCGGTCAGGGCAAGGTCGCAGCGGCATCGGTCAACCTGCTCGCCAAGAACCCCGACCACTGGGCAAAGGGCATGATTCTGTGCATCACCGTTGAGTTCTACGCGATTTTGTCCCTGCTGGCATCGATGATGATGCTGCTGTATATCTGATACGACGGTGAAATTTAACGTAAAGGCAGGGCTTTACCATGAAAGGCACTGAAAAAATAATCGCACATATCCGGGCCGACGGCGACGCGGAGGCAAAAAGAATAATCGACGCCGCGTCAAAGCAGGCCGAAGAGATCCGCGCGGAGAGTTTCAAGGCATCGCTGAGCGAGTACGAAAAGCTCATGCAGGCCGGCAACGCCGAATGCGAGGACATCCTCAGCGGCAGCCGCCGTATTGCGGAGATGGAGGCAAAAAAGAGCGTCCTTTCCGTAAAGCAGGAGATGGTCGCCTCGGCGTTCGACGCTGCGCGGGAGGAGATAGTCAATATGCCGCGCGATAAGTATACGCAGTTTCTCGCCCGCATGGCGGCGGACGCTGCCACCGTCGGCGAGGAGGAGATAATCCTGAACGAGGCCGACAAGAAAGAGCTCGGCAAGGACGTGTGCAAGGCAGCAAACGAGCTGCTCCAAGCAAAGGGTGTGCCGGGTGCGCTTACCCTGAGCGAGGACACGGCCGATATCTCCGGTGGCCTTATCGTCCGCTTCGGCGGTATAGAGACAAATTGCAGTATCGACGCGCTCATTCGCCAGCGCCGCAGCGGTCTTTCGACCGAAATAGCGGCAGTGCTGTTTGAGTGATGCTCCGGCGCTGCGTATCCCGAAAAGGGAGGGAATGAATTGTCAAATAAAAAGTGCGTCAGAGAAAAATATCTGTATCTTTCTGCGATGCTCAGAGCCAGGGAGGCAAAAATGCTCACCCGCGACAAGGCAGAGCGCATGATAGATGCGCCGAGCTTCGACGAGGCGGCCAAGATGCTCACCGACTGCGGCTATAAGGACATGTCGGGCTTTTCGGCAAAGCAGGTCGAGCAGACCCTTGCCGAGCACAGAGCCGGGATATTCGCAGAGCTTGCGCGAATGTCGCCGGACGCAGAGCCCGTTGAGATATTCCGCATGCGCTACGATTACCACAACGCCAAGATCGTCATAAAGACCGAGGCCGAGGGGCACGACCGCTCAGACCTTATGAGCGAGTCTGGCAGAGTCAGCCCCGAAGTTTTAAAGCGCAGCTTCGCGGAGGAAAAATATCTGAGTCTGCCGCCGGTTCTGGCCGACGCGATGGTCGAGGCGAAAAGCGCCCTGGCAAGATCGCAGAATCCCCAGCTTGCCGATTTCATACTCGACAGGGCGTATTTTGAAGAGCTCCTCGCCGCGTCGCAGAAGCTCGGCAGTGCGTTCCTGCGCGGCTATGCGCAGATAATGATAGACGCGGCAAACCTCAGAAGCGCGGTGCGCACAATGCGCATGAATAAGGACGCGGAGTTTTTGAAAACGGCGCTCGTTTCGGGCGGCGGTATCGACACGGGACGCATCCTCGCGTCCTTCGGCTCGGGCGACACGCTCGCGGCGATATACGCAAACACGCTGCTTGCAAACGCCGCAGCTCTCGGAGCGGCGGCCGTAAAGGGCGGCACGCTCACAGAGTTTGAGCTTGCCTGCGATAACGCCGTGACGGCGTATCTTACCGGAGCAAGGCTCGTAGCCTACGGCGAAGCGCCCGTCATAGCGTATCTTGCTGCAGTTGAAGGCGAAGTGACCGCGCTGAGAATGATACTCACCGGGCTTCTGGCCGGACTTCCGGCCGAGACCATACGGGAAAGGCTGCGTGATCTTTATGCTTAAAATTGCTGTTATAGGACGGCGCGAGACCGTTATGGGCTTCACTGCGCTTGGGCTGGAGGCATATCCGGTCGCGGACGGCTCCGAGGCAAAGGCGATACTTCGCACTCTCACCCACGACAGGGAGGACGTTGCGATAATCTACATCGAGGAGGATATCGCCGCTGCGCTTCAGAGTCAGATAGATAAATTCAAGGACAGTCCGAAGCCGGCGATAATCCTTATACCCGGCAGAGAGGGCAGTCTCGGCATGGGGCTTTCGGCTCTCAATGCCGCGGTAGAGCGTGCCATAGGCACGAACATCCTCGAGAATAATTAAGAAAGAAAGGTATCTGTATGAGCGGAACTATAATAAAGGTCTCAGGACCGCTTGTAGTCGCGGAGGGACTCGGCGACGCAAACGTTTCCGACGTTGTGCGCGTAGGTCCCGACAGACTTATAGGCGAGATACTTAACATGACAGGCGACAGCGCCTCGATACAGGTCTATGAGGAGACCTCGGGTCTCGGACCGGGCGCGGAGGTCGAAAGCACGGGCATGCCGATGTCCGTCGAGCTCGGACCGGGCATGCTGGAGAATATCTATGACGGCATCCAGCGCCCCCTGCCGGAGATACGCGAGCTCACCGGCGCGACCATAAGCCGCGGCACCGACGTTCCGGCACTAAACCGCACAAAGAAGTGGACGTTTGTTCCCGTTGCGCACGAGGGCGATGAGCTCACCGGAGGCGACGTTATCGGCACAGTTCAGGAGACAAGCGCGATACTGCACAAGATCATGGTGCCGCCCACCCTGAGCGGCAGGCTTATCAGCATAAAAGGCGGCGACTTCACCGTAACGGAGACCGTTGCCGTACTTGAGGATAAAAAGGGCGAAAAGCACGAGCTTACGATGATGCAGAAGTGGCCTGTCCGTATAAGCCGCCCCTACGCGTCAAAAAGCATGCCCACGCGCCCGATGAACTCGGGTCAGAGAATAATCGACACGCTGTTTCCCATAGCAAAGGGCGGCACGGCGGCAGTCCCCGGCCCCTTCGGCTCGGGCAAGACCGTCGTCCAGCACCAGCTTGCAAAGTGGTCTGACGTCGACATAGTCATCTACATCGGCTGCGGCGAGCGCGGCAACGAGATGACCGACGTTCTCATGGAGTTCCCCGAGCTCACCGACCCCCGAAACGGCGAGCCTCTTATGAAGAGAACGGTGCTTATAGCAAACACCTCCGACATGCCGGTCGCTGCGCGCGAGGCGTCTATCTACACCGGCATAACCATCGCCGAGTACTTCCGCGATATGGGCTACGACGTCGCCGTTTTGGCAGACTCCACCTCCCGCTGGGCCGAGGCTCTGCGCGAGATGTCCGGCCGACTTGAGGAGATGCCCGGCGAAGAGGGCTATCCCGCCTACCTCGCCTCGCGTATCGCGCAGTTTTACGAGCGCGCGGGCGTTGTCGAATGCCTCGGCTCGGATGAGCGCCGCGGCTCTGTCACCGCGATCGGCGCAGTTTCGCCTCCGGGCGGCGATATTTCTGAGCCCGTATCGCAGGCGACGATGCGCATAGTCAAGGTCTTCTGGGCGCTCGACTCCTCGCTTGCCTACGCGCGCCACTTCCCGGCGATAAACTGGCTGACCTCGTATTCGCTGTATGTCGACACGCTGGAAAAATGGTATAACGAGCAGTTCGGCCCCGAGTATATGACAAACCGCGATAAGGCGATGCACATTCTTCAGGAGGAAAACGAGCTTCAGGAGATCGTCCGCCTCGTCGGCCAGGATGCTTTGAGCCCCGCCGACCGCCTGACCATGGAAACGGCAAAGATGCTGCGCGAGGACTTTCTGCAGCAGAACGCCTTCGTTGATGAGGATGCGTATTCGTCCTATGACAAGCAGTTTGAGCTTATGCGCATGATACTCACATTCGATGCTCTCGGACGCGACGCGCTCGGCAAGGGCGCGGACATGAAGGCGCTGTTCTCGATCGGCGCCAAGGAGCGCATAGGCCGCGCGAAGATGGCCTCGCCCGACAGCTATAAGCAGGAGTACGCTTCCATCCTTGAGCAGATGAAGACGGAGATCGATGCGGTCATCGCAGGAGGTGAGGACGCATGATTAAAGATTATAAGACAATACGGCAGATAGCAAATCCCCTTATGATCGTCGAGCAGGTCGAGGGCGTTACCTACGACGAGCTGTGCGAGATCGAGCTACAAAGCGGCGAAACGCGCCGCGGCAAGGTCCTCGAGGTCGAGGGCGATAAGGCCGTTGTTCAGCTTTTTGACTCCGCGCAGGGCATAAACCTTGCGCAGACCAAGGTAAGATTTCTCGGCCACCCGCTGGAGCTGGCCGTTTCCGAGGATATGCTCGGCCGAGTATTCAACGGCATGGGTCAGCCCATCGACGGCGGCCCCGAGCTGCTGGCCGATGCCCACCGCGACATTAACGGCATGCCCATGAACCCGGCGGCTCGCGCATACCCCGCGGAGTTTATTCAGACCGGCGTTTCAACCATCGACGGCCTGAATACCCTCGTTCGCGGTCAGAAGCTGCCCATATTCTCGGCCTCCGGCCTTCCGCACGCGGCGCTGGCGGCGCAGATAGCACGTCAGGCGCGCGTTCTCGGCGACGGCGAGAACTTCGCGGTCGTGTTCGCGGCGGTCGGCATCACGTTCGAGGAGTCCGAGTACTTTATCGAGGACTTCAAGCGCACCGGCGCTATCGACAGAACGGTCGTATTTTCAAACCTCGCAAACGACCCCGCGGTCGAGCGTATCGCAACTCCGCGCATGGCGCTGACTGCGGCAGAGTACCTCGCGTTTGAAAAAGATATGCACGTTCTCGTCATCATAACCGATATAACCAACTACGCCGAAGCTCTGCGCGAGGTCTCGGCGGCGAAGAAGGAAGTCCCCGGACGCCGCGGCTATCCCGGCTATCTGTACACCGACCTTGCGACGATGTACGAGCGCGCCGGCCGGCGCATAGGCAGCAAGGGCTCGATCACCATGATCCCCATCCTGACCATGCCCGAGGACGACAAGACCCATCCGATCCCCGACCTCACGGGCTACATCACCGAGGGTCAGATCATCCTCAGCCGCGACCTGCACCGCAAGGGCATCGTGCCTCCCGTCGACGTTCTCCCGTCGCTGAGCCGACTGAAGGATAAGGGCATCGGCGAGGGCAAGACCCGCGAGGATCACGCCGGTACCATGAACCAGCTGTTTGCCGCCTATTCCCGCGGCAAGGACGCAAAGGAGCTCATGACCATCCTCGGCGAGGCCGCGCTTTCCGACGATGATAAGCTGTTTGCCGAGTTTGCCGATGAGTTTGAGAAAACCTACGTCAACCAGGGCAACAACACAAACCGCAGCATTGAAGAGACCCTCGACCTCGGCTGGAAGCTGCTGAGCATCCTGCCCAGAGCAGAGCTAAAGCGCGTAAAGCCCGAGATGATCGAAAAATACATGAAGTAAGGGGGAGTCTTTATGGCAGGCACCACGATAACCCCTACAAGAATGATGCTCAAGCAGCTCAAGGGCAGACTCAAGACCGCCCGCCGCGGCCATAAGCTTATGAAGGATAAGCGCGATGAGCTGATGCGTCAGTTCATGGACATCGTGCGTCTTAACAAGCAGCTGCGCGAGCGCGTAGAGCAGGGACTGACGGAGGCTTTTGCCGCCCTTCAGGTCGCAAGCGCGATCATGAGCCCCGAGATGCTCGAGCAGGCTCTGCTGTATCCGCGTCAGAGCGTTGAGCTCGACATGGAGTTTAAAAACATCATGAGCGTCAACGTTCCGCAGTATTCGTTCCATACGCGCAACAACGACCCGTCGGAGATATACCCCTACGGCTTTGCGCAGACCTCGGGCGAGCTGGACGATGCGCTCGAGCGCATGGCGACGGTGTTTGAGGATATGCTCCAATTAGCGCAGGTCGAAAAGACCATGCAGCTTTTAGCTGAGGAGATCGAAAAGACGCGCCGCCGCGTAAACGCACTGGAATATGTCATGATCCCGGAGCTTGAGAGCAACATAAAATACATCTCCATGAAGCTTGAGGAGAACGAAAACTCCACAAAGGTACGTCTTCTCAAGGTCAAGGAAATGGTCCTTCAAAACGCGCACGACTTCAAATAATGCAAAAATCTCCCGTTTGAGAAAACGGGAGATTTTTTACCGTCAGTTACTATGAAATTTATTAGTGACTCATAAATCAACCAATATCTTTTCCCGGATTTGTATCACGCTTATAATGAGAACAAATTCAAAGGAGGATACAGTTATGCTGAATGAAAATGTTGTAAAGCTGCTCAAGGCAGGAATGTGGGATCTGGCCACCTGCGCAAACGGTGAGCCGAACGTAGTGCCGGTCGCGTTCAAGGGCGTAACGCCCGACGGAAAGCTCGTCGTCGGCGACGTGTTCCCGGATACAACACTCAAAAATCTCGCGGCAAACAACGGCCGTATCGCCGTGTCCGTTTACGATGCGCAGAGCCTTGAGGGCTATCAGGTCAAGGGCAGCGCCGAGTATGTAACCGAGGGCGAGCTTGTGAACACCTTCAAGGCCATGGTCGAGAAAATGTTTAACGGCGCGGCAACAGCCAAGGGAGCGCTCATCATCACGCCCGAGAAGGTCATCGTAACAACGCCCGGCGCGGACAACAAAAAGGAGCTTTGATCCAAAAATGAGCAGGCGTTAGACCTGCTCATTTTTTATGGTTGCTTTCATGATGCGCTATATAAAGCTATAATAGGGAAAAACGAAAAACGGGAGGGTTCCATGTATCAGAGAAAGCTTGAAAAGGACATACGCTGTCCGCTGGAGTACGGGATGGAGCTGTTCTGGGGCAAATGGAACTCCCGCATCATCTGCGTGCTGGCTGCGCTCGGCACTCTGCGCTACAGTGAGCTGCGCCGCGAGATGGGCAACATAACCGACGCCGTGCTGGCTTCCGCGCTGAAGGGCCTTATATCAAACGGCATTGTTGCGCGCAGGTCATATGACGAGATACCGCCGAGAGTGGAGTACTCGCTGACGGAAAAGGGCGAGTCCGTCGTGCCGATCCTGCAGAGCATCTGCCGCTGGGCGGGCGTGTTTTACAAGGACGATGGAGATATGCCCATGATCCAGTGCCGGAAGTGCGACCACAGGGGATGAGCCGTAGGTACATTTATAAAAAATCCTCCGCATGATACGGAGGATAAAATGTTATTCGTCTCTGTAGCCATTGGGGTTCTTTGTCTGCCAGTGCCACGAATCGCGGCACATGTCCTCAACGTCAAACTCTGCCGCCCAGCCGAGCTCGCGGCGGCTTTTTTCCGGTGAGCAGTAGCACTCGTCGATATCGCCCGCGCGGCGGCCAACGATCTTATAGGGAACGGTCAGGCCGTTTGCCTTTTCAAAGGCGTGAACGAGATCGAGAACGCTGCATCCCTTGCCGGTGCCGAGATTGAATATAAGCTCGCCATTGTGCTCATCCATGTACGATATCGCCGCGACGTGGCCGCGGGCAAGGTCAACGACGTGGATGTAGTCGCGCACGCCCGTGCCGTCGGGGGTGTTGTAGTCGTCGCCGAAAACGCGCAGATATTCAAATCTGCCGATGGCAGTCTGCGATATATACGGCATGAGATTGTTCGGGATGCCCTTGGGATCCTCGCCGATGAGGCCGCTCGGGTGCGCGCCGACGGGATTGAAATAGCGCAGGAGCGCAACGCTCCACGTAGGGTCAGCCTTGACATAGTCGCGCAGTATCTGCTCGCACATGAACTTTGTCCATCCGTAGGGATTCGTGCACTTGCCCGTAGAGGAGGTCTCATACAGCGGCATGTCGTTATCCGAGGAATACACCGTCGCAGATGACGAGAAAATGATCTTCTTAACGCTGTGTGCGCGCATCGCCTCGCACAGAGTTATAGTCGAGCCGAGGTTGTTGTCGTAATACTCAAGCGGCTTTTCGACAGATTCGCCGACTGCCTTGAGCCCTGCAAAGTGGATGACGCAGTCTATGCCGTGCGCGGAGAAGATCTCGTCGAGCTTTTTGCGGTCGCGCACGTCGGCCTTGTAAAAGGTGAAGCTTTTTCCCGTTATCTCCTCGATGCGCTCCTTGGCCTTTTCGCTGCTGTTTACGAGATTATCTATAACGACGACATCAAAGCCGTTTTCGAGCAGCTCCACGCAGGTGTGGCTGCCGATATAGCCCATGCCGCCGGTGACCAAAACTGTCATTGCTATCACTCCTTTGAGCAGATTTTAAAATATAATGATGAAAAAGGCAAGCGTATACGCTTGCCTTTTAAAAATATTTTACTTTTTGTGATACAGCTTCTTTGCCTGATACTTCGGCTCATAGGTGATATTGACGCCGATCTTGGAGAAGAGGTTTTCGTCAACGCGCGAGAGGATGACCGAGGAGTGTGCCTCGCAGCCGCGCAGCTTGCCGAGCTGATCGATCGCCAGCTCCGCGAGCGGATTTGTAACGGCGCAAATGGACAGCGCGATGAGCAGCTCATCGGTGTGCAGGCGCGGATTGTGGTTTCCGAGGTGCTCGACCTTAAGATGCTGGATAGGCTCGATGACGCTGGGCGCGATGAGCAGCAGCTCCTTGTTTATGCCCGCAAGCTTTTTGAGCGCGTTCATGAGGCATGCAGAGGATGCGCCAAGCAGCGAGCTCGTCTTGCCGGTGACTATCGTTCCGTCGGGCAGCTCAATGCTGACAGCGGGAGCGCCGGTCTCCTCCGCGCGGGCGTTTGCCGCCGCGACGACGGGACGGTCGACAGAGGAAAGGCCGATGGAGTTCATGATGAGCTCGATCTTGCGGACCTCCTCGACAGAGCCGAGACCCTGGCGCAGCGAGCATGCCGCGGCGTAGTAGCGGCGGATGATCTCCTGCTTGGAGGCATTGCGGCAGGCCTCGTCGTTTATGATGCAGTTGCCCGCCATGTTGACGCCCATGTCCGTGGGGCTTTTGTACGCGCTCTCGCCGTAGATGCGCGTGAGAATGGCGTTGAGCACGGGGAAGATCTCGACGTCGCGGTTGTAGTTTACCGTTGTCTCGCCGTAAGCCTCGAGGTGGAAGGGGTCTATCATGTTCACGTCGTCGAGGTCGGCGGTGGCTGCCTCGTAGGCGAGATTTATCGGGTGCTTGAGGGGAACGTTCCAGATCGGGAAGGTCTCAAACTTCGCGTAGCCTGCGTTTATGCCGCGCTGATGCTCATGATAAAGCTGGCTCAGGCAGGTGGCCATTTTGCCGCTGCCGGGGCCGGGGGCGGTGACTACGACGAGGCTGCGCTCGGTCTCGATATAGTCGTTCTTGCCGAAGCCGTCCTCGGAGACGATGAGCTCAACGTTCGAGGGGTAGTCGGGAATTATGTAGTGGCGGTAGACCTTGATGCCGAGGCGCTCAAGCCGCTTCTGGAACAGCTCCGCCGCCGGCTGACTGCGGTAGTGGGTTATGACCACGCTGCCGACGAAAAGGCCGATGCCGCGGAACGCGTCAATGAGCCTGAGAGTGTCTTCATCATAGGTTATGCCGAGGTCGCCGCGGCGCTTGTTGCGCTCGATATCGTCGGCGGAAATGGCGATTACGATCTCCGCCTCGTCCTTCATTTTAAGCAGCATCTTCACCTTGCTGTCCGGCTCGAAGCCCGGCAGAACGCGCGAGGCATGGTAGTCGTCGAACAGCTTGCCGCCGAACTCAAGGTACAGCTTTCCGCCGAATTTTGCAATTCTCTCTCTTATGTTGCGCGACTGCTCGCGCATGTATTTTTCGTTATCGAAGCCTATCACATTCATAATCATCAGCCCATCCATTCTGTAATTTTCACAAGCAAAAATTATATACCGATGGGCGCGGCCTTGTCAACTTTTTCAGAGGCGCTTTAGCGCCTCTGCCGATACATATATTGCGTGAACCCGGTATCGAGTGTGCGGAGGAAACAGCGGCAAGCTGATAGCGGATAGCTAATTGCGTTTGCCTGCGGCAATGGCGAAAACCGTTTTTTTCACTCTAAATAAGAACAGTAAAATTCGCACCAATATAGAACAAGAACTGCGTACAGCGACCCCTCAGTCAGCCTGTGGCTGCCAGCTCCCCTTACGCAGGGGAGCCAATGGCGGCGCGGTGCAAAATTTGCACCGCACTATCGGGATGGGGCAGCCTCACGGTTTTGACAGCAGTTTCGACACCGGGCTATCGCAACAACCGTATAGGTACAGCCTCAATGCGCCGCCAAAAGAGGCTGGAGCTGCTTGCCGGCGAGGGCGGACTCGAGAGTTTTGTCTATCAGCGAGAAGTCCGCTGCCATGGAGAATGGCTTTTTGACGGGATCATCCTGCCTGAAGGGAACGAAATAGACGTTTTTGCGGTTTAAAAGCCCCGCAATGTTCGGAGCCGAGCCCGAGAGCGCGTCGTTTGTCGAAAATGCAATGACCAGCGGCTTTGAGTTTCTCAGATGCGCCTTTGCCGCCATGGTGACGGCCGTGTCGGTTATACCGTGGTTTATCTTTGCCATGGTGTTTCCCGTGCAGGGCGCTATTATGAGAGCCTCCATTGGCTTTGCCGGACCCAGGGGCTCAGCCTCGGCGATCGAGTGCACGGGCTGTGCGCCGCACAGCGAGCTGAGGCGCGATATAAAGTCTGCGGACGTGCCGAAGCGCGTATCGGTCGCGGCGGCGGTCTCGCTCATGATGGGCACAAGCTCGTATTTATCGGCAAGGACAGCAAGCTGCGAAAACAGCTTATCGTATGTGCAGTAAGAGCCGCAAAGGGCGATGCCGACTCTCGGTTTGCTCATGATATCACTCCTTTTAATATGTCGGAAACGGTTGAATATATGGCTTTCGCGGCGCTCTCGGGCGCGTAGCGCCCCGGCAGACCGCGAAGAATGCTGAGGTCGAGACCGAGATCATTTGCGGCATTTTCGTCGATGCCGCCCGGCGCGGACGCAAGCTCGAGCAGAATGCAGCTGTCTTTGAATGCCCGCAGATCGGGTATCACCTGTGCGGGGGCGGTGTTTATCACAGCGTCAAAGCTGCCGAGAAGCTCGGGCGGACAGTCGGGCGCAAATGATGTGCAGCCGAGTGCGGACGCAAGCGCCCTCGCCTCGGAGCTTCGTGACATAAGGCACACGGCGGGGCACAGTGCCGTGAGCTTATTTATAATAAGCTTCCCGATGCGCCCCCAGCCGACGACGAGCACGCGCATGTCGCACAGCGCGGTCTTCGTTTTTCTCATCAGCTCACTCACCGCGCCCTCGGCGGTCACAGCGGCGTTTTTGACCGTGAACTCCGGGCAGCGCATGTAGTCGTGAACCGCCATACCGCGCTGCTCGGCAGCGGCTTGTATCTGTGAGCTTATTTTGCCGCCGATGAGTATTGCGCCGCTTCCAGCGCAGTCGAGTATGTGCTCAATGCGGCAGGGCAGAGCGCCAAGCGGCGCGTTCAAAAGTCCGCGCGCATCCTCGGCGGGAACGGGCAGGATAACGGCCTCGGCCTCAACGGGAGAGCTTACGCTTTTGCAGCCGTCGGGCAATTTTGCCCTGTCGAGGCAAAAGCACAGCACCTCGTGCCCGTCGTTTCGCAGGAGCCGCGCAAGTATAAGGCTGCGCTCATCGCCGCCGCAAACTAAAATTTTCATTCGATCACCTCCGGTAATGTCATATTATGCGTTGCATTAAATTCGGTGAGATGATAGAATGAGAAAAGTTTTAAATATGAGGTGCGATATGAGCAGAGCTGACGAGATATTTATAGCAAACTGCAAGGATATACTTGCTAACGGCGTGTGGGATACCGAGCTTGAGGTGCGCCCGCGATGGTCCGACGGCGCTCCGGCGCACACGGTGAAAAAATTCGGCATCGTGAACCGCTACGATCTTTCCGAGGAGTTTCCCATACTGACGATACGCAGAACGTTCTGGAAGTCTGCCATCGACGAGCTTTTGTGGATATGGCAGGCAAAGAGCAACAATGTAAACGAGCTGCGCACGCGCGTCTGGGATGCCTGGGCGGACGAAAACGGCTCCATCGGCAAGGCCTACGGCTATCAGCTCGGCGTTAAGAACCACTATCCCGAGGGCGATATGGATCAGGTCGATAAGGTCATTTGGGATCTTAAGCACAACCCCGCCTCGCGCCGCATAATGACCAATATCTATAACCACGCAGACCTGAGCGAAATGGCGCTGTATCCCTGCGCGTACTCCATGACCTTCAACGTCAGCGGAAACACCCTCAACGCCATACTCAATCAGCGCTCGCAGGATATGCTCGCGGCAAATAACTGGAATGTCGTGCAGTACGCTGTGCTCACTCATATGTTCGCGCAGGTCGCGGGGCTCAAGGCAGGCGAGCTCGTGCATGTGATCGCCGACGCGCACATCTATGACCGCCACGTTCCGGCGATAGAGGAGATAATCGCAAATCCACCCAAGGCCGCACCGAGGTTTATAATTGACCCCGCGGTAGACGATTTTTATAAGTTTACGCGCGACAGCTTCAAGGTCGAAAATTACGAATATTCCGAGTTCAAGACCAAGATCCCCGTCGCCGTCTGAAAGGAGAAGCCATGGACGCAATAGTTGCCGTTTATTCCGACTGGGGCATAGGCGCGGACGGTACGCAGCCGGTCATTCTGAAGGCCGACAGGCAGCATTTTGTCGAGCTCACACGCGGAAGGACCGTCATCGTAGGCCGCCGGACCCTTGCCGATTTCCCCGGCGGCAGACCGCTCAAGGGGCGCAGGAATATTGTTTTAACTCGCGGTGATACCGTCATCGACGGCGCGGAGATCGCACACAGCGCAGCCGAAGCTGCCGAGATATCCGGCGCGGACGCGATGGTCCTCGGCGGGCAGAGCGTTTTTCGCGATATGATGCCGTATATCGACCGTGTTTTCGTCACGAAAATAAATTGCCGCCCGCATTCGGACAGCTTTTTTGAAGACCTCGACGCGTCGGCCGACTGGCGCATCACGGACAGAAGCGATACGCTGTGCGAGGGAGATATTGAATACAGCTTCATTTGCTATGAAAGGATAAAGAAATGAAAAAAAGAATACTCGCGGCGATGCTGCTCATGCTGATGCTGCTTTCCGCCTGCGGCGAGGATACGCCGGTCGAGACCCCGGAGCCCACGGGAACGATCCTTGCTCAGGACGATAACTTTGTTGTCACGGAAGATCACTCGAGCGGCGTAACAAAGTACAGCTACACGATAAAGGACAAGGCCGGAAACGAGCTTGAGAGCGCCATCTGCGCAAAGAAGCCGCTCGTCGCAGAGATAAACGACGATCTCCTCGGCGTGCGCTTTTACGTCAACGACAAGACCTTCTGCCGCTATTACGACCTGAAAAACAGCCTCATCTCCGAATCGTTTTTCAACGCCTTTTGGGACAACGGCAAGCTCGTCGCCTACCACGACTACGATAACGGCCACCGCATGATGGTGCGCGATATGTTCGACGAAAACGGCTATTATTATGAGCAGGATATCGATGTCCAGGCGCTGTCGATAACAGTCACGGCCTGTGAGCAGGACGAGGAAACGGGCGAGCTTCATGTCACCTATACCTACGGCGATACGGGCACGGAGTATGAAATAACTCTCCCGACAAAGCCCACCGAACCCGAGGCAGCGGAATAAGCATAATTAAAAATGCAGCAGTCATTTGACTGCTGCATTTTTTGCGTTTAATCAGTTTTCTTTGCTCTTGCCCTGTGCGGCGGTGTAGTCCGCGTAGGACTGGAAAACGAAGCCCTCATCGGTGATGAACTGGCTGAAATCAATGCTGTCGTAAAGCTTGGTGTACTTTATCTCCGCATTGCTTGCCCAGTCGGCGATGTCCGCGTCGAACTCAACGGGGGCTGCGAGGTAGGTCAGGGGAACGACCGACTGCTGATAGCCGTTGGAATAGGAGACAAGGTCTGTGCCCTTTGTCGGCAGGCGCATTATAACGTGGTAGCCGAACTGCGACTCGACAACGTCGGAGACCTCATACTCTTTAAGTGCACGGCTTGCGTCGTCATACTCGGTGACCATGCTGCCCTTTGTGAAGCAGTAGCCCTCGGGGAACTGAGCAAGGCCGGTGTCCTCGCTGTATTCGTTCATGAGCTCCTTAAAGCGCGTCCAGCGCTCAGAGTCATCGCTTATTGCCTTGAGCTCGGCGCACAGCTCCTCGGCCTTGGCCTTCTTTTCGGCCTTCTGCTCGTCGGAGAGCTCCTTTGAGGTTGATTTGCCATCCTCACCGGTAACGGTCTCGCTGGTCAGAAACAGTATGTGTGCGGAGGTGATATAGTCGTTTTCCTCGGCGTAGGCCTGCACCTTTTCGTCGCTGAGCTTGCTACCCTGCTCGCCGTAGAGCTCGGTGAAGAGGTTAGTGTACAGATAATTAAGGCGGCAGCGCTCTCTGTAGCTGTCCTCGGTGTAGCCGTAGGTGGCGAAGAAGGCCTTGAGCTGAGTGTCGGCCTTATCGTCGGAGGTAACATACTGCTCCTTTATGTTCTCTATCTGTTCGTCGATGCCGGATTTCTGCTCATCGGTGAGCGTAATGCCGAGCTCGTCGGCCTTCTGCTCGACCACGCGGTATCTTGCGACTTGCTGACCGGCGCGCTTGAGGCACCAGTCGAGGTTCGTGGTCGTGTCGTCGAACATGAATTTGCCGTTCCAGTCGACGCTCGTTCCGGAATAGCTCTGATACAGATCCTCAAGCTCGCTGACTGCCTGACTGAGTCCTGCCATGTATTCATCAAAGCCGACCGCCGTGCCGTTTACGGTCATCACGGTGTCCTCCTTGGCATCGGACGAGCAGCCCGCCGCGCAGCAGCAGAGCATCACGAGCGCAAGTGTCAGTGCGATAATTTTTTTCATAACGTAACTCCTGTTGTGTGAAATACCATAGCTGACGGGAGCCGAACTCCTGCCGCCTGTCAGCGCCCCTTTTCGGCGCTTTTCGCCCTTTTTATCTTGATGGGCGCCAGCCCACCTGCGCTAAAGAAGAACGAAAATCGCTCGTAAATTGCCTGCTGACAGGTGCTTTGCAGTTTTGCCGGAGCCGATTTTCGTTCAGGCAAGGCAAAGCGCGAAGCGAATACTGTCGTATTTGTATGCGCTTTAACGCAGCATGGGCGGAAATCAGCCCGTCAAAACCGGCAGGTGTTCGGCTCCCGTCAGCTATATGATTATATACGAAAAGCATTAAATAATCTACGCTTTTTTGTAAACTAAAGAATAATATCGCATATCTCGCAGCCGATATCGCCCTCGGGCGTGATCTCGAGCTTTGCCCAGGTCCTGTTCGGAAGCTTTCCCGCCGTGCCGGGATTTATGACGAAAATGCCGCCGATCTGCTCAAAAAGTGCCCTGTGCGTATGTCCGAACATGGCTATCTGAGCGCCGCAGCACTCGGCCGCGTACAGCAGAACGTCGAGCTTGCCGCCGCGCACGGCGTAGCGGTGACCGTGCGTGAGAAAGGCCTTATAGGGCCCGAGAGCTATGAGCTTATAGGCCTCCTCGTCGTCATAGTATCCGTCGCAGTTGCCGGGAACGCAGCACACGGGTATAGCGGGAAATTTTCTGCGCAGAGCCTCCGCGTCGCGCATACCGTCGCCGAGGTGTATTATCTGGTCGGGCTCATATTCCGCGACGGCGTTTTCCATGCCGCGGGAAAAGCCGTGGGTATCCGAAAAAACGGCGATCTTCATAATCTGCCTCCTGTGAGAATAAAATTGTAAAGCTTTGACCGGCTCGTGAATATAATGTGAGCGGGTGATAGTGATGAAGGATCTTGATAAGCTCGGCAATGAGCTTAAAAAAAGCGGCAAGAGCGAGGCTCTCATGAAACTGGCCGAGTCGCCCGATGGAAAGGCGGTCGGCCGTCTTGTCGACGCCGAGAGTGTCCGAAAAGCCGCGAAAAGCGGGGACATGGCGGCGCTTCAGGACATATTGCGCGGTGTTTTATCGACCGACGAGGGAAAGCGCCTTGCCGAAGGCCTCCGCAAAGCCATGCAGTGAGGTGAGTTTTGTGAGCGATTTTGAGGATAAGCTGAATAAGCTGCTGAACGACCCGAAGGAGATGGAGCGGTTTGCGGGCTTTGCAAAATCGCTCATGTCCGGCGAGGGAAGTCCCAAGCCGGAGCAAAGCACCGCTTTGGATATCGATCCGTCTATACTGAAAAATTTAAGCGGCATGCTGTCCGGCAAGGGCAGCGGCGGCCGCGACGCGAAGCTCCTTGAGGCCATGCGGCCGTTCCTGTCCGAAAAGCGGCGAGGAAAAATGGACAAAGCCATGAAGATCGCGCGTCTTGCCGGCATAGCGGAGCTTGCCGCAGGGCAGCTCGGAGGCGACGACGATGGCGGCATATAATCTCTATCGCGGCAACGGCAGCCGTGCCGAGCGCGTCGACGATCGCCGCCGTGAAAGGACGCCTGCGCGACCGCAAAAGCCGCAGAGTCCGCAGCACCGACCGCCGTCTGCGCCGCCTCTCGGCAAGCTGCCCATCCTGGGCGATCTTCCGAAAAAGCTCGGCGAGCTTGAGACCGAGGATCTGCTGCTTATCCTGATCCTCTACCTTATGTACCGCGAGAGCGGCGACAGAGAGCTTTTGATAATAATGGGTGCAATGTACCTTTTATGAGGGTATAACGAGTCTGTTCCCGCTCGTGCTGCGTTAAAGCCCTCCCGAATACACAAAGTATGCGCTTCGCGCCTTGCCTGAGCGGAAATATCCACCGTAATATGCATAGTAAAACCGCCGACTTGGAAAGTTAAGTCGGCGGTTTTAGATAGTCGCGCTTGCTGATCAAAGCTTCTCCTTGAGAGTCTTAATGCATGCGGGGCAGACATTCTTGCCCTTGTAGCTGATGATGTTCTTGGTGTTCTCGCAGAAGATGCAGGAAGGATGATACTTGTGAAGGATGATGTTATCACCCTCAACAAAGATCTCAAGCGCATCCTTTTCGGCGATGTCAAGAGTACGGCGCAGCTCGATGGGAAGAACTATTCGGCCGAGTTCATCGACTTTTCTTACTATACCGGTAGATTTCATTGTAGTTCCCTCCGTTTCGGAAATACTATATCCCACAAAATACACTCTAATTATACCAAAATTGGACAATCTGTCAACAGAAATTTTTGCAATTCATAGAATTTATACAATTTTTCAAAAACACTCATCCGATTTGAACATATAATTGCACCCACTCAAATAAAATGTAACAACAAGTGTTCGAAAACGTGAGGTTTTAAATATGCTTATGGGGCTCATATGGACTGCGATGATCGTCGTCTCGATTATTTTCGGCTGCATTAACGGCGCGGCTGTGCAGGTGCAGCAGGCCGCACTGGACGGTGCGGCGGCCGCGGTCGAGCTGTGCCTCGGCATCGGCGGTGTTGTCTGCCTGTGGTGCGCCGTGATGGAGCTCATGCGCACATCCGGCCTTGCCGACGCACTGTCGCGGGCGCTGAGGCCGGTGCTCGGGAGGCTGTTTCCCGAAAGCGCGAAGCACGAGAGCGTCATGCAGCCGCTGTCGGCAAACGTCAGCGCGAATCTTCTCGGACTGGGCAACGCCGCGACTCCGATGGGCATACGCGCATCTCAGGAGATGGCGCGCCTCGGCTCTCCGGGAGTTGCGTCAAACGAGCTGTGCAGGCTCGTTGTGCTTAACACGGCATCCATTCAGCTTCTGCCTACGACCGTCGCCGCAATACGCGCAGCCGAGGGAGCTTCTGCTCCGTTTGACATTCTGCCCGCCGTGTGGATAAGCTCGGCAGGCTCTGTTCTCGCGGGGCTTTTGGCCGCGCGGGCGATGGAGAGGCGGCGGTGAGCGTCCTTCTTGAGCTTGCCGTGCCGCTCATCCTCGCTTTCGTAGGCCTGCATGCCGTCGTATCGGGAACGGATGTTTTCCCGGCGCTATGCCGGGGCGCGGCGCAGGGACTTATAACGCTCAAAGATATGCTGCCGACGCTCATCGTCCTGTTCCCGGCGGTGTACATGCTGCGCGCGTCGGGTGCGCTCGATGCACTGTCGGAGCTTTTGGAGCCGGTTATGGCATATATCGGCGTTCCGCCGGAGACCGTGCCGCTCGCGCTTGTGCGACCCTTGAGCGGAGGCGCGGCGACCGCCGTCGCTGCCGAAATAATAAAAAGCAGCGGCGCGGACTCGCTCGCCGGGCGCACCGCTGCCGTCATGATCGGGTCGAGCGAAACAACGTTTTATGTCATTGCCGTTTATTTCGGCGCGGCGAAGATAAAAAACACGCGCCACGCGATACCGGCGGCGCTGCTGGCCGATCTTGCGGCATTTCTGCTCTCGGCACGGGTCTGCCGCATGTTCTGGGGATAATACGGGAAAGGCCGGGAAATAATAGCATCACTTAGGAGAGTGATGCTATGCAGGGCAAAGTCGAGCTGTGCGGCGTGAACACATCAAATCTGCCGCTTTTAAAAAACGCGGAGATGCGCGAGCTCATCGCGGTCGCGCAAGCCGGCGACAGTAAAGCGCGCGACAAGCTCATAAACGGCAATCTGCGCCTCGTTCTGTCGGTCATACAGAAATTCTCCGGGCGCGGCGAGAGCATGGACGACCTGTTTCAGGTCGGCTGCATCGGGCTCATAAAGGCGATAGACTGCTTTGACCTCAGCCAGAACGTGCAGTTTTCGACCTACGGCGTGCCGATGATATCCGGCGAGCTGCGGCGATTTCTGCGCGACCACGGCGCTGTGCGCGTATCGCGCTCGATGCGCGATACGGCCTATCGCGTCCTTCAGGTCAAGGAGCGGCTCACCGCCGAATTGGGGCGTGAGCCGGACGTCGACGACATAGCAAAGGCGCTCGGGATAAAGCGCTCGGAGGTCGTCTTCGCACTCGACTCGATATGCGAGCCCGTGTCCCTGTACGAGCCTGTATACAGCGACAGCGGCGAGAGCGTCTGCGTCATGGATCAGATCGGCGACACGAAAAACACCGATGAGCACTGGCTTGAGCAGATCGCCCTCGACGAGGCGGTCTCGCGCCTTAACGAGCGTGAAAAGCGTATTCTTTCGCTGCGCTTTTACATGGGCAAAACCCAAACCGAGGTCGCGCGCGAGATCGGAATAAGCCAGGCTCAGGTATCGCGCCTTGAGAAAAACGCGATAGGGAGGATCAAAAAGGAGCTCGGCTCGTGAATTCATAAAAATTTTAAATTTATTTGATAAAAAATTCGCAAATACCCCTTTACAAGTCGCGCACGATGTGCTATTATCACATCGTCAGATAAATAACAAGAAATTATTCGTTTGATTCTTCTTTCCATCTCTCTTTTCTTTGCTTGTTACCGATATTGCGGAGCTCCTCAATCCGCAATATACCGCAACAAAAAACCACAAAAAACCGCTGCCATTCTCCTGTTGGGCAGCGGTTTTTTATTAGCGAATTGGGGCAGCTGTGGATACGCATATTGCGGTATCCCGGTTCGGAACATTGGTGGAAACCGGGCGTTTTGCACCTCGCGGGCGCGGTGCAAATACTGTGGTCGCCCGGCAGCGCATCTAGCGACAAAACCTTGAAGCTGCCGCTTCCCGTGAGTGCGCTGCACCATTGTAGGGAATGGGCTTGACAATTCCGCTTTTCACAGCTTTGTCGGCAATGCCGACGAATGAGACGATCTTCAAATCTGCGCGACATCCCCGTGCTTGAAAGAAACGCAGGGATGTCATATATTACTAATACGCATACGCCGTGGAGGTAAACAATATGAAGGAAATGGACTGCGTTGAGGTCATAGTTGAGAAGGAAGAATATGCGGAGGAGGGCGTTCACAAGGGGATGCAGGGCTGGATATGCTATGATGTGTTCTGTGACGGAACCTGGCTCGTGAACTTCCCGCAATGCGGCGAAAAGGACGATATCGCAACGCTGAGTATAAGGGAGGAAGATATGAAGCTTGTTCCGGTAATGAACGCTATTTTAAACGAACAGATAAAAGCCAAGTTCGACGCGGCGGGAGAGACGGCGGAGGATCTGGACGGATATAGGTTGTAAATGAGTAAAAAAACCGCAAAGACCGGGGCATAGCCTCGGCCTCTGCGTTTTTAGTGGCGGATTCACATTGCAACGATACATCTTTTGGGTCAGCTCGACCGGAGGACGCGGAGAAAACCGAAAAAACGGGCGGGCAATGCCCGCCCCTACGATATAAATTTTAGTCACGTCTAAATTTTCGGAATCGGAATGGGCAAGCCCATTCCCTACACGGTGCGGCGTAAAATTTTCGCCGTACTCACGGGAAGCGGCAAACTTACGGTTTCGTCGGCACTTTCGATACAGAGCTGACGCAATCACCGTATCCGCAGCTGCGTCCGTGCGCCTCTAAAAATTCACCATTTGTTGGAGACTTTTTCGGCGAAGCCGGGGAAGTCTTTTATTTCGATGACCTTGCCGTCATCGAGGATCGCCTTTCCAGTGAACAGGCCGAACACCTGGTGCTGATCGCTCTTTATGAGGCCGACGTCGGTGCAGGATGCGCGGTCGAGCACGGGGCGGAAGTCCATCTCAAAGCGGCCGTCGTCGGAGGTGAAGGTCCAGGGCTCCATGAAGGCCTTCTCGTTGCCGGGGATGTTGAACTTGACTTGGCTGAGCTTGTGCGCCTTGCCGTTATAGAACAGCATGTTCTCGCTTGCGGCGGAGGTGTTGCCGAAGCCGTAGCCGATGTTCCAGCCGAAGGGCACGCCGTCGACCGCGCCGGAGGCCGAGCCCCAGTACCATGTGTTTTTGTACGTCCATACGCCGCGCCCCCAGTCGAGCACCGCGAAGCTGTCGGCGGGGTCGAATACGTAGGTGTGCCCGTCGTAGGTCACCTCGCCGCGGGCGCGCAGGCAGTTTATCTTCTGGTTGTAGTAAAAATGTCCGGGCTTGTCAAAGGGCGTTGCGATGACCATGCTCTCCTCGGGCTCATCGAAAAGCTCGACCTTGGCGTAAAGCGAGCCTGCCGGGCCGAAGCGCTTCATTTGAGCTATGAGCGTGCGCACACCCGAGCCGTCGTTTTTGAAATAGATGCTGTAGTTTTTGCCGATGGCGGTCGTGTCGCCTGTTTTGCTCGTCTCGGGCAGCTTGCGCTTACCCAGCGGCATGAAGCACATGGGGCTTGTCGTTATCTCCCAGCCCTCCTCGAAGTTGAGAAGACTTATCGAGTCAAGACCCATGTAGCCGTTATCGTCGATGGTCAGAGCAAGGGCAAAGCGTCCGTTGTTGATGAGGTAGTAGTCCCACTCCTTAATGCGCATGGGGCTTGCCTTGATGTCCGCGCGGCGGTAGACCGGCAGCAGCTTTTTTGCGTAGCCGGGCTCTGTGAGCTCGCCTTGGGCATCCAGCAGGGGTATCTCGCGTGTTATCTCGTGCTGATCCATTCCTACATCTCCTTTTTAATCATTCGTATATCCGTGCCGACAAACGGGAGCTTGAGAAACTCGCCGTCGATCCTCGAACAAATCTGCGGAGTGTAGCGCCGCGCGAGCTCCGCGTCGGTGAGATTGGTGCTGATGATGGTCTTTTTGCCCTCGACAAGGCGCGTGTTTATGAGCGTGTACAGCGCCGAGATGCTGATCTGCGTGAGCATCTCCGTGCCGAGATCGTCGAGGATCATCAGCTCGCACTCGAGCATGCGATCAACGCGCGTAGCCGCTTTTTCGGCCGCCTCCGCGTCGCGGGCGAATTTTTTAAGCTCAAAGGCCTCAAGGGCGCTGGCCGCCGTGTCATAGCAGACCGAGTGTCCGTTCTGCGCGACGACGCGCGCTATGCAGGCCGACAGAAAGGTCTTGCCCAGCCCCGTACCGCCCTGAAACAGGAGGTTCATTGAGCGCTCGGAAAAGCTCGAAGCGTACTCGCGGCAGGTCTCGAAAACGATGTTCATCGACTCTTTCGCCTCACCGTAGAGACTGAGATCGAAGTTTTCAAAGCGCTCGCCGCTGTTTTTTAAAAGTGTGCTGAGCTCCGAGGTCAGCTGCCTGTTATACTCCTCGGTAAGGCAGGAGCACATCGTGCTGCCGATAAAGCCCGTATCCCTGCATTTCGGGCAGGTGTAGATATCCTCAAGATAATCCGCGGGGTAGCCGTGCGAATGCAGAAGCTCCGCCTTTTTCGCCTGAAGCGCGAGGCTTTCCTCCTCCAGCGCCCTGAGAGCGTCGGCAAGATCGGCGCTGCGCTTTATCGTGAGCCCGACAAGCTCGGACATCTGCGTGCGAAGACGCGCGTCGATGCGGCCTATCTCGGGTATGCGAGCATATATTTTTTCCTGTCTGAGATAGTGCTCGGCGACGTTGTCTGCGTGCCTATGCGCTATCTGCTCCCTGGCCCGCGCCAGTATCTTTCCGTCCAGTGCCATTATTTAACCGTTTTTAACCTTTTCGTATATTGAACGCAGACGGTCGAGCTCATCGCCCGTGACCTTACTGCGATGCTGATTTTCAGCCTTCACGGCCGATGCCGGAGTGCGGCTGTCGCGCTCGGCGACCTCGGCGGCCGTGTGTATGCCTTTTTCGTGCCATGAGAGCATGATCTTGTTCATGTATCCCCATTTTAAAGCGCCGGTGTTCGTCGCCGTGCGGTCGTAGGCTATGAGTATCGCCTCGTTATCAAAGCCCATCTCGAACCACGAGAGCATATATTTACGCTCGGTCGGAGTGAGAACGCGCGAGCCGATGCCCATGGCGGTCTTCAATTCGCCCGCGCGAGAGCGCTTTTCGGCCTGGGCGCGGATGTATTCATCGGCCTGCTCGATAGTGACAATTTCCATGTTTGCCCATGAGTAGGCTTCCTTTTCGATGCTGCGCATGGACGGCAGCCTGCCCGGACCGTATTTTTCCGCAAAAACGTCGATGCAGTAGCCGATGAGCATGAATATGACATCGGCAGGGAGCGCGAGGTGGTCGTATATGCCGAACAGAGTCTTGAGATCGGCCGTTGAAAGAGCCCGTCCGAGCTTGCACTGCGCCTGAGTGATAACGGCCTGAAAGCCGCTGTCTTCCTTTGAGCGGCGCACGATATCCTCCGCGGTGTATTCCGGAAGCTCATCGGCGGGAGGGAGCTTCCGCACTTCGGAAGCCTGCGCCGCGGGATGCGCAAGAGACATACGGCAGAGCTTTTCGTAGGCGTTTTTTATCTCCGCGCCTGTGCGGCAGAGCTCGCGCGCTGCGGCGTCGGCGTCAAATGCGTCGTGCCTGCACAGCCAGATATACAGCAGCGCGACGTCGCCGTCATGCGCGGCGATAAGCTTGTCCGCAATGCTGTCCGGTATTAAATTTTGCTCCGCTGTGGGCATATCGTTTCACCTGTTCATTCAAAGTTTACACAAAGCACTTTAACAAGAGGGATTATATCATTAAAATTAACTTGTAGCAATAGCCATGTTTGTGGTATAATTCATTGATTGCTTACAAACGAAATTTGCAGATAAATGCAAGAGGGACGGATATATGCTTGAGCTGCTTTCACCCGCAGGCTCGCCGGAGGCGGTCGTTGCCGCCGTGCAGAACGGCGCAGATGCGGTCTATATGGGATTGGGGATATTCAATGCCCGCCGCGGAGCGAAAAATTTCAGCGACGAGGAGTTTGAAAAGGCGGTGCGGTACTGCCGCATACGCGACTGCAAGGTCTATGTCACGATGAACACTCTCGTGGGCGACCGCGAGATGGAGCAGGCTGTCGAGCTTGCCCGGCGCGTGTCGGATCTGGGCGCGGACGCGATACTCGTTCAGGATCTCGGACTTCTCAGCGTTCTTAAAAAGACCGTGCCGGATATCCCGCTGCACGCGAGCACGCAGATGAGCATCCACGATCTCGCCGGCGTTGAGGCTGCAGCCGAGATGGGGCTAACACGCGCGGTTCTGGCGCGCGAGCTCAGCTTCGAGCAGATAAAATTTATCACAAAGCACTCGCCGATAGAAACGGAGATATTCGTCCACGGCGCTCTGTGCTTTTGCCATTCCGGCCAGTGCTACATGTCCTCGCTCATCGGCCGCCGCAGCGGAAACCGCGGCATGTGCGCCCAGCCCTGCCGAATGGAATACACCATGGGCGGCAGACTGGAGGACAGTCATCCGCTGTCGCTGAAGGACAGCTGCCTTGTCGACCGTCTGCGCGAGATCGAGGATGCGGGCGTTGCCTGCGTTAAGATCGAGGGCAGGATGAAGCGCCCGGAATATACGGGCATAGTCACCGGCATATATTCAAAGATCATAAAAGAGCGCCGCGAGCCGACAATGGACGAGATGCAGGCGCTTACCGATGCGTTTTCGCGTCAGGGCTTCACGCAGGGATATTTTAACGGCGATAAGACGGATATGTTCGGCGTCAGAGCCGAGACGGATAAGACGGGCGAGAAAATGTTCGCCGACGCGCGCAGAGAGTATATCGGCCGCGAGGAGCGCCGCGTTCCCGTCAAGTTCTATGCCGTCGTAAACGCCGGGGAGGCCGTCAAGGCGGCAGCCATAGATAACCTCGGCAACAAGGTCGTCGCTTTCGGAGCCGAGCCGCAGAAGGCCATACGTCAGGCGATTAATTCCGAAGTCCTGAGCGACAGGCTCGGCAAAACGGGCGGCACGCCGTATTACTGCGTCGAGGCGCAGAGCAGGGTGCAGAGCGGCCTTTACCTGTCTGCGTCCGAGATAAATGAGCTGAGGCGCAAGCTCGTCACGGCGCTCAACGATCGCCGCGCGGCTCCGCCTTCTCGCCGCAGCCTGCCGATGCCGCCGATGCCGACGGGGCAGGGCGCGGTAACCGATCCCGCCATGATCTATCAGGTGCGCACGGCAGAGCAGCTGACCGAGGAGCTTGCCGACACAAGACCCGACTATATCTATATTCCCGTCAAGGTCATGCACGATAACTTTGACCTTGTGCAAATATTCAAGGAACGTGGCACGGTGCCCGTGGCAGTCCTGCCGCGCGTCGTGACCGACAGTGAGACAAAGCAGGTGTTCACCATGCTCCGAGACCTGTTCGACCGCGGCATAAACGAAGCGCTCGTCGGGAACCTCGGGCATATAAAGCTTGCACGCAAGGCCGGAATGAAAACGCGTGCCGACTTCGGCATGAATGTGTTCAATTCGTATTCGATGGATATGATACAGAGGATGGGCTTTTTGTCCGCAACGGCGTCGTTCGAGCTTCGCCTTGCGCAGGTGCGCGATATGGCAAAGTGCGTGCCGACAGAGCTCATAGCCTACGGCAGATTACCGCTGATGGTGTCCGACCAATGTGTCATAAGCCACAGCCTCGGCTCGTGCAGCTGCCAGAGCCCGGCGCAGCTTTCCGACCGTATGGGCTCGACCTTCCCGGTCGTGCGGGAGTTTGAGCACCGCAATGTGATATACAATTCCCGAAAGCTTTTCATGGCCGACAAAATCGACGAGCTGTGCGGCGCGGGACTTTGGGGCATAAGACTGATGTTTACCACAGAGAGCGCACGCGAGTGCGTCCAGGTGGCAAAGAGATATAAGGGCGAGGGCGACTATCAGCCGAATGATCTGACCCGCGGCCTTTACTACAGAGGAGTTGACTGATATGGATATCGTGCTGGCTTCCGGCTCGCCGAGACGCAAGGAGCTGCTGGGAACGCTGGGACTTGAATTTTCCGTCGTTCCCGCAAAGGGCGAGGAGATAGCGCCCGAGGGCGCGGGCCCTGCCGAGACGGTCATGGTGCTGTCAAGGGCAAAGGCTGCGGAGGTGGCGAAAAGCTATCCCGAGTCACTCGTGATAGCCGCCGATACCGTCGTTTGGGCGGAGGACAGGATACTCGGAAAGCCCAAAAGCGAGGCCGAGGCAAAGGCAATGCTGCATATGCTTTCGGATAATACGCACGAGGTATACACGGGCGTTACGCTTATGCTTGGCGATAAAGAAGTGGTCGGCGCGGAGTGCACGAAGGTGTTTTTCCGAAGGCTGACTGATGCCGAGATAGACAGATACGTCGCCACCGGAGAGCCTATGGACAAGGCCGGAGCTTACGGCATCCAGGGCAGAGCCGCGCTCATGGTAAAGCGGCTCGAGGGCGATTATTTCAACGTCATGGGACTGCCGCTGTGCAGGCTCGGTCAAATGCTCGAAGAGATCGGGGTGCATCTTTTTTGAACGTAAAAAACTATCTTAAGAAAAACGGAATAAAGCTCGGCGTTATCGTGCTGGTCATAGCGCTCGTCGCAGGGGCGGCCTCATATCTTCTCAAGGGCAACGCCGGAGTGATACAGAACGTTTCCGGCACGGTGAAGGCGCCTGTGCAGCGCATGGTGAGCTCCGTTGCCGAGTGGCTTGAGGGCATATACGGCTATCTTTACGAATATGATCAGCTCGTCGCGGAAAACGAGCGCCTGCGCGCGGAGCTCACCGAGGCGCAGGAGGAGGCACGAAACGGCGCGGCCGCCATCGAAGAAAACGAGCGCTTCCGCCAGCTGCTGAACTTTAAGGAAAAGCACAGCGATATGACGCTCGAATCGGCCAAGGTCGTCGCGTGGACGACCTCAAACTGGGCAAATTCGTTCACAATAAGCAAGGGCAGCAACGCAGATATCGCCGTCGGCGACTGCGTTATCACAGAGTACGGCGTCATGGTCGGGCAGGTCACAGAGGTCGGCTCGACGTGGGCGACGGTCGCGACGGTCATTGACCTCAATACCAATATCGGCGCTCTCGTTTCCGAAAACGGCGCTTCCGGCCTTCTCGTCGGCGACTTTGCCATGATGCAGGAGGGCTGCGTTAAGCTCAGTTACCTTGCCGACGGTGCGCAGGTGTTCTCCGGCGACACGGTCATGACCTCGGGCTCGGGCGGCGCTTTCCCGCAGGGGCTCGTCGTCGGAACGATAAGCTCGGTGAAGACCGAGGCCGGCGGTCAGATAGAATACGGTGAGGTCAAGCCCGGCTGCGACCTCACGGCGCTCGTTCAGGTTTTTGTGGTAAAAGATTTTGAAGTGGTGGAATAATTGCTGAACAAACTTATTCAGACTCTTGAATGGAAAAAAGTCCGCATGGTGCTACGGTACGCGGTCTATATGCTGCTGGTCATGCTGCTGCAGAGCGTGCTGTTTTCAAGGATCAGCATTTTCGGCGCGAAGGGCTTTATAATCCCCGCCGCGGCAGTCGCTGCGGGCATATACCTCGGCGGTGTGCGCGGAGCGGTGTTCGGGATATTCCTCGGCCTGTTTACGGACATGGCATTTTCGGAAACCACAGTGCTGTTCACGATACTGTTTCCGATCATCGGCTTCGGGGCGGGCTTTGCCTCGGAGTTCTATATAAACAAGAGCTTTTTCGCGTTTATGATATTCAGCACGGCGGCGATACTCCTGTGCAGCATAGTGCAGCTTATCCACGCGCTTCTGGGCGGCGGAACGGAAATACTGCCCGGAATTCTGACGGCGCTTTTGCAGACTGCACTGTCGATATTGCCGGTCATGCTGCTGTATCTGCCGTTTAAAGAGGGCGGCGTGATGAATCACCCCTATTGACAGAGGATACCCAATGAACATTATCAAGAAAGAAAGACTTATAGCGCTTGCGGCTGTTTTTGCCGTGCTTCTTACGGTGTATATCGTCGCACTGTACAAGCTCCAGATAATAGAGGGCGAGAAGTACTATGAGGAAAGCCGCAATAATATGGTGACGACGAGCACAGTTACCGCCGCGCGAGGCAATATCCTCGACCGCAACGGCCGAACGCTCGTTACGAACAAATCCAGCTATGACCTGACTATAAATACAGACGAGCTTTTTCCCTCCGATAACAGCGTCGATTCAAACGCCGTTATTCTAAAGCTCGTCAACATGATCCGCGATTACGGCGACGATTATATCGACGATCTGCCAATAACGAAAAGCCCGCCGTTTGAGTTTGAAAACGTCAGCGATCAGGATCAGGCGAGACTCGACGCATACATGAAGCAGAACAAGGTAAAGGAGAATGCCAGCGCCGTCGAGATACTGTCAAGCATGCGCGAGCGCTATGATATCGACAGCAACTACACCGCCGAGGAGGCGAGGATCATCGCCGGTGTGCGCTATTCAATAAACGTGCGCTATCTCATAAATACATCCGACTACATTTTCGTCAAGGATGCGGATATGAAGCTCATAGCCACGCTGCGCGAGAACAATATCGAGGGTATAAACATTAAAGAATCCTACGTCCGCGAATACGCGACGAGCGCTGCGGCACATATTTTGGGCTACACCGGCGCAATGAGCGACAGCGACTATGCCAAATATGCCGACCAGGGCTACTCCGCCGATGCGACCGTAGGTAAGGACGGCGCGGAGCTTGCCTTTGAAAAATATCTGCACGGTACAAACGGTACCGTGCGCACGACCTCGTCCTCGGACGGCACGGTAATAAGCAAGGAATACACAAAGGAGCCCGAGCCGGGCAATAATGTGTATCTTACCATTGACATCGCGCTTCAGGAGGCCGCCGAGCTTGCGCTTGAAAACGGCGTTGCGTCGATACAGGCTAAGATAGACGCGAAAAAGGAGCAGCAGATAGCAAGCGGCAGCTATACCGAAAAGCAGGATCAGATAGACGGTGCGGCGGTCGTCGTTGTAAACGTCAAAACGGGCGAGCCGCTTGCCATAGCAAACTGGCCGACCTATGATCCGGCGCAGCTGCTTGAAAATTATAACGAGATACTGGAAGCGGCAAATACCCCGCTGTATAACCGCGCCCTGCTCGGCATCTATGCTCCGGGCTCGACCTTCAAGCCCTGCACGGCCATCGCCTCGCTCACCGAGGGCGTCATAAACACCGGAACATCGATAGAGTGCCGCGGCCAGTACACGCGCTATGCTCAGTACGGCTACGCGCCCTACTGCTGGATATATACGCAGAACAATCAGAAGCTCACACACGGTTATCTTAACGTCACCGGGGCTATTCAGAATTCCTGCAACATATTCTTCTACTCTGCCGGACACGATCTCGGTATCGATAAAATGGACAAGTACGCGGCGCTGTTCGGCCTGGGCGAGAGCACCGGCATTGAGTTGCCCGAGTCTACCGGCAATATGGCAAACCGCGAAAATCACGAAGAACTGACGGGCGAGTCATGGTCTATAGGCCATACCATGCAGGCCGCTATCGGCCAGTCCGACAGCCTTTTCACTCCGCTACAGCTGGCCGAGTACTGCGCTGCTGTCGCCAATAACGGCGAGCGCCACAGCGCATCGATACTCAAGTCCGTGCGCAGCTTCAGCTACGGCGATAATGTTTATGAGCGCGAGGATGAGATACTCAGCAAGGTAGAGAGTCCTCAGTATAACTGGGATGCCGTCAAAGAGGGCATGAGGCTCGTCGGTAAATCCACGCTCTCGGGCTATACCATGACATCGGTCGCTGCAAAGACCGGCACCGCGCAGAAGGGCGAGTCCGTCGCAAACGATGCGATCTTCATCTGCTACGCTCCCTTTGATAATCCGGAGATAGCGATGGCCATCGTTGTCCAGAAGGGCAGTGCAGGCTCAAACTGTGCGGTCATAGCGCAGGAGATACTCGAGGCGTACTTCAGTATGAAGTCCGCGACGGACATAACCGATGTCGAGGGCGAGCTGCTGCAGTAATAAAAAATGCGCTTTTTGTCAAAAAAGCGTTGAAAGACGCCGCGGCGTTGTATATAATGTAACAGGTGATTTTTCGGATGAACACAACAGAAATGAGGTAGCTTATGAATATTGCACTTATGGCACATGACAGAAAAAAAGAGCTGATGGTTCAGTTCTGCATAGCTTACTGCGGTATTCTTGCTGAGCATTCCGTTTGTGCGACGAATACGACGGGCAAGCTCGTGTCCGAGGCGACCGGACTCCCCGTGACGCTTTATCTTCATGCCGATCAGGGCGGAGCTCAGCAGATTGGCGCGAGGATAGCTTATAACGAGATAGATCTTGTGCTGTTTTTCTGCGACCCGGCCAATCCCGGCGGCTTTGACGATATAAATAAGATCGAGCGCCTTTGCGACCAGTATCAGATCCCCTTTGCGACCAATGCCGCAACGGCGGAGGTGCTCGTTCAGGGACTGCGCCGCGGCGATCTTGACTGGCGAAATATCGTAAACCCCAAGCGCAGATGATTTGTGCAGCAAAAAATGAAACTCAAATGCTGTTATTGCCTTGCAATAGCAGCATTTAGTAATTGAAAGGAACAAGCATAGTATGGCAAAAGTTGCACCGAGGACCCTGTCGGGCTTTATGGAGCTGCTTCCGGCAGACCAGATCAAGATGGAAAAGATGATGGAAACGCTCAGGAAGAGCTATTCCGTTTACGGCTTCGCTCCGCTGGATACGCCGGTAATCGAGTCGGCGGAGGTGCTGCTTGCAAAGGGCGGCGGAGAGACCGAAAAGCAGATATACAGATTCAACAAGGGCGACAGTGATCTTGCGCTGCGCTTTGATCTGACCGTTCCGCTTGCAAAATTCGTCGCGGCAAACTACGGAAGCCTCACGTTTCCCTTCCGCCGCTATCAGATCGGCAAGGTCTACCGCGGCGAGAGAGCCCAGCGCGGCCGCTTCCGCGAGTTTTATCAGGCCGATATAGACATAATCGGCGACGGTAAGCTCGATATCATAAACGAGGCGGAGATACCCGCGATAATCTATCGCACGTTCACGGCGCTCGGCCTCAAGGGATTTAAGATAAAGGTCAATAACCGCAAGCTCTTAAACGGCTTTTACAGCCTTGCGGGAATGAGCGAAAAGGCCGGAGACATAATGCGTACGGTCGATAAGCTCGATAAGATCGGTGCGAATAAAGTCAGGCAGCTTCTCATGGACGAGCTTCACATGTTCTCGCACAAGGCTGACGATGTCATGGACTTCATGGCCATCAGCGGCACGAACGCCGAGGTCATCGCGGGACTTGAGCGCTATAAGGGCATGGACCCGCTGTTCGACGAGGGACTTGAGGAGCTAAAGACGGTGACACGCTACCTCGCCGACTTCGGTGTGCCGGAGGAGAATTTTGCGATCGATCTCTCCATAGCGCGCGGCCTTGACTATTACACCGGCACGGTCTACGAGACGGAAATGACCGCCCATCCGGAGATAGGCTCTGTATGCTCCGGCGGCAGATACGACGATCTCGCAGGCTACTATACGGATAAAAAGCTGCCCGGCGTCGGTATTTCGATAGGCCTTACGCGCCTGTTCTATGTCCTCAACGAGCAGGGCATGCTCTCGGACGAGACCGTTTCCGCACCGGCGGATGCGCTCGTTATCCCTATGGCCGAGGATCTCGGCTATGCCATCGCCGCGGCCACGGCTCTGCGCGACGCGGGCATAAGAACTCAGCTTTACTGCGAGCAGAAAAAGTTCAAGGCGAAAATGAGCTATGCCGATAAGCTCGGCATTCCCTATGTGATCCTCATCGGCGAGGACGAGATAGCCGAAAATGTCGTCGCCGTTAAGAATATGCAGAGCGGCAATCAGGAAAAGCTCAGCTTTGCCGATGCCGCCGCGCTTATAAAGAAAGACATGGATGAGCGTGCAAAAGCCGCAGTCATCAAAGAATAAGGGAGGTTAAAATATGACACAGTCAAGAACCCATACCTGCAATCAGCTCCGCATCGAAAACGTCGGAGAAAAGGTCAAGATCGTCGGATGGATGGAGAACGTCCGCGAGGTAGGCCAGAATTTCGCATTCGTCATAGTCCGCGATTTTTACGGCACGACTCAGGTCGTCGTCGAGACCGAGGATATGATGAAGATCATAAAGAGCGTCAATAAGGAAAGCGTTATCTCGGTTGAGGGCACCGTGCGCGAGCGCGCGAGCAAGAACCCCAAGCTCCCCACCGGCGATATTGAGGTCGTTCCCGAAAAGATCGAGATCCTCGGCCGCTGCCGCTATAACGAGCTGCCGTTTGAAATCAACCGCAGCCGCGAAGCGGACGAGACCACGCGTCTTAAATATCGCTATCTCGACCTGAGAAACCCCGCAGTAAAGCAGAATATCATCCTGCGCTGCAACGTCGTCGCGGCTCTGCGCAAGGCGATGATGGAGCATGATTTTCTTGAGATAACAACGCCTATCCTCACGGCATCCTCTCCCGAGGGCGCGCGCGACTATCTCGTTCCCGCGAGAAAGCACCCCGGAAAGTTCTACGCTCTGCCGCAGGCGCCTCAGCAGTTTAAGCAGCTGCTGATGACCTCCGGCTTTGACCGCTACTTCCAGATAGCGCCCTGCTTCCGCGACGAGGACGCTCGCGGCGACCGTTCCCCCGGCGAATTCTATCAGCTCGATATGGAGATGTCCTTTGCCGGTCAGGAGGATGTTTTTGCCGTCATTGAGGATGTTCTGCCCCCGATATTCGAAAAATTCGGAACCTACAACATATCAAATAAAGCGCCCTTCCGCCGCATCGGATACAACGAGTCGATGGAAAAGTACGGCTCGGATAAGCCCGACCTGCGCATAGACCTCGTCGTCGAGGATATTACCGCGCTCGTCTCCGGCACGGATTTTGCCCCCTTTGCCGAGGGCAACACCGTAAAGGCCATCGTTGTCACCGGCTGTGATCTTACCCGCAAGCAGATAGATAAGGTCTGCGCCGATGTCGAGGTACAGGCAGGCATGAAGCCCTACTGGTTCAAGGTCGACGAAAACGGCGAGCTTGCCGGCGGCGTTGCAAAATTTCTTCAGGATAAGAAGGCTGCGCTCACCGAGGCTCTCGGCCTCAAGCCCGGCTGCCTCGTCGGTGTGACGGCGGGCAAGAAGGGCGAGGCTCAGAAGACCGCCGGCGTCATGCGCAAGATGCTCGGCGCGGCAGTGCCCGGCCATATGGATAAGGAGCGCTACGAGTTCTGCTGGATAGTCGACTTCCCGATGTACGAGATCGGCGAGGAGTCCGGCGAGCTTGAGTTCTGCCACAACCCGTTCTCCATGCCCAACGGCGGCCTTGAGATCCTCGAAAAGGCCGAGCGCGGCGAGGTCGACCCGCTGTCGATCACCGCGTTCCAGTATGACCTCGTCTGCAACGGCGTGGAGCTCTCCTCGGGCGCTGTGCGTAACCACGATCCCGAGATCATGATAAAGGCCTTCGAGATGGTCCGCCTCGGCGAGGACGACGTCAAGGCCAAGTTCCCGGCGATGTACAACGCGTTCTGCTACGGCGCGCCTCCCCATGCCGGTATCGCCCCGGGCGTTGACCGTATGGTCATGCTGCTCGCAGGCGAGGATTCCATCCGCGAGATCATCCCCTTCCCGATGAACAAGAACGCGCAGGACATCATGATGGGCGCTCCCTCCGTTGTCGAGCAGAAGCAGCTTGACGAGCTGAACATCGCAATAACCTGCCCCGTAGAAGAATAAATAATTTAATAAGGACTGCCCTTGCGACAGTCCTTATTTTTGAAAAATGTGGTGGTAAAATATGCTTGCAACTATAAGATCGCTCGGCGTTAAGGGTATCGGCGGCTACGGAGTTTCGGTCGAGGTCTTCGTTTCAAACGGACTTGTCAACTTCGATATAGTCGGCCTGCCGGACGCCGCGGTGAAGGAGGCGCGCGAGAGGGTGCGCGCTGCGATAAAATCAAACGGCTTCAAGTTCCCCGTAAGCCGCGTGACCGTTAACCTCGCTCCGGCGGACACAAAGAAAGCGGGCACGGTCTACGATCTGCCGATCATGCTCGGCATTCTTGCGGCGACGGGCGTTATTCGCCAGCCCAAGCCCGACTGTGCCTTTTTCGGTGAGCTTTCCTTAAACGGTACGCTCAGGCATGTTAACGGCGCGCTGCCCATGGCGGTTGCCGCCGCGCGAGAGGGCATACGCGAGCTGTTTGTCCCGGCCGATAACGCGCAGGAGGCATCCTATGCCGACGGTGTGACGGTGTACCCGGTTGAGAACGTGTCCGAGCTTATCGCTCATCTGCGCGGCGAATTTCGCATAAAGCCGATGGAGGCGCCGAAGCTTGATCCGACAGCGGTAAAGTACCTCGATTTTGCCGACGTAAAGGGTCAGGAGAACGTAAAGCGCGCCATGGAGATCGCCGCCGCCGGCGGACACAATATACTCATGGTCGGCCCTCCGGGCGCGGGCAAAAGCATGATGAGCAAGCGCCTGCCGGGCATACTGCCGGACATGACGCGCGAGGAAATGCTCAAATCCACGGAGATATATTCCGTTGCCGGACTCACGGGTAAAGATAACCCCATCATAGCCGCTCGCCCGTTCCGTGCACCGCACCACACCGTTTCGAGCACCGCCATCTCCGGCGGCGGCACGATACCGCGCCCGGGTGAGATAAGCCTTGCGCACAACGGCGTGCTGTTTTTAGACGAGCTGCCGGAATTTCGCAAGGATGTCCTTGAGGTGCTGCGCCAGCCGCTCGAGGACGGCGAGGTCACCGTATCGCGCGTTGCCGGAACGGAGACCTTCCCGGCAAACTTCATGCTCGTGTGCGCGATGAACCCCTGCAAGTGCGGCTGGTACGGTCACCCCTCGGGGCGCTGCCGCTGCTCGGCAAACGAGGTGCGCGCATACCACAGCCGCATATCCGGGCCGCTTTTGGATCGCATCGACATCATTGTCGAGGCGCCGGCGCTCGAGTATGAAGAGCTCAAGAATCGCGCACCGGCCGAGAGCTCGGCGGATATAAAGCGCCGCGTGGACGCTGCCCGCCTTATCCAGCGCAGGCGCTTTGAGGGCACGGACATACTCAGCAACTCCGGGATGAACACGAAGGCGCTCAATACCTACTGCGTCCTCACACCCGAATGCGAGCAGCTCATGCACGAGGCCTTCGACCGCATGGGGCTCACCGCCCGCAGCTATGACCGCATCCTGCGCGTTGCGCGCACAATTGCCGACCTCGAGGGCGAGGAGACCATCGGCGCGATGCATATCGCCGAGGCTATCCAATACCGGACATACGATTTCAGAGACAATATATGATAAAAAGCCGCCCGTTAGTGGGTGCGCGCAAGTGTTATTTGAAGATCGGCATAGTCGAGCAATCGGCTATGCCGTTTCTTCTTGCTCATTTTCGTCCGGTGCGCCATCGTCCTGCTCATCGTCCAGCCATTCGTCCGGGATTTTCACATCACCGAGGAAGTTGTAATATATCCTTATGTGTTGGATCCGGTGACCGGCATCGTCTTTTGTGGCCTTGTAGACTACGATTTTCTCAATGAATTCATGTACGATGGTCGCATTGAGC
>SFEG01000052.1 GCA_004558025.1 Clostridiales bacterium
TGCGCGGATGCGCTCGGCCTCCGCCGCAAGCATGTGGACGAGATCGCCTGTCTTGATGCGCCGCTTGATGCTGAAGACGCAGACTCAAGCCGCATTGACATGGTTGAGGACGAAAGCGTTCGCCCCTTTTATGAAGCCATTGAAAAAGAGGAGCTGCGCGAAAGCGTTCGCTCAGCCGTCGCTGATCTTCCCGAAGAACAGCAGGCCGTAATTGATTGGAGGTATTACCGCAGCGCCACACTGCAGCAAACTGGAGACCACATGAAGATGTCCGCCGAACAGGTACGCACGCTGGAGGGAAAAGCCCTGCACACACTGCGCAAGAATCGTGTGCTTCGTCTTCTCTATCAGCCGCCTGAACCCCAATGCCCATATTCTGCCATTGATGATTACCCAACAGGCCTGTCCGCTTTCAGGCGCTCCGGCGTCTCAAGCATCGAGCAGGCCGTACTATCACACCACAGCCGGTAGTAATCCGGCAGAAAGGCAAGACATGCTTAAATACGACGACAGACTCATTTGTCCGATTCGCTCCGCTGCGTCTCCGATTGATAAGGTTTGCGCAGATAAAGAGTGCGCCTGGTTTAACGAAACGACTAACGGCTGCGCAATGTACGCACTCGGTACGCTTTGCGACGCGCTCACAGGCTACGACGAGACCACTGTTCCGGTGTTCCATGTTCGGCGCCTCAAGGATACAGACGTAATCGTAGGCGGCCACGTCGAGAGCGAAACTGCCCTCGGTTCAAACGAGGGTTGACACCGCAGCAGCGAAAGCGCTATAATAAAAAGCACCAGCTTGGGAGGCATCGACCGGCAATTGGAGCCTAGTAGACACCCTTCCAAGCTGGTTTTTTATGTTGTGTTCTTCTGCCCTACCCCCCGTTATGTATTCGGGCGCGATCAAGCACGTCACTTCAAGCTCCCATTTAATGTTGTTATTGTTTTATAATATAATTCTCATTTTTCACCCGCCCGGCAGTGGTGGATTTGAGCACGCTGAAGTATATACACTACAGTATAGCACTCCCCCCGGGGGGTGGATTCCGCATCCCCCGTCCCCCTTCCGTCACAGGATTTTCGTTTTCTCAGGCGCAGCAAGAAAAACAAGAAAAAAAAAGAAAGCAACGCCTTCCTCCCCTTCATTGGTCTATGGGCGCCGCTCGTCTTGCTCCTCTGCTCAAAGGATCACACACAAATAAAAGCGCCTTCCGAAAATGGAAAGCGCTCTATAGAAAAAGGAAGTGTGCGTGACCCGTCCCTGCCGTTCTATTATATCATCATATCTTTTATATGTCAATAGCTATCTGTGAGTCGGCGTAATTCTCACTCAGCCTTTTCAACAGATAAACCAGCGCAGAGGCCTCTACTAGGCTCCAATTGCCGCTTGAATCCTCTGCGCTGGTTTATTCTATTATACAAGCATTCGCGCCCCAGGTCAACAGCCCTATTAAACTAAGGACTATACGTGGGGACTCATATGCGTACCCCATGCAGCCATAGTCATCAGGCAAGGGTGCGGTTTCAACACCCACCCTTGAGGATACCGCGTCGATCTATGCTCGGCATAGGCGAAGGGCTTTAGCTCATTTCTGAGCAAAAGCAAAAGGGTGTCGGTTTGAGATACACCCTTTGCGTATCTTCCCGGCACAGTGGAGGCGAAGAATTGCGCCGCCATCTGTCTGGCGGCTGAGAACTAAGCTGCCACCCATTTGGCGGCCGAGATTTAGGCCGCCATCTCTGCCAGAGAAAGCCATACCCAGTAATGGGGACGAGGAGAAGGCCTCCAGCAATACGACCGCCCGCCTACGCCAGTGCCTACGCGCCTCGTGTGCGTCCGCTGCCGAAGGCGCTGCGCTTGGGCTGGTCTGCGATCCTCGACGCCTTGTCAATATGCTGCCGCCCGGCGCAGCCCCTTCCCTTGCAGCTTCCGCACGCGGTCTGCTCTGGCACTCGCTCCGGCGCGCTAGTGCTGCGTCCTGTCCTGCTCTGCGATCCTCCAGACGGGCGCAGTGCATTGTCTCTGCCTCTGCCGTCCCGCACGGCTACGCCCCCTGCCGTTCGCGCCTCGCGGCCAATACGCCGGGCGCGGATCAGCGGCCCGCCCCGATACTCTGCCGGTCTGCATGCCCAGGCACGCGCGCCCCTGCTCCGTCTGCCCGGCTCCTTGTCTCGCGGTCTGCTTCCGGCGCGTGCTTCGCCCTGCTGTGTGTAGTCATCAAACGGGCGCACGCCGACAGCCTCCAGCACACACGACGGCCGCCCGCCTCGGCCCTGCGGCATTCCCTGCGCTCAACGCAGGGAATGGATACTCCACTGAAGCTGCGCGCCCTGCGAGGGCTTGCCGCGCCCTGTGCGCCTTCGCTACGCCAGCGCCCTGGTCGAATGGTGGATCAGTCTTTTATCGCTTATTCCTGGCCCTATCGCTTGTTTCTGCGCCGTGGCCTGTGGGAAAGCACAGAAACGCCGTTCCAGTCAAGGGTCAAGATGAACGGCTGCGCCGCCCTTGACAGGCCCAGCGCCCCTGTGCAGACGAGCAATCAAGGCGGGTGCCGCCCCCGCCCCGCGGGGATTCTCCCGCCGCTGCTCATTCTGGAGGTGCTTGCTGTGTTCCGTCTCATCGTTGCCGGTTCCCGTTCGTTCTCGGATTATGCCCGGCTTGCC
>SFEG01000034.1 GCA_004558025.1 Clostridiales bacterium
AGTGCGGTTATCTTGCCGTTGTCCGTTTTCTTTGCTTTCATTGAAAAACTCTCCTTTCTATGGGCGATTTCTTATCCCCCTTTCACAGCATATAGCTTCATTGTGGGGCTTCGGGGGCGTTGTGTCGTGTTCCGTTACCTTTGCTGCGGGATTATCAAAGCTCTGTCCCTCGGCAAGCTCCGGCAGCGTTCCGTCTGCGCTGTCCTCGTCGTCTGCTTCGGGCTTGTTTTTCAGCGTTGCCCGGTAGCGGCGTTCAAGGTCTTTCCAACCGCCCGCAAGCACCGTCTTTCCCCTCGCGGTAAAGTCGGCTCCGGCGCAGGAGAAAACCGCCGTAACCGTTTCAAAGATGTGCGGCGCGGCAGTAGCGAACAAAAGACGCGCCCCCGCAAGGGTAAGGATATTCTTTTCGCTTTCCGGCAGCGCGGCAAGGTCGGTCTTTGCAAGCTCCATAGTAGGAATGATTGCATGGTGGTCTGATACCTTTTTGCTGTTCAGCACCCTTGCAATCTCCGGCGAAAAGCTCATGCCCTCCATAAAGGGCAGCGTCCCGCATAACAGGGCGATAACCTTTGCCGCTGTTTCCTCCATGTCGTCGGTCAGATAGCTGCTGTCCGTCCTCGGATAAGTAAGCAGCTTCTTTTCATACAGGGCTTGCGCCAGGTCAAGTGTCTGCTTCGCGGTATAGCCGAAAATACGGTTTGCTTCCCGCTGCAAAGAGGTAAGGTCAAAGGGCTTCGGCGGGGCTGCGCTTTTCTTTTCCCTCACAAGGGAAGTGCAGACAGCCCGCGACGCTTCGCAGGCCGCTTTCAGTTCCTTTGCTTCCTCTGCGGCGCAGATCTTCCCGCTTGCGGCTTCTGCGCCGGATAAATCAAGCCGCACATGGTAATATTTTTCTTTCTTGAAAGTGCTGATAGCAGCGTCCCGGTCTACAAGCATTTTTAAGGTCGGTGTCTGGACGCGCCCCACGTTCAAGGTGCGGTTATACAGGCAGGAGAAAAGGCGGGTGGCGTTAATGCCGATAATCCAGTCAGCCTTTGCGCGGCAGAGGGCAGACGCAAAGAGCGCGTCATAGTCCCGCCCGTCCTTTAAGTTCTCAAAGCCCGCCTTGATTGCGCTTTCTTCCATTGAGGAAATCCACAAGCGGCGCATAGGCTTCTTGCACCCGGCGACTTCATAGACAAAACGGAAAATGAGTTCTCCCTCACGTCCCGCGTCGCAGGCGTTGACGACTTCGGAAATGTCGGTGCGGTGCATAAGCTCCTTTAGGATTTTGAATTGCTTTCCCTTATCTGCGGAAACGGTATACTGCCATTTCTGCGGCAAAATCGGCAAGCTGTCATAGCTCCACTTTTTGTACTGCTCCCCATAGGCGGCAGCGTCGGCAAGCTGTACCAAATGCCCGACGCACCATGAAATGAGGTAGCCGTTTCCCTCGATATATCCGTCCTGTTTCTTCTTTGCCCCAAGCGCGGCGGCGATAGTCTGCGCCACGCTCGGCTTTTCAGCGATAACTAAAATCAATTAAAGTTCCTCCTTTCCGCGTTCCGGCTCCGCGCCCTGTTTCTCCTGTACCTGTTTCAGACAGTAGCCCACACAAGGGGCTTGCCCTTTATAGGGGCAGGAAGCGCAGGCCGGGGATTTGAAAACAGGCGGCGTATTGTCGCGCCGCCCGCATGGTCGTTGTATCATCATCTTTTCAAAGGGATTGTCGGTAAACAGGGTCATGCGTCCTCGTCCTCCGTATCATCTTCGGAAGCGTCCCCGTCTGCGTCGTCCGGCTCCGGCTCGTCCTCGTCGTAGTCCTCAAAATCAAAGTCCTCAAGGTCGGTGCCGCCTTTGACGCTCTGCTTCGGTTTCATAAACTTAAAGTAATAGAACGCGCCCCCGCCGCCAAGAAGTGCCACGACAAGGAAAAGCACAAGCCCACCGGTATTGCTTTTTTCCTGCGACTGTTCGGTAGGTTCTTCCGGCTCCGGCTCGGCTTCTTTGCCGCTGCAAGCGGTCATGTTGGTAGAGCATACCGGGCAGGACGTATTGATTTTCCCGGTTTCGCATTTTTCCGTACAGGTGCAGACAGCGGGGGTCTGCGCTTCGCTGTTTTCCCCGTCCTCCAAGAGCGCGAAAAGGTCTGCGTCGTCCACTTGATTTAAGAAATGGACGGTGTTTTCGCCCTCGTCGTCCCGGTCAATGAGGATATAAAAATAGTTCCCGGCTTTGGTCGTAACTGTGATAAGCTGCTTATTGCCGCCGAAATCGTCAACAAGGGTCGCGTTCCCCTCCGGCGTAAGGGGTGCGGTTTCTTCGGGTTCCTCATAGATAACGCCGCTGTCGTTGGTCGCGTCAGCGGCGGGCTGCTCCGGCGTTTGTGCAAAAGCAGTAACGGAAAAGCCGCCCATGAGCATAAGGGCGGCGCAAAATGCGGTCAGCGTTCTAAGGATTTTCTTATTCATTCTCGGTGTCCTCCTGTTCTTCGTCATAGTCTGTGGTTTCTTCGGGAACGGCGGCAGCCATGCCGGGAATCCCGCCGCCGGACAGCATAGCGTTAAGCTCTGCGGGGGTTAAGCGCATGGAGCGCACAAGCTGTACGATTTCAAGGTTTTCCGCTTCAGTTTTCTGCGCTTCCAGTCCTTTCAGCTTGTTCTGATACTCTGTGATTTTCTCGCGGGTTTTCTGGATTTCCCGGTCGATACGTTCAATCTTACTCATTGCCATAATGTCAATACTCCTTTCATTTTTGCGGTTAGTTCCAGTTCATCAGCCCGTACCCTTTGATACAGGCATAGTCTAAGGGATAGCTTTTGATTTTGCAGGCGTCGCCGGAATTGCCCTCGACGGTATAGACGCGGCTTCCGTCTGTGCCGATAACAAGCCCTACATGGTCTGCACTTCCGTCTAAGTCCCAGTCGAAAAAGATAGCGTCGCCGGGTGCGATATTCTCATAGCCCCGCGCTCCCCATTGCCCGCGTGAAGTAAACCACGGAATACCCTGTGATTGACAGGCGGCAAAACGCGGCTCGGATAAGCCCATTTGCCCGTAGCACCACGACACAAAGCAGGCGCACCACTCCACGCGGCTGTTAAAGCCGTACCAGCTCCAATAGGGCTGCCCGCCCACGTTGCCGACTTGCCGCTTCGCTATATCTACAATCGCGGTATTTCCGGGGCGCGTCCCGTTTACAAACTGTACGCCGCTTAAATCCTCGGACGCGGAAACGTCGGGAGAACCGCCGCCGAAAATCAAGGGCTTGTTGCCGCTTGTTTCCAGATACACCTGGTACATTTCAAGCTGTTCTGCGGTCAAAAGCTCCGATACAAAGCTGTTAATCGGTCTGTTTGTCAGCTTGACATTGAGAATGTAATAGTTATAGGGTACTTCAACAGTATAGGTATCGCTGTGGCTGTTCCCGTCCTCGTCCGTCCATGTGTCGGTGCGGGTTTCGGTGCGGTAGCGCACTTCGATTTCTTCCGTCAGTGTCAAGGTGTACTGCTTATCAAAGACGCGGTTTAGCTCTGCCTGTGCGCTCTGGGGCGTGTAGCTCTGCAAAAGGGCGGTAAGGTAAGAAGCCAGTTCATGCGGGTTATGCCCGATATTGTCAAGGTCGTAGCGGTATTCATCATAGCCGGGATTGTCGCGCTCGATATTGTCAATCCGCTGCTGAAGCTCGGTTTCCTTTGCGGCGTAGTTGTTTTCCGTTGCCACAAGGTCGCTGTCCTCCGACGTGTAGGACGTCCCAAGAACGCCGTTCATCATGCCGGAAAACATAGCCCCGCAGGAAGAAAGTCCCGCTGATACCATGATGAATAAGAGCAGCGCGGCAACGGCGATACCAACGCCCGCCGGGTGCCGCCCCACAAAAGCAACCGCTTTCTTTGTTTCCTCGGCGGTTTTCTTCGCTGCCTTGCGGGTATTCTCGGCGGCTTTCTTTGCGGTAGCTGCGCCGCCCGTCTTTGCTGCCTTAGCATACTGCCGCTTGATTTGCTGCTTCTGCATGAAACGGGATAGGGGGTTACTTGTAAGCTGCGGGTTCTCATGCAGCGTCTTGTGGTACAGGTAATTGACGTTTGCTTTCTCCGCTGCTTTTTCAGCCTTTGCCGCCGCCCGGTAGGGTTTCAGCTTGTGGCTGCGGTAGCCCTCCCGGATTTTCCGCGTCCCGTACTTTGCGCCCTTCTCCGCTAATTCCTCGGATTTATGCGCTCCCTCCACGCCGGAATTATCCTTTTCAACGGAATGTATCTTGTTGTGGACGAAAATACCCGCTTCCTGCGCGGGGCGGGATAGCGGGTTAGGGTGGGCTTTGCCGCCATTTATCGGCTTTTCCTGCTCGGTAAAGCGTAAGCGGGTCTTTGCCTTTCCTGTGGCTTCGTCAAAGGTGCGTTCCCCTACAAGTTTCTTTTCTTTGGGGATAGCTGCCTTTGCCGCGTCCAGACGGTCGGCGGCTTTATCGGATTTTTTGATATACGTTTCAAGCTCCGGCGTATTTAATTCTTCCTCGGTAAACTGCAAGCGGGAAGATTTCTCTTTTACCGTAGCGTCGCGCTGTGCTTTCTGCGCTGCCTTTTTACTCGCTTTCCGGGTCTGGGCTGCGCCAACGCGCTCCATGACGCGCTCGGCGGTAGCGGTGTCCTGCCTGTGGGGAAGCTCTGGCGCAAGAGGAAGCGGGGAAGCGTCAGGAGAAACAGGGGGTAGCTCTGCCACGTTCTGCGCCGCCGCTTCCTGTGCAGCCTGCGGCGCGGGCTGCTCCTGCGGTTTTGAAAAATCCGCTTCCTGTTCCCGGCGGCTTACACGCTCGGCGGTTTCTTTGGTTTCGTTGACCTCGATAAGTCCGTCGCGGGTCATTTTCTGCGTGATTTTATCACGCGGCTTATATTGTTTTATGGCTGCACACCTCCAATCCGCGCCCTTGCAAGGGCGCAATACTCAATATTCAGTTCGATACCGATATAGTGTCGGTCAAGGCTTTTTGCGACTGCCGCCGTTGTGCCGCTGCCTAAAAAGGGGTCTATGACAACGCCGCCTTTCGGACAGCCAGCCTTGATACAGGTTTCCGCTAACTTCGGAGGATAGGCGGCGAAATGCCCGCCGCTGTATGGTACCGTGTTGATAAGCCACACGTCCCGCTTGTTCCGCATGGTCGGTATAAGTGCTTCGTCATAGTAGCCGCCGCTTCTTGTGCGGTTGATACCCTGTACTTTCCCTTGTCCGGGTACTTCATCAGCATACTTGTGTCCCGCGCCCCGCCCGGTGCGGTAACGCGCCGCTGTTGTGGCAGCGATAGGCTCCGCAATGGCGGCAGCGTCATAAAAATATTTCTTTGACTTTGTAAGCAAAAAGATATGTTCATAGCAGCGGCTCGGTCGGTCTTTGCAGCTTTCCGGCATAGGGTTTTCTTTCTGCCAGATAATATCACTCCGTAAATACCACCCGTCAGCGCGTAGGGCAAAGGCTAAAAGCCACGGAATACCGATTAAATCCTTTTGCTTGCAGCCGGGAGCGCGGGCATTTTTCGCAGTCTGCTGTCCGTTTCTGCCTTTCGGGTTCTTTGGGTCGGCATAGTAACCTTTGTTCCCGGTGCCGCAATAGGTGTCTGCGATATTCAGCCAAAAGGTACCGTCGGAACGCAAGACGCGCTTTAGCTCATGGAATACGGCAACAAGCCTTTCTATGTATTCCTCCGGCGTGTCCTCCCGCCCAATTTGTGCGTCAAGCCCGTAGTCCCTAAGTGCATAGTAGGGCGGGCTTGTTACGCAGCAATTCACGCTTTCGTCGGGCAGTTCCCTAAGAGCAAAGAGCGCGTCCCGGTTGATGATAATGTCCGTCTTTAATTCCTCTGTCATGCTTCGCCCACTTCCTCCGGCTTCGTCGTCATTACCCGGTAAAGCTCGGTATCTTTCGGGAAGCGGTCTACAAAGGGCAGTACCACGTTTCCGTAGAAGATAAGTCCCTCGCCCGCTTCGGTGTGGGTAACGTACTTCATCTGCTGCGGGGAAATGTTAAGCTGCTTTGCAAGGATAGCCCGGTCGCCTGCCGCTTGATTGAGCATGAGGACAAAATCAGAGTTTTCAAAGATATTTTCCACTTCGCGGCTGCTAAGTAAGTCTTTAACGTTCTGCGTAATGGCTGTGGGTATGCCGCCCCACTTTCTGAAACGCTTCCAAATCTCCACGCTGTAAGCGGCGGTCTGTTCCTCTTTCAGAAGCAAGTGAAATTCGTCCATATAGTAGCGTGTGGATTTCTTTTCTGCCCGGTTGACCGTTACCCTGTTCCATACCTGGTCCTGCACAATGAGCATACCCAACTTTTTAAGCTGCTTTCCAAGCTGTTTAATATCAAAGCAGACAAGGCGGTTTGAAAGCTCTACATTCGTCCTGTGGTTAAAGACGTTAAGGCTTCCCGATACATAAAGCTCCAACGCCGACGCGATCCGCGCCGCTTCCGGCTCCGGCTGCCGTAAAAGCTCGTCGTAGAGGTCGCCCAAAATCGGCATATTTGCCGGGTCGGGGTTTGCTAAAAACGGGCGGTACACGTTTCTTACAGCGCGGTCAATGACCGTCTTATCAATCGGCTGCAAGCCCTCCTTGCCGCCAATGACAAGCTCACACAAGGACAGGATAAAATCAGATTTCAGCGCAAGGGGGCTGTCGTCCTCGGAATAGTTGAGGTTAATATCCATAGGGTTCACATACTGGGGCTTCCCGTCAATGCCCTTGCCCGTAGGCGACAAACGGATAACTTGACCGTTCAGACGCTGCACAAGGGAGAAATACTCGGCTTCCGGGTCGCAGATGATAATATCGTCGTCCGTAATGAGGAAAGCATTTGTCATTTCCCGTTTCGCTGCAAAGGATTTCCCGCTTCCCGGCGTTCCCAAGATAAGCCCATTCGGATTTTTAAGCTGCTTGCGGTCGCAGAGTATCATGTTGTTTGAAAGAGCATTCAGCCCGTAATAGAGGGCTGCGCCTGTCTGGAAAAGCTCCTGCGTGATAAAGGGGATAAAAATAGCGGTGCTGCTTGTCGTCAGCCCTCTTTGAATAGGGATAAGGTTTTCCCCAAGAGGGATAGAGGACATAAGCCCCGCTTCCTGCTGATAGTCAAGGCGCGTCAAAGCGCAGTTATATTTCTGTGCAATGCCCGCCGCTGCGAAAATGTCATTTTCCAGTTTCCGCTTCGTGTCCGCCATGTTTACCACAAGGAACGTAAGAAGAAACATACGCTCGTTTCGGCTCTGCAAATCCTGTAAGAGATTTTTCGCTTCGCTGCCGAAAGTGGCAAGGTCAGAGGGAATAATATCCATGTCATAGCCGCTGCGTACTGCTTTTTTCTGTTCCTCAATCTTCATCTTGTCAAGGTCTGTGATTTTCCGCTTGATAGTCTTGATTGCTTCGGTCTGGTCGATACTGCGGATATGCAGATTGACGATAACGCCCGTTTCCAAGTCCAGAATGTCGGCAAGCATACGGTCATTCAGTTCCGGCGCAAGGATTTCAAGGAATGATACCGCGCCTATTTTTCTACCCATGCGGAAATAGCGTCCCTCGCCAAAATGGAAAGAGGACGGGGCGATAAAGTCCTTTGTACTAAGCCCGGACGGGGCAAGCCATGAAAAATCAAAGGAAAACGGCTTGCCCTCCGGGTGGAATACGCCATGCAGCACGTTCAGCCGTTCATAGCCCGTCATAGGTCGGGCAGACGCGCCAAGTACCTTAAAATTGTTCAGCACGTCGGTTTCAATACGGGAAAGGCGGGCTTTTGCCGCCGCCGGATTGTCTGCTTCGATACTGAATGTGATGTACTTGTGCTTCACAAGCCCGTTGTTGCCTTTGGAAAGCTGATTTTTCAGCATATCCGAATACTCGGTGCGGATAGAGTTGAAAGCGTCGTCCTGCGCGGGAATATTGATAGCTTTCTCTGCCTGCTCCCGCTGCGTCCCTTGATTGATGAAAGAAAGCTGCACCGAAACGGAAGCGTCAAAGTAGTTGAGAAAATCGCACCAGTTTTCAAAAATGGCGGTCTTGTCGTCTGCCTGTGCAAGCTGATAGTTAATATCTTCAAAGGCAATGGATTTACTGTATTTCTTTTCCGATACCTTGCATATCCCGTCCGGGTACATGGTAAGGTAGGGGATTGTCTGCTGCGCGGTGTGGGCTTTCCCGTCGCCCTTTGCCTGCCGGATAACCTCGGCAATCTGCTTTTTCTCGGCGCGGGAGAGCTTGCGGGGCGGGTTAGCCCCGGCGTTTCTTTTTCCCGCTGCCTTTTTTGTAGGTTCCTTTTGCAATCTCTGATACCTCCTTTTCCAATTTTCTCTGCCGTTCCAATACGGCGTATAAATTCTGTGTCTGATAGGGTCGCTCTTTGGGGGCAATGAATTTTGTCTGTATGATGTGCTTTGCCACCACTTCAAGGGGCTGCTCGTGTTTCTCATACATGGCGAACAGGAAACAGGGCAGCATGACCGCAATCATTACCACCGACGCAAGGCTTGTGCCTGCGCTGTCTTTGAGCAAAAAGAAAAGCGGAAGTCCTAAGATAAGGGCAACCGCAAAACAAATGATTTGCCGTTTTGTAAGGTTGAAAGCAACCTTTGTTTTGACTTTGGATAAGTCTTTCGGTACGGGTACATACGCCAAGCGTAAACCTCCTTTCTGCGGGGAAAAGCCCCGCGGTCTTTTAATGTGCGTTGAATATGGATTTTGCCAGTGCGCCGGATTTGAACAGGGAGAAGCAGAGAATAACGGTGTAAGCTGCAAGGGAGAAAATCGCGCTGTGCAGGTTATCCGCTATAATCATGCTGTTTACCAAAACCGCATAAATGCCGACGCATACCATAATCAGAAAGCCTTGAAAACCGATAGCGAACAGGGCTTTTAGGTAGTTGTTTCCTATCTGTCCCCACTCTCGATTTGTCATTGTTGCAAACGGGATAGGCGATACCGAACAGTAAAGGTAAATTTCTATCATTCTGCCGTAGAGGATAACGGTTATCAATACGGACATGATTTTCATGCACAAGCTCACAAGGCTTGTTTCCATGACAAGTAAGAGCAGTTCGGGGATTTCCATTGCTTCAAGCCCGTCCTGCATGGAGCCAAGGGCGGCGGCAACGTCTATATTCGTGTTGCCGCCGATTACCCCCGACGCGCCGGAAACAACGTGTTGCGCCATATCGAACACCGCCATAGTAATATCAAAGGTGTGCGTAACAAGATAGACTGCGACAAACGCCTTGAATATCCACTTGAAAAACATGAACGTGTCAATATCGTGCATATTGTTCTTTTCCGTTACCATGCTGATTAGCTCGTAGCATAGGACATAGGTAATGACAAGCCCCGCAATCGGGACAATCACGTTTTCCGATAACGTCCTTATCATGGAAAATACGTTTGCGTTCCACGCTTGCGGGGTCCTGCCTACCTCTGCGGCGATAGTGCCGACTTTTTCGTTTACGTCCCCGAACATAGATGACAGATTACCGTTTATGGCTCCGATAAGGATTTCCTTTATCCATTCGTTAATCGCGTCAAGTATGCTCTGCATAAGCCTTTACCCGCTTATCTTAACCGAACAGCCCGGAAAGCAGCGGTACAAGGGTCATGCCGATAAGGGCAACGCCGCCGCCCGCCATGAGCTGTTTCATCCCCAATTAGGTGTAAAAACTCTGCTCGATGGCGGGCGGCGGCGTACAAAAAATCTATATGGTGTTGTTAAGAGAA
>SFEG01000035.1 GCA_004558025.1 Clostridiales bacterium
GACCTACAGCAACAGTGCGCAGGACTGCCTGCTGCATTATTACCGGGACAAGAACAGCAACGAGATCGACTTGATTATGGAGAGCGACGGTCAGCTGCATCCAATCGAGATCAAAAAAAGCATCAACCCGCCCACACAAATCACGGGCGCATTCAAGCCGCTCTACAAGGCCTCCGTGCCGAGAGGGACAGGCGCGATCATCTGCCTTCGGGAGACATTGAGCGCAATCGACAGCAGCACATACATTGTCCCTGTGTGGATGATCTGATTTCGTTCCAAAAACAAATATTCTATACACAGCCGCTTGGTTTCAACGAGAAATCAGGCGGCTGTTTCTATAGAGTGTGTTATCCCAAAAACATAAATGAAGGAGGAAGCCAAGAGAACATTGTGCTGGCGCTGGAGGAATACGACTTATCCGATAAGCAGTGCAAGGCGAGATATGGCGCTCTGCGCAGCACCGCCAGCAGCTATAAGGGCGAGTTGACCGGCAGTGACAAGCACCTCTCTTTTTTTGGAGGGAAAGCCGAATGCGGAGCACATTCATGTGTTTGAATCCGCCATTGACCTGCTGAGCTTTGCAACCCCGGCGCTGCTGGCCGCCTTTTATGGCCTTGCTCTGCCGGAGGGCGGGAACTTTGGGAGCAAACAGAGAGTCGCCGAAAGTGCAGATTGATGGAATTTGGGCATAAAAATGCCGGAGCAAAGTTCGCTTTGCTCCGGCGATGTGGCGGATAGGGTGGGATTCGAACCCACGAGCCGCTTGCGCGACTACCTGATTTCGAGTCAGGGCCGTTATGACCACTTCGATACCTATCCATATATACAAGCGGCGCGAGCCGTTTGCTTTTCAGTTCATGTCCTCGAGGTCGATCGTATCGTCGTCGACATCCATACTCATCTCGCCGATGCGCATGCGGCGCTCGATCTTCATCTTTTCGACGTGCTCGTGGATAAGCTCCTTGACCTCGTTCGGCTGGCGGATATTCTTGAGTGTAAGCTCCGGAATGCTCTTATCCGTCGACACCACCGTCACCGAGCCGACGCCGAAAATTCGCTGCCACAGCGACACCGAAACGCGCATATCGCGCACACGGTACAGGAGAATCTCGTCATGTCTCACGTTCAGGAAGCCGCGCTTAAGAAACAGCCTGTCCTCGCTCAGCGCATATCGCGTGAAGCTTATGGGCATGCCGAGAATGCGCTTGCGGTCGTGCCAGATTTCAACTATCTTTGAAACGAGCTTTGCCATCGCGGTCACTCCTTACATTGTGCTATGATATTCTACCTAATCCATGCCAAAAAATCAAGTACTTTTTTAGAGGCGCACGAAAGCAGCTACGAATACGCATATTGCGGTAGCCCGGTATCGAAACATTGGAATAAACCATAAGGTTTGCATCCCGTGCGAGAGACGCAAAATTCGCACCGCACTCACGGGAAGCGACAATATACCGGTTTTGCCAGCAGGTGCGTCAATGCGCCTCTAAAACTTTCGGAAATGCCTGCGCAGCCAGAGTATCTCGATGACGACGATAACGAGGGCGACGGCGGCAGCGACAGCGTAGCCGCAGCGCCATGTAAGCTCGGGCATGTTGCGGAAATTCATGCCATACCAGCCGGTGAGCAGCGTAAGGGGCAAAAACAGCGTCGTGACGACGGTCAGCAGCCCCATGATGCGGTTCTGACGCGAGTCCTGCTCGGCCTGATAAAGCTCGCGCAGCTGCAGAGCGCTCTCGGCGACAAGCTCCGCGTGGTCCTGAAGCCGCTCGGCTCGGCGCGCGAACTTTTCCCATGCGGTGCAGTCGTGGACGATGGGCGCGCCGAGCTCGTCGGAAAGCCTCTCGCCGATATCCGAAAGCTGAGCATAGTACGCACCGAGCTCGGAGAGCTTTTGGCGATGCCGGGTCAGACGGCGGAAGAAATCGTCTGGAGTTTTGCCGTCGAGCTCGGCCTCCATGCGCTCAAGCTCGGCCTCGATGTGCATCATGTACAGCACGTCGTTTTCGGTCAGAAGCTCCAGCAGCCTCAAAAGAAGCTGCGACGGGCGCTCGATGCCGGCCGAGTGCTTTACGAGCCTGCTCATTAGCGTTTTGTATTCGCCCGAGTCCTCGATGATATACAGTGCGCTGCCCGTCAGGCAGAAGCCGAAGCACAGCTCCGGCGCGCGCTGCGCCTCCTTGCGCGGAATGCGCATCGTTCCGATGATGCCGCCGCGGTACAGCTCTGCCTTGCAGTAGCGGATCGAGCCGAGGCTGTGCAGCATGTCGCGGTGGAAAGGAAAATCCGCCTTCCTTTCGCGGAACTCGTCGGTCGTCATGGTGACGAGTATCGGCTCTGCCCCGGCCTTTGAGGGCGCTATCGCCCCGGCGGTGTTCACTGTGTATTCGGTCATGGTATCACATCCAAAAACTATTTCATACTGTCATTATAGCACCCTAATGGCCAAAAGCCCATATTTTTTGAAATCCGCTATAATATTTTTGATCCTTTTCGGAGTTTTTGCGTTTATAAATATAAAAAGAGGTGAGGCGGATGGAGCACGCATTGCTCATACGGCGGATTTTCGCAGAGACGCAGCGGGCCGCCGGACGCTGACACCCGAAGGGGAAGGCAAAGGTGCAATGCTGATGAATAGTGAATAATTGAGGTATTCGCCCTTTGGGTGAATGGAATTTAATCCGTGCGGAATCGCCGCACACCGTAATTTTTCATTATTATTTATTCATTTGCAGGCATAGCCTGCACTGCCGGGCGCCGCAATATTTGCACCGCACTATCGGGAAGCGGCAGTTTCACGGTTTCATCGGCGCCCTCGACACCGGGCGACCGCAATAACCGTATCCGTAGGAGCCCCCCATGCACTATTAAAAAGACAAAAGACCGCAGCAGAAGCTGCGGCCTTTTGTTTTGGAGAAATAGAGAGGATATATGTCGGGAGGAAGAGAGAGCCCTCCCGATTAAAGGAGAAGAAACATAGCAAATTAATTGGGTATGCACGAGATGCCGAACTCGTTGACGCCGTTGTTCCCGGCGTCGGGCTTCGACTCATCGAAGGTGATGCTGAGCGTTTCGTACTCGCCGCCGCGGTAGACGACGATCTCGGTGCTCTGTCCGGCCTTGAAGTTCTTTATCGCGGCGTTGAGATCGGAATAGCTTCCTATGACCTCGCCGCCGACCTCTGTGATGATGTCGCCCGCGGCCAGACCCGATTTCTCGGCACAGCCGCCGGATTCGACATTATACACATACGCGCCCTCGGGCATGTTGTAATACTGTGCGTAGACCGAGGTGTAGCGATTATCAATGTTGACGCCCATGTAGGCTCTGCCGCTGACGTAGCCCTTTGTGATGAGCTCGTTTGCGATGTCGGCAGCATCGTTAATGGGGATCGCAAAGCCCAGACCCTCCACGCCGGAGGAGCCGACCTTCGCGGTCGCAATGCCGATGACCTCGCCGCTTTCGTTGTAAACCGGCCCTCCGGAGTTGCCGGAGTTGATGGCAGCATCAAACTGGAACATGTTTATCGCGGCGCCGCCCTGCTCGGTCGTGATGCTGCGGTCAAGCGCGCTCACGCGGCCGGAGGTCATTGAAAAATCAAGCTCGCCAAGGGGATTTCCGATGGCAAAGACGCTGTCGCCCACGGCGATATCGTCGCTGTTGCCGATGGTGGCCGGATTTAAGTCGGATGCGTCGATCTTCAGAACGGCGACGTCGTTATCCTCGTCAAAGCCGACGACCTTGGCTTCAAAGCTCGATTTGTCCTTAAACAGGACGCTTATCTTGTAGCCTCTTTTTTGCGCCGACTCGATGACGTGATAGTTCGTCATTACATATCCGTCGGCGGTTATGACAAATCCGGTGCCTGCAACGGCGCTTGCGCTCTGCTGGCCGAATATGTTGGCATAGGTGCTTTCAAGCGAAACGCCCACAGTCTGCTTGCAGCCGAGCTCGTATATCTCGTTTGCCGAGGCAGTCTCGGAGCTGACCTTTTTGCCGCCGGTCGTGCTGACGATGGGCTTGACGGAGTTATCCTTCACCGTACCGTCGGCTATGCTGCCCTTGACCGCGTTCCACGATACGAAGCCGCCGACAAGGCCGCCGACCAGTGCGCACACAAGGCACAAGCACGCGATCCTCAGCGTGCCGCTGCGCTGCGCCTCGCCGGATCTTTCGCGCGGCTTTTTCTCCTCGGGAGCGTAATAGTGCGGCACCTCCGTCGCCTCGTCCTGCGGGACGAACTCCGCGTCCTCATACAGGCGCTGCTCGGGGCGGACAAAGTGGTACTCGCCGTCCATCCCGGCGTCGTCGGACGAATTATCTGTTCTCTTGTCTCTGTTGTCGTCCATTACGGCCTCCGGGTGTGTTCGTTTCATTTTGTGATGTTATAATACACATTTTTTATGACAAAGGCATGAACAAAAACGAAAGATTTTATAAACAGTTTTTCAGAGGCGCATTGACGCACCTACGAATACGCATATTGCGGTCGCCCGGTGTCGAGAGTGCGGAGGAAACCGAAAAACAGCCGCTTCCCAAGAGCAAGGCACAGATTTTGCACTGCATTTACGGGATGCGGCAGCTTCACGGTTTTGTCTGTAGGTACGATACCGAGCACCTGCAATAACCGTGTAGGTACGGCCTTAATGCGCCTCTGAAAATGCGCCTCTGAAACGACAAAAAACAGGTACGGATTTTTCCGTACCTGTTTTTTTAGCTTAATATCAAAGCTGCTTCTGAGCGTTGATCTTGATGCCGGGGCCCATGGTGGAAGCGGTGACGCAGGACTTGATGTACTGGCCCTTTGCCGCTGCGGGCTTTGCCTTGATGATAGCGCCGATGAGAGCCGAGTAGTTCTCAAACAGCTTGTCTGCACCGAAGGAGACCTTGCCGATGGGGCAGTGGATGATGTTGGTCTTATCCAGACGGTACTCTACCTTACCGGCCTTGGACTCTTTGATAGCCTGAGCCAGGTTCGGGGTGACGGTGCCTGCCTTGGGGGAGGGCATCAGGCCCTTGGGGCCGAGGACCTTACCGAGGCGGCCGACGGTACCCATCATGTCGGGGCTTGCGATAACGGTGTCGAACTCGAACCAGTTCTCCTTCTGTATCTTCTCAACGAGATCCATGCCGCCGGCGTAATCCGCGCCTGCTGCGAGAGCCTCTTCCTTGCGCTCGTCCTTGCAGAAAACGAGGACGCGGACGGTCTTGCCGGTGCCGTTGGGAAGGACGATGGCGCCGCGGACCTGCTGGTCTGCGTGACGGCCGTCAACACCGAGCTTGACGTGCAGCTCAACGGTCTCGTCGAACTTTGCCTTGCTTGCCTTTATTACCAGGCCGAATGCCTCCATGGGATCATAGAGGGCCTGCTTATCTATGAGCTTTGCGCTCTCTTTATAATTTTTACCTCTAAACAATTTCGTTTCCTCCTAAAAATGTGGTTGAGTCGGAATAGATCCTCCCACTTTTGCCTTTCCTCAGTCGCCGACCAGGACGCCCATGGAACGGCAGGTGCCTGCGATCATGCTCATTGCAGACTCAATGTCGGTGCAGTTGAGGTCAGGCATCTTCTGCTCTGCGATCTTGCGGAGATCTTCCTTGCTGATGGTCGCGACCTTGTCCCTCTGGGGAACGCCGGAAGCGGTCTCGATGCCGCAGGCCTTCTTTATCAGCAGTGCCGCGGGGGGAGTCTTGGTGATAAAGGTGAAGCTGCGGTCGGAGTAAACGGTGATGACGACAGGGATCATCATGCCCATGTCGCCCTTGGTGCGCTCGTTAAAATCCTTGGTGAACTGGCCGATATTTACGCCGTACTGACCAAGTGCAGGGCCTACAGGGGGAGCCGGAGTCGCCTTTCCTGCGGGAACCTGGAATCTGACATATCCAACTATTTTCTGTGCCATTATTCAGCACCTCTTTCTTATTATTCTTTGATTTCCTCGACCTGATCGAGCTCAAGGTCGACGGGGGTCTCTCTGCCGAACATCGAAACGACGACGCGGACTCTGTCCTTATCGGGCTCAAGCTCCTCAACGGTGCCGAGGAAGCCGGCCAGGGGACCGTCGGTGACCTTGACGGTATCGCCGATCTGATAGCCCGTGACGATCTCGTGACGCTCGACGCCGAGATCATATATTTCCTGCTCCGTAAGCGGAACGGCCTTGCCGCCTGCTCCGACGAAGCCGGTTGCGCCGCGGACGTTGTGGATAAGATGCCAGCTGTCATCGGTCAGCACCATCTTGCACAGAACGTAGCCGGGGAACACCTTGCGCTCGACGGTCTTCTCGCCGCCGTCGGTGATCTCGGTCACGGTCTCCATGGGGATGTTGACCTCCTGGATCAGATCCTGCATCCTGCGGTTTTCGGCAGCCTTCATTATCGCTGCCGCAACTGCGTTTTCATAACCGGAATAGGTATGGATCACATACCATTTTGCGTCCTCTGCCATGGCCACTAACCCGCCAGCTCAAAGATGACGTTAACGACCAGACCCGCCAGCTCGTCAAATCCCCAAAGGACGACGGCGGCAAGCGCCATAACGAAAAGTGCGACACCGGTGTTGGTCGCAAGCTGCTTCGGGGTAGGCCATACGACCTTCTTCAGCTCGCTTTTAAGCTCGCGGAACCATTTTCCGATGCGCTGGAAAAAACCAAGCTTTTTCTCTTCCTTCTTAACGGCGTTGGTGTTCTTGACAGGAGCAGCTTTTTTCTTCTCTTCAGCCATTTTTTACACTCATCCTTTCAGAAAGTTACTTGGTTTCTACATGCTTGGTGTGCTTTCTGCAGAAAGGGCAATACTTGCTTCTCTCAAGCTTTTCGGAAGTATTCTTCTTGTTCTTGACAGTGTTGTAGTTCCTCTGCTTGCACTCGTCACATCTCAGTGTGATCTTGACTCTGTTGTCAGCCATACTTTTCGGCACCTCCTATTTTATTTATCCGCGTTACGGTGCGGATATTTGCCTCCCTGTATAGGAACCGGATCCCTGTCCGCGCGGAAAATGCGCGCACGAAAAAAGACCTCTCGTCCGACAGGTAATCATTAATATACCATACCTATATTAAAAGGTCAAGCATTTTTAACGGCGCACGGACGCTGCGGCGGATACATTTTTTGCGCCGGCCCGACCGTAAGCTGCCAATAAAGCCTTCGCAAACCGATCGGGCAAGCCCGTTACCACAGGGTGGCGCGGCAGCTTCGCGGTTTTGCCGGCAGTCTCGACACCGTGCACCCGTAATAATATATAAATGTATAAGTACAGTGCCGATGCGCCGCCAAAAAACTTGACATGTCGTCAAGTGCATGCTATAATATGCTTTTCAGAAATGAAAAAGAAATGGAGCATTATTATGAATAAATATCTTGACATCTCCCCCGAAGTACAGAAGGCGCTGGCGGAAGGCAAGCCCGTCGTAGCGCTCGAGAGCACGATCATCTCCCACGGCATGCCCTATCCGAAAAACGTCGAAACGGCGATGCTGGTCGAGAAAACGATACGCGATAACGGCGCGGTGCCCGCGACGATCGCCATCATCGGCGGCAGACTCAAGGCCGGCCTCTCCCCCGAGGAGATCGAGTACCTCGGCAAGTCCGGACGCAAGGTCGCAAAGGTATCCCGCCGCGACCTGGCAGCAATCGTCGCACGCGGCGCTGACGGCGCAACGACCGTCACCACAACGATGATCATCGCCCACATGGCCGGCATCAAGGTCTTTGCGACCGGCGGCATCGGCGGCGTTCACCGCGGCGCGGAGACCACCATGGACATCTCCGCCGACCTCGAGGAGCTTGCAAGTACCCCCGTCATGGTCGTGTGCGCAGGCGCTAAGAGCATCCTCGACCTCGGCCTGACGCTCGAGTATCTCGAGACCAAGGGCGTTCCCGTCATCGGCTACGGCACGGACGAGCTGCCCGCGTTCTACACCCGCCGCAGCGGCTTCGGCGTCGACTACCGTGTCGATACTCCGGCGCAGCTTGCCGCGATGTTCAAGGCGCAGCAGGAGCTGGGCATGAAGGGCGGCATGCTCGTCACCAACCCCATCCCCGAGCAGTACGCCATGGACAAGGAGGTCATTGACGCGGCCATCGATCAGGCGGTCAAAGAGAGCAAGGAGCAGGGTATCCACGGCAAGGAGACCACTCCGTTCCTGCTGGCGCGCGTTGTCGAGCTCACCGGCGGCGACTCGCTCGAGAGCAACATCCAGCTCGTTCTCAATAACGCCATCGTCGCGTCCAAGACCGCGGCCGAGCTGTGCAAGTAACTATATGATATATTAATATTAAAAAAGCCGCGGGGGGCAGCGCTCCCGCGGTTTTTATCGGGCAAAATCTGCGCCGGGGGTATTGACTTGCGCGGCATCGTGTGGTATTATATATGAGCTTTAAGGAGCACGGATATCGCGGAGTGGAGCAGTCCGGTAGCTCGTCGGGCTCATAACCCGAAGGTCGTGGGTTCAAATCCCTCCTCCGCAACCAAAGTAATTGCCTGATTTGTCTACCGGATAAATCAGGCAATTTTCTTGTTTTTAGGGCAAAAATGGCCCAAAATGCTGTAAAACCAGGGAAAACCGGCTTCGGAATGGCAATCATAGCCAGACTGAGGCCGGTTTTTTGCGTTTTCGGACCAAAAATCTCGCGCACCTTTTGGGGCAAATGCACGGAGCAAAGTAGTCGGAAAAAGTTAGCGGTGGGTGGATTTGAACCGAAATCCCCTGATTTTGCGTTAAAAATAGGCTAATACTAATCACTGAATAAACAGTTTAACAATCCACTCTCTACCTGTGATGCTATGCTTCATTTTCATCACCGTTCATAGTATACCATATTTCTTCTGAATATCGAACCGTTTCATTGGTGATTAGTATTAATGAGCTGAAGAAGGGCCTAAATGTTTTACTTGAGGAAATCGGGTAACGGTGGAAAAATGGGATTCTGTTCTTCGCGTTTCCCCCTGCGACATATTGGCCCGACTGACTTTCCGGGGCCAAGATTATGCTGGATGTTCTAACCGAGGGGCAGATGAGAGAAATCTGAACAGCACAGCGGAGGTTAAGTATACAAACGTACACTTAACCTCCGCTAACATCTTTTTTAAGATTCTTATTTCAGCGGTAGAACTTCTTTCTGCATCGCGGTGTTTAGCAGGAGTGCTAAGCCGGAGTACAGCAGATACACGCCGAGGATCACAAGACCAATGGAGCCGATCAGGCCGAAGAGTTGACCAAAACCAGCATTCATAGCCGCCAGTGCCAGGAAGCCGATGGCACCAGCCCAGACGCCGGTGGCCGCCATTTTACTGTTGAAGTGCGCAAGCCATCCAGCAAACAGGAGAATAATCCCACCCGCGAGATACACCCACTTGTCAATGGCGAAGCTGCTCATCATTAATTCCGGCGAAACAGCAGTCCCTGCATTAAACATATGCTGGGAGATACATTCCAAGGCCAAGGATATACTCGAAGGGCGAAAATTTGATCCCACATTTTATCCAGTCGTGTATGGCATAAACGATGACGA
>SFEG01000017.1 GCA_004558025.1 Clostridiales bacterium
AAAAGCCCCGTCCCCGATGTCATTCTGCAGATAGGATGAAAAATGTTTTTTCACCTATGCAAAGACGGGATTCCTCCACAATGTGAGTATCCGGGTATCGCGTGCATATATAATCCTGAAGCCAGGAGTAATCGGAAGCGGCAGTAATATAGTGTACGGTGGGGAGTGTGGCAATGGCTTCACCTCCGTCAACCGCTCCTAAGATTTGGAAGCGCTCCTGCATGAGAGGGGAAGCGGTAAGCCAGCCGCCGGCCATGAATGCGTTGGGCTCCATCATGGTTGAAGACCAGATTCCGGATGTGTAGGCACCCATTGTGCGGCAATCCATTAGGAAGGTTTCATCCGAATGTTCCCTGAAATATGTGCGAAGCTGGTTCCATTCCTGCTGGGCAACTGTTTTTTCTTTCTGGGTTTGAAGGCTTTGACCGGACAGAAAAAAGGTACAGATGATAAGCAGAATACTCAATAACAACTGATAACCGGTCAAAAAGAAACTTTTTCGGGAAGTTTCTTTGTCTTCAAGAACTGATCGATAACTGTACGCTGCTGAGGTTTAAGATATGTCATCTGTTCTCCGAGGAGAGGATCTGACAGAGTGTTGTATAGTGTCTGGCTCCAGTCATCAAGAAGCGTGTCGATCCTGTCTTCAATATCTGCAATCTTACCTTTAACAGGAGCATCACTACTGCCGAGCACAAAATTGCACTTGGTGCAGAAATGTGTTGTCAGCAGCATATCGGATGTCAGATCATAGCAGACCTTCAAGGACGCCAACTCTGTGTCAATAGCATCGACCTTTGCAGCGGAGAAGATACTCAATGTCTTGAGTTTCTTAAGGTTAGCAAGCTTGGTAGAGCTGATAATCTCGCCTTTTTTCTTGGCGTCGATTACATTCAAGCGCTTCTTGCTATGCTCCTCCATATAGAGATCAATATACTGCTTCTTGACCTTATCCAGAACTTCCTTAACATCCGCAGCAGCTCCTTCACCATCCATATCTTCAGGAATTGCATCGCGAATCTCATGGAATCTGTCTTTTGCAGCTTCCAGCGCCTCAGTTATTGCCTTGCCCAGATCCATACGGTCAAGGTTCATCATGTAGCTGATGTCTGAAGTGAGCTCTGTACGGAATCTGTCATATTCCATGATGACATTCACATTCTGAATATCTCTCTCGATCTGATCAATCTCTTCTTTCGTGTAAAGGAAGTTCGGGAGTTTCGCCACCGTATTGAAGCGTGTCCCAAAGTTTGCGAACATATCAAGAACGCGCTTACCTGAATCTTTGTATGTCGTCGCAATGTGATCAGGAATCAATTTCTCGCCCCAGAGAGTAAAGTCTCCGTTAAGCTTGCTTGCCGCCTTGACAGCAACGTTGACGATTTCTTTTGCCTTTTCAAGAAGTTGTGCAAGGCCTGCTTCTCTCTGAGCGGGGTTGGTCATAAGACCTGTAGGAAGGTTCAGTACTTCAAACAGGTGAACCAGTTCTGCAAGCTGAACATCCAGAACCTGAATGTCCAGCAGCCGGTACGCTTTTATCATCTTGTCCGTAGTCATGATGTCTTCTCTGGACGGCGTGAGATTTCCTGACGGATGATTATGAAAAAGCATGATGGCCGCCGCGTTGGACAGGATAGACGCCTTCAGCGCCTCTCTGGGACACGCGATAGACGCGTTGATCGTCCCGATGCTCATGATGTTCATATTGATGGGTTTTCCGTCATTGCGGAGATTGACCAGCACCATGAGCTCACGGTCGAAATCGCCGAGATACTCGCCGATAATATCGACTGCGCTGTCGGGTCCGGTGATGGGTCTCCCAGACAAGGATCTGGGTGGCGTAGGCATGCGCGATCTTATCCGCATCGGCCGAGTTCTGGGAACGCCATGCTGTGGAGAGCGTACCGTGATAGCCGTACTGCATGATGCGGCCCAGAAGAACCTTGATATCGTCCGGCTGGATGGTGTTGTTCAGGTTGCTGGGGTAATTGTCCCAGAAATCCTCACCGAAGCCGCTCATCGTTTCGCCCATCTCTCTTTCAACTGCAGGCTCAATACAGTAGCAGATCTGTCCGTCATAACTGTTCATACAGTGAAGCGTGGTCAGATCCACATCGTTGGAATGCCATCCGTTCATATGTGTCAGCGACGGGTGACCCCAGACCTCATTGGAATAAACCTGGTTTGCATCACCGTCTCTCGGAAAGCCGACCGAATATGTGGTACAGGTTTCCGAGGCCGCAAAAGCAGGCGTTACACCGGCGCTGAGCAGAACCGTAAAGCACATCAGGAACGCAAGAAGTCCCGACATGCCTTTTTTAATGTGATTTTTCATTCGTTGACCTCCTTCAAGGCATGAAAAAAGCACCGTATCTCTACGATGCTTCTCTCGAAATAGTATTTGGTTTATGCGTATCCGATGTAGATCAGATACTTGTTTGTGCCGATACTCTCGTACCATATCCAGACAGCGGTAATATCTTCATCACCTGCGTATCGGCTCAGTCTGGCGTTGATGTCCCGTTCCAGGTAAATGCAGTCCGGGTTTGCCGTGATCGGGTTGTCCCAGCAGTCCACAGCTGAAGAATCAAGGGCCAGTCCTTTTTCGGCTGCAGCTCCTTTTGCGTAGCTGATCCAGTAACCGATGTCGAAATCGGGTTCCGGTTCAGGCTCTTGGGCAGGGACTTCCTCTGGGGGTTCCCCAACAGGATCCGGCGGCGTTTCTGACGGGGCTGGCGGTTCCTGTGGTTCAGGAGTAGTCGGCTCCGGTTCTGCTTCGGACGGACGGGATTCCGGTTCTTCATTTACCAGCTGAGAAGAAGGCTGTTCAGGTGACGGAGCCTCATTCTCATCAGCTGTGGTAACACTTGCCGCAGGGACATATTCAGTTGTTCTGGCTTCAGCAGGTTCTTTGACGTTTGCTATGTTCTCCGTCGATTCTTGCTGAAGCGCTGTGTTTTCAACCGGCGAAGCGCTATCCGCCGATGTTTCCATGCCTGGCGGCTGCGACTCTGTACTTCCTGAAAAAGCAACTGGCTCTTTTCCGCCGCATCCGGCAAGAACCAGCAATGATGCTGTCAGGAGTATGATCCATATTCTTTTCATCGGGATGGCCTCCTTCGTGACCAGTCTACGGATCACTTCCTGAAGAAACAACTCTATGATTTTTTCTTTCAGCAAGTAACAGGAAGTATTGAGCTATGGGGGGAGTGTGAGGGGGGAAACGGTAATGCCGTCCCGAAAAAAGGACAGACCTCTCCCTTGGCGTGGGGTTACCTTGCGTCATCTCTCAGGCGTTCCAGATGCCGGTGATAGTATTCAAGCGCTTTCAGAACAAACTCACCGGTTTTTTCATAAGGAACACTGGAAGGGATATAACGCCTGGCGTCTTCGTAGCGGATGTTGATCTTCTCCCTCTGATTCGGCTTTTCCTCGAACATGATGGATTCGATAACCTCAGGCGTGAGTTTGCCTTCTTTGGAAAAGTTCCGCATCTTGATAGCCTGGGCATGCGACGGTGTGGCAAGAGTCAGACCGATTTCTTCCACAAGATCCTGCTGCTCAATGTCGTTCAGATAGGACAGTTCTACAGCCGGACGCAGAGCAATTTTCCCGTCATCTACAAGCTGAAGCAGTTCCGGAACAAGCTCTGTGAGACGGATATAACGTTGTACCTGCCGTTCACTCTCGCCGACAGTTTCGCCAAGAATTTCGCCAGATCTGCGTTCATCCAACTTGTCGCCCACTGGTCGAGAAGTTAAATCGGTCCGTTGTCCCTGACGCTTCATCGCTTCAAGCCTCATCTTATACGAGAAAGCCTTTTCGCTCGGCAGTATCACGGAGCGCTGAAGGTTAGACTCTACCATAAGAATAATGGCTTCATCTCTCGACAGTTCCTTGATTTCTGCCGGGATCGTTTCAAGCCCCGCGATCTCACAGGCTCTTTTCCGTCTGTGGCCGGAAACAATTTCATAGCGACCGTCTTCCTTCCTGCGAAGGGTAATAGGCGTGATGATGCCACGTTCCCGTACGCTTTCAACGAGCTGAAGCATGTCTTCATCGTCCTTCACCTTGAAGGGATGATCCGGGAACTCATCGATCTCAGAGAGCGGAATGTCATAAATCTTCGGGAGCCTGTTTTCAGCACGCTCCTGATCGTTCATGAAAAGCTCATCGTACCCAGTCATGCCCAGATCGATTTTTGGCCGCTCTTTCAATGTCTTCCACCTCCTTCGTCAATGCCTCATAAGCTGCCGCAACCTTACCGTTCCTGTCGTGGGAGAAGATACTCTCACCGGTAAGACTGCACTCCACCGCGCGTACCGAATGCGGGATCTCAGTCTCGAAGACTCTGATATTCTGACCGATACCGGTCCGGAGCGCTTCGATAATGTCCCTGGCATTGTTTGTGCGGCTGTCCACCATCGTCAGCAGGATACCGTCTATCCTCAGACCCGGATTGATAGATCGCTTCACCTTAGATACTGAGTGAAGCAGCAGGTTCAGGCCTTTCGTGGACAGAAAGCTCGGCTGCGATGGGATAATCACGCTGTCTGCTGCGACAAGCGCGTTGATTGTCATCATTCCCAGAGAAGGCATGCAGTCTATAAGGATATAGTCGTAGTTCTTCCTGACCGTTTCGATATAGCCCTTCAGCACATACTCACGGCTCATGATATTGAACAGCCCTGTTTCCATGCCTGACAGTTCAATATTAGAAGGAAGCAAATCGACTCCCTCATCGTGGTGCAGAATGCCTGCGTCTTCGGACAGATCCTTTTCATTGATTACAGCGTCCATTACAGTAGCAAGCGAGATGTCCAGTTCGTCGGGATTCTTAATTCCGAGACTGACAGTCAGGCTGCCCTGAGGATCCGCATCAATAAGCAGGACTCTGTATCCTTCGTTCGCGAGGCCCACACCGAGGTTGAGGGTGGTAGTTGTCTTTCCGACCCCGCCTTTCTGATTTGTGATGGCAATCACATGACAGTTGTCCATGGGGATTCCTCCTTTCCTTATTTAGCCGGACAACTCCGGCATGTAAGGACCGCAGTATTTGTTCTCAACAGCCCCTGCGGAATAAGCAATGTAGCTTAGGGAAATCATCAGGCGACCGTGTGCTTCACGGTCTCATAGGAGTTTCACCTCTGCCGGGTTCTCCGCCAGCTCCGTAGAGAAGTATCATTATCGTCAGACCTGTCATCGCCGGGGAGAGTAGCAGTCTCTCCATTGCGGCACTGGATTCTCGCGACTCTCAAAGAGCTAAGCGTACATGCCGTATGGCTCATCAGTCTGATTAACGTACCTGATGATCTGTATATTCAGTTTTCAAGCAGCGCGAAGTGGCGCTCCTTGTCGGGAGGAGAACCCCTTCATTAGGTAATGGGAATAACTCGACCATTTTTTAGGGTCCCTCCAAAAATTTTTTTGGCATAAAAAAAGAGCCAGTCCGTCGTCAAAACGAACTGGCTCAAATAGCAATTTATACACGTTTTCCGGCTTTTCGCGGTTAGCCACTGGCTACCATTAAAATCGCCTCTGTGCAACCAAACGGCCTTTTCCCGGCTCTCGCGGTTGCACGGCGGTTGCACGGCACCATTCCCGCTAACTCGTCAAAACCCGGAATTGCCTGTAATTACAGGGCTTTTCGGCGTTTTTTGTGCAACCAGCAAGCCTTTACGTTCTACTCCCACTCTATTGTTGCGGGAGGCTTGGAGGTTATATCATAGACGATGCGGTTTATTCCCTTGACCTCGTTTACGATGCGCACGGAGATCTTGTCGAGCACGTCGTAGGGTATGCGTGCCCAGTCGGCGGTCATAAAGTCGGTCGTCGTGACCGAGCGCAGCGCGAGAGTGTAGTCATACGTTCTGCCGTCGCCCATTACGCCTACCGAGCGCATGCTCGTGAGCACCGCGAAATACTGATTCATCGTACCCTCAAGATGCGCCTTCGCGATCTCGTCGCGGAAGATGAAGTCCGCCTCGCGCAGGATATCGAGCTTTTCCTTTGTGATATCGCCGATGACGCGGATGGCAAGGCCCGGACCCGGGAAGGGCTGGCGCATGACCAGGTACTCGGGCAGGCCGAGCTCACGGCCGAGGGCGCGCACCTCATCCTTGAACAGCAGACGCAGCGGCTCGATGATCTCTTTGAAATCGACAAAATCGGGCAGACCGCCGACATTGTGGTGGCTCTTTATGACAGCCGCGACATTCGTTCCGGACTCGATAACGTCGGGATAGATCGTGCCCTGTGCAAGATAATCGACAGAGCCGATCTTCTTTCCCTCATCCTCGAAAACGCGGATGAACTCCTCGCCTATTATCTTGCGCTTTGCCTCGGGCTCGGAAACTCCGGCGAGCTTGCCGAGGAAGCGATCCTGAGCATTGACGCGGATGAAGTTTATATCCCAGTTTTTAAACGCGGCCTCAACCTCGTCGCCCTCATCTTTGCGCATAAGGCCATGGTCGACGAAAATGCAGGTAAGCTGGCTGCCGACAGCCTCCGCGAGCAGCGCCGCCGCGACGGACGAGTCAACGCCGCCGGAGAGCGCGAGCAGCACCTTGCCGTCGCCGACCTTGGCGCGGATGGACTCGATGGAGGCGCGCATATAGTCGCCCATCGTCCAGTCGCCCTTCGCGCCGCAGACCTCGTAAAGGAAGTTGTGCAGCATCTTCTGGCCGTATTCGGTGTGATTTACCTCGGGGTGGAACTGCACGCCGTAGAAGCCGCGGGTCTCGTCGCAGATTCCGACGGTCGGGCAGGCGGCGCTGTGTGCGACGAGGCGGAAGCTCTCGGGCACCTTGGCCATATAGTCGCCGTGACTCATCCATGTTACGCTCTCGGCGGGGAGATCCTTGAACAGGCGGCAGTCGGTATCGAAGAAGGTCGGAGTCTTGCCGTATTCGCGGGCTGTATCCGACTGCGCGGCGGTCACCTCGCCGCCAAGGTAATGCGCCATGAGCTGGCAGCCGTAGCAAATGCCGAGCACGGGGATGCCGAGCTCGAATATCTTCGGATCTACCTGCGGCGAGCCGGCCGCGTAAACGCTCTGCGGGCCGCCGGTGAAGATGATGCCGATGGGGTCGTAGGCTTTTATCTCTTCTATCGTCATGCTGTGAGGCTTTACCTCGCAGTAAACATTACATTCGCGGACTCTGCGCGCGATCAGCTGATTATACTGGCCGCCGAAGTCCAAAACAAGTACGCGCTGATTCTGCATTCCGGCTCCTCCCGTTAAAACATTTCGATGCAGCCCTCGCGCTCGGCGCTGACTGAAACGTATTTGATCGGGCAGCCGACAGCCTTCTCGATGTACTTTACATAGTCGAGCGCGGCCTTGGGCAGGTCTTCCGGCTTGCGGCATGCGGAGATATCGCACTTGAATCCCTCGAGGTACTCGTAAACGGGCTTTGCGCGCTCAAGCTCCTCGATGTTGCCGGGGAAGTTTTCTATGCGCTTGCCGTCGAGCTCATACGCTACGCAGACGGGGATCTTGTCCATGTAGCTCATAACGTCGAGCTTTGTCAGAGCTATTGCGGTGCAGCCCTGCATCTGTGCGCCGTAGCGCGAGGCAACGACATCAAAGCCGCCGACTCTGCGCGGACGGCCGGTCGCGGCTCCGTACTCGCCGCCTGCTTCGCGCAGTGCGTGAGCCTCGTCGCCAAACATCTCGCAGGTGAACGGGCCCTCGCCGACGCAGCTGGAGTAGGCCTTCATGATGCCGATGCTCTCATCGAGATTGAGCTGCGGAACGCCGGAGCCGATGGGCGCGTAGGCGGCCAGTGTGGTGGATGCCGAGGTGTAGGGATAGATGCCGAAATCTATATCGCGAAGTGCGCCGAGCTGAGCCTCGAACATGACGGACTTACCGTCCTTGACGGCCTCGGTGAGGTACACGGTCGTATCGCAGACGTAGTCGGCAAAGGGCTTGCCGAACTTTTCGAGCCAGGCCATGATCTCGTCAACGTCAACAGGCTCGTGGCCGTAGCCGCCCGCGACGGTGAGGTTTTTCCACTCGACTATACCCGCAACGCGCTCGCGCAGGTGATCGAGGTTCTTAAGATCGCCCATTCTCAGGGTCTTTTTCATGAACTTATCGGCATACACAGGGGAAATGCCGCGGCGGGTCGAGCCGAATTTCTTATCGCCGAGTCTGTCCTCCTCAAGCCCGTCAAGGAGCTTGTGATAAGGCATGCAGATGGTGGCGCGGTCGCTGATCTTGAGGTTTGCGGGGCTTATCGCAATGCCGCCCTCGCGCAGGCGCGCGGTCTCGTTAAACAGATGCTCAAGGTCGATGACTATGCCCGCACCGAGGACATTGACGGTGTCGTCGCGCAGGATGCCGGAGGGAAGCAGGTTCAGGATGAACTTGCCCTTGTCGTTCACAACAGTGTGACCGGCGTTATTGCCGCCCTGATAGCGGACAACGATATCGTACTTTTCCGAGAGCAGATCGACCATGCGGCCCTTGCCCTCATCGCCCCAGTTGGTTCCAACGATTGCAGTTAACATTGTTTACGCTCCTTTATACATTTACACTTGCCTCGACGCCCAGCTCGTTTCTGTTTGCGTCGATGACAGGATCAAGATACTCTTTTATGAATTTTTCGGTCTGATGCTCGGCCATGCCGGTGAAGCTGCGCGCATCGCAAAGCTGCGCAAGCTCCTCCTCGCTGAGGGGAAACGCCGGATCGGCCATGATGCGCTCCAAAAGGTCGTTTTTTTCGCCGTAGAGCTTTACCTGCTGCGCCGCGGCCACGGAGTGGACGCGGATGCGCTCGTGCAGCTCCTGGCGGTCGCCGCCCTTATGCTTTACGCAGTACATGAGGATATTTTCGCTTGCCATGAACGGCAGCTCCTCGTCCAGATGCTTCTTGCACACGGCGGGGTATATCTTCATGCCGGAGGCGACGTTTATATAGAGGTTTAAGATACCGTCGACGGCCAGAAACGCCTCGGGTATGCTCAGGCGGCGGTTTGCCGAATCGTCCAAAGTTCGCTCGAGCCACTGGCTCGACGCGGTGAACGCCGCGTTCTGCAGATCACTCATAACAAAGCGCGACAGTGAGGCTATACGCTCGGATCTCATGGGATTGCGCTTATAGGCCATCGCCGACGAGCCTATCTGCTTTGACTCGAAGGGCTCATCGACCTCCTTGAGGTGCGACAGGAGCCTTACATCGCTTGAGAATTTCGACGCGCTCTGCGCGATGCCGGACAGCACCTGCAGAACGTAAAAATCCGTTTTGCGCGAATAGGTCTGTCCGCTGACGGGTGCGCAGCGGTCAAAGCCCATTTTCGCGGCGATGAGCTTTTCAAGCTCCGTGACCTTTGCCTCGTCGCCGTCGAACAGCTCAAGGAAGCTCGCGCCTGTTCCTGTAGTGCCCTTGCAGCCTAGCAGCTCAAGCCTGCCGAGCTGATGATCCAGCTGCTCAAGGTCGTTAACAAGGTCATACGCCCAAAGCGTCGCACGCTTGCCGACGGTGGTCGGCTGGGCGGCCTGAAAATGCGTGTAGGCCAGCGTCGGGACGCTCTTATACTCCCCGGCAAAGCCGCGCAGAGCGGCGATCGCATTAATGAGCTTGCGCCGCACAAGGATGAGCGCTTCGCGCATGCGGATTATATCCGTGTTATCGCCGACGTAGCAGCTCGTCGCGCCGAGGTGGATTATCGGCTTTGCGTCCGGGCAGCACTCGCCGAAGGTCAGCACATGCGCCATAACGTCGTGGCGCACCTCATGCTCGTGACGGGCGGCGGAGGCATAGTCGATATCGTCGACATGAGCCTTCATCTGATCTATCTGAGCCTGCGTTATATCGAGGCCGAGCTCCTTCTCGCTCTCGGCCAGGGCGATCCACAATCTGCGCCAGGTCGAGAACTTGAAGTCATCGGAGAAAAGACGCTGCATCTCTTCCCCGGCATATCTCCCGCAGAGGGGATTTTCATAAAATTCGTGTTTACTCATCTATCTGCTTAAATACGCTGATGCCGACGCGCTTGTGACCGGAATTGCGGTGGAAGCGGTCGATTATCTTCTTTTCCGTGGGGCTTACCTCGCCGCCGTTTATATAGCTGTCTATCGCGCGGTAGCTGACGCCCATCTCGTTCTCGTCGGTCTGTCCGTCGAACAGTCCGGCCGAGGGTGCCTTATTTATGATGCAGGCCGGCGCGGTGAGCCATTTGAGAAACTCGATGATCTCGGTCGCGGTGAGATCAGATATGGGGTTAAAATCGCAGGAGCCGTCGCCCCATTTCGTAAAATAGCCCATATATCTCTCGCTGCGGTTGCCCGTTCCCGCGACAAGGCGGTACTCGGACGCGGCAACGGCGTACAGCGTTGTCATCCTCAGGCGCGGAGCGATGTTGTTGACGGCCGCGTTTGTAAGCGTCGTTATGGCCTGAAGCCTGTCTATCTCCGCCTGACGGACATCGGTGAGATCAATGACGCGGCTTTCGATGCCGAAGTGGTCGGCGACCTCCTTGGCGTCCTTCATATCCTGCTCGAAATTGCGCTTTGACGCGCAGGGCATCATTATGCCCACTGTGTTCTCGCAGGCAAACTTGCACAGTATGCCGACGAGGGCGGAATCCTTACCGCCGGAGTTTCCGAACACGATGCCGTCGACACCGCTGTCCTCCACGAGCTTTCTTATGTACTGAACTCTGTCGGCAAATTCCTTGCTGTAATCACGCATTGAACTCAGCTCCTCATTATTAATAAATACCCGACGATAAATTTTATAATATCCGCTCCCGTCTGTCAATAAGCGGCCATGACAAATTAGCCGCCAAAGCGCCCCCGCGTTTAGTCACTTTTCCCTCTGCCGTAGGCAAAACGGACATTTTCCGCGCAGTCGGTTACGCCAAATATTCCCTTCGACAACAAAAGCCTTGATTTTTCAGCATTTTTTTGTTAAAATGCAGAATGTAATAATTTTGCCACTCATTTTTAAACTTTTTATCACAGCACACAGGAGAAACACGCATGAAAAGGTACATATCTTTCCTGCTTGCCGTCTTGATGCTCGCGACCCTTGTTCCGTCAACGGCTCTCGCCGACAGCGGGACTGCGGACATGAAAGCCAGCAATGACCTCAAGATCCTCATAAAATACTGGGAGGGCGCGAGTCTCAAGGCATACAAGGCGCATCCGAGCGAGAAGTACTGGACCATCGGCTACGGTCACTACGGTTCGGACGTATACGAGGGCATGGAGATCACGGCTGAGCAGGCCGACGCATACTTCGAGCAGGATATCGTTCAGTTTGAGACAGCCGCAAACCGCACTATTGCGAAGTACGGGCTCACTGCAAGTCAGAACGTGTTTGACGCACTTGTGAGTCTTGCGTACAATTTCGGGCCAAATTGGGTTGAGGCCAACACAGGTTGGCGTTTGGCGCGGTATATCCAGTCGAATTTCAAGGACAGCTACGGCAACCGCATCCCCGATCTTGAGATCGCCGATGCCTTCGCGGTTTTATGCTCGGCCGGAGGAGACATACTCCCCGGACTTGTAAAACGCCGCGTTAACGAGGCGGAGATCTTCCTTTACGGGAACTATAACACAGCTCTTACGAATTTCGTTACCGTCACAATTGACGCAAACGGCGGCGCAGTCAACGGAAACCGCGTCGTCGCCTATAACAAAGATAAGCCCTACGGCTCGCTGCCGACAGCCACGCGTCAGGGCTACAGCCTTGATTATTGGAAGGATTCCGACACGGGCGCTGTGCTTACGGGAAGCACTGTCGCCGAAAAATCGCGCTACATAACGGCAGTCTGGTCCGGCGGCGATGCCCCCGCAACGTACAAGCTCACCGTATCCGGCGGCGAGGGCAGCGGAAGCTACGCGGAGGGCGCAAAGATAAGGCTCGTTCCCACGCCGTCAAGCGGCAAGGCCTTCGTCCGCTGGGATGTAACGGGCGCAGCGGCTGCTCTCGGCAGCGACGGTTACTATTACATAACGATGCCTGCCTCCGATGTCACCGCGGTCGCTGTCTGGAGGGATGTCTGCCAGCTCGGAGATAAGTGTCCGACGAAGAATTTCACCGACAATCCGGTGACATACTGGGCGCACAGCGATATCGACAGCGTAGTTTCCTCTGGTCTGTTCAAGGGCACCTCGGATACCACCTTCGGCCCGGACATCGTAATGTCGCGCTGCATGCTCATAACGGTGCTCTACCGTCTTGAGGGCAGCCCCGACGTCACTGGATATGAAAACCGCTTCAACGATGTCGACACCGAGGGCTACTACTACAATGCCCTGCTTTGGGGCTCGCACAACAACATTTCAAACGGCTACAGCGACGGCAGATTCGCTCCCGACGATCAGCTCACGCGCGAGCAGCTCGTGACCTTCCTGCATCGATACGCAAACTATAAGGGCTATAACACCGACGTGTACGCCGATATAGGCGGCTATGCCGACGCATCCGATGTCAGTCCCTTCGCACGCGAGAGCATGTGCTGGGCAATAGGCGCAGGCATAGTAAACGGAATAGGCAACAACACACTAAGCCCGCAGGGCAGCGCATTGCGCGCGCAGGTCGCGGCAATGTTCAACCGCTTTGCCGGCGGCATGACCTGATATCTTCATAAAAAATACCGATCACCAAAATGGTGATCGGTATTTTCATATTCTATTAATCATCCATCGTCATCGTCGTCCGGCTCGGGAGTTGCCTGTGCCGGCGTTGGCGTAGGCGTGGGAACTACCTTCTTGACAAATGTGGCGATGATGCTGTGATCCTCGGTGACGTTTGACAGAGTGTAGCTCTCGACAGCGCCCTTGTCCTGTCCGTCAACCGTAACTGACTGTATCTCATACCCATCATAGGGAGTTATAGTTATCGTAACGCTCCCATAGTCCTCGACCGAAACACTGCCATTGGGATCTGTCGCGCCGCCGTTTCCGGCAGTGACGAACACGGTGTGTGTGCCGCCGGACTTGGACGTGTCCTTTTCATCCGCAGGTGCCGCGCTTTCGACAACGTCTTTGTTATTTGATTTAACGGAGCCTGGCTTGAAATCGAAGCAGCCGTCGGCCGCAACGACAATCACCGTCAGCACCGCCAAAACGCAGAGAACGCCGGTTATTATCCACTTTGTTTTCATGCTCATTCCGCGTCTGTTGTTTTTGTTACTCATATCTCAGCCTCCGGAAATACTACTGATTCTGCGTCTGATCGCCCTTGTTTTTAGGCTTGCCGCGATGATAGTAGCGGCGGTTCGATCTTTTTTTCTCTGCGTCGGGGCCTTTGGCCTGCTGCGGCCTCTGCTGCTCGGCAGGCTTCTGTTCTGCGGGCTTTTTTCCGCCGCCGCGGCGATTGTTTCTCGGCTTGGGCTTGGCCGTCGGCGTTTTATCCTCCTGCGCGGGAGACGCCTTCTCGGGCTGCGCTTTGGGCTTTGCATCGCCGTTCGGCTTTTTTCCGCCGCCGCGGCGCGAGCGGCGGCTGCGGCTGCGTTTTTTCTGCTCGGCTGTACCCTCCTGTGCGCTTACGCCGCTGTCGGATGCGAACAACTCCGGCAGCTTCCACTCGTCCTCTTCCTCCTCTTCCTCTTCGGGCTCGGGGATGTATTTGAGGACCGACGGCGGAGTCTCGCCGTCCTTCGGGCGGCCGCCGGGCACTGCCGCGACCTCGACGGCTCTGTAGGTCTTGACCGTATCGTCGCCGTCGCCGTCGAGCTTGACCTTGACCATCTGGCGCAGTAGATTTACCTGTGTTACGACACCGTAGCCGGACGGGGTCTCGACAAACGCGCCCTGCTTGGGAACGTTTTTCGTAAGCTCCTCGTAGGCCTCCTGCTCATATCTCAGGCAGCACATGAGTCTGCCGCAGCTTCCGGATATTTTGCCCGGATTGAGCGACATGGACTGCATTTTTGCCATTTTCGTGGATACCGGCTGGAACTCGTCAATAAACTGGTTGCAGCAGAAGGGTCTGCCGCATATGCCGATGCCGCCGAGCATCTTCGCCTCGTCTCTGACACCGATCTGCCGAAGCTCTATCCTGTTTCGGAATATTCCCGCCAGATCCTTTACGAGCTCACGGAAGTCGACTCTGCCGTCGGAGGTGAAAAAGAACATGGTCTTATTGCCCTCGAAGTTGCACTCGACATCGACGAGCTTCATGTCCAGTCCATGCTCGGCTATCTTCTGCCGGCAGATCTCGAACGCTTCCTTCTCGCGCTGCTTGTTTATCTCGGCAACGCGCAGATCGTCGCGCGTTGCAAGGCGCACGACCGGGCGCAGCGGCTGGATGACCGCATCGTCCTCGACCTCGTGATTGCCGCGGCTGCAATCGGCTATCTCAAGCCCCTTGCTGGTCTCGACAATGACCTGCTGGCCTGTTTTTACGCTCTTACCGTTCGGGGAAAAATAATAGCTTTTACCCCTGTTTTTGAATTTTACGCTTATAACCTCAGTCAATTGTTCTCCTCGTTTCCGCTGCCGAGCGCACTGCCAGCAGCCCCAAAATGTGTTTCACGCCCGTATTGACCGTCTGATACCGTGCGCAGCGGTCAATAAGCTGTATAATATCCATTATGCGCATTTTATCCTCTGCCGACGCCAAAAGTCCGACATAACGGCGCTTTAGTGCGAGCAAAAACACGCCGAGCGACAGAGCGTCGAGAGTTTCATGCTCAAAGCACCAGGCCGTCAGCGCCGGGATATCGCCCTTGCGCTCGAGCGCGACGAATTCATCGGCGAGCGCGGCGGCAGACTCATCCTCCGCGTCCTCCTCGCCGGCACAGCTTATGAGCACGCAGCGCGAGCGCACCGTGACGAGCAGCCGCTCGGGATTTGACACGCACAGAATAAAATGAACTCCCTTCGGCGGCTCCTCGAGGATCTTCAGTGCGGCGTTCTGCGCCTGCTCGTTCATCGTGTCGGCATCCTTTATGATATAGACCTTCGCCGACGCCTCGTTCGGAATGACATAGGCATCCGCGCCCATGGCACGCACCTGATCGACAAGTATCTCCTTTTTCTGCTTGCCCTTATCGTCTGTAATACGCTCGATAACGGCAAGGTCGGGGTGAACGCGCGCCTTGACCTTGCGGCAGTCGCGGCACACGCCGCAGGGGCGCTCGCCGCTGCTTTGGCACAGCATTTTTTCGGCAAGGTAAAACGCCTTGCCCATCCGCGCATTTTCCGATGCCGAGGACACTATATACGCATGTGACAGTTTTTCCATAGCATCCTCCGAAATGAATACTTAATCAGTTTATTTTACTCTTTTCCGTGTTTTAAGTCAATAAAAACCGCGCGGAGACTGTTGCAGGGCTGTATATTACTTACAAATGCGCATCGCCTATTTTGTGATAAACGACAAATTTCGAAAAAAACGAAAATTGTTGTCCTCCTTTTTCGTTTGCGAATGTATTATATAAGTGAGGGGGCAGGAGGTAAAGTTATGAGCAAAGCAAAATACATAAGCCTGATAATTTTATCAACGCTGCTTTACATTGCGTGGCTGGTTGGGCTATACTTCAGCCTCGGTCTGCTTACGCACAGCGCCGGGCTGAACCTGCCGATGTTCGCCGCGTCGCTTGTCTGCGCTGTCGGCGCATGGCTGATCGACAAGAAAATAAATGCGCAGGACAGCTTTAAGCATAAGCCCTGCGTGCCTATCGGCTTTGTGCGTGTTCCTCTCGCTGTTTTCGCTCGCGCTCGTTTATGTGATCCCGTATATTAAATTCTGACCCATACAGCAAAAAATCCCGTCCTCTCGGACGGGATTTTTCATGTTTTTAATTACTGCCTTGCTTCGATGTACTCGATGATCTTGCCGACGGTGGGCAGCTCGGCTGCATCCTCATCGGGGATCTGAACGCCGAACTCGTCCTCAACGGACATGATCAGCTCGACGACGTCGAGAGAATCCGCGCCGAGGTCATCAACGATATTGGTGTCGGCGGAAATGCTGTCTGCGGATACTTCAAACTGCTGTGCAAGGATCTGCTGGATTTTTTCAAGTATCATTTTAGTTCCTCCAATATACGGGGCTTATGCCCATTCGCGGCTCTGCGGCTTGTTGCCCGTGTTCTGCGGACGGTCGTAGGATACGACGACGCGGCGGTTGGGCTCTGTGCCGGTCGAGCTCGTGCTGACGCCCTCATAGTCCTGAAGGGCGGCGTGGATGATGTGACGCTCGTAGCTGTTCATCGGCTCAAGCGCCATGCTGCGCTTATACTTGATGACCTTGGCCGCCATCTTTTCGGCAAGACGAACGAGCGATTCCTCGCGTTTTGCGCGGTAGCTCTCCGCGTCGACGCAGATGTGCATGTGCTTGTCGCTGCCGCGGTTGATGACGTAGTTGGTCAGGTGCTGGATAGCATCGAGGGTATCGCCCCTGCGGCCGATGACCGCGCCCATGTTCGGGCCCGAGAGGTTAACGGCAATGCTCTTGCCGTCGCGGCGGGTGATCTCGATATCGGCCTTGACACCCATGCGCTCGAGAAGTCCCTCGAGGAAGGCTCTTATGTCGGCAAACTCGCCGTTATCGGCGGGTTCTTCCGCCTTTTCGGGAGCCTTCTTTGCCTCAACGACGGGAGCAGCCTCGACCTCAGTCTCGGGCTCGTCGGGAGCTTCATACTCGACGCGCACGACTGCCGGAGAAGTGCCTATGCCCAAAAAACCGGATTTTGCGCGCTCAACGACGGTTACGGAAACATCGTCGCGCTCAAGTCCGAGTTCCTTCAGGGCCGCGGCGATGGCTTCATCCTCGGTGCGGCCTGTGGTTTCCAAAGACTTTATCATTTTTCACTATTCTCCTGTGACTGTTCAGGCTCTGCCTCGGTCTGAGCTGCGGCCTCTTCGGCTGCTTCCTCAGACTTTGCCGCTGCGGCGATCTCATCGGCATAGCGGTCCGGGTCGTAAGCTCTGCCTCTTGCGTAGCGGCGCTTACCGACCTGAGAGGGATTCTCAGGCTTTTCTATGCCGAGCTTTTCAAGGCGCGCCTCGCGCTCCGCTCTTTCGTTCGCGGCGATGCGCTCTGCGTCTGCCTGCTTCTGCTGAGCCTGCATTTTCTTTTTGCTGGTGTTGTTATTGCGGGTCGTTGCGCCCTCTGCCTTGAGCTGCTCATACTCCTCATGGCGGCGTGCGCGCTCGGTGTCCTTCTCCTTCTGAGCCGCGATGCGCTCTGCATCCTCGATATCGAGCTTGCGCTTGTAATACTTGGTGAGCACGAGGTCACGCACGATACCGAAGCAGCTGTTGGCGATCCAGTAAACGCCGAGAGCTGCAGGCATGATGAAGCAGATCCAGACCGACATAAGGGGCATCATGAGGTTCATGGTCTTCATGCTCATCGCCGCCTGTCCTGCCTGGGGTGGGTTGGTCGCCTGGCTGATCTTCATCGACGCCCAGGAAAGGAACGCCGCGATCAGCGGGATCAGGAACAGTCCGATATTTGCGAGAATATCGGCGCCCGAAAAATCATAAGTCCAGATCTTCCAATCGGGGATCGAACCGAGGTTCATTCCGATAAAGCTGTAATCGATGTTGAGAAGCTTTCCGCTGAAGTTGCCGAGAGCATTGACAACAGCATCCCAATTATTATGGATAGCGTCGGCGACGCCGATCTGGTCATAGGTACCCTGCTTGGAGGCAACAAAGCCCGCATTCTGGGTAGCCCACTCGGTGAGCTTTTTGATACTCTCGTCGCCCAGGCCCATCATGCTGCCGAGAGGCTGGCGGATGACGCTGTACAGAGCGATGAGTATCGGGAAGGGGATCAGCGACCAAAGGCAGCCGGATGTGGGGCTTGCGCCCTGCTCCTTGTAGAGCTTCATGACCTCCTGCTGATACTTCTGCTGGTTGCCCCTATGTTTTTTCTCCAGCTCCTTTAGCTGAGGCTGGATTCGGGTGGTCTTCATCATGCCCTTCTTGCTCTTTGCCATGAACGGCAGCAGGATCAGGTTGACCACGAGAGCAAAGAGGATAATGGCAAGACCATAGCTGTCGGTCCAGTTATAAAGGATCTCCAGCAGTCTGGCAAACGGCCAGACTATAATATCCCATAGTGACATAAGTTTCTCCTTGTATTCCGATCCTCGTCAGGGAACGGGATCGAAGAAATCGTGTTCGCCGAAGTGAAAAGGATGACACCTCGACAGCCGCTTCAGGGCGAGCCAGCCGCCCTTCAAAGCCCCGTATTTCTCGATGGCTTCCACGGCATACTGTGAGCAGGTCGGGATAAATCTGCACCTCGGCGGGAACGCCGGGGAGACGTATTTCTGATAAACACGGATAAGCGCGAGCAGAAGCTTTTTCATTTCTCTTCGCCTCGCAATATCCCAAGCTCGGCGCAGGCGCGCAGAAACGCGCGCTCCATCTTGGCGTACTCGGCCTCGATACAGCGGCTGCGAGCGACGATGACGATGTCAACGCCCGGTCTGAGCTTGTCCGAATTAAGTCTGTATATCTCTCTGAGCCGGCGGCGGACGCGGTTGCGCACGACGGCCTTGCCCAGCTTTGTGGACACTGTGTATCCAACGCGGCGAGTTCCCCGCTGCGTTTTCAGAGCATACACGACCATATAGGGCGTAACGGCTGTTTTGCCTTTGTTATAAAGCCGCTTGAACTCATAATTCTTTTTCAGAGTTGACCTGAAATCCAATTATTCCACCCTTGCTTTCCGTTTTCTCAGCAAACACATTAAGGGCGGAGGTTAGCCGCCCTAAAAATTTATTTGCTTTTCCTGCTCGGAGCTGCCAAATCAGGCGCTCAGCTTTGCTCTGCCCTTTGCTCTGCGGCGGGCGAGGACCTTGCGGCCGTTTGCGGTGGCCATTCTTTTGCGGAAGCCGTGCTCTTTCTTGCGCTGACGCTTCTTGGGCTGGTAGGTACGCAGCATGTTCGTGCACTCCTTTCAGAATAATACTCAACATTGAGCCGAGGCTCAAAGTAGTTGACTAAGTAATAAACTTCCGATGCTCACAGGCATCGGAAGTTTATTATATACGATATGCTTTTACCGTGTCAAGGATTTTTTGTTTATATATCATTACTCGGTTTTCGCGAGGCAAAGCGTGCCGGGTAGCAAGGACGCGCCCTGCCCCGCAAAAGCAGGTATTTGTGGGTACTGTTTTAAGCTGACAGGCGGCAGGGGTTCGGCTCTCGTCAGCTTATGCCTTGAGTTTGAGGTCCTCGCCGCGCAGGTACTTGCCGAGGGGCTTCCAGAGAAGCGCTCCGATGACGAGGATGGCGACCATGTCGATGAGCATGTATGCGCCGTTATAAAGTGCCGAGTAGATCCACGGAGTGGTCATGGTCATGTTGAAAAACTTCTCCGGCATGTACTCTGCCCAAACGGTAGCGCCGACAACATAGTGGGAGAGGAAGCGCGCAGCACAGCCAACGACGGTGCCGATAAAGAAGCCGTTTTTCATGCCCTTGCACAGACCTGCGAGGCCGAGAAGGGTGTAAGCTACAAGATAGTCACCGAGGATGGACTGCCAGCCGAGAGCTATGCCGCCATCGAGCATGAACTGGATAACGCCGTAGACAAAGCCTGCGGCAAGGGACGGTCCGAGGCCCCAGCGGACGCAGAAGATGATGATCGGCAGCATTGCCAGGTCAAACGAGCCGCCCTGAGGCATCTTCCAGATGGGGATAAGGCTCAGCACCGTTGCAGCGGCGATGAAGATCGCGCCTTCGCAGATGGCGCGGAGCGTAAGGTTTGATTTTTTCATTTTGCTATTCCTCCTAAGAAATAAGAAAACCGCACTGCAAAAGCAATGCGGTCATAGGAAAACGATTATATAAAAATTTTCGTTTCCTACGCCGGCATTACCCGGATCAGGTTCGAGGGTCTCGGAAATTCGATTCTTTCCGTCTCAGCCGAGAAAACTCAGCACCCCTTTTGCACAGTCATATTAATATCTTAATGCGCTTTTGTCAAGTCCTACTGACATAGTCGGCAAAAAATTTTTGCTTCGGCAGCCAATTAAGCAGCGGAAGCCCTGCAATGAACATTACGGCAGCCTCGCCGATGGCGACCTCGCCGGCAAAAACGGCGAAGGCGCCGAAGTTTTTTATCGGGTCGAGCCCGGCGATGACAACGGTGAGCATAGCGCCGACTATAAGTCCGTTCCACACGACGGGCATGAGGCAGGCGAGTACTTTTTTATTGCGCTTTCCGCACCATGCGATGCACAGGCAGGCTACGAGCGTTGCAAGCGAACCGAAGATGATATCGGGAAGCCCCGCGGCGCTTGCTATGTTCGCTATCGCGCAGCCGAAAAACAGCCCCCAGGTAGTGCAGGGAATGAAAAACGGCAGTATGCACAGCACCTCGGATATCCTGCACTGCACCGGGCCGTAGCTAATGGGTGCCAGCACCATGGTCAAAACAGCGTACAAAGCGCCGACGATCGCGGCTGTTACTATATTTCTCGTAGTCTTATTCATTATTGCTCCTATTAAGTGAAAACACACAGCCGCAGTACTCCTGACGGTACAGGCCGTATTTTTCGGAAAGAATTATCGAACGGTGGTTGCCCTCGCGCTTTTTAAACTCCGACGGCAGCCAGCTTACATTATACTTCTGCGCGGCTTCCCTGCCGATGGCGTTTATGGCGACGGCATCCTTGCGGGAGGATACGGTAAGCGTCGTGCAAAACCAGTCAAAGCCCTTCTCCTTTGCTATGCGCGCCGTCTCATCAAGGCGGATGCGGAAGCATTCGAGGCATCTTTTGCCCTCCTCGGGCTCATTTTCCAGACCCTTGATGCGCGAAAAATAATCCTCGCTGCGCCAGGACTCGACCAGAAGCGACGCCGTCACGCCGTCACCGTCAAGGCAGGCTATGAGCTGCTTTTGCGTCTCAAGCCGCTTTTCGTACTCCGCCTCAGGCCACAGATTTGGATTATACCACAAAACCGTGACGTCAAAATGCTGCGACAGAAGCTCGATAACAGCGCTTGAGCACGGTCCGCAGCAGCTGTGCAGCAATATGCGGGGCTTAGTGTCGCCTAAGCCCGCGACGATCTTATCGTATTTTCTGAAAAAGTTTTCTCTGTTCATTATCCGTGCCTCTTTCAAAAACGGTGTACATTATATATATAAGCAAACATTGTGTCAACCGAATTTTTTATGTATTCTACTTGTGTTATCGGTGTTTTTCATGTAAACTTATCATGAGTATGGCATTAAAACGAAATAGGAGGAAAATCATGAAAACAGCCACCCACTTTCGGCGCGGTGCGTCACTGCTGCTTGCCCTTATAATGGTATGCACGCTTATAACGCCCGCGCTCGCCGCTCAGGACGTATCGTCCGACGGTATCGATCTCAAGATCGCCGTCATGAGCGACACGCACTACCTCTCCCCGTCCATGATAAAGGACACGCAGGACTACACGGACGCACTCAACAGCGACCGTAAGATCCTAACCGAGAGCAGCTACGTCAATCTTGAGCTGCTCGACGCCGTCAGAGAGGATAAGCCCGACGTGCTCCTCGTTTCCGGCGACCTGACCAAGGACGGCGAGCTTGAAGGCCACAAGGAGTTCTCCGCGCGCCTTCAGCAGGTGCAGAAGGACGTTCCCGGCATGAAGGTCTACGTCATAAACGGAAACCACGACGTGCGCAACGAGAACGCCAAGAACTTCAACACCGCCGACGGCAAGGCCGTTCCCGCAACGCGCACCCAGCCCGAGGATTTCGCATCTGTTTACGACTTTGTTTACTCCGACGAGAGCGTGATCGCGCGCTACACTCCGCCCAAGGGCAAGGAATCGGGCCAGCTTTCCTACGTCGCAAAGCCCTGCGAGGGTCTGACCCTTATCGCACTCGACACCTGCTGCTACAGCGCCGACAACACCTCGGATAAGGAAGACGAGCACGAGACACGCGGCGAAATGAGCCCCGAGCTTGTCGCCTGGGCGACCGAGCAGATAAAATCCGCCAAGGCCAAGGGCGACCGGGTCATCGGTATGTCGCACCACGGCTTTGTTCCGCATTTCTCGATGGAGCCCGACATCCTCAAGATGTACCTCATTGAGGATTATGACAAGATAGCGGCCCAGCTTGCAGACGCGGGTCTTGAAATGATCTTCACCGGCCACATGCACGCAAACGACATTACGTCCATGACCACAAAAAACGGCAACACCCTCTACGATATCGAGACCGGCTCGAACCTCACCTACCCTTCGCCGATGCGCTTTGTGCAGCTGCGCGAGGTATCCGGCAGCCTCGTTGCCGCGGTGAACACTCTCAACCACGTCGGCCCCATAAGCTTTTATAACCCGGCAACGGGTCAAAACCAGACCATCGCCGACGTTACCGAGTACGGCAGAGAGCGCGGCTTCTCGTCCGATATGCTCTGCCACGTTGCGGGAAGCTTCATAGGCGGCTTCCTGAAGAAGCTCAACCCCGTTGATACGAGCGTTTCGACCTGGATCAATAACCGCATCGTCGCCAATATTCAGGGCATCATCACCGAGGGTGTGAACATACCCGTCACTGACGACAAGACCCTGCTCGACGCTGTGAACTACATCTATCAGTGCCACCTCGGCGGCGAAGACAACGGCAATTACCCCGACTGGGTGCAGACCGGCCTCGACAAGATCAAAAGCGGCGAGATCCTCGATCAGCTGCTCTCTATCGTCAAGAAGTACGCCTTCGGCGACGCGGCCTCGGCCGTGAAGTTCGATAATTTCTTTACCAAAGCAGTCAAGGCAAAGATAAATGACTACATTTATAAAATTGCAGACTCCATGGGCAATGACTCAAACTTCCCATCGGATAACGACGCGCTGATCGTCTTGAACGGCGGGCTGAACACCACGAACGTCACGCTCTCGTGCGGCTCGAGCACCGTGAGCGCACCGGCGATCGTCAACGGCGACGAGTGCATCGTATTCCCGACGCGCATCATGATGCGCGAGCTCGGCGCAAGCGGCAAGACCGTTTCCGTCGACGTATCCGAGACCGGTATCGGCACGGTGAGCATCTGGGAGCGCGGCATCTCCGCCCTGGCGAGCGCAGATAAGATAAGCTTTGTCACCCCCATGGGTGCCGTCAGCTTTGACAGCTCAGACCTTTCCGGCATCGGCGACGTAAGCGTACGCCTCACCTCTCCCGAACCCAACGCAGCGCAGAAGCGTGCCCTCGGCGAGCAGCTCGGCAGTGCTCAGACCTTCCGCGTTTCGGCAAGCGCCGACGGCAAGGACATAAGCAAGACCTGCACACTCACCGTTCCCGTAAGCGGCAGCGGCTTTGCGGCGGCCTCGATAGCAGATGACGGTGCGATCAAGGCCACCGGCAGCAGCATTGACGGCTCAAAGCTCAGCTGCACCGTTACGACCGGCGTCATGGCGGCGGTCACCCCGTTCCCGTTTACCGACGTCGCAACCGGCGCATGGTACTTCGGCGATGTTTACTACGCGTTCAATAACGCGCTGTTTTCCGGCACCTCCGCAAGCACCTTCGAGCCCGAGCTCACGATGACCCGCGGCATGCTCGTCACCGTTCTGTGGCGCATTGAGGGAAGCCCCAAGGCCGCAGCCTCCTCGTTTACGGACGCCGGCGGCAGCTGGTACAGCAGCGCCGTCGACTGGGCGGCGGCAAACGGCATCGTAAAGGGCTACAGCGATAAGGTTTTCGCCCCCAACGACACAATCACTCGCGAGCAGATGGCTGCGGTCCTGTACCGCTACGCCTCCTTCAAGGGCGTTGACGTCTCGGCGGCCAAGGATCTCGGCGGCTTTGCAGACTCTGCAGGCGTTTCCGCATACGCGAAGGACGCAATGTCCTGGGCAGTTGCCGAGGGCATAATAAACGGCTCGGACGGCAAGCTTCTGCCCACAGGCGGCGCTACCCGCGCACAGGTCGCGGCGATACTCCACCGCTATATCGAAAACTGCCTGTTCTGAAAACCGGCATAACATAATAATAAGCTCCGTATGCAGTGCATACGGAGCTTATTTTATATATCTTCGGTGTCATTTTTATTCTTGTCCTTCAGCTCGGCCTTAAGCTGCTCAAGCCTTTCGCATACGACCGACGTACAGCCGACGACCACGCCCGCCAGCAGGATGATCCCGCCGTATATGGGATACATATACGTTTCGGAAACCCCTCCTCCCATAAGAGAGCTGAGCATCGCGCCCCACAGTCCGCCGAGCGGCCAGCAGATCAAAAGGAACATCGCTATTACGGTGATCATCACTTTTTTCATATCATCTTCCTCCTCAGCACAATTTGCTCTTTTTATATAACATTATAACACCCCCCATTTTTGTCAACAGCAAAACCGCCCGTGAGGTTTCTCACGGGCGGTGATTTTTATTTGATTATCACGACAGCAGGACAGAGTCGGTCTCCTCCTGGACGCCGGCCTTTTCGGCGAAGCGCTCGAGGAGGTCGGCCTTGGTAAGGCGGCTTTTTTCCTCGCCGGAGATGTCGAGGACGATGCGGCCTCTGTCCATCATGATAAGGCGGTTACCGTGGCGGATGGCATCGGTCATGTTGTGCGTTATCATGAGCGCTGTGAGCTTATTCTCGCTGATGATCTTATCGGAAAGCTCAAGCACCTTTTTGGCCGTGCCGGGGTCGAGGGCGGCGGTGTGCTCATCAAGGAGCAGCAGCTTCGGGGTCTGAAGCGAAGCCATGAGCAGCGTCAGTGCCTGACGCTGGCCGCCGGAGAGCAGGCCGACCTTCGCGGTGAGCCTATCCTCAAGGCCGAGGCCGAGGGTCGCAAGCTTTTCGCGGTAGGCCTCGCGTTCGGCGTTGGTCACGCCCCACTTGAGGCCGCGCTTTTGGCCGCGGCGCAGAGCCAGCGCGAGGTTTTCCTCGATCTGCATGTGGGGCGCGGTGCCCATCATGGGGTCCTGGAACACGCGGCCGATGTATTTGGCGCGCTTGTACTCGGGCATGCCGGTCACGTCCTCGCCATCGATGAGTATAGCGCCGGAATCGACAGGCCACACGCCCGCAACGGCGTTTAAAAGCGTCGATTTGCCCGCGCCGTTGCCGCCGATGACGGTGACGAAGTCGCCGTCGTTGAGGCTGAGGCTGAGATTCGTCAGTGCGTGCTTTTCGTTTATGGTTCCGGGGTTAAAGGTCTTTGAAACGTTTTTTATCTCCAGCATTACGCATCGCTCCTTTCGCTCAGCGCTCTTTTCTTCGAGCGCGCAAACGAGCTTTTTGACCGCGCCTTGAGCTGCGGTATTGCAAGGAATATAGCAACGATGATCGCGGTGAACAGCTTCAGATCGTTCGGGTCGAGCTTCAGCCACAGGATGACGACCATGACAGCGTAGTAGATAACGCCGCCGAAGATTATAAAGCTGAGCTTTACCGCGAAGTTGCAGCCCTTGCTGAATATCGCGTCGCACAGGATCTCGCCGATGACGATTGCAGCAAGGCCGATGACGATGGCGCCGCGGCCCATGCTGACGTCGGCCGTGCCCTGGAACTGGGTCATAAGGCCGCCGGCGAGAGCGACGATGCCGTTTGAGATGCCGAGGCCTATGACCTTCATGGTCTCGATGTGGATGCCCTGGGCGCGGCTCATCGCGGGGTTATCGCCCGTTGCGCGCAGTGCGCTTCCCTGCTCGGTGCCGAAGTACCAGTAGGATAGAGCGACGATGACGGCCGCTATGACAAGTCCGACGAGTATCGCCTGCGTGATGTGCAGCGAGGAAAGGAGAAAACCATTGCCGTTTTCCCAGAACATACCGAACTTCTGCACGCTGGCGGTCTGGTTTGCCTTGGTCATGATGCGCAGGTTTATCGAATACAGCGCAAACTGCGTCAGGATACCGGCGAGGATGGCCGGTATACCGAGCTTTGTGTGCAGAAAGCCTGTGCACAGGCCGGTGAGCACGCCGACGACTATTGCGATCAGCAGCGCCGCCCACGCGGGCATACCTGCCAGCAGAAGCATTACCGTTACGGCGCCGCCGGTGGCAAACGAACCGTCAACGGTCATATCGGGGATATCCAGCAGGCGGAAGGTTATGAACACGCCCAAGGCCATGAGACCCCATATTATGCCCTGCGCGACCGCGGCCGGCATTCTTCCTATAAGGTTAGTCACGCTCAGAGCGGACAGGTATACGGACATTGTCATTTCTCAGACCTCATTTCGGTTTGTTGGTTGTTTATCAGCCGATAGCGGTGTAATCAGAGGGGACGGAGATGCCGAGCTGCTCGCAGATATCGGCATTGTACTTCTTGACGGGGTTCTGGTAGTACTCGATGGGCATGGAGGAGATATCGCTCTCACCGGTGAGGATCTTTGCAGCCATCTTGCCGGTGGTAACGCCGAGCTCGTAGTAGTCAATGGACAGAGTTGCGATGCCGCAGCCTTTTGCTATGCCTTCCTCACCTGCGATGATGGGGGTCTTCTTGGGCAGTGCTACGTTGTTTATTGCCTCGGCGCAGGATGCGGCGGTGTTATCGGTGGGGATGTAAAGTGCGTCGCACTCGTCGCATGCGGTAGCGGTCACGGTAGCAACGTCGTTGGAGTCTGCGAAGGTGTATACCTTGACGGTGATGCCCTTGTCCTCAAGAGCTGCCTTGACTACGTCTGCCTGGTATACGGAGTTTGCCTCTGCCGAGCAGTAGAGGATGCCGACAGTCTTTGCATCGGGCAGGAGCTCGGAGAACATTGCAGCCTGCTGATCGAGCGGAGCGAGGTCGGAGGTGCCGGAAACGTTGCCGCCGACGGTGCCGGAGAAGTTTTCAATATCAAGCGCAACGCCGTACTCGGTGACAGCGGTGCCGAGGATGGGGATGGACTGAGTAGCGGAAACGGCCGCCTGAAGCGCCGGAGTCGCATTTGCGAGGATAAGGTCAACGCCTTCGGAAACGAAGCCGTTGCAGATGGTAGAGCAGGTGTTTATATCATTGGATGCGTTCTGCTCAACGAACTGAACCTTATCGCCGAGCTCTTCCTTCAGAGCGTCCTTGAAGCCCTGGGTCGCAGCGTCGAGCGCCTGGTGCTGAACAAGCTGGCATATGCCGACGGTGTAGCTGTCCTTGGCAGCGTCGGCGCCGTTGCCGCCGTTATCGTTTCCGCATGCCGCAACGCTCAGACACATTGCAGCAGCCATTACTAAAGCTGTGATCTTCTTTTTCATATCGATTTCTCCTTTTTTAATTTAAAGCGCTGAAAATTTGATTAAAAAAACAGGGTGCCGCCGGAATGGCAGCACCCTGAGATTTCCCATATCAGAAAACAGTTTCGGGGCGTTCACACCGGTCGGACAGATTCAAAGCAGCAAAATATCGGTCTGCATAGCAGACCTTAATAAAGCTGAAATAGGAGTAAGCAGACATTGCGCGTCTGCCGGTGTTTATCATGTTTCTCTCAGTGCAGATGCTCATTGCCGTATCTCCCTTCATAAAATCGTCCGGCGGAGGCCGCCGTGTTTTCATGTCGAAATAATAGCGCTTTAAATGGGAAAAGTCAACCGTCAATTACAACAAAAGATGAAGCGCATACAAAGAAAAAAACTACATTCGGCACAAAATGTGCCGGATGTATAGGTAATTATTTTACTGCGCTCTATAGATAAGAGTAACCGCCTGTGCGCGGGTGCAGGTCGCGTCGGGTGAAAATGCGTTTGCGCCGGTGCCCTTGGTGATGCCGTTTGCGGCTGTAGGTTGCGCCGGAAACAGCGTCAATATTATCAGTGCCGTTCTTAGCTTTGATCTGAGCGAGAATGGCCGTCTTTGCTGTTTCTAAAAAGCTAACATCTGTCTGATCTCCGCTCTCGAGCACGGCATCAATGGCACTTATGGCAACGCCATTTTCTCCTTCTGTAAGGGTGACTGTAACCTTAATTACGTCATCCTTGTATACTTTCGCCGTGCCTGTGTACGTTCCGGGTGTGTAGGTGCTATTCACCGTCGCGGCGAGCGCCGTTACGGGCAGAAGGCTGAACACCATGATCGCAGCAAGCAGCAGCGACAGGATCTTCGTTCTGATCGTTCTTGTTATCATATGACTTCCTTTTCTAAATTTATCCATGTCAGTTAGCATATGCTAACTGCAAGATATACTTTTTCGTGCCCTATCCCCTTCATCGGGGGGGATATTTCAAACTTTTGAGTTAGCAGTTGCTACTGGTCGGCAAAAAATTAATTCCTATCAAGTTCCTGTGTATTATAACCGACGGCCGCGCCGATTGCAAGAAAAATTTTCAGCGATAAAAATTTTATTTTGGGGCTTGACAAGCGAAAATGAGGTGCTATAATTGCAGCATCAAACCTGTGACGAAGAGTAGTAGCTTCGATAAACCGGCGTTAAGAGAACCGTGGGTGGTGAGATCACGGTCGGCGGCGCGGAGTGAATGGACTTCGGAGGGCGGCTTGAAAAAGCAGATGCTTGAGTAGATGCCGACGGGATCCCTCCCGTTATCAATCGGGGTGCGTATGATGGTACGCATAAGCGAGCGGACGGATTTTTCGTCAATTTGGGTGGTATCGCAGGAGCGCAGCTCTTGTCCCATTGTTGGGATAGGAGGCTGCTTTTTTTGTTTTATAAGCAAGCTCCCCTCCATCTGCACCCAAGCTACAAAAACATTTTTGGAGGAAAAAACGATGAAAAACAGCATCATCAAAAAAGCACTCGCGCTTGTTTGCGCACTGGCAATGGTATTTACCCTGTGCGCCTGCGGCAGTCAGACCAAGGGCGGCGACAATGACAACGACAGCGCCAAGGTCTATAAGGTCGGCATCTGCAACTATGTCGACGACGCATCCCTCAACCAGATAGTCGAGAACATCCAGTCTCAGCTCAAGGCCATCGGCGAAGAAAAGGGCGTTACCTTTGAGGTAAGCTACGATAACTGCAATGCCGACGCGACCGTTATGGAGCAGATAATCTCCAACTTCATCGCCGAGGACGTTGACCTCATGATCGGCGTTGCGACCCCCGTTGCGATGCGCATGCAGGCTCTGACCGAGGATAACGAGATCCCCGTCGTGTTCTCCGCAGTTTCCGACCCCGTCGGCGCTGAGCTCGTCGAGAGCCTCGATAAGCCGGGCGCAAACGTCACCGGCACCAGCGACTACCTCGACGCGGACGCTGTCATGAACCTCATCTTCGCAAATGACCCCGATGCAAAGAAGATCGGCCTGCTGTACGACGTCGGCCAGGACTCCTCCACCGCATCTATCGAAGCAGCAAAGAAATACCTCGCCGACAAGGGCGTTGAGGTAGTCGAGCACACCGGCTCCACCGCAGACGAGGTCATGCTCGCAGCCGAGGCAATGGTAGCAGACGGCGTTGACGCAGTTTTCACCCCGACCGACAACTCCATCATGAAGGCAGAGCTCGCGATCTACGAGACGCTCGCAAAGGCAGGCATCCCCCACTACACCGGCGCTGACTCCTTCGCACTCAACGGCGCATTCCTCGGCTACGGCGTAGACTACGCAAACCTCGGCGTCGAGACCGCAAACATGGTGGCCGACATCCTTCTCAACGGCGCAGACCCCGCGATTATGGCAGTCAAGACCTTCGATAACGGCACCGCGACCATCAACACCGAGATCTGCACCGAGCTCGGTTACGATTACGACACCGTCACAAAGGCCTTCGAGCCCTACTGCACCAAGATAAACACCATCACGACCGCTGAAAGCTTCAGCGACGTCCAGCAGTAATAAACAGACCCCACACAGGAAAGAGGAAACGACATGGATATTGCAACGATACTGAGTCTCGGGCAGACGGCGCTTGAGCTGGGACTTATCTGCTCGCTGACGGTGCTCGCACTGTATTTGAGCTACAGCATGCTCAACGTCTGCGACCTGTCCACCGACGGCTGCTTCACCCTCGGCGCCGCGGTCGGCGCGATAGTCGTACTCTCGGGGCATCCGTATCTTGCGATACCCGCCGCGATGGCCGCCGGCGTGTGCTCGGGCTTTGTGACCGCAATATTGCAGACAAAGCTCGGCGTTGACAGTCTGCTGGCCGGCATCATCGTGAACACCGGACTTTATTCGATAAACATCGCCATCATGGGCGGCTCTTCGCTTCTTAACATGAACAAGGCCGACACCGTATTCTCGCTCATGAAGGAGCTTCTCAAGGGCACGGTCTTTGCAAAGCAGTATAAGCTCGCGGTCGCGCTCATCGCGGTGATCGTCATCCTCGTTCTGCTTACCCTGTTTCTCAAGACCCGCCTCGGCCTTGCGATACGTGCAACGGGCAACAATCCCGACATGGTGCGCTCATCGTCCATAAACACCGCATTCACGACCATAGTCGGTCTGTGCATCGCGGGCTCGTTCACGGCGCTGTCCGGCTGCCTGCTGGCTCAGTCGCAGAAGGCCGTCGATATAAACATCGGCACCGGCATGGTCACCATCGCACTGGCCTCCCTGCTCATCGGCGGCGTTATCATGGGCAAGGGCGGCATCTTCACCCGGGCCGTGGGCGTTGTGCTCGGCTCTGTTCTGTTCAGGCTGGTTTACACCATAGCGCTGCGCTTTGATATGCCGGCATTCATGCTCAAGCTCATATCCTCGATCATCGTCGTGCTTGCGATATCGATACCTTATCTCAAAAAGCAGATGCCGATGATAAAGCGTCGGCTCGGCCTTAAAACTCAGAAGGGCGGTGTTTGACATGCTGAAGCTAAACAACATCAGCAAAACCTTTAATCCCGGAACGGTCAACGAAAAAGCCGCCCTGAGCGGACTTTCGCTCGACGTGCGCGACGGCGACTTCATCACCATCATCGGCGCAAACGGCGCGGGAAAATCTACGCTGTTCAATACCGTCGCAGGGAGCTTCTTCACCGACAGCGGCAGCATCGAGCTCGACGGGAAGGACATCACCTTCATGCCCGAGCACAAGCGCGCACGCAGCATAGGAAGACTGTTTCAGGATCCAATGCGCGGCAGCGCGCCCGGCATGAGCATCGAGGAAAACCTCGCAATGGCGGCAAAACGCGGCGGCTGGTTTTCGCACATAACCAAGGTAGACCGCGCCATGTTCCGCGAAAGGCTCGCGCTTTTGGATATGGGGCTCGAGGACAGGCTCACGCAGCCCGTCGGTCTTCTGTCCGGCGGCCAGCGTCAGGCGCTGACCCTGCTGATGGCGACGATAGTTCCGCCGAAGCTCCTGCTTCTGGACGAGCACACGGCGGCGCTCGACCCCGGCACAGCCGAAAAGGTGCTGGAGCTCACTAAAAGCATCGTCGCAAACGACAAGATCACCTGCATGATGATAACGCACAACATGCAGTCGGCGCTCGACCTCGGAAACCGCACGCTTATGATGGATAAGGGAAATATCATCATGGACGTGTCCGGCTCGGAGCGCGATGGCATGACAGTGCAGGATTTCCTCGACCGCTTCAAGGCCGGTTCAGGCAAGGCGCTCGATAATGACCGAATGCTTCTGAACTGAAAAATCAAAAAGAGAGTGAAGATCAAATTGATATGCTCCCCCTATGGGAGGCAGTGAAATAAAACACTGTTTCCAAAGGGGGAGCATATCACTACGCTCTCTTAAATGTATTTTGTGGGTAATTTAAATTTTTACGCGAGTTTGATTTTTGCAGCGCGCTTTTTGCCGTACATAATTATGCCGACGAGGTAAACAACTGCGCAGACAGTGCCGACGATGTAGGCTGCCGTCCAGGACATGTTGAAGCCGATCTGGGCGTTCATTATATAGGTGATGGTGACAAAGGCGTAGAATGCGCCGGGGATAAGAGGCATCCATGTATATTATGCTCACACTTCTTGAGGTCAACGGCATTCGCCTTGAATGTACCAACGATGAAATTGTTGAGGTTGGCCTTTCCGTCGCTTCCGGTAAGATGCTTATGAAGAACTGCGCGACTGGGTTTTTGCGCACAGAGTATATTAAACATTAACTTACCCTGCATATTGAAGTATACAGGGTTTTTAACTCCGTCCGTACTGGTGATACCGTCAACTTTGACAGTGTGAGCTAAAATTAGGCTCTTGAACGGATAATTTCAAAAGTAAAAGCGGAGGCATTGCGCCTCCGCTTTTGTTGTTTATAAGGTTCTTATTCTGCTGCACACATATTCCCGCACGCCGAGGGTCGTTGTATGACACTCTCTGAGACTGCGTCGACTGTCATTATTCCCAGCTCGTTATAGCACCAGCGCTGGAATAATCTAAGCGTCTGCTCGTAGCTGTTCATGGTCTTTTGTCTGAGCTGCCTTATATGGCAATAAACTAAATATTCCTCTATCAAGCTGTCAAAACTCAAGTCTGCCATAAAATGAAAAACTCCCTTGTTTATCGGTAAGATTTCTACTCAATAAATCAAGAGAGTTTATTTTGGTGCTCAAAAACAGTTTATCGGCTTAAAACATATTTTTTATCGGGATTTTGGAATATTCATCGGTATAGTACCACATTTATCCACCAGGCAAAGCATTGAGTCACC
>SFEG01000036.1 GCA_004558025.1 Clostridiales bacterium
CTTAACGTCGTCCTTGAAGCGGCGCAGCGACGCAAGCTCGCCCTCGTGGATGACGATATTGTCTCTCAGCACGCGTACCGAGCAGCCTCGCTGGATCTTGCCGTCGAGGACATAACAGCCTGTGACTGTGCCGACCTTGGAGACCTTGTAGGTTTCGCGAACCTCCGCGTGTCCGATGATGACCTCCTCAAACTTCGGCGCAAGCATGCCCTTCATGGCGGCCTCTATCTCGTTGATGCAGTCGTAAATTACACGGTACATACGCATATCGACATTTGCACGAGCCGCACTGTCGCGAGCAGCACTGTCCGGGCGGACGTTGAAGCCGACGTGACCTTTACGCGTACCTCGTCGTTTGTGATCTTCTCAAGCGAGGCCTTGACCGCCTCGGCGGAGCCCTGAACATCGGCCTTGACGATGATGTTGAGCGTTTTCATTTCGCCGGCCTGGATCTGGCTGAACAGATCCTCAAGGCTTACCTTCTTGCTGGCGCCGAAGGCAGCATTCTTCTGCTGAGTCTTGCGTTCCTCAACGAGCTCACGTGCCATACGCTCGTCTGCAACGGCGTTGAAGGTATCGCCCGCGCTGGGCACCTCGGACATGCCGGATATCTCAACCGGCACAGAGGGGCCTGCCTCTGTGATGCGAACGCCCTTGTCGTTTATCATGGTGCGGACGCGGCCGACAGCCGTGCCGGCAATGATAATATCGCCGAGCTTCAGCGTACCGTTCTGAACGAGAACGGTCATTATCGGGCCACGGCCCTTATCGAGCCTTGCCTCGATGACGGCGCCCTTTGCAGCACGGTTCGGATTTGCCTTGAGCTCCTGCACCTCTGCGAGAATTACGAGATTTTCAAGCAGATTATCTATACCCTCGCCGGTCTTGGCGGAGATCGGACATACTATCGTATCGCCGCCCCACTCCTCGGGAACGATATCATACTCTGTAAGCTGCTGCTTTATGCGCTCGGGGTTTGCACCGACCGTGTCCATCTTATTGATGGCAACGACGAGAGGAATGCCCGCCGCCTTTGCGTGATTTATGCTCTCAATCGTCTGCGGCATGATGCCGTCATCGGCCGCAACGACGAGGATGGCAATATCCGTGACCATAGCGCCGCGGGCACGCATCGAAGTAAACGCCTCGTGTCCCGGAGTGTCCAGGAAGGTTATGGGGCTGCCGTTAATTTCAACGGTATACGCACCGATGTGCTGAGTTATACCGCCGGCCTCTCCGGAGGCGACGTTTGCGTGACGGATATAGTCAAGCAGCGAGGTCTTGCCGTGGTCAACGTGACCCATGACGACAACAACGGGTGCGCGACCGACGAGCTCATCTGCGCTGTCCTCATGATCGTCAATGAGCTTCTCCTCGACCGTTACGACGACTTCCTTTTCGACCTTGCAGCCGAACTCCATCGCAACGAGCGCCGCGGTATCATAATCGACGACATCGGAAACCGAGGCGAAAACGCCGAGCTTAATAAGGCGCTTTATGACCTCGCCTGCGGACTTTTTCATTCTCGATGCCAGCTCACCGACATTGATCTCGTCCGGGATCATGACCTTGAGCTGCTGCTTTTTTGCAATTTCAAGCTGCAGCTTCTGCATCTTGTCGCGCTCTTCCTGACGGCGCTTTGCGGACGCGGCCTGACCCTGCTGGCGCTGCTTTGCCTTGTTGACGATCTTCTCCTTGCCGCCCTTACGGTCGCGATCACGGCTGCGGTTCTTATCACCTGCCATGTTGTCGAACTTCTCATCGTATTTTGCTATGTTCACGGCCGCGCTGCCGCGGGTATCGACAACGCGCTTTTCCGCTACCTGGCGCGGGACATGAGGCTTATTTTCTTTTTCCTTTTTCTCGGGCGCGGGCTGGGCTGCCGGTTTTCCGGCAGACTGCTGAGGCGCCGCCTTTTCCTGCTTTTTCTCGGCAGGCTTTGCCTCACCGGCCTTGGGCGCGGAAGCAAATATATCAGCCAGGCTCGCCGCCTGATTATGCTGAGTCAGATACTCAAATATAACATCAAGCTCGTTATTCTCAAGAACCTGCATATGGTTTTTAGGAGTCGTAGCATAGTCAGTTAATATCTGAGTTATCACCTTGGATGTGGTGTTAAAATCCTTTGCTACCTCGTGTACTCTATATTTATTGATCATGCTCATGCATTGGTCCTCCTTTTACCTGTCCTCTTGTTTTTCCGGCTGGTGCTGTCGTTTTTGCGTTTTTTAGTCTCGATTGCCCGTTTTTGTATCGTTTGGGCCGCTTCGTCATATTCATCGGGCGATATCTCGCACAGAAGCTTCATAAACGCGTCGGCAAAGCCGATATCGCACACCGCCGCCATCGAGCAGCCAGATTTACCGACATGCGCGGATATCTCTTCCTTAGTAAACGGGGCGGTTATGAGCGGCGCTTTGCTGCCAAACATATATCCGGCCGCGCGCTTTTGGGCGTTCGGCGATGCGTCCGACGCAAGAAGCACGAGCTTTGCCTCATGCTCTCTGACTGCCGAGCCCGTATCTTCCTCGCCGATGCGCAGCGCGTTGGCCTTGCGCATAAGCCCCAGCAGATTTAAGGCTTTCTCTCTCATTGATTTTCCTCCATCTGCCGGCGAAGATCATCATATATATATTCGGGTATCTGAACGGAGAATGCCCGCTCCAGCGCTTTTGATCTCATCGCTTTCTTAAGGCACTCGCTGTTCGGGCAAAGATAGGCACCTCTGCCCGGCATTTTGCCCTTAAAATCCAGGCTCACTTCCCCGTCCGGTGATTTCACCGCGCGGATAAGCTCGCGCTTGGGCTTCATTTCCCGGCAGCCTAAACACTGCCTCATGGGTATTTTCTTCTGCACTGCGGCTGCCTCCTTTTCTTTATGCCTCAGACTCGGGCTTTATATCGATCTTAAATCCGGTAAGTCTTGCCGCCAAACGCGCGTTCTGCCCTTCCTTGCCGATAGCAAGAGACAGCTGACTGTCGGGCACTATGACGCGGCAGCTCTTACCGTCTTCGAGCATCGTGACGCTTATGACCTCGCTGGGTGCAAGCGACGCTGCAATATACTCCTCGGGTATCTCGCTGTATTTTATGATATCGATCTTCTCGCCGCCGAGCTCATCGACAATACTTGCAACACGGCCGCCCTTCGGGCCGACACATGCGCCGATCGGATCAACGTCGGGATCGTTGGACCAAACCGCCATTTTAGTGCGGCTGCCGGCCTCGCGGGAAATGGATTTTATCTCGACCGTACCGTCGAATATTTCGGGAACCTCGAGCTCGAACAGGCGCTTTACAAGGCCGGGATGAGTACGGCTTATGAGCACCTGCGGGCCCTTGGTGGAATTTCTGACCTCAACGACATAGACCTTTATGCGGTCGCCCTCTTTAAGGGTCTCGGTCTTTATTCTCTCATTGGGTGCGAGCATCGCCTCGGTATACTCACTGTTGGAGCTTATACGGATTGAAACGCTTCCCGTCCTCGGCTCGATGCGCGATACGACACCGGTGAGTATCTCGTGCTCCTTGGAGGTGAATTCCTCATACACGATACCGCGCTCTGCTTCACGTATGCCCTGAATTATGACCTGCTTTGCAGCCTGAGCCGCAATGCGACCAAATTTTTTCGTCTCAACAGGGATCTTTATAGTGTCACCGAGCTTTGCGCGTTTGGTGACCTTTTTTGCCGCCTCAATATCTATCTCCAAAGCGGGAGCCTCCACCTGCTCAACGGCAACCTTGTTAACATACATCTCAATGCGCTTTCTGTCCTCATCGAGCAGAATATCGACATTATCCGCGCACTCGGGATTATCACGACGGAAAGCGGCCAGCATGGCCTGCTTTATTTTATCATACATGTATTCTCGGGGGATGCCCTTTTCTTTTTCAAGATCTTCGATAGCGGAGAAAAATTCAGCGTTCATTTTCAATATACCTCTTCTTTTTTATATGGTTACGTGCAGCTTTACCTGCGCGATCTGTTCCTTTTTAAGCTCTGTCCCGGAAACTGTGATATTTCCGTCGCTGTAGCCGTCAAGAGTGCCGACAAGAGTTTTCCGTCCCTCATGCGGCTGATAGAGTTTGACTTCAACCTCCGAGCCGATAAACTGCTCGAAATCCGACGGGCGCTTGAGCTCACGCTCCGCTCCGGCAGAGCCGACCTCAAAAACATAGCTGCCGGGCACGGGATCTGCCTCGTCGAGTATCGGATCGAGCTTACGGCTTATGGCCTCGCAGTCGGTAATGCCGACACCGCCGTCCTTGTCAATGTAAACCCGCAGATACCATGTACCTGCTTCCTTAATATACTCAACGCTCCACAGCTTGCAGCCTTCTTCCTCGACCACCGGCCGCGCGAGCGCTTCGACTTTATCACTGATCTTACTCATACAAAGCTCCTGATTTTATCATCCGTAAAATGCTCAACAAAAAGAGTGGGCTGTGACCCACTCTTACATGCTTACTGACTTACTTTACTATGATAACATCTAAATACCGTGATTGCAAGTATTTTTTGCTCGATCATTTGTAATGCGCAACAAATTCTTCAAGGCACATGCCGTTTCCCGTGATAAACTCCGCAGCTTCCTTGCCGACGTATCTGTAGTGCCAGGGCTCATCCCAGCCGGTAACGCTCTTTTTATTGCTCGGATAGCGCTTTATAAACCCAAACTGTGCGCAGTTGGCATCGAGCCAATCGAAAAATTTCGCATCCATCTGGCTATAATCGAGCACCTCGTACTCTTTATCAAGAATATCTACCGCAAGTCCGGTCTGATGATCGCTGGTTCCCGGCTTTGCAACTATCTCTGCTGCAATGCTCTGTGCCTCCTCATATGTATAAGCTCCGTTTTTGCTGAGCTCAGATGCTTTTTCGTTAAAAAGCTGCTGCTGATCGGCATACGACCTGTATCCGACGCTTATATACGGTTCGAAGCCCGCTTCCTTGGCGGCGGACACGAGATCCGAGAGGCTTTCGATTATTCTCTTATCCACATACGGCCCATCTGAGCCGAACTGCTTCACGGTAGGAGCATACGACTTTATCGGAGTTGAGCCGTTAATAAGTATATACTGCCACTCTGTAATAGTTATCACCGGAAACTCAAGATCCGCATATTTTTCGAGCGAGACCTTGTTAGATGACCGGTATTCATCCATCGGATCCTTAAGACTGTCGGTCTTGACGAACACGGAGTCCGCCCCGCCTACGACTATCTCGGACGTGAGCTGAACGCGCGAATTTATTATAAGCACAAGCATTGCCGCCATTATTATCATAAAAAATGTCCATACCGTTTTCTTTATGCGCATCATTGCTCACCTCCTCATAGGATTTAGTATAATTTTATCACAAACAGAGCTCTTATACAAGAGCATTATAAACAGCCTTCGCCGCCGAGCTCTGCCTTAAGCTTTGCGAGCGCCTTCTTTTCAATACGGCTGACGTAAGAGCGGCTTATACCGCAGACTTTTGCTGTCTCTCTCTGCGTCATGGGCGGGCTGCCGTCAAGTCCGTAGCGGAGTTTTATTATCCTGGCCTCCCTCTCGTTAAGGGCACTGCTTACAAGCGCCTTGAGTTTCCCGCACAGCTCGAGCTCCCCTATTCTGTCGCTCATTTCGTCATCCTGAGCTAAAACATCCATAAGTGACAGACTGTTTCCATCGCCGTCCGTGTCGAGTACATCCGAAAGGCTGACGTCTCCCATGGTTTTCTTCTGACTGCGAAAATGCATTAGTATCTCATTTTCAATGCATCTTGACGCATAGGTTGCAAGGCGGATGCCGCGATCGGGCTTATATGTATTTATTCCCTTTATGAGCCCGATCGTGCCTATGGATATAAGGTCTTCCGTATCATTTGTCTGCGTATAATACTTTTTGATGATGTGCGCAACGAGCCGAAGATTGTGCTCGACCAGCACGTTTCTTGCCGCCACATCACCGTCCTGCCAAAGCATGAGATATCTCCGCTCCTCCTCCACTGAAAGCGGACTCGGAAACGAACCGCCCGGCGAGAGTCTGAGCATAAGCAATACGCCGCCAAGCAGCATGGCCAGCGACATTCCAAGCATAAAATCACCTCGGAGTATTATATTACGCCATTGCCTGTACAAATTATATAAATATTGCATTCATTTTTGAGCTCGTATTGACAAATACGCAAAAAAGTGATATTCTTAACATAAAGTGTTTATACAAAACGTGCATTAAGGTAAAGGAAGAAGCAACACTATGGCATTCAGACCAAAAATTCTTGCGCTCGCGAACAAGATAACTCTTGAAGCGCGAACAGGTATTCCAAACGTCCCCTCAGATCCCGAGTACCGCATACTGGCCGAGGTAGTAACGGACGAGCAGGCTGACGTTGCGCTGGCGTGTAAGGTGCGTCACAGCCTCACACTTGAGGAGATATCGAAAAGATGCGGAAAACCTCCCGAGCTAACTAAAAAGCTTCTGTGGGAACTCGGCAACGAGGGCGTTATCGTCATGTATACCAGTCCCGACGACGGCATTGAGTACTACACCATGCCGTGCTGGGTGCCGGGCATAATGGAAATGATGGTCGGCAACAAGGAGCAGGTCGAGGCTCACCCGGAGATTGCCCGCTGTTTTGATGAATATACGCTTAAGAACATGAAGCTAATGACGCCGAATCTGCCGCGCGGCATGGGCGTTATGCGCGTTATCCCCGTGCAGCAGTCCATCGACCTCAACCGCCACGCAGTCTCGTCCGACCAGCTGAGCAAATACATAGAGGGCGCGTGGAAGATCGCAGTTACCGACTGCTCCTGCCGCCGCACGCGCAGGATCATGGGCGAGGGCTGCGGCCATCTTGAGCAGGACATGTGCATCATGCTCAACAAGGCGGCCGACTTCCATGTCAAGACCGGCCACGGCCGAGAGATAACAAAGCAGGAAGCATATGAAATACTGCAAAGAGCAGAGGAAAACGGCCTTATCCACGAGCTTTCAAATACCGACGGCACGGGCGAGGTCGGCGGCATCTGCAACTGCTGCGAGTGCTCCTGCCTGTCGCTGCGCGGCGGCCGGCTGTTCAACACATCTACGATAATGAAATCCAACTACCGTGCGCAGGTCGATAAGGATAAGTGCGTCGCCTGCGGTCAGTGTGTTGAAAACTGTCAGATGAACGCTCTGCGTCTCGGCCAGAAGCTGTGCTCGACAGAGCCCTTGAAGATAAGCTGCTCCGAAGCGCCCGATGATAAGCTTTGGACAAAGGAGCACTGGAACGAAAACTGGCGCGAAAACCGCGAAAACGTAGTTGAGACCGGTACTGCACCCTGTAAGACAAACTGCCCGGCTCACATTGCCGTTCAGGGCTATATAAAGCTCGCGGCTCAGGGCAGATATCAGGAGGCTCTTGAGCTTATAAAGAAGGAGAACCCCTTCCCCGCCATCTGCGGCCGCGTATGTCCGAAATTCTGCGAGGATGCGTGCACCCGCGGCGATATTGACGATCCCATCGCAATCGACGATATAAAGAAATTCATCGCCGAGCAGGATATGAAGGCCGAGCACAGGTTTGTTCCCAAGATGGTCAATCAGATCGGAAAAATGTATCCGCAGAAGATCGCCGTCATCGGCGCAGGCCCCGCGGGTCTGAGCTGCGCGTACTACCTCGCGGTAAAGGGCTATCCCGTTACCGTGTTTGAAAAGGAAGACACCCTCGGCGGCATGATGACGATGGGTATACCCACGTTCAGGCTTGAGAAGGATGTTGTTCTGTCTGAGATAGAAGTTCTCAAGGAGCTGGGCGTTGAATTTAAGACCGGTATCGAGGTCGGAAAGGACGTAAGCCTTGATGAGCTCAGAACTCAGGGCTATAAGGCGTTCTACATGGCCATCGGTGCACAGAAGAGCGCTCCCATAGGCATACCCGGAGAGGAGCTTGACGGAGTTTACGGCGGTATCGACTTCCTGCGCTCGACACTTACGGGCAATGCCATGAAACTCGGCGAGCGCGTAGCCGTCATCGGCGGCGGCAACGTCTCAGTCGACGTTGCACGCAGCGCGATAAGGCTCGGCGCTAAGGAAGTCGTGCTTATATACCGCCGCGGCAGAGATGAGCTGAAAGCCGACCCCGAGGAGATCGAGGATGCTCTGAGCGAGGGTATGAAGCTCAGGCTGCTCTCCTCCCCTGTTGAGATCATCGGCAAGGACGGAAAGGTCACCGCGCTCAAGCTTGAGAAGATGGAACTCGGCGCACCCGATGCCTCCGGCAGACGTGCACCGGTTTCCACGGGTGAATTCGAGACTATTGAGGTCGACAACGTCATCGGTGCAATCGGTCAGGTAATCGACTGGGGCGGCATCGACAAGGGAGCTATGAAGCTCGACAAAAAGGGCTGCGTCAAGGTCGATGAGCTGTCTTATCAGACAGGCGAGCCCGACGTCTTCGCGGGCGGCGACGTTGTAACAGGGCCTGCGTTCGTCATCCATGCCATTGCAGCAGGCAAGGAGGGCGCCGTTTCGATACACCGCTACGTGCATCCCGGCCAGACGCAGAATCTCGGCCGCGACAGACGCGTTTTCACCTCGCTGGATAAGACGAAGGCCGCGCTTGCACTCGGAGGCTACGACGCTATTCCGCGCCAGAAGACCGCCGACGCAGGCGCAGCGAAGGCAAAGAAAACCATGGAAGATCTGCGCGGGACCTTCACCGAGGAGCAGATGAAGAAAGAGACCGAGCGCTGTCTCGGCTGCGGCGCCGTCGTGCTCGACGAGCTGCGCTGCGTGGGCTGCGGCATCTGCACAACTAAGTGCAAATTCGACGCGATAAAGCTTGTGTGGGTCGATGAATTCGTATCGCCCAGGGTCGAGAAGATCGCTCCGTACCTCGTTGCCGGTATGGCAAAGCGCGGCGGCAAAATAGCTATAAAGGCGATAAAGGAAGCGGTTGATAAGCTGTAAAAGAAAATGAATTTAGCCGGGCGGAAAATCCGTCCGGCTATTTTTGTTGCTTTTGGCGCTCGATTGAAGTATTATAGTATAAACGCAAAATTTTTGGAGGGGAAAAATGCACAGACCTGACGACGGGTTTTACCACGATCACGGCGACGGAATACTCCACTGCCACGAGGTAAAGCCCTGCGATGATATCTCGGAGCACGAGGAGCACGAGCATCCGCACCACAATCATTCACATTCGCACACGCAGAGCAAGGCGCAGCACGGCGCGAGTTATACTCAAGGATCACCTTGAGCACTGCATCACCGACGCGGTCGAGACCGGCGACGATACCTTCATTGAAGAGCTCAACACCGCCATCGACAAGTACATAAACTAAAAAGCACCGCTCATCCGAGCGTTGTTCATAAGACAGTAAGACATGCAAAAGGCGTGACCTTTTTATGATAAGGTATAATAAATTGCGCAAATTTAGATAGCAAAAAAGAGAGACATAGTTTGCAGACTCTGGTAGAATGAAGTCACCACACAGCATTCTGAAAGGAGAAAGCAAACTATGTCCGAGAAGATTGTACAGCTAAACGAGGAAGTAATCAAGGGGCAACTGAAAGAATTGGTTCGCGGCAGCGTGTTGACTCAGGCTGCCCGCTATGAGCGCAGTGAGGCCCGTCGGGGCTACCGCAGCGGCCACTACGACCGGAACCTCACCACCACATCAGGAAACGTCACACTTCATGTACCACGCCTTAAAGGTGTTCCCTTTGAGACAGCCATCATTGAGCGGTATCGCCGCCGAGAGAGCAGTGTAGAGGAAGCGCTCATTGAGATGTACCTTGCCGGTGTTTCTGTGCGTCGTGTGGAGGACATCACCGAAGCTCTGTGGGGTACCAAGGTGTCTCCCTCCACCATCAGCGAGCTAAACAAAAAGGCCTATGTTCATATTGAAGATTGGCGCAACCGCCCCTTACAGGGTGGCAAATATCCGTATGTTTATGTGGATGGTATTTATCTGCGCCGAAACTGGGGCGGAGAGTACGAAAATGTGGCCATTCTGGTAGCAATCGCAGTAAATGAGGACGGCTACCGAGAGGTCTTGGGCGCTGCCGAGGGCATGAAAGAAGACAAGGCCAGTTGGGTCACCTTCTTCCAGTGGCTCAAGGGCCGCGGCCTGGACGGCGTGAAACTCATTGTCGGAGATAAGTGCCTAGGTATGCTGGAAGCAGTGGGAGAAGTATTCCCTGATGCCAAATACCAGCGCTGCACCGTTCATTTCTACCGGAATGTGTTTTCTGTCGTTCCTCGCTCCAAGGTAAAGCTGGTAGCCAAGATGCTCAAGGCGATCCACGCTCAGGAGAGCAAGAAGGCTGCCCGTGAAAAGGCTAAAGCTGTTGTCGCTGAGCTGAACGCCATGAAGTTGAAAGAGGCCTCTAAAAAGGTGGAGGATGGTATTGAGGAAACGCTGACCTACTGCGACTTCCCCTCTGAGCATTGGACGAGGATCCGCACCAACAATGTGATCGAGCGACTGAACCGGGAGATCCGCCGCAGGACAAGGGTTGTTGGCAGCTTCCCGGACGGCAATTCTGCTTTGATGCTGGTCTGCGCACGGCTGCGCCATGTGGCTGGCACGCAGTGGGGCAACAAAAAATACATGACCATGAAGCACTTAGAGACGGCTCTGGAAGACGCCTCTATTGCCGGCTGACCTCATTCGGCCGGAGTCTGCAAATAAATTTGCGCATAACTCTTGACACTACCCTTTTTATTGGTCACGCCTTTTGCCTTAAGAGGATAGCTGCTTTAGCGGTGCAAGGGGTGCAATCCCTTGCTCACAGCACAGCGACACAAAACGCCCCGGACATTCAGGTGTCCGGGGCGTTCAGCCTCACAGAGCACACATACGGGGCTTGTCCCGTATAGAAGTGCGCCCT
>SFEG01000018.1 GCA_004558025.1 Clostridiales bacterium
GTGCCGTAACTGCGGACATATCGTAGTAGGAACCAAGGCTCCTGAGATCTGCCCTGTCTGCAAGCATCCTCAGGCATTCTTCGAAGTGCGTGCGGAAAATTACTAAGAATAATATTATTCTCGTCATGTCAGATGCACCCCACAAAACAAGAAGTGCACCCCACGTGTAGAATTGTATCAAAATGGCCTACCTTTTCCACATCAGAACAAGCTCGCACCGTTCCGTTTCCGCCTGTCGGCGAAAACTGTACTTTGCTCCCTTGTTCTTCCTTTCAAACTCGAAGCGCACAGGCTTCGAGTTTGTTTTTTGACGCAGGTGTTTCTCTGCTGGTACAAATCCAGCGAAAACACGGTAACCAATTTCGGCATGGTTCTGTTTAATGAATGAAAAGCCTATATTAAACAGCCGTAAACACGGGAAATATGCAGGCTTCCATCCCCGAAATCCTTGAAAGCCCGGGAAAAATCTGATATATTTAATATAGTAATAGTTGTTTTTTCAAAACACAGTGCAAAGGAGGCAGCTTATGAAAGTCTATCAAGGCAATGTTCTGAGCGTGAACAGCAAAAACGAGGTGTTCCGGTTTCTTGTGGAGGACAAGGGGAAAATCCTTTTTGTAGGGGACGAGTTGCCTGAGGAGTACCGTTGCTGTGAAATCGTTGCGCTAGGCCAGCGTGCCTTAATCCCCACGTTTTGCGACACACACCAGCACTTTGCATCCTTTGCGCTTTTCAATGCGGGTCTGAATGTGATGGAGGCAAAGTCCAACACAGAGATTCTGGAAATGGCTTCCCATTTCTATCAGCGTTCCCACGCGAAAACACTGATTGCTTTCGGCGCTTCTCCCTATTCGGTTGAAGAGCGGCGCCTCGTTTCCCGGGAGGAGCTGGACCGGGTATGCCCGGACAAGCCTTTCTTCATGGTGAAGTACGACGGTCACGCCTGCGTTGTCAACACCGTGCTTCTCCGGCAGATTGAGGACAAATGCAAGGGGCTTCGGGGCTATCATCCGGACAGCGGAGAAATGAATCAGGAGGCGTTCTTTGCGGTCTCCGACCATATTACCGCCAGCATACCCGTGCCTGAGCTGATTCATGATATGATGCTGGCCGTAAACTACGAGGCGTCCATGGGCATCGGCATGGTGCACTCCGTTTCCGGCGTCGGTTTCCCGAAGGATCTTGACATCCACATGGAAACCTGGTTTGCCAGAGGGCTGTCCTCTGGTTTCCAGCTTCGTGTTTTCCCGCAAAAATTTGACGCGGAGAAGGCCGTGAAATTCAAGCTCGGCAGAGTCGGCGGCTGCTTCCAGTGCGCGCTTGACGGCTGCTTTGGCTCAACGGACGCCGCGCTCCTCTCCCCCTATGCAAACGACGATTCCAATTCCGGCGTCCTTTACTACACCGATGAACAGGTGACTAAATTCTGCAAAGCAGCAAACCGGGCCGGAATGCAGATCGAGCTTCACGCCATCGGCGACAGAGCCTTCGCTCAGGCGGCAGCCGCCCTGAAAGCCGCCCTGGATGATTATCCCCGGGATGACCATCGTCACGGGATTATCCATGCCTGCCTCACTACCGAAGAAAGCCGTAAAATCTGCGCTGATTACCACATCCAGCTCCCCATGCAGGTGTCCTTTGATAATTGGAGGCAGGAGCCTGCCGAATATACGGAAATGATTCTCGGTAGAGAGAGAAACACGGCGCTCAATCCCGTCCGCACAATGAAGGATTTGGGCTGTACCATCGGCTTCGGCTCTGATGGTCCCTGTACTGACCCCAACCCCATCGTCTGGCTGTACAAGGCCGTCAACCACAGCAATCCCAATGAGCGGGTTTCCATTCAGGACGCGCTTCGCATGTCTACCTATAACGGCTATTGGATCAGCTTTGACGAACAGGAAAGAGGTTCCCTGGAGGCCGGCAAGGTAGCGGACATGGTGATTCTTTCCCACAACCCATACAAGCTTGCGCCCGAGGAGCTGATGAAGCTCAGGGTTGAACAAACCATTTTGCGGGGCAAAGAGTTTTTACCCGAAACGGGAAGCTTTGTGCGTCCGATTCTCAAAGGCATTTTCAGCTCAAACAAGGCATAACAGGCGGGAAGAACGATGAAAACAGTAGCAGTCGCAGAGGATGAACCGATCACCCGGATGGATATTTACGCCATGCTTGAGGACCTGGGCTTTTCTATCGCCGGGGAAGCCTCCGATGGGTTTGATGCAATAGAGCTGTGTCGGCGCACAAGGCCGGATGTGATTCTGATGGACGTGAAAATTCCGATTTTTGACGGTCTTGCCGCGGCGGAAACCATAACCTACAAAGCATTCAGTATGGATTACTGGGAGACAAAAGATAAAATATTTTCCACAGACATTCCTACACCAGAAACGAAACGGCCTGTTTAGCTAAAAACCGAATAGGAACTGGCTTTGAACACATGAGTAGAAATTTGAAACGGTGGTGTACGCGCATGGGAAATAACGAAAAATTAGAATTATACGAAGATCAGCCGATCCGGACTGCTTGGAACGAAACTGAGGAAGAGACCTTCGAAAAGTTCAAGGACAGCACATCGGAGATCAGTAGTATGACAGAGGTAACAGCATTCACTCTGGGCTTCAAACTGGGGCTACGTCTGACCGCTGAGGCGTTTATCGGCGGGAATGATGAGCAAAAACTAATCAGCGAATAATTACACACGCGTCGCATCTAACGGATGCGATTGCGTTTTTCGAATGACAGATCGGAGGCATATTCCATGAATAAAACCTCAATACGCTTTTTTGAAGATGTTCCGGTGCGCGCTGTTTGGGACGATGAGAGTGCCAAATGGTGGTTTTGCGCCATGGATATTGCCGAGGCGCTTACGAAAACAAAGAACCCGCGTAAGTATTGGAATACGATAAAAACGAGAAAATCTGAGTTGTCCTCAATTTGTAGACAACTGAAATTAAAAGCAAAAGACGGAAAATTTTATAATACCGACGTGGTGGATGAAGGCAGTCTGAACACTGTTCTGGCCCTGATCCCGAGCAAAAAAGCGGACGTTTTTGCCAAGTGGATGAAAAATATGGAAACATCCCTCGACGAAAAGAGCAAGCAAAAGGCGTATGAGCTGTTTGAAAGCGGATTCATAGATAATATCGAGATTGGTACAGCCAAGGGGCTGCAGCAGATCCACGGATATATTTTCGGCGGTCTGTATGACTTTGCCGGGCAGATCCGCACATTGAACATTGCAAAGGGCGGTTTCGCTTTTGCACCTGCAGCATATCTGGACGGAGCTCTTGCGCATATCGAGGCCATGCCGGAAGACACGCTGGAAGCCATCGTGAACAAATATGTTGAAATGAACGTAGCGCACCCGTTCATGGAGGGTAACGGCCGCAGCACCCGTATCTGGCTCGACTTGATTTTGAAAAAGAATCTGAAAAAGTGTGTGGATTGGAGCCAGATTGATAAGACGGAATACCTTGATGCCATGAGGGAGAGCGTTGATGATCCGCATAGAATATTTGAGCTCCTGCAAGGCGCTCTGACCGACGATATCCATAGCCGCGAGATCATTATGAAGGGCATTGACTATTCGTACTACTACGAAACAGAAGAATGATGAACCAATACAGGAGGAACACCATGCAGTTTATTTGTTATCCGAAATGCACAACCTGTCAGAAGGCCAAAAAGTGGCTGGAGGAAAACGACATCTTATTCGACGAGCGGCACATCAAGGAAAACAACCCGACGGTCGAAGAGCTGAGGGCGTGGCACAAGCAGAGCAATCTGCCGCTGAAGAAGTTCTTCAACACCAGCGGTCTGCAATACAAGGCATTGCAGCTCAAGGACAAGCTGCCAACTATGAGCGAGAACGAGCAGTATGAGCTGCTGGCCTCTGATGGTATGTTGGTCAAGCGCCCGATTTTGATTGGCGATGATTTTGTCCTCGTCGGATTCAAGGAAGCAGACTGGGCAGCCGCACTCGGAAAGTGAGTGATTATGATGAGCAATAAACTGGTAGCATATTTCTCCGCCACAGGCAAAACGGCGAAAGTCGCTGAAAAGCTGGCGGTCGCCATCGGCGCTGATATTTACGATATCAAGCCCGAGGTGAAATACACCAAGGCAGACCTTAACTGGATGAACAAGAAATCCCGCAGCAGCGTGGAGATGAACGACAAGAGCATCCGCCCGGCGATCATTACCGGTGACGTGGATGTTTCCGGATACGATACAATTTACCTCGGCTTCCCGATCTGGTGGTACGTCGCGCCGACGGTCATCAACACGTTCCTCGAAGCTTACGATTTCACCGGCAAGAAGATCGTTCTGTTTGCCACCTCCGGCAGCAGCGGCTTTGGCAACACCGTGGCAGAGCTTCAGCCGTCCGCACCCGGTGCTGAGATCGTGGAAACAAAGGTGCTCAGCGGGATCATTACCGATGCGAAGATCAGCGCATTGATAGACGCCTGTAAATAATCGGATGGATTTGTGTTACTGGGGTTCTGGCCTTTACCACAAGTTGATTGAAAGAAATATCTTCATTTGCAGCGATTTCTTCTAACTGTTCTATAAGAGCGTTCGGCATACGAATGGTTTTGCTGGTCGCTTCGTTCTTCTGAACTACAAACATACTGAAACTGCCCCCTTTCTATAAAATAGTTTAGCCTGTTTTTGAAATATAATATACATTCAAAAATACAGCAAAAAAACTACTTGCAAAATAGGAGCGACTATGTTATATATGTAATATAGCAGTTTTTGTAAAGTGGATGGTACAAAATGACATTTGGATATGCGCGGGTCAGCACAGATGACCAGAGCCTTGACCGTCAGATTGACGCACTCAACAGCTATGGCGTGGACGAACTGCTGACCGAAAAAATGACAGGCACGAAGCGCAACCGACCCGAACTGTAGGACGCTCTACAAAGGACTTGCTTGCGCTGGTGGAGCATTTTGAAAAACAGGGCGTTGTGCTTATCAGTCTGAAAGAGAGCATTGACATCAGCACACCGACTGGCAAGCTGCTTGTGACTGTTCTCTCTGCTCTGTGCCAGTTTGAGCGTGATTTGACCGTACAGCGGACGAATGAGGGCTTGACCGCTGCAAGGGCGAGAGGGCGCAAGGGCGGCAGACCGCCGAAGGACGCAAAGACGGTGGAAAAGGCTTTGAAGTTATACAAAGCTCAAACCCATAGTGTTGCTGAAATCTGCGAACTATGCGGATTGGCACAGGGAACGCTATACAAAGCAATCCGAGAGCAGCAGGAACAGGAGAACCATAGTTTAGAAGGAGGAAAATCCCGATGAAAGAGCATGAGTTCAAATGCAAGAAATGCGGTAATACATGGTACGCCACGGACAAAGACATTCGAGAGAGCCGCAAGCAGCAATCCAATATTCAGAGAGCAAAACTCCAGAACGCTTCTGGGTTTCGTGGCAAGAAGTACACAAAAAGAAGTGCAGAAATCGCACGAATGCAGGAAACACAGAGCAACCAAGACCCTTATCGTTGCTCAAGCTGTGGCTCACGAGATGTTGAAATTGTGGGAAGTACAGAGGGGAACGAAAGTAGTGGCGTAAGTTTGGGGCAGAAGCTTCTGATTGCACTTGCAGTTGTTTTTCTTCCGTTTATTGCAATCATTTTTCTTCTCTGGAAGAAGCCTTTTTCCCCTCGTGCTAACCGAATCTGCCTTATCTATTGTGCAATTATGACCTGTTTTGTCATTATTGCCGCCGTTACATCTGGAAATCAGAAAGAGCCGAGCGGCAATCAAGGCACTACGCAAGGTAACGTCACAAGTGATGATATGCAGAAGGACAACCTTGTGTATGATGTCACGCAGTTCTCCAAAATAAGCGGAGCAGAACTGATTGCCATTTTAGGGCAGCCTGACAGTGTGGACGAGGGAAAGTGCAACGGCGCTTTCGAAATCCCCTGTGTCTATTATGATTACAACAATGCAGAGGGGTTAGGCGAGGTTTCCTTTGTCCTTGTGAATAACAGTATTGTGCGCTTTACCTCATACCAGAACTATCCCTTTACTGACGGTGACGCGATTTTAGCGGAGTTTGGTATCGAAAAGGGCGAGAACTGCGTTACGGTCGCAAATACCGATGCCGCCTTGCGCTACCGCTGCCCCGCCGATGGCATAGATGACTTCCGCGCAGAGCTGATTGACGGAGATACTTTTGGCTATCTTCAAGTTACTTATGATATGTCCTTCTACGAAGAATGGTACTTGCCTATGTCAATTTCGGATAAGTCGGATTATCAGTATTGGACGCAGGAGAATGTAAAGCAGCTATTAAAAGCACCTAAAAGCGCCGACTTTCCGAGTATCACGAATGGGTGGAGCTTTGGACGAAATCAGTATTATGTAGCTGTTCAGTCCTATGTAGACGCTCAAAACTCTTTCGGTGCTCAAATTAGAAGTGAATTTACACTTATCTACTTTGCCGACACAAGTACGGTTGCGTATGCTGTTTTCGATGGCGAAGTGATTGCAGACAACGGCTATACAAAGACCGCTGACATGGTTAGTGGACTTTATGACGCTCAAAAGCAAAGCGAAGCATTAGCCAGCGCATCGGTCGGATAAAGCAATCAGCAGACAAGCCGCTCTCGAACGTATGAGAGCGGCTTATCATTTGCTGAACCGATAGGGGGTGAGCTTCATCGGAATTTTGCAGCAGCAACTGCATTAAATATAAGAGCTTTAATTTTTGATTTGCGGATTTTGGCATATATGCCTCCTACACATCGGAGCCGCCTTTTGGAACGCCGGCAAGATCTTTGATGAATTTTTTTCTAATTGTATCACAGATTTGCAGTACTGTAAAGCAACGGCACAGCGGGCATGCAGCTTTCAGTCCGCAATTTCCGCCGAAGCGACAGCTTCGGGCACAGCTTCCGCATCTTCATCGTCGTCCCAATCATCATCAAACTGACTCAGGATCTCCTTTTTCAGCTCAGCGGCGTCAAAGTATCCGTTCCGACTGCTTATTTTTAATGGTCGTTCAGTTCGACTTGCAGCACCATATCCATAAAACCGTAATCCGCCAGATTGATAACAAAAGCTTTTTTATATACAACGGAGAACAGACTGCCTGCAAAGACAGCACCTATGAGCTTGTATCAAAGATAGTATACCTGATCGGCGTCTCGTGTAAGGTGAACGATTCGTTTACTGTTCTATCCTCTTCATCAACATGATCTCGGATTGCTTTTTGAGGATTTGAGCACCTCAGCACCAATGCGACATCCTTTCCGGCAGCTTCGGCGCTCAGGAAGAATTCCACCCACGCCGCTGTCAAAATGTTTAAAACCGGGTGTGGTCTGCATCAGCAATTCCGTTGCTTGCAGATTGCCGGCTGTCATGTGTTTCATGCTCAGAAACTTCTTTCGCTGCATCGCATTCAGCCGGGCAAGCCAGGCACTACTCAAATAAACGGTGATTTTGTTATTTATTGTTCTGTTTGGCTGCATATTTTCTGCCTCGTAGGTCTCAGGTGACCCCCGGGACCCTGCGAATGGGAGCGCTTGATTAATGTTTTTTTCTAAAGGCTCCTCTGTCGGTTGTTTTTCCCAGTCGGACCAATCTCGAAGCGATGCCGCCTGTTGAACGTTTGAAGTATTCGCATATTTCTTTGCGTGTTTTTCCTTCATCATACATGGCCGCAAGAATGCGGTCATCTTCACTTGTCCATGGTTTACCCGCATTCTCCGGCTGAGATTTTTGCATTTTTTCCGGAAGGGCAGAAAGAATCGCATGAAGCGCGCGGATAACATCCGGCTGATTGCAGGAATCCTCCGGGGCTAAAACCTCTCCGGTTAGTGGATTCACCCCATTGGCCAGACCTTCAATGATTTCTTTTGCACGAAGAATATCCATAATCAACTCTCCTCTATCCCACTACCAACTTATCTGTCTTCTTAAATACTTAGCCGGTATCGTATGATCCTGCCGCCACGCGATATTCATCGGCTTCTCTCCGTTGTGCTTCACATAGTTTGCGGTGCCGAGACAGGTATAGGCTGCCGCACTATCGGGAAGCGGCAGCTTCACGGTTTTGTCGGCAGTTTCGACACCGGGATACCGCAATATACGTATCGGTAGGTGCGTCCGTGCGCCTCTGAAAAATCGCCTCTGAAAAATCGCCTCTAAAAAAACTGCCACTCCAACGGAATGGCAGTTTGAATAAGCCGATTAACGCTTGCTGAACTGGGGAGCGCGACGGGCGGCTTTGAGGCCGTACTCAAGCAATATTTTTGCCGTTTCCCCTGTATTTTCAAGGGTTTTCAAGCACCGACTTGCCGTTTTCCCCTACGAGTTAACCCATCAAATTTGCCGAGTTTTCCCCGGTATCTTGTATTGATTTGAAAGCTGAGTTTACTACCGTAGCCAGCTCCCACGGCTTATTATACTTAACTTTTGCGTAAATGTCCATAGTCACCTTGCTGTTCTCGTGGCCTGCAAGATACTGAACGGTCTTGGGATCGACACCCTCATGGATCAGATTTGTGATATAGGTATGCCTCAGAAGATGCGGCGTCACATCAAAATCAAGGGTGTAGTAAATGCTTTTATCAGTCCTGCACCGTTCTCCAAGCTTAGGAGAAATCGTGTGATGGATTCGCTCCCCGTTGATGTAGCGATAGATTTTTCTCTCTTTCGCAGTACGGACCGTGATGTAATGCCATATCCGACTGAATTGGGAATAGGACAACGGCTGTCCGTTTGAATCTGCAATCACATAATCAGAAGAGGATGATTCTTTGGTATCCTTCAAGCAGTCTACAAGGAGCTGCGGGATCGGAATATCCCTTCTCGCTGCTGGCGTTTTCAAAAGGGAAGAGACTTCCGGGCGGTTCTTGACTGATCGCCAAGCTCGTCTTACAGAGATATAAGGTGTTTCCTCATCAATATGGACGCAATCCCACTGAAGGCCCAAGATTTCCTCTCGTCTCAATCCGGCATACAAGCCGAGCATTACGAACGTATAAGGAGGGAGTTCTTTGATCGTCTTGAGAAGAGTCGCGGTCTGCGTATCTGTAAGAGCCTCTTTCTCTTTTTTCGCATTTCCACCACGAGGATTGATGCCCGCTGATGGATTGTCCCGTATGACATCACTTTCAACCGCAGAATAAAACACGCACTTCAAAAGCATATTGACTGTTCCGTAAAGCCCCTTAGACATCTTTGAAACAGGCACCATAGCCTCATCGCGGCTCATCTCACGAACTTCAGCCTTTACGGTGTCGAGTCCAGCAAGCTCGCAAGCCTTTTTGCGGCGATGACCTGAAACAATCTCGTAGCGTCCGTCTTCCTTCGGTCGAAGTGTGACAGGAGTAATGATCCCGCGCTCTTTAATGCTCTGAACAAGCTGGTCCATGTCTTCATCGATTTTCACTTTGAAGGGATGGTCGGGGAAATCATCAATCTCCGAGATAGGGATGTCGAAAATCCGAGGGAGCTTGTTTCCTTTTCGTTCCTCGTCATTTGCGAACAACTCATCGTACCCAGTCAGGCCCAGATCGATTTTTTGCACGTTCTTCAAGCTCTGTCACCTCCTTTGTGAGTGCCTCATACGCTGCTGCTACTTTTCCATTCTTGTCGTGGGAGAAGATACTTTCTCCGGAAAGACTGCACTCCGCTGCTCGTACTGAAAATGGAATCTCAGAATCGAACACTCGGATGTTTTCTCCTACGGAAGAACGGAGCGATGTGATAATCGTCTTGGCATTGTTTGTGCGGTTGTCTACCATCGTCAGCAGAATGCCGTCGATCTTCAGCCTGGGATTGATCTGGCGTTTGATTTTTGCAATCGAGCGCAGAAGCAGATTCAGACCTTTGGTTGACAGGTAGTTCGGCTGAGACGGGATAATCACACTGTCTGCCGCAGCAAGCGCATTGATCGTCATCATACCAAGGGAAGGCATACAATCAATAAGGATATAGTCGTAGCTCTTCTTCATTCCTTCGATAGCAGATTTCAGAACATGCTCACGGCTCATCACATTAAAAAGCCCGGATTCCATACCGGACAGTTCAATATTAGATGGAAGCAAATCAACACCCTCGTGATGAGGAATGACTGGGTTAACTATAGGGGAAAACTCGTTTTTGACCCCGTGATGGGTTAAAAAATAGGGGAAAATTCCTCCCTTCTTCCCTTCTGTGACGCATCGAAAATGAGCCGGTTTTCCGGACATCGGCATCTTTATGTTGGTTTGAATTCTTTTGACGAAGTTTATACCCGTTTATAGTAGTTGGAATTAAGTGAAGCCCAGTTGCCCTTTGTGGTAGCTGGGCTTTTTTTGTTTTCTGGCACATCTTTCATGACAGCTTTTGGAGGTACATGAAAAAAACTCAAAAAAATTTTTCCGAGCCTTATATTTTTGCCTTTCTCGTGATCTACCACTTGAGGGGCAAGAATCCCCCCGAAAGAACCTTGACAATTGAATACACATTCATCAGGTACATTCCTGAGCGGGGGCGAAAGTCCCAGCCGAATGAAGGTGCGCCAAGACCCTCCTGCCCCTCCGGGTTATAACGGAAAGCAAGGTGGCGAGCGTTTCCGAACCATTCTGAAATATCCGATTGCTACGGATATGGCAATGAAACGCTACAGGGATAATGATACTTCTCTACGGAGCTGGCGGAGGACCCGGCAGGGGTGAGATTCCCATGGACCTGAATCGCTATCAGGCGTCTGATGATTTCCTTTCATGCACTTGGGGTTCGAGGAAAAATTAAGTGCAACGACCAAAGACCAAAAGGTTATGCTTTTTGGCCTTTGGTGGATCTTCGAGATTCAAATAATAGAGAAAGGAGGAAAACGCATGGAAAACTGTAAGGTGATCGCCATCACGAACCAGAAAGGCGGCGTGGGAAAAACAACTACTACAGTAAATCTCGGCGTAGGGCTTGCACACACCGGCAAGAAGGTGTTGCTAATTGACGCTGATCCGCAAGGCAGCTTAACGGTGAGCCTCGGAGTGAAGAACCCTGACGAGTTGGATGTATCGCTCTCAACTCTCATGCAATCGGTAATTGATGATGAGCAGCTTCACGGCAATGCATTAAAAATGGGATAAACAGCATCAAAATTCCTCAAACGGGAACAGAAGAATCAAAAAAGAAAAACCCCGGAAACCGTTGAGTTTCCAGGGTTTTTGGGCATTTTGAAGTCTCGATCAGCGCTTGCTGAACTGCGGCGCACGTCTCGCCGCTTTGAGACCGTACTTCTTACGCTCTTTCATTCTCGGGTCGCGGGTCAGGAAGCCTGCGGCCTTCAGGGATGCGCGGTAGCTCTCGTCGACGAGGAGCAGTGCGCGGGCGATGCCGTGACGGATAGCGCCGGCCTGGCCGGAAACGCCGCCGCCGTGGACGGTTGCCTCGATGTCGACCTTGCCGACGGTGCCGGTGGTGACCAGGGGCTGACGAACGATGAGCTTCAGGGTCTCGAGACCGAAGTAATCGTCGATATCACGGCCGTTGATGGTGATCGCGCCGGTGCCGTTGGGGATGAGGTGGACGCGCGCGACGGACTGCTTTCTGCGTCCAGTGCCGTACATATACGGTCTTTTGCACTTATAAGTTGCCATATTCTCTTCCTCCTATCAACGATCCCAAACTTCGGGCTTCTGGGCTGCGTGGGTGTGCTCTGCACCGGCGAAAATGCGCAGACGCTTGAGCTGCCACTGAGCGATGGTGTTCTTCTGAAGCATGCCGCGGACTGCAAGACGCATTGCCAGCTCCGGGCGCTTTGCCATCAGGTGCTTATACTTGGTCTCCTTCAGACCGCCGACCCAGCCGGAGTGAGTACGGTAGTACTTCTGCTCGAGCTTCTTGCCGGTCAGGACTGCGTCCTTTGCGTTGATGATGATGACGTAATCGCCGCAATCGACGTGAGGAGTATAGGTGGTTTTGAGCTTGCCGCGAAGCAGATCGGCGGCAGCTGCAGCGGTCTTGCCGAGGGGCTTGCCTGCTGCGTCAAGGACGTACCATTTTCTTTCAACGGTCTCCTTGGTAAGCATTGTCGTGGACATATTTGTGCCTCCAAAAATATTAAATATACTTTGACTTTTTAACGGGGCGCTATTAAAATACATACATCTTAAAAGCATTCTTTAACAGCGTGCTTTACTTTTATACCACAGCGGCGAAGCAGTGTCAACACCAATTTTAATCTGCGCTTCGGAAACTCGCAAATACTCGCAAATACTCCCGAAAGCTGCTTGATTCTGATTTTCATTTTTAAATATTACGAGGTGCATTTTATGGACGTACGCGCACTTAATGAATTTTCCGGCATTATCCGCAAGGCCGTGGACGATTACGGCATGATAAACGAGGGCGACAAGGTCGCCGTCGGCGTTTCCGGCGGCAAGGACAGTATGCTGCTCCTGCTGGCGCTCAAGCATCTGCAAAGCTACTACCCCAAGCACTTCGAGCTTGAGGCGATAACCATTGAGCTCGGCTTTGAGGGCATGGATTTCACGCCTGTGCGCGAGATGTGCGCCGAGCTCGATATCCCCTACACCTGCCTGAAAACCGACATCAAGGAGATCGTCTTCGATGTGCGCAAGGAGGACAATCCCTGCTCGCTGTGCGCGAAGATGCGCAGGGGCGCGCTCAACGACGCGATCCGCGCGCGCGGTATATCCAAGCTCGCCCTCGGCCACCACTTCGACGACGCGGTCGAGACCTTCCTCATGAGCCTGTTGTTCGAGGGGCGCCTGAGCTGCTTCCGGCCCGTGACGTACATGGATCGCAGCGGCGTTACGCAGATCCGCCCGCTCATCTACGCCGGCGAGCAGAAGATCATTAACCTCGCCGACTCTCTTAACATACCCATCGTCGAAAACCCCTGCCCGCAGGACAAGGCCAGCAAGCGCTACGAGATAAAGCAGCTCATAAAGATGCTCTCGGCGACCTACCCGGACATGAAGTCCAAGGTCTTCGGCGCGATGCAGCGCCTTCCCCTCCCCGGCTGGGGTGTTTCAGAGGCGAATTTTTAGAGGCGCATTAAATCTGCACCTATACATTTATTACAGGTGCCCGGTATCGAAGCTGCGGAGGAAACCGTAGTGTTTCGCTGCCCGCGGGTACACTGCAAATTTTGCGTCAGCCCGGTGTCGAAAGTGCCGACGAAACCGTGAAGCTGCCGCTTTCCATGGGTGCGGTGCTGAATTCGCGGTTTTCTCCGCGGTTCATGGTCGGGATACCGCAATATATGTATTGACGTAATTTAATGCGCATCTAAAAAAGCTCCCCTTACGCAGGGATGCCAAGGGGGGTGGCAGTTTTACGGTTTTGACGGTAGGTGCGATACCGGGCAACCGCAATAAACGTATTGGTGGTGGCGCTAAAGCGCCACTGAAAAAGCGCCGCTAAAAGGATTGACCGCGGTGCGTGAGAGGTGTAAAATATGTTATATGAATACTACTCACCGGAGGTGCTGAAATGAAAATACAGGTAAGCGCTGCAAAGCTCGCCGCAATTGTCGGAGCAACCGCCGTCGGCGGATTTGTATACCTCATCGCTCCGGGCAATATCCGCAAAAAGCAGAGATCGCCTTTCCAGAACCGCAACTTTGCCCACCGCGGGCTGCACAAGCGTGATAAATCGGTACCGGAAAACTCGCTGGCCGCGTTCGAGCGCGCCGCGTCCTACGGCTACGGCATAGAGCTCGACGTCCAGCTCTCAAAGGACGGCCAGGTCGTCGTGTTCCATGACGACACTCTGAACCGCGTCTGCGGCGTTGACGCGCGTGTCGACTCCAAAACGCTTGAGGAGCTCAGGCAGCTGCGCCTTTGCGGGACCGACGAGACCATACCTCTGTTTTCCGAGGTACTCAAAACGGTGCGTGGCCGCGGTGCGCTCATCGTCGAGCTCAAAAACGGCAAGCGCAACAAGGAGCTGTGCGAAAAGACCTACGCTCTTTTGCGCCGATACACCGGCGACTACTGTATCGAGAGCTTCAACCCCTTCATCGTGCGCTGGTTCAGGCGCAACGCACCCGAGGTCGTGCGCGGCCAGCTGGCAAATCCGCCGAAGGACTATAACGGCGAGGTAAACCCCGTGACCGGCTTCATCCTCGGCAACGTTCTGCTCAACTTCCTCGCGCGCCCGCAGTTTATCGCCTACAAGATCGCGCCCAAGCCCTTCCCCGTGAAGTTCTGCGAGGCGCTCGGCGCAATGAAGGTCTGCTGGACGAGCCACGATCGGGTCAACGAAAAGGGCAACGACACCGTCATTTTCGAGTTCTACAAGCCCAAGCTCAAGTTTTCAAAATCGCATTAAGGCTGTACGGATACGCATATTGCAATAGCCCGGTGTCGAAAATGCTGACAAAACCATAAAACTGTCGCTTCCCGTAAGTGCGGTGCGAGTTTTCCGTGGTTTCCGGTCGGGATACCGCAATATATGTATTGACGTAATTTTAATGCGCATCTAAAAAAGCTCCCCTGCGTAAGGGGAGCTGTCAGCGAAGCTGACTGAGGGGTCGCTTTTTTAGTGGCGAACTGACGCGACTACGGATACATTTATTGCGTGAACCCGGTATCGCACCTGCTGACAAAACAGCTTTTGCATCGCGCTGCGTCATTGTGCCGCACCCTGTAGGGAACGGGCTTGCCCGTTCCGCATGCCGAGGTTTCCTCCGCACCTTCAGGTCGGGCTGACGCAATAAGCGTATTGGCACAAAGTAAAACCGCCTCTAAAAAAGAGAGTGCAGACTTAAATCTGCACTCTCTTTTTACGCTTATATTGAATTTTCGCTTCCGACTAAAACCGTTACTGACGGAACGGGCAAGCCCGGCTTTTCAGAGGCGATTTTAGAATGTACATATACGTCTATTGCTGTATCCCGACCATGAACCGCGGAGAAAACCGCGAATTCAGCACCGCTCCCATGGAAAGCGGCAGTTTCACGGTTTCGCCGGCAGCTTCGATACCGGGTGCCGGCAAAATTTGCATCGCACTTTCGGGCTGCGAAACCTTATGGTTTATGCCAATGCTTCGATACCGGGCACCTGCAATATGCGTATAGGTACAGCGTCAATGCGTTAATAAAAGGTGGCGACGGCCTGCTCGGGGACATCGCAGGGGGAGTCCTCGATGAATGTGAGCACGGGGCCCTTCTTGCCGTAGGCGCGGCTGAACTTGAAGTTTATGCGCGCGGTGAGCACGTGCCAGGAGTCGCCGACGATGCTGTCGGAGTTCTCCCACTGGCAAATGAGCCCGGCAAACTGGATATCCTCGGCGCAGCAGGTCATGACGTGGCGGCCGACGATGAAGCTTCCTGCCGGAACATTTTTGCGCTTTAAATAGCGGCATTTGAACTTAACGACCTTGTTTTCGTACTTTTTCGGCTCCTCGGACATGTCGCGGTACCAGACGGCGTAGTCGTCGTCGCCGATCTCGACAACGGGCGCGTCGAGGTCAAACGGCAGGGGATCTTCGATCTCGTCGTACTTGACCGTGCCGTCGGCATATTCATAGGCGATGTCGCTGCGGCGCGAGGCAGCGCGCACGAGCTTGTGCAGCTCCATCTGGTCGATGGAGTCGTTATAGCGGTTAAAGACGGTCAGCTCCGCGCTCTTGAGCTTATCGTAGACGAGGTTTCGCATGTTGGCGTTGTAGCTGAGTATGCTGCGCGCGTCGGCGAAGAAAAACTCCTGATAGACCATCCACATCTCGGGCAGCGCCTGATACAGATCGTCGAGCATCCACATGCCGTTATATTCGATGACGCATCTTTCGCATTTGTACTGATCGAGCCACTTGCGGAAGGCCTCGCGCGTGAGCTCTTCAGGCTCCTCGACCGTCACCATGAACACGTTGGGCGCGGAGAACTTATCGGGAGCGTACTCCTCCTCGCCCTCCTCGCAGACGACGAGCAGCGTTCGCTCGCCGCTGTTAAAGCGCTTATCCTCAAGCGTTTCCTGGATAAACTTCGTTTTTCCGCTCTCGAGAAAGCCGGTGAACAGGAAAACGGGGACTTCTTTCACATTACTCAATGCCGAACAACTCCTTGATAGCCTGCTCGTTTATCTTCGAGCCGATGACGCACACGCGGCCGGTGACTGCGGGCTCGCCGCGGCGAACGTCCGCCTCGCCGGGAACGTAGTCGAAATAGATCCACTTGCCGTCGGACGCGTCGACAAAGCCCTTTGCACGCAGTATCGTGCCGTAGCTTGCGTCCTCGTCGAACTCATTGAGAGCCTTTTTGACCTCGGCCTCGGTGAACTTCTTCGGAGTCTCGACGCCCCAGGAGGTGAAGACCTCATCGGCGTGGTGATGGCCGTGATCGTGGCCGCAGCCGCAGGAGCAGCTGTCGCCGTGCTCATGCTCGTGATCATGATGATGCTCGTGGTCATGGTCATGATGATGCTCGTGGTCATGGTCGTGATCGTGGTGATGCTCGGAGTGGTCGTGATGCTCCATCTCCTGCATGGTGGTCGACAGGGAGTCGATGCGCTCCATAACGTCGACTATCTGCTTGCCGTCAAGCTCGTCCCAGGGCGTGGTGATGACGGTCGCGTTGGGATTGAGCTGACTGATCATCGCGGTCGCGGTGACGACCTTGCCGTCGGAGGCGGAGTCGGTGCGGCTGAGGACGATAACGTCGGCGTTGTGCACCTGATCGTTGAAAAATTCGCCGAAGTTGCGGATATACATGCGGCAGCGGCCGGCGTCGACGACGGTGACCTTTGCGCCGATCTCGCAGCCGGGCACGCTCGCGACGGCCTTGGCAACATCGGAGAGCTTACCTACGCCGCTCGGCTCGATGAGGATGCGGTCGGGGTGATACTGCTCGATGACCTTCTGCAGCGCGGCGGTGAAGTCGCCGACGAGGGTGCAGCAGATGCAGCCGGAGTTCATCTCGGTGATCTCGACGCCCGCGTCGCGCAGGAAGCCGCCGTCAACGGCGATCTCACCGAACTCGTTCTCGATGAGGACGAGCTTTTCGTTCTTATAGCCCTCCGCGATGAGCTTGCGGATGAGCGTGGTCTTGCCTGCTCCGAGGAAGCCGGAGAAAATGTCTATTTTAGTCAAGGTTATTACCTCCTTAGTAATATACAGGTTCAAAATAGTATTATAACACAGCTTTGCAAATTTGCAAACTTGCTATATAATTGATAATGCTTCTGCCCTTGATGGGAAGGCATTCATCGGCTCAAGCCAAGGAGGAACACAGCATGACAGGACCTGACCCGAACAAAATATACCCGAACGAGAATATCAGGCAGCTCGTTTACATCAAAAACGTCGTAACGCGGCCTAATATAATTGTAGGCGACTATACCTATTATGATGATGACGAGGGCGCGGAACGCTTTGAGGAGCATGTCACGCACCACTATGAGTTTTTGGGCGACAAGCTCATCATCGGCAAATTCTGCGCCATCGCAAAGGGCGTTGAGTTCATCATGAACGGCGCAAACCACCGCATGGGCAGCGTGAGCACCTATCCGTTCAACATCATGGGCGGCAGCTGGGAGAAGTTCGCACCCGAGCTCGGCGAGCTGCCGTTCAAGGGCGACACCGTCGTCGGGAACGATGTGTGGATCGGGCAAAACGCCGTTATCCTCCCCGGCGTCCATATCGGCGACGGCGCGATAATCGGCGCAAACAGTGTGGTCGGCAGCAACGTCGAACCCTATTCCGTCGTTGCCGGAAACCCGGCAAGGCTGCTGAGGCGGCGCTTTGACGATGAGACGATCGGGCTGCTTTCGCGCCTTAAATGGTGGGATAAGGACATCGATGAGATAAACCGGCTCATTCCCATTCTCACCTGCTGCGATATCGAAAAGGTGAAGGCAGAGCTTAAGAAGATGATTCAGACATGAGAACATTATTTGCTTCTTGCACCGGCAGTAAAATTTATCTATAATGTAAAGCATATATTAAAAGTATAGAGAGATAGAGAGAAATGAAGAAACTGCGCATAACGGCACTTGCGCTGTGCCTGAGCATCGCGCTGTGCGCCGTCAGTCCCTGCGCCCTTGCAGAGGATGAGGGTTCGCCGAAGCTCAGCTCGGCTCAGAGCGCCCTTATCGGAGACATGGCAAGCGGCCGGATACTTTACAACGTCGATGCCTACTCGCGCCGCTCTCCCGCGAGCCTCACGAAGATCATGACTCTGCTGCTGGCCGTCGAGGCCGTCGAGGCGGGCACGGTGTCGCTCGACGATATGGTCACGGCATCGTCCGAATGCAAGACCGGACTCGGCAACGACAGCTCGACCGCATACATCGACCGCGGCGAGACGATGAGCATGAAGGATCTTCTCTACTGCGCGGCTCTCGCCTCGGCAAACGAGGCGTGCAACATCATCGCCGAGCACGTCGCGGGCTCGATAAGCGCATTTGTCGAGCGCATGAACGCCCGCGCGGCCGGGCTCGGCTGCAGCGGCACGCATTTTGTCAACACCCACGGCATGACGGACAGCGAGCATTACACCACCGCGCATGACCTGTTTCTCATCGCCCGCGAGGGCATGCGCCATGCGCTGTTCGCGCAGCTCGTCGGCACCCGCGAATACAAAACGAGCGCCACGAACGACTCCGAGCCGCGCTCTCTCGAGAGCTCGAACGCGCTTATTAACAGCGATTCGCCCTATTCGGATAAGTATTTTTACACAGGCGCGGTAGGCATAAAAACGGGCTACACCGAAACTGCCGGCTACTGCCTCGTGTCCGCCGTGCAGAGGGAAAACGCGACCGTCATCACCGTCGTGCTCGGCGCGGACGGCGGCTCGGGCAGCTACGACAATTTTGCCGACAGCATAGCCCTGCTCGACTGGTGCTTTGAAAATTATTCTTACCGCAGCATCGTTGAAAAGGGCTTTGCCGCCGCAAGTCAGCCGCTGTCCGTCGACGGAAAAAGCGGCCGCGTGACGCTCGTGTGCGCCCAGGGTATAAATGCGCTGGCGGCCAACACGCTTGACGTGTCGGCTCTTGAAAAGACCGTCACGTTAAACGCCGAGACGCTCGATGCCGTTCCCGCCGAGGGAACCGAGCTCGGCACGGTGAGCTTTTCCGACCCCGCCGACGACACGATTTACGGCACGGTCGCGCTCGTTGCCGCAGGCGACGCTCAGTTTGATGAGCCCGAGCCGCAGCAGACCTCTCCGCAGGAGCTCAGGCAGGAGCAGAAGCTCGCAACCGTCATCGTCTGCGCACTCACGGTGTTTCTGCTTCTCGTGTTCATCCTGCTGCTTGTCAGGAGAAACAGGCGATAGCTGATAGCTTACAGCCGATAGCTATATGTGTGCGCAAAGCGCACGGATTTTTAGAGGCGCACGGACGCTGCTGCGGATACGTATATTGCCGGTGCCCGACCGGAAGCTACCGACAAAACAGCGAGAAACGGGCGATCGATGATCGCCCCTACAGGGTGCAGACGAAGATTTTTGTGCCAATATAGAACAACGACCGCGTACCGCGACCCCTCAGCCGACTGCGTCGGCAGTTCCCCTTGCACTCATGGGAAGCGGCAGTTTTCCGGTTTTGTCGGTACTCTCGATACCGGGCTACCGCAATAAAAGTATAAGTACGGCGTAAAAGCGCCTCTGAAAAAATGAGAGATTTGAGTTTTTTATCAATGGTAATACGGATACTGCTGGCGGTGCTCGTCGGCGGGCTTCTGGGTCTTGAGCGCGAGCGGCGCAGCTCGCCGGCGGGCTTTCGGACGTATATGCTCGTCGCCATCGGCTCGACGATGACGGTCATGCTCAGTCAATACCTCGACCTGATGCTCGCTACGCATTGGCGGGATGCGGCGCAGGCCGTCGGCGCGACGCACGATGTGTCGCGCTTCGGTGCGCAGGTCATAAACGGCGTGGGCTTTCTCGGCGCGGGCTCGATAATCCTGACGGGGCGCAAGCGCGTCAAGGGACTTACGACCGCCGCCGGGCTTTGGGCCTCGGCCTGTCTGGGGCTTGCCATCGGCGCGGGATATTACGAGTGCGTGCTCGTGTCGGTCGCTCTTATCCTCGTGTGCATGTACGCGTTCCCGGCGCTGGAGAACCGGCTCATCGCACGCTCGCGGTATATGAACATTCTCGCCGAGCTCGACGGGATTGAGAATCTCGGCCTCGTGCTGGGCACGCTGCGTGAGCAGGGCGTAACGGTGTTCGACATCGACCTGAGCAAGCAGCCCGAGGACAGACGCGCTCAGCTCGGCGTGCACCTGAGCTTGTATCTGCCGAAAAATCTTAACCACACACAGCTGCTGGCAACACTCGCGACGCTCGGCGGCATGGTGTCGATAGAAGAAAGTCAGTAAGGGGGGTGCAGCCATGCTTTCATGCTTTGATTTTATCCGCGAGCCGACGACGCTGGCCATGGCGCTGCGCCTGCTGCTTGCATTCATCTGCGGCGGAGTCATCGGCGCCGAGCGCGAAATAAAGCGCCGCCCGGCGGGCTTCCGCACGCATATTCTCATCTGCCTGGGCGCTGCGATCACGACCCTGACCAGCCAGTATCTGCTGCTCGGCCTCGGCCTGTTCACCGATATCGGCAGGCTCGGCGCACAGGTCATCGCCGGCATCGGCTTCATCGGCGCGGGCACGATCATCGTGACCGGCCGCCGTCAGGTAAAGGGGCTTACGACCGCCGCCGGGCTCTGGGCCTCGGCCATCGTGGGTCTCTCCTGCGGCGCGGGCTTTGTCGAGTGCGCGGTCTTTGCGACCGTTGTTATTCTGTTTGCCGAGATCGTGCTCATAAAATTCGAGTTCAAGTTCGCAAAAAGCGGCAGACTGTGCACGCTTTATATCGAATACACCAAGCCCGACACGATACAGGACGTGCTTGAGATGATGAGCGAGCGCTCACTGAAGGTCTCGAACCTCGAGGTCAGCCGCACACAGGGCGAGGATGAGGAGCACCGATACTACGCGCTTTTGTCCGTGCAGACAACGCCCAAAATGGGCGGCACAGAGCTCGTTCCGGCCATCACCGCCCTCCCCAACGTCTTCGCAGTCGAGGAGATGTGATTTTTTAGAGGCGCATTGACACCGTACCTATACACCTTTTGCAGTGTCCCGGTATCGAGGGTGCCGACAAAACCGGAAAGCTGCCGCTTCCCGCAGGTACGGTGCTGAATTTGCGGTTTTCTCCGCGGTTCATGGTCGGGCTGACGCAAAATCAGTATAAGTACAATGTAAAAAACGCCTCTAAAAAAGAGAGTGCAGACTTATTCTGCACTCTCTTTTCATTTAAATAGCTGTCGTCTATTTATTGTTCTTTTTAAGCTCATCGAGGATCTCGGCGAGAAGCTGCTCGGTGGTGGGCGCGGGCTCTTCCTCCTCCACGGACTCCTCGACCTTCTTTTCGGTCAGCGAGCGGGCCTTGTTAAACAGCTTCAGGATTATGAACACGACCAGCGACATCAGCAGGAAGTCGATGACGACCGCAACAAAATTGCCGAAGCCGATGGTTATTGCCTCCTGCACGACGACGCCGTCCTGCACGACCTCGGGGCGCACGAGCAGGTTCAGTGCGCTCATGTCACGCGTGCCGAACAGCCAGCTGATAAACGGCATGAACAGGTCATTTACGAGGCTCGTGGTGATCTTGCCGAACGCGGTCGCAACAATGACGCCGACGGCCATGTCCATGACGTTGCCGCGCATGATGAACTCTTTAAACTCACTTATAAACTTCTTCATCCCTACATCTCCTTTTTTCAATAGCGAATTAACGCCTTACTTATACGTTTGTGTTAGTGCCCGGTATCAAAGCATTGGCATAAACCATGGTGTTTCGCGCCCCTTGAGGCGAATTAACACCGTGCTTATACGTTTGTGTTAGTGCCCGGTTCGAAACACTGGAGGAAACCGCAGAGAGCAGATAGCCGACAGCCCAAGGTGTACGTACTCACGGGAGGCGGCAGGTTCACGGTTTCGTCGGCAGCTTCGATTCGGGCAACCGCAAAAAATGTATCGGTACGGAGTTGGTGCGCCTCTAAAAAAGCCTCAAGCGTTTTTAGGCACCAGCACCGCTTTTCCGCCCATGTACGGACGCAGGACCTCGGGAATGGTGACGCTGCCGTCGGCCTGAAGGTGGTTCTCCAGGAAAGCAATGAGCATGCGCGGCGGCGCGACGACGGTGTTGTTGAGCGTGTGCGGCAGGTACATCTTGCCGTCCTCGCCCTTGACGCGGATCTTCAGCCTTCTCGCCTGGGCGTCGCCGAGGTTCGAGCAGGAGCAGACCTCGAAGTACTTCTTCTGACGCGGCGACCACGCCTCGATATCGCAGGACTTGACCTTGAGGTCTGCCAGATCGCCCGAGCAGCACTCGAGCTGACGCACGGGGATCTCAAGGCTGCGGAACAGCTCGACGCTGTAGCGCCACATCTTCTCGTACCACGCCTTGCTGTCCTCGGGCTTGCAGACGACGATCATCTCCTGCTTTTCAAACTGGTGGATGCGGTAAACGCCTCGCTCCTCGATGCCGTGCGCGCCCTTTTCCTTGCGGAAGCAGGGGCTGTAGCTCGTCAGGGTCTGCGGCAGGCTCGCCTCGGGCAGGATCTGGTCGATGAACTTGCCGATCATCGAGTGCTCGCTCGTGCCGATCAGGTACAGATCCTCGCCCTCGATCTTGTACATCATCGCGTCCATGTCCGTCTGGCTCATGACGCCCTCGACGACGTTGCCGTGGATCATGAACGGCGGCACGCAGTATGTAAAGCCCTTGTCTATCATGAAATCGCGGCCGTAGGCTGTCATTGCCGAGTGCAGACGCGCGATATCTCCCATGAGGTAGTAAAAGCCGCTGCCGGAAACGCGCCCCGCCGCGTCCATGTCGATGCCGTTGAAGCTCTCCATGATCTCGGTGTGATAGGGGATATCGTAATCGGGAACGAGGGGCTCGCCGAAGCGCTCGACCTCGACGTTTGCCGAATCGTCCGGGCCGATGGGCACGCTGTCGTCGATGATGTTCGGTATCGTCAGCATGATCTTGCGTATGCTGACGGCAAGCTCGTCGTGAAGCTTCTCAAGCTCCGCAAGGCGGTCGGCATTTGCCTTGACCTGCGCCTTGGCCTCCTCGGCCTCAGCGAGCTTCGAGGGATCCTTCTTTGCCTGACCCATGAGCTGTCCGACCTTTTTCGACAGGGCGTTGCGGCTTGCTCTGAGCTCGTTTGCCTCGGTCATCGCCGCGCGGTACTTAACGTCGAGCTCAATGACCTCGTCGACCAGCGGAAGCTTCTCGTCCTGGAACTTTTTCTTTATGTTTTCCTTGACTATCTCGGGATTTTCACGGACAAATTTTATATCCAGCATCTTAAATTTTCTCCTTTACTTGATTATTTCTTCCCAGCTGCGACCCATGCGCGCCAGATTCGATATGAGCGCCTCGCGGTCGTCGCTGTCGTAAAATTCCAATATTATCCTTCCGCCCTTACGCTTTTGCTCAAGTGCGACCTTGCGCGAGAGCGAACGGCTGAGGAAATCCTCGGTCTCTGCTATGTAATCGACCATGAGCTCGCTTGATTTTGAGTCCTCCGCGGGTTCCTCGGCGAGCTTTTTGAGCGTCTTTGTGACGAGCTGCTCGGTCTTTCGCACGGAAAGTGCGCCGTCGATGACAGCACGCGCGGCCTTGAGCTGCTCATTGGGATCGCTTATCGGCAGCAGCGCACGCGCGTGTCCGGCCGAGAGCGTTCCGTCCTCGACCAGCGGAAGCACGTCCTTGCTCAGGCTCAGCAGGCGCATCGCGTTCGTTATCGCCGGGCGCGAGCGTCCGACGCTTTTGGACGCCTCCTCCTGCGTCAGCCCGTATTCCTCGATGAGGCTCTTGTAGCCGAGCGCCTCCTCGATGGGGTTCAGGTCCTCGCGCTGCAAATTCTCGACCAAAGCAAGCTCCGCGACGCGGCGGTCGTCGGCATCAATAACGCGAACCGGCACCTCGACGAGTCCGGCCATGCGGCTCGCCCTCCAGCGGCGCTCGCCGGCGATTATCTGATAAAATCCGCCCTCGCGGCGGCGCACGGTGATCGGCTGGATCAGGCCGTACTGCGCGATGGAATCGGCCAGCTCCTGCAATGCCTCGTCGTCGAATCGACTTCGCGGCTGCTCGGCGCGCGGCTCGACCTTGGCGATGGGCGCATAGATGAGCTCACCCTCGTTCTCGTTATCGAGAATATCGTCGCCGAAGAGCTCGCTCAGGCCGCGTCCGAGACCTTTTTTCGTATCCTTGGCCATTTTTGCTCCTTTCAGCTCTTTTTTCTGTACTTTTCGCGCAGCAGAAACTCGTCCGCGAGCTTCATGTATGCGCGGCTGCCCTTGCCGATGCGGTCGTAAGCAACTCCGGGCTTACCGTGGCTCGGAGCTTCGGAAAGGCGCACCGAGCGCGGGATGACCGTCTCATAGACCTTCGCGCCGAAGTATTCCTTCAGCTCAAACGCGACCTGCTGGGTCAGGTTTGTGCGCGCGTCGTACATGGTCATGACGATGCCCTGGATGCGCAGCGACGGGTTCAGGCGCTTATTGCACATGCGTATCGTCGTCATCAGGTCGGCGATGCCCTCGAGCGCGTAGTATTCACACTGCATCGGGATAATTACGTTGTCTGCCGCGACGAGCGCGTTGAGCGTCAAAAGCTCCAGCGACGGCGGACAGTCGATAAATATGTAGTCGTAGTCGTTATATACCATTTGAAGCGCGGTTTTCAGCACGAACTCGCGCTTTTCCCTTCGCACAAGCTCGACCGACGCGCCGGACAGCTCCTTATTTGACGGTATCACGTCGCCGTAGGGCGTGTGCCGGATGCAGTCGAGGGTGTCGGCGTTTTTTATCAGCAGCTCGTACGCGCCGGGCGTCGAGTTCTTGTCCACGCCCATGCCGGAGCTTGAATTGCCCTGCGGGTCGCAATCCACGAGCAGGACGCGCTTGCCCTTCATTTTCAGCGCGCAGGCAAGGTTCACGCAGGTCGTGGTCTTGCCGACGCCGCCCTTCTGGTTGGCTATCGCAATGATTCTTGACATAGTCTCACCTCTTGCGGCTATTATATCAAGACTGCGCGCGCTTTTCAACGTTTCACGTGGAACATTTTTAATTTTTTTGCTTTGTTTCACGTGAAACGAAGGCGGCAATGTTTCACGTGAAACGTCACTCAATAAGCGCATCGATATCCGCGATAGTCAGACCGTCGTGGAGAGCAAGGTCAATGCCGTAGGCGATGAGCTTTGCTGCGGACTTCACGAGCTCATCGATATTGCGCGGCGTGACGAACAGGCACTCAGCACCCTCGTCATCGCAGAGCGCCGAGGCGTCCGCAACGGTCGGAACGCCGACGGCGATCACGGGACAGCCGAGGTAAGCCTCATTTATCTCGGCGCGGTCATTACCGACGCCGCTGCCGGGGGATATGCCCGTGTCACACAGCTGGACATTACGGCAGAGTCTGCCGATCTCGCCGCTGGCAAGCGCGTCCACCGCGATGACGCAGTCGGGGTGGACGAGTCCGCACATCGCGCGTATCGCCTGGGCGCTTTCGATGCCCGTCGTGCCCAGAACCCCTGTGCGCAGGACGGATACGGACGAAAAGGCCGCAAAATCCTCCGGCAGCGAGGATTTCAGGTGCCGCGTAACGATCAGGCTGTCGGAAACACAGGGGCCGACCGCGTCGGGCGTGACCGCGCGGTTGCCGAGACAGGCGATGAGGAAGCTCTTCGCACGCTCGACGGCGGGGAAAAAACGCAGAAGATCGCGCACAGCCGCCGCACAGTCCGGGAAGTTCTGGCCGCGTCGCGTAACATAATCTGCCATTTCGAGAGTCAGATACTTACCGATGGGCTTGCCGAGCGCCTGAGCGCCGGCGTCCGACGCAATGACGACTCGGCTGACCGAGCAGCCGTGGATATTCAGTGTGTCGGCAGTCACGCCCTCGGGGCAGGTATCAAGCCTCGCCGCCGACTCGGCTGCAAGGTCTGTTCGGGCAAATTTATTCTGCATTGAGCTACCTCCTGCAACAATATATAGTGGTAGCTTGCCCGCACGCGGCACAAGCGATACATGCAGCAATAAAAAAACGGAAAAAATTCAAAAAAAGCTTGCAATCTCAGTGGTTTGATGATAAACTAATTATCCGCGAGCGTCTACTCGCGTTTCGTTACGTTATTCAGTCCCAAACGGCAGTAACCGCCAGATCGGAAATCAGTCTGGCAGCCGGCGTAAACCGGCGGTTTTCGCCGGAAAAGTCCGTAGACTTTTGTTACTAAGTTACAAGGAGGTGCACAACGATGCCCAACATTAAGTCCGCAATGAAGAGAGATGCAAAGAGCAAGGAGCTCCGCGCAAAGAATCGCGCAGACAAGACCGCGCTCAAGACCGTCATGAAGAAGTTCGACGCAGCAGTCGCAGGCGGCGACAAGACCGCAGCAGCAGAGAGCTACAAGGTCGCAGTCAAGGCAGTGGACAAGGCAGCCTGCAAGGGTCTTATCCATAAGAACAACGCAGCTCACAAGAAGAGCGCCATGACCGTTGCACTCAACAAGATGGATTGATCTTATACATTGAATATAAAAAGAGCGAGGAAATTTCTTTCCTCGCTCTTTTTATTTTTGGAGGCGATTTTTCAGAGGCGCTTTGAGTCTATACCAATACGTATTTTACAGGTGCCCGGTATCGAAACGACGGAATAAGCCATAATGTTTCGCTGCCCGAAAAAGCGGTGAAAGGTTTGTGCCGCACCCGCGGGAAGCGGCAGTCGTATGGTTTAGTCAGCAGGTGCGACACCGAGCGACCGCAATCACCGTATCCGTAGCTGCGTCCGTGCTCCTCTAAAAATTCGCTTCCGATAGTTTTGCATATATGCCGCCGCGGGCGATAAGCTCTGCGTGGCTGCCCTGCTCGGCGACGCGGCCGTGCTCGATGACGGCGATGCTGTCGGCATTGCGGATGGTTGACAGGCGGTGGGCGATGACGATGCTCGTTCTTCCGACGCAGAGCCTGTCGAGCGAGGCCTGGATTCTTCGCTCGGTGACGGTGTCCAGGGCGCTGGTCGCCTCGTCGAGTATGAGCACCGGCGGGTTTTTCAGGAACACGCGCGCGATGGATATGCGCTGCTTCTGCCCGCCCGAGAGCATCACGCCGCGCTCGCCGATGTAGCTGTCGTAGCCGTCGGGCATCTGCATGATCTCATCGTGCAGCTCGGCAAGGCGCGCGGCCTCAATTATCTCCTCGTCGCTCGCGTCCGGGCGGCCGTAGCGGATATTTTCGCGCACCGTGCCCGCGAACATGTAAACATCCTGCTGGATGATGCCGATGTTGCGCCGCAGCGACGCCTGGGTGACGCCGCGCACGTCCTTTCCGTCGACGGTCACGCTGCCGTCGGAGACGTCGTAAAAGCGCATGATGAGCTGGCTCACGGTGGTCTTGCCGCCACCGGACGGGCCGATGAGCGCGAGGGTCTTTCCGGCCTCGGCGCGAAGAGAAACATTGTGCAGCACCTCGACGCTGTCGTAGGTAAAGCTCACGTCATTGAGCGCGATCTCACCCTTTACGCGGCCGAGGTCGGCAGCGTCCGGCGCATCCTTTATCTCGGGCTCGGTGCGCATGATCTCAAGAAAGCGCTCAAAGCCCGCCGCGCCCTGCATGTATATCTCGGCAAACTGCGCGAGCTTGCGCACGGGGTTTATGAAGGTCGAGACGTACAGCGTGAAGGTGATGAGGTCGATGTAGTTAAAGCTGCCGCGCATTATCATAAGGCCGCCGACGGCGATGACCGCGACGGGCATGATACCGGTCGTGAATTCCATGCCGCTCATGAACGCGCCCATGGTCTTGTAGTATTCCTTCTTTGCGCCGCGATAGAGCTCGTTTGCCGCGTCGAATTTCTCTTTTTCGAGCTCCTCGTTGGCGAAGGCCTTGGCCGTGCGCACGCCTGAAACGCCGTTTTCGAGCGCCGAGTAGATGACGCCCATCTTGCGCTTGACCTCCATGTTCGCGGCCTTCATTTTCACACGACATTTGAGCGTGAACCACAGGCACAGCGGCAGGAGTATCGCCAGCACCAGCGTCAGCTGCCAGTTGATCGTCGCCATGATTATCATCGCGCCGACGATCGTCAGGGCGCAGATGATGATGTTCTCCGGCCCGTGATGGGCAAGCTCGGTGATCTCGAACAGATCGCCCGTGAGCCTGCTCATGAGCGTGCCCGTGCGATTTTTATCGTAAAATCCGAAGGACAGCTCCTGCATGTGCGTGTAAAGATCCTCGCGCATGCGCGACTCGATGTTCACGCCCATGCGGTGTCCGAGCACCGTTATGACGTAGTACAGCGCAGCCTTTAAGACATACGCCAGCGCCAGTATCGCCATGACGATGAAAAATGTTTTGTACATGCTCTGCGGCAGGTAGGTCTGCATGCTGCTTTTCGACACATACGGGAACGCAAGGTCGATCGCCGCGACAAGCACCGCGCATATCGTGTCGATTATAAACAGCTTTTTCTCGCCCATGATGTAAGCGAGGAAAATCTCAAATGGACTTTTAGTGGCGTTCATACGCTTCTCCTATTCTTTTTTTAGAGGCGCTTTGAGAATGTTCTTATACATTTATTGCGGTAGCACGGTGTCGGGACATCGGTATAAACCGTAGCGTATCGCATCCCTTCGGATTGTGCTGATTTAGTGCAAAACTTTTGCCTGCACATTGCCTTCCCCTTGAGGGGAAGGGTGACAGATTATCATCTGAAGTGCAACACCTAAAAGCTGGACGTGGTCGTTGATCTTTTGAACGACCACCCGAGAAAATGCCTCGGTTGGAAAACTCCGCGCGAGGTTTTTGTTGCACTTGCTTGACTTTCTACAGTCGTTTTTTAAGTTTTATTCTCGCAGTTGCTGAGACTGCGCTACCGCAAGCTCGTCGCAGCGGTTATTGTATTCGTTCTCGGCGTGACCCTTGACCCAGTGGCAGCGCACTTCGTGCTTTTCGCACAGCTCCAGGAGCTCCGCCCAGAGGTCGGGGTTCAGCGCCGGCTTTTTATCGGCCTTTTTCCAGCCGTTTTTCCGCCACGACACCGCCCAGCCCTTGCTGAGCGCATCGATGACGTACTTAGAGTCCGAGTACAGCTCAACTATGCAGGGCTCCTTCAGCGCCTTGAGTGCCGAGATCACTCCCGTAAGCTCCATTCGGTTGTTCGTCGTCTGCTTTTCTCCGCCCGAGAGCTCCTTTTTTGCACCATTATAGCACAAAATCGCGCCCCAGCCGCCCGGTCCCGGGTTGCCGGAGCACGCTCCGTCGGTGTATATCGTAACCGTTTTCATCATTTAAGTCCAAACTTTCGCATGAGGATATTGTACTCATCCTTTTCGATGAGGCCGTTGCGCATGAGCTCCTTGAGCTGCTCGGCTCGCTTTTCGTCGGCCGTGCCGCTGATAGTCGGCTCGGCATGCTCGTGATCGTCGTCGCAGCGGCTGAGGTCATCGCGCATTTTCTCGGTCAGGCGCTTGCTGAGGCTCTCTCCGCCCTCGCGTTTGCCGACAAACTTCGACATATCGAAGTGCTGCGGCTTAAACTCGCGCTTTTTAGGCTCTGCACGCTCGGGCGCGGCATTTTCCGCATCCGACGCCTCGTCCTTTGCGTCGGCCTGCTGCTTTTTTATCGCGACCGCCACGGCAACGACGACGCCGATCATCAAAATGATGAAAAACACGCTGCTGCCGTCTATGCCTATCGCGTCGATGAACACAATAAATGCCACGACGGCGAAGATAACAAGCTTCGCGATGCCAGCCCCGGGCTTCTGATCTCTCCTGTTGTCGTTATTCATCATTTTTATCACGCCTTTCTGTTTTTAGTGGCGCACGGACGCGCCTGCGGAAAAAACACCTCATCCGTCAGCCTACGGCTGACACCTTCCCCTCAAGGGGAAGGCAAGGGTGCGGAGGCAATTTTTGCACCATTTCGGAACAATCTGACGGGACGCGAAACATTATAGTTTGTTTCATTGTCTCGAACCTGTCTTGCGCAATAAGCGTAGGTAAAGCCTTAATGTGCCACCGAAAAAGCGACCCCTCAGTCAGCTCCGCTGACAGCTCCCCTTACGCAGGGGAGCCAATTGTGTGCGGCGGTTTTATGGTTTTGTCGTCACTCTCCGGTCGGGCAGTCGCAATGTGCGTATCCGCAGGTGCGTTAAATCGCCTCTAAAAAGAATGTATTGCGGCGGCCGCTGCAAGCGCCGCGGAATAAATTCGGTGGCGCTGCATTTTTGCCTGCTGATCCTTGGCCATGTGGCAGTCGGCAATGAGAACGACGCTTATCGCAAAGGCCGCAAAGCCGCTCAAGGTTTTGAAGCGGCCTGTCTTCTGCGCCGTTGCCATATGCGCGAGCGCCGCGAGAAAATACGCGCCGCTTGCCACCTCGTGTGCCTGCATCATGACGGCGTTCGCCTTGTGCATGCCGAGCTTGCGCAGCGGATATTTCACCATAAGCGCCGCGAGCGAAGCTGCCGCGGTGCAGCCCGATGCTTTGTGGATCATTGTTTTCGTGTTCATAATCGTCCTTTCAGCGGCGCACATACGTTGCACCTATACATATTTTACATCAGCCCGGTGTCAAAGCTGCGCATAAGACTGCGGCAAGCGGGCGGGCAAGATAAGCTCCCTACACGGTGCGGCACAGTCGCACGCCTCCGGCTATCGACTACTTATCGGTTTCGTCGGAAGTTTCCGGTCGGGCATCAGCAGTTTCCGTATCGGTACCATCCTCGTCCGCCTCTAAAGATTCCTTATCGGTCGGGGCGATGGAGATGACCTTCGCGTCGCCCGTGAGGCGCATGACGCGCACGCCCTGGGTGCTGCGCGAGAGCAGACTGATGCTGCCGACGTCCATGCGTATGATCGTTCCGTCATCGGAGATGACCAGCAGATCCTCACCGCCGTGAACGATGACGACGTCGGCGATCGGGCCGGTCTTATCGGTGACGTTGTAGTTTTTAAGTCCCATGCCGCCGCGGTTCTGCACACTGTATTCGCCGACGTCGGTGCGCTTGCCGTAACCGTTTTCGGTTATGCTCAGTATCGCCGAGCCCTCGGCCGCGATGCCCGCTCCGACGACGAAGTCACCCTCGCGCAGACGGATGCCGCGCACGCCGACAGCGTCGCGTCCCATTGCGCGCGCGTCGGTCTCGTTAAAGCAGATGGCCATGCCGTCGTGCGTCGCCAAAAGGATCTTATCCTCGCCGGAGGTCTGCAGAACGGTGATGAGCTCGTCGCCCTCATCCAGCGACAGGGCGCGGATGCCGTTTGAACGGATGTTCTTGAATGCCGACTGCGCGGTGCGCTTGACGGTTCCGCTGCGCGTTACGAAAACGAGGTAGTTATCCTCGGTTATGCCGCGGCCTGCTATCATTGCGCTGACCTTTTCGCCGGGGTCGGTGGGGATTATATTGACTATGTTCTGCCCGCGCGCCGATCTTCCCGCCTCGGGGATACGGTAGCCCTTGCGGACATAGACCTTGCCGAGATTTGTGAAGAACAGTATGCTGTCGTGCGTCGAGGCGGTAAACACCGTTTCGACATAGTCCTCCTCGCGCGTGGCCATGGCCTTGACGCCCTTGCCGCCGCGGCCCTGCGCGCGGTACTCGGCCGTGGGCAGGCGCTTTATGTAGCCGTTGTGGGTGAGGGTATAGACGCAGTCCTCCTCGTCGATGAGATCCTCGATGTCGATCTCGTCCTCGACGTCCTGGATCTCGGTCTTGCGCTCATCGCCGTATCTGTCGCGGATGTCGATGAGCTCGGTCTTCAGAACGCCCTTGATCTTCTCGGGATCTGCGAGCAGCTCCTTATAATATGCGATGCGCTCCTCTAATTCGCGGTACTCGTTCTCGAGCTTCTCGCGGTCGAGACCCTGAAGCGATTTCAGGCGCATGTCCAGTATCGCCTGCGCCTGCACGTCCGAAAGGCCGAAGCGCTCCATCAGGTTCTGCTTTGCGTTATCGTAGCTGTTGCGGATGATGTGGATGACCTCGTCGATATTGTCCTGCGCGATGAGCAGACCCTCTAAGAGGTGGGCGCGCTCCTCGGCCTTTTTGAGGTCGAATTTCGTCCTGCGCACGATGAGCTCCTCCTGGAAGCTGAGGTACTCGTCGATGATGTGGCGCAGGTTGAGTATCTTCGGCTGGGTCTGGTTATTGACCAGTGCCAGCATGTTTATCGAAAAGCTCGTCTGCATCTGCGTCTGCGTCAGCAGGCGGTTCAAAACGACCTGGGGATTTGCGTCGCGCTTGAGCTCGATGACGATGCGCATACCGTTGCGGTCGGTCTCGTCGCGCAGGTCGGATATGCCCTCGATGCGCTTATCGCGCACGTTTTCGGCGATCGTCGCGATGAGCTGGCGCTTGTTGACCTGATAGGGAAGCTCGGTGACGATGATCCTTGTCCTGTCCTTGCCGAACTCCTCAAACTCCGTGCGCGCGCGCATGATGACCTTGCCGCGGCCGGTCATGTAGGCCTGGCGGATGCCGCTGCGGCCCATGATAATTCCCTTTGTCGGGAAGTCGGGTCCCGTGACGTGCTGCAGAAGCTCGCTCATCGTCGCCTCCGGGTTATCGAGCACGCAGATGCAGGCGTTTATGACCTCGGTGAGGTTGTGCGGCGGGATGTTCGTCGCCATGCCGACGGCGATGCCCGACGAGCCGTTTACCAGCAGGTTCGGAAATCTCGACGGCAGCACGCGCGGCTCTTTTCTCGTCTCGTCGAAGTTGGGGTCCCAGTCGACCGTGTCCTTCTCGATATCGCGCAGCATTTCGTCCGACATGCGCGCCATGCGCGCCTCGGTGTAACGGTACGCCGCAGGGGGGTCGCCGTCGACCGAGCCGAAGTTGCCGTGACCTTCGATGAGCGGATAGCGCATCGAGAAGTCCTGCGCAAGGCGCACCAGCGCATCGTACACCGACGCGTCGCCGTGCGGATGGTATCGGCCGAGCACGTCGCCGACAGCCGTCGCGCATTTGCGGAAGGCCTTGTCGTGCGTGAGGTTATCCTCGTACATCGCGTACAGAATTCTGCGGTGCACTGGCTTGAGGCCGTCGCGCACGTCGGGCAGCGCACGCCCGATTATAACGCTCATCGCGTACTCTATATAGCTCGTTTTCATCTCGCCGACCAGCTCTGACTGAACTATGTGCTGCTCGGGAAATGCAATGTCCTCAGGTTTGTAATCCTTATTCTTACTAGCCATTTTTTCAGTAGCGCTTTGGCGCTCCTCCTATACATTTATTGCGTCAGCCCGACCGTAGAGCGCGGAGAAAACCGCAGTTCTCACGGGGAGCGGCAGACTAACGGTTTTGTCGGTATCCTCGACACCGGGCACCGGCAATTACCGTATCCGCAGCTGCGTCAATGCGCCACTAAAAGTCAAGGTTGACGGCGTATTTTGCGTTTTCCTCGATGAAGGCCTTGCGCGGCTCGACCTGCTCGCCCATGAGAATGGTGAATATCTCGTCGGCCTTGACGGCGTCCTCGAGACAGATGCGGCGCAGGGTGCGCGTTTCGGGGTTCATGGTGGTCTCCCACAGCTCGTGCGGATCCATCTCGCCGAGGCCCTTGAAGCGCGAGATATCTACCTTCGCGTTCGGGTTATCACCGCGCAGCTCGGCCGAGACACGGTCGCGCTCCTCGTCGGAGAAGGCAACGCGCGTGGTCTTGCCGCGCGTGAGCTTATAAAGCGGCGGAACGGCGGAATATACATAGCCCTGCTCGATGAGCGGGCGCATGAAGCGGAAGAAGAAGGTCAGCATCAGGGTGCGGATGTGCGCACCGTCGACGTCGGCATCGGCCATGATGACTATCTTGTGGTATCTGAGCTTATTGACGTCAAACTCGTCGCCGATGCCCGCGCCCAGCGCGGTTATGACGGGTGCAAGCTTATCGTTGCCGTAGACCTTGTCCGCGCGCGCCTTTTCGACGTTGAGCATCTTGCCCCACAGGGGGAGGATGGCTTGGAAGCGCGAGTCGCGACCCTGGGTCGCCGAGCCGCCTGCCGAGTCGCCCTCGACGATGTACAGCTCTGTAAGCGACGCGTCGCGCTCGTTGCAGTCGCGCAGCTTGTCCGGCATCTGACCGGACTCCAGCCCCGTTTTTCTGCGCACGGATTCGCGCGCCTTTCTCGCTGCCTCGCGGGCGCGGGAGGCGGTCATCGCCTTGTCGAGTATCGCCTTGCCGACGGCGGGGTTTTCTTCCAGAAACTGCTCGAGCTTATCGCTGACGACATTGTCGACGAGCGTGCGCATCTCGCTGTTGCCGAGCTTTGCCTTGGTCTGACCCTCGAACTGCGGCTCGGTGAGCTTGACGGAGATTATCGCGGTCATGCCCTCGCGACAGTCCTCGCCGGAGAGCTTGTCGTCGTTTTTGAGTATGCCGACCTTTGTGCCGTAGGCGTTTAATACGCGCGTCAGAGCCGTACGGAAGCCGGTCTCGTGCATGCCGCCCTCGGGCGTGTGGATGTTATTTGCAAACGAGACGATGATCTCGTTATAGCTGTCGTTGTATTGCAGGGCGATCTCGGCCTCGGAGTCGCTTCTTTCGCCCTTCATGTAGATGACCTCGTTGTGCAGCGGGGTCTTATTCTGGTTTATGAACGAAACAAACTCGCGGATGCCGCCGGCGTAGCACATCTCGTCCTTCTGCTCCTTGCCTTCGCGCTTATCCTCGGTGGAGATGTAAAGGCCGCCGTTTAAGAAGGCCTGCTCGCGCATGCGGGTGTGCAGCGTGTCGTAATCGTAGACGGTATCGTCGAACATCTCGGGGTCGGGCTTGAAGCGGACGGTCGTGCCGGTGCGGTCTGTATCACCGACGATCTTCATCTCCTGCGTGATGTTGCCGCGCGAGAACTTCATCTCGTAGATCTTGCCATTTTTGTGCACGTGCACAACGAGCCACTCGCTCATCGCGTTTACGACCGACGCGCCGACGCCGTGCAGGCCGCCGGAGACCTTGTATCCGCCGCCGCCGAACTTGCCGCCTGCATGCAGCACGGTGAATACGACCTCGAGCGCGCTCTTGCCGGTCTGTTCCTGGATATCCACGGGGATGCCGCGGCCGTTATCGCGCACGCAGATGACGTCGCCGGGCTCGATGATGACCTCGATGCGGTCGCAGTAGCCGGCCAGCGCCTCGTCGATGGAGTTATCGACGATCTCGTACACGAGGTGGTGCAGACCCGACGACGAGGTCGAGCCGATATACATGCCCGGACGCTTTCTGACAGCCTCCAGACCCTCGAGCACCTGAATTTTTGACGCGTCATATTCCTGTGTTATCTTCTCGTTAATATCCGACATTTTATATCGCCTTTCAATGTAATTTGCTTCGGAAGTAAAAAAGTCTCTTCATATATACCCTGTTTTCGGGCGAAACTTGTACGTTTGCGTACAAGTTAATTTTTAGAGGCGCTTTGACGCTCCTACCGATACGGTTATTGCGGTAGCCCGGTATCGAAGTTTCCGACGAAACCGGGAAACTGCCGCTTCACGATAGTGCGATGCAAATATTGTGGGTGCCCGGTTCGGGACAACGGAATAAACCATAATGTTTCGCGTCCCGTAAAGCCGAAGACAGCAACGCCGAGACGCACAAGCCATGGCAGCGCGGTACGAACGAAAACACGAACGGCCTGCTGCCCTTTTTCTCCCCAAAGGGCTATGATTTTCGCTCTCTGTCGCAGGCACAGCTGGACGTGGTCGTTGATCTTTTGAACGACCGCCCGAGAAAATGCCTCGGTTGGAAAACTC
>SFEG01000019.1 GCA_004558025.1 Clostridiales bacterium
CGGCGGCGTTGACTTCCTGCGTGAGGTGAACCTCGGCAATAAGCCCGAGATCGGCAAGAGCTGCGCCGTTATCGGCGGCGGCAACGTCGCAATGGACGTTTGCCGCACGGCAGTACGCCTCGGCGCAAAGAACACCTACATAATCTATCGCCGCTCGGCCGACGAGCTCCCCGCTGACCCCGAGGAGGTCAAGGAGGCCATCGAGGAGGGCGTGCAGTTCCGCTATCTCAACGCTCCCGTCGCCATCGAGGGCAAGGACGGCAAGGTAACAGCGCTCAAGGTCGAGATCATGGAGCTCGGCGAGCCCGACGAAAAAGGCCGCCGCAAGCCCGTAGGCACCGGCAAGTTCGAGACGATCAAGGTCGACTCCGTCATTGCGGCCATCGGCCAGGTCGTCGACTGGGGCACTCTCGATATCGGCGATGCCAAGCTCGGCAAAAAGAACTCCGTCGAGGTCGACGCTGTCACCTATCAGACCGCACAGAGCGATATTTTCGCCGGCGGCGACGTCGTGACCGGTCCGAAATTCGCAATCGACGCGATAGCCGCCGGCCGCGAAGGCGCGATCAGCCTGCACCGCTTTGTTCAGCCCGGACAGAGCCTCACGCTGGCGCGTAATCCGCGCGATTTCCGCGAGCTTGACAAGGACGACATCGTCCTCGAGGCCGACTGCTTCGACGCTCCCGCCCGCCGCGAGGTGCGCCACGATCCCGAGAAGGCCAAGACCTTCAGCAACGACCGCCTTACTTTCACCGAGGAGGACGTAAAGGCCGAGGCGAGCCGCTGCCTGGGCTGCGGCGTGTCCGTCGTCGATCAGAACAAGTGCATCGGCTGCGGCCTGTGCACCACCAAGTGCGAGTTTGACGCGATCCACCTGCGCCGCGACCACCCCGAGGCGACCCACATGGTACGCTGCGAGGACAAGATGAAGTATATCCTGCCCTACATGGCAAAGCGTGCGGCAAAGCTCAAGATAAAGGACATCAAAGAGAAGTTTTCAAAGGCGGATTAAGGCTGTGCCGATACGTTGATTCGCCGCTAAAAAAAGAGTGCAGATTTTTGGTCTGCACTCTTTTTCTACACTTGTATTTGGTTTTATCTACGGCTATGCGGAACAGGCAAGATAAAAGCCCTACACCGGTGCAGTGCACTGCGATAGTGCGATGCAGAAACGGTTTTGCGGAAGGTGCGGCATCGGGCACCTGTAATATCCGTATCGGTACTGCCTTAAAGCGCCTCTAAAATCTCTCCGCTATTGGATATCGTCACAACGTGCAGGGGGATCTTTTTTCCCGTGGCGGCGATGGCACGGGTCAGCGCCATTTGCAGTCCGCCGCAGCAGGGCACCTGCATGCGCGTCAGGGTGACGGACTTTATGTCGTTTGCGGCCAGGATCTCGCCGAGCTTCTCTGCGTAATCGACGGGGTCGAGCTTCGGGCAGCCGACAAGCGTCACGCGCCCCTTGATGAAGTCGTTGTGGAAATTGCCGTAGGCATAGGCGCTGCAATCGGCGGCGACGAGAAGGTCCGCACCGTCAAAATACGCGGCCTTCACCGGCGCAAGACGTATCTGCACCGGCCAGTTTGAAAGCTGCGCCGGGGCGTGGACATTCTCTCCCCCGTGAGTCTCTATGCGCCTCGGAGCAGAGCCCGGGCAGCCGGAAAACGCCTGCTTTTTGGCCGCCTGCGCGGCCTTGACCGCCGCCTCGTCGTATGCCGCCGCCTCGCGCTCAATGAAGCTTATCGCACCCGTCGGGCAGTTGGGCAGACAGTCGCCGAGTCCGTCGCAGTAATCGTCGCGCATGAGCTGCGCCTTGCCGTCGACGAGCTCTATCGCGCCCTCGTGACAGGCGTGGACGCACCTGCTGCAGCCGTTGCACTTATCCTTGTCTATCTGAATAACTCTGCGTATCATCTTATCTACCTCCAAGTATTCTCACACTTATACAAGACCATATTATACCCAAACGCAAAATGACCGTGTAGCACTCGCTACACGGTCAAAATTTACTTATTATAATCCTCAAGCCTGCGGATGCTGCCGGTCTGCGGGACATATTCGGCAAGCTGCTCTGTTGCCTGCCGCGGCGTTTCGGCAACGGAATACAGCGTCAGGCAGTTTTTTGACATGAATCGCCGCTCGGCAAGCTCGTTGAGCATGCTTATCATCGCGTTGTGCGCACCCAACGTATTCAAAAGCACGATGGCCCGGTCGTCGCGGCCGAGCTGCTTGAGCGTGAGAAGCTCAAAAAACTCCTCGAGCGTGCCGATGCCGCCCGGCAGGACGATGCAGGCATCGGAATTATCCTGCATAGCTTGCTTGCGCTCGCGCATGGTCTCGGTGAATATCATGCGGCTGCACTTATCGTACAGGATGCCGGGCTCGTCGAAAAATCGCGGCGCTATGCCGATGATCCCGCCGCCCGCGCTGTGCACTCCGCGTGCGCATGCACCCATTAAGCCCTCCGCTCCGCCGCCGAAGACGATCGAGTCGCCGTTTCGGCCTATGAGCTCGCCGAGAGCCTCGGCCTCGGTGTAGTAGCGCTCATCCAGCTCGCACCCGGACGCGCCGAAAATGCAGATCCTCATCAGTCGTCAAGATCCTCGAATGCGTCGAGACCGCGCTTGGCCTCGGGCTTGTTGTCGCCGTGCTTTACGAAGATCATCGTCACGAAGCTGAGTGCGACGAACAGCGCGGCGTAGGGGAACAGCACCGTGTAGCTTATATGGCGCATCAGCGAGCCCGCGACGATCGGGGTCACGACCTGCGCGACCATCGAGAAGGTGTAGTAGTAGCCGGTGAATTTGCCGATATCCGAGCCGCGGCACATCTCGACGACCATCGGCAGGGAGTTTACGTTTATCGCCGCCCATGCAAGGCCGACGAGCGCGAAGACGATGAACATGATGAGATTTATGCTGCTGTAAGCCGTGGTCAGGAAGTAGCCCAGGGCAAAGCAGGATGCCAGCAGAATGATGCCGGCCGTGATCGTGCGCTTTCTGCCGACCTTGGAGGCGATTATGCCGATGGGGATGTAGCTTATGACAGCGCCGCCGGTCGCAATGAGCAGGCAGGTCGACGCGCCGCCAAGAGCCTGACCCATGACCTGGCTGACGTAGGTCGTAAACCATGTTTCGACGGCGTTATAGCCGATAAACCACAGGCAGATCGACGAGAGCAGGAAGATGAGGCTCTTCTTTACGGGCTTGGGCAGGGTCTCGTTGCCGCTGCCGTCGTCCTCGGCGAGGTTCCACTCGGGGTGCTGCTTCTCCAGCTCCTGCTGCTCGGCGACGAGCTTGGGCTCCTTTATCGTCAGAAACAGTATGGCTATAGCGACGAACATGATCGCGGAAACGACCATGAACAGGGGCTGATAGTTGACATGAGCAAGACCCTCGACCTTGCTGTTGGGATACATGACCGCCGCAACGCCGAGGTAGATAACGCCGCCGAGCGCGCCCATGAGGTTTATTATAGCGTTGCCCTTGCTGCGCAGGGGCTTGGGGGTGATATCCGGCATCAGGGCGACAGCGGGCGAGCGGTAGGTGCCCATGGCGACGAGCAGCAGGCCGAGCACGATGACAAAGGATACTGTCTTGAAGGTGCTCGGCGCTGCGGCATAGCTGTTGTCGATCAGCGGCAGCAGGTTCATCAGGATGATCGCAATGCCCGTGCCGAACAGGATAAACGGCATGCGCTTGCCGATCTTCGTGCTCGTTTTGTCCGATATCGCGCCGAACAGCGGCAGCAGGAACAGCGCGAGCACGTTATCGGCCGCCATTATCGCGCCGGAATACGTCTCGTTGAGGTGGAAGGTGTTCGTAAGTATAAGGGGTACGATGCTGTTATACATCTGCCAGAACGCGCAGATGGACAGGAACGCAAAGCCCGTCAGTATGGTGCGTTTGTTATCAAGCTTCATTCTCCGCTTTTCCTCCGATTTCATTGTGCCACGATTATAACACACCCATTTCCAAAATGATAGATTTTTTTGAGACGAACGAACGCAGTTACCGATACAGTGATTGCGTCAGCCCGGTGTCGAAGCTGCCGGCAAAACCGGCTTTGCATCGCGTTACGGCACTGCGCCGCACCATTGTAGGGAATGGGCTTGCCCATTCCGTTTGCTGCGGTTTTCTTTGCGCCCGCCGGTCGGGATACTGCAAAAAATGTATTGGCACAACGTCAATTCGCCGCTGAAAAGACGACCCCTCAGTCGACTGCGCCGACAGCTCCCCTTACGCAGGGGAGCCAATGGGGGGCAATTTTGCAGTTTTTCCGGAAGTCTCGATACCGGGCTGACGCAATAAATATATAAGTATGATGTGGGTGCGCCTCTAAAAAACAATCTAATATTTAATATTAGGTCTTGACAAGTCGCGTACAATGTATTATAGTGCGATTATCACATCCAACCGACGAAATTGGTGGGATTTTAGAAGCGCATTTAGTCTGCACTTATACATATGCTGCCGGTGCCCGGTATCGAAACTGCGGAGGAAACCGTAATATTTCGCGTACCGCGAGTGCGATGCATATTTTGCACTCGCAATCCGTTCAGCTTGCTTAACTTTGGTCGGAACCGATTTAGACTCGTAGCCCGCCGTGCCGGTTTTGTTGGCAACATCGAACCGGGTTGTCGCAATATATGTATTAGAATAATGTAAATTCGCCACTGAAAAAAGGAGTAAGAACTATGAAAGACAAAACGATCAGAAAACTGGTGTTTGCGGCGCTGTTCGCGGCGCTCAGCTGCGTTGCGACGATGGTCATCCGCATACCCACACCCATTGGCGGCTACATCCACGCAGGCGACGCGGTCGTTCTGCTCTCGGCGTTCCTGCTCGGGCCGTGGTGGGGCGCGGCGGCAGCCGGACTCGGCTCGGGTCTTGCCGACCTCATAGCGGGCTACGGCCTCTACGTTCCAGGCACGTTTGCGATAAAATTCATTGTGGCACTGCTGGCGGGCTTCCTGCTTGGCTGCAAATTTGTCAAGTCCCCGCTCGCACGCGCGATAATCGCCGGAGTGATCGGCGAGATCATCATGGTGCTCGGCTACCTCGCTTACGAGGCGCTCGTCCTCGGCTACGGCGCGGCGGCTGTCGGCGGTGTGCCGATGAACTGCATCCAGGGCGCGTTCGGCGTTATAGCGGGTGCTGCGCTGTATGTGGCTCTGTCCAAAACCAAGTTTTTTGAGGCGCTTTTTTAGAGGCGCATTGAGGCTGTACTTATACGTTTATTGCGGTTTCCCGGTGTCGAAGCTGCTGAAGAAATCGTTTCTGCATCGCACCACGGCGCTGCGCCGCACAAAAATCCATAGAGGCGGGCATTGCCCGCCTCTTCAGCTTGTCAAAAAAGTTCGAAATGAACTTTTTTGACTGCGCCAATGCCGCCAGCCATTTTGAAGCGTTCAAAATGGCGCTTCGCAAAAAGCCTTGACTTTCAAGTCTTTTTATGTGGCGGAAGATCAAATTCGAGGCGGGTCTTTTCTCGCTGCGGCTCGGTCACGGCGCGGCTCTGACATGCCACCGGCATGTCATTCACTCCCGCGCCGCCGCTTCGCTACCCCTCGAGCTCCCCCGCCTCTTTTTATTTTGCCCGTGTCCATGGTCGAGTTGCCTCAATGCGCCTCTAATTGCCGCCAAAGCTTTTCGCCGTGCCTGCGGTGAGCGGCAGTCTCACGGTTTCGTCAGCAGGTGCGACACCGGGCTGACGAAAAGATCGCACCGCACTATTGGGAGGCGGCAGGTTTGCGGTTTCCTCCGCACCCTCGATACCGGGCTGCAGTAATCACCGTATCGGCAGCAGCGTCCGTGCGCCTCTGAAAAAATCACTTGCTGACGATCTTATAATATGTGTTCGAGGTTTTCTTGTACACGAGGGCGTACAGCAGGGCAAAGACGAGGAAGCTTATGACCGTTGTCCAGATAAGAAAGCTCGTGTTATAGAAGCTGAACATGTACAGTATCTTGCGGATAAACGGGAAGGCAAAGCACAGGTGCAGTCCGGCGAACAGGAGAGGGAGGAAGAATACCGTCAGCAGCTGAGAATTTATGCTGCGGCGGATCTCCTGCTTTGTCATGCCGACCTTCTGCATGATCTCGAAGCGCCCCGCGTCCTCGTAGCCCTCACTTAGCTGCTTGTAATAGATGATGAGCACCGCCGCGCAGCCGAACACGAGACTGAGGATAACTCCGAGGAAGAACAGGCCGCCGAAGGTGCCGGCGAAATCCGAGCGGTTATATTCAAGGCTCTCGACCGAGTAGGAATAAAAGCCCATGTGCTCGTCCTCAATATTTTTATCGCGCAGTGCGGACATAACATCCAGGTAGAGCGAAGCGTAATCGTCGTCCTTGAGCGGGGTGTCAAAGCAGTAGTTCCAGCTCGTGTAGTTGAATGCAGGTCCGCCGAAGGGGTTTTCGGCATCGGCGAGCTTTAGGGCAAGCTCATCGAGACCGGGAACGATAACCGTTATCGTAGGCAGAACGCTCGCGGCGCTGCTTCCGCTGATAAGCGGCATTTCGTCAAGCTCGCGCTTTACCGTCAGCTGCACCGTGCCGTCGATATCCAGCGTGTCGAAATCTATGCTCGTGCGCGAGGCGTGGACGAGCACCTCGCCGTCGCCGAGTATCTCATGAGCTCCGGCGGCGCGATTGTAGTCGGAAAGCGGGATGAAGAGGAATGACGCTACCTTCGAGGCGCTCACAAGGCCAAATTCCGATAATGCGATGTCGTTTGTCATGACGTGCCCCTGCTCGACGACGGCATCGAGGCTGAAGCTGCGGTAGTCCATGACATTGCTTACAGGGCGGCCGGCGATAGCGGCGCTAATACTGCTGCGCAGGGCTTCGATCTCCGTTTCGGCATCGGCGTACTCATCGCCTATGAGGATGTCCGAGCAGGTCACGATATCGCGGGGATATCTCGCGTGCAGCGATTCCTCGCCGCCGAAGTACAGGCAGGAGGTCGAGGATATCATGACCAGCACCATCGTTGCGAGAATGCATATAGACGCAAGACCCGCGCCGTTGCGCTTCATGCGGTATGCCATAGAGGACACGGACACGAAGTGCTCGGGCTTATAGTAATAGCGTTTATTTTTCTGAAGCAGCCTGCACATCACGACGCTGCCCGCAATAAAGATGAGATAGGTCGCTGCGATGACCATTAGAACCGCAATGAAGAAGACCGTCAGAGCCTGGAGCGGCTGCTCGATGCTCACCGCGAGGTAGTACGCAACTCCCAGCACGAGCACGCCGAGACCGCCGAGGATAGGGTTTGCCTTTGCGGGCTTTTCGCCGTAATTTTCGCTTCTCACAAGCTCCGAGGCCGAAAGCCTTCTGATCCTCACGACGCTGTTGAGGAAGATAAGCAGGAATATGCCGCCGAAGTACAGGAGCATATATTCGATAGCCGGCAGGGAAATGTGCAGCGCGTAGTCGGCCGTGCCGCCGAGAACCTTGAGCATCGCCATTTCCGCAAGCTTTGAAAGCAGCACACCGATAAATACGCCGCCGAGAAGCGACAGAAGCGCCGTGAACAGGGTCTCCCACGCGAGGATGCGCGAGATGTTGTGCTTGTTCATGCCGAGGATGCTGTAAAGGCCGAACTCCTTATATCTGCGGCGCACGAGGAAGCTGTTGCAGTAGAACAGGAACAGCAGCGCGAACGCGACGATGACGAATACGCCGAACGACAGCACCATCTTGGTCGACGAGCCGCCGCGCATGTTGTCAAAAAAATTCGAGGACGCGAGAAAGAACAGGATGTAGAACACGGCGGCCGTGCCTGCCGTTGCGAGGATATACGGAACGAACAGGCGCTTGTTTTTCCCTATGCCGTTCCACGCGAGCCGGGGATAGAAACCGAGCTTCATTCCACTTCACCGCCCGATGCAAGAATAGTAAGGGTGTCGGAGATCTTCTGGTAAAGCTGCTGATCGGTGCATTCGCCGCGGTAGATCTGGTGGAACACCTCGCCGTCCTTTATGAACAGGATGCGCTGCGCGTGGGATGCGGCCTTGACCGAGTGCGTGACCATGAGAATGGTCTGACCCTTTTTGTTTATCTGCTCGAACAGGCCGAGAAGCTCGTCGGTGGACTTGGAGTCGAGCGCGCCCGTCGGCTCGTCGGCGAGGATGAGGCGCGGATTGGTTATGAGCGCCCTTGCCGCGGCCGCGCGCTGCTTCTGTCCGCCGGATACCTCGTAGGGGTATTTTTTCAGCAGCGGCGTTAGGCCGAGATCCTTCGCTATCGGCAGCAGGCGCGAGCTCATCTCGTCGTAGCTTTTTCCCGCGAGCACCAGCGGCAGCAGGATGTTGTCCTGTATCGTGAAGGTGTCGAGAAGATTGAACTCCTGGAACACGAAGCCGAGATTGTCGCGGCGGAAGGTCGCAATGTCGCTTTCCTTTATCTTGCCGAGATCCTGCCCGTCGAGGATGACGGTGCCGCCGGTGGGCTTGTCCAGCGCGGCCAGAAGATTCAAAAGCGTCGTTTTGCCCGAGCCCGATTCGCCCATGATGGCGACGTACTCGCCCTCCTCGACGCTGAAGTTTACCTTTTTGAGCGCCTCGACCTGGTTTCCGCCGAAGCGGGTGCTGTATACTTTTCTGAGATTTTCAACAGTCAAAATACTCATTGCTTTTACCTCCATCGGATTTACGCCTTTATTGTACAGCGCAAATTGTTCGGAAACCATCGATTGGGCTTACATTTTTGCCGTAACTCCTTACATTCCTGTCACATTTGCCGCGGAAACCGCGAATGTGACAGATAGCCGATAGCCGATAGCTGACAGCCTAATGTGTTTGCCTTCGGCAAACGGATTTGAATAAGCGACCCCACCGGCTCGGCCAAGGCCGACCCAGCTCCCCTTACACAGGGGAGGCTTTTTTAGAGGCGCACCAACTCCGTACCGATACATTTATTGCGGTCGCCCGAATCGAAGCTGCCGACGAAACCGTGAACCTTCCGCGCCCATTGGCTCCCCTGCGTAAGGGGAGCTGGCAGCCGTAGGCTGACTGAGGGCTCGTTTTTTTGGAGGCGCATTGAGATCGTGCCGATACGTTTATTGCGTCAGCCCGACCGGTGAGCGCGAGAAAAACCATAACATGCGGAATGGGCAAGCCCGTTCCCTACATGGTGCGGCGCAACATCGTAACGCAGCCGCAAATTTTGCACCGCACTCATGGGAAGCGGCAGTTTTCCGGTTTCGTCGGCAGCTTCGATACCGGGCAACTGCAATATATGTATAGGTGCAATGTAAAAGCGCCACTAAAAAAGCTCCGAAGCCGGATGACTTCGGAGCTTTTGATCTCATTATATCAGGTGAAACTGGAGATCATGCTGATGGGCCAGGTCAGGATATCGCCGACGAGGCGAACCTTGCTCTGAACGAACAGACGGGTGTCTTCGTCAAATACCTTGTCCTTGATCTTCTGAGCAACTTCCTTGGGATTGATCTCAAGAAGCTTGCCTGCAACGCCGAGAAGCTTGCCTGCGTCGAGGTACTTAACGGTCTCAACGAGGTTATCCTTCGCAGCCTCGTAGTCAAAATTGGCTATTGCCTTGATGCACATGTTGTTTTCCTCCCATATAATTCTTTGTTGTTCATATGCAGTAACTATACCACATTAAGCTACATTTTGTAAACACTATATTATCATACAGCGTAAGATATTTTAACACAAAGCGTTCTGTATGTCAAAAAGAAAAACCTTCAAGTGCGGTTTTTATGCAAAAGTGCACTAATCAGTGCTCTGAATCCGCCTCTTTCGCGGTTTGCCGCAGAGAGCAGGGCGCGTACCTGCGTTTCGGTGACGGCGCCGGTGAAGCGCGCAAGACCGCGGTACGGCAGATTCATCGCAAACTCGGTGTTGTTTGCGCCCTCGGCGTTGCCCGTCAGGCGGAAAAAGCCGTACACCAGGCGCAGCATGCGGTATAAAAGCCTCCCGATGCCGGGGCGGTACGCGCCCTGGCAGAGTGCCGAGTTAAACTCAAGCGGCGCAGTTTTATCCCACAGATGCGGCGGTATCTCGCGCCCGAGGAGCGCTGCAAAGCACTCGTCGGAAACATTACGCACATCTGCCGTGCGATAGGGCGCGAACACAGGGTCTGCGCAGGGACTCTGCGCACCGTCACCGTCCTTGTCGATATGTCCGCGCAGGCGGATATCGCGCGAGGACGCGCCGATAAGTACCTCGTAGCGCCCTCCCGCCGTCGCCCAGCGGCTCTCGAGCGTGTTCCAATACTGAAACGCCCTCTTGGGAAGCTCGACGAAAACGCGTCTTTCCTCGTTCGGCGCGAGCATTACGCGAGCAAAGCCGCGCAGCTCCTTCTCGGGGCAGAACACATCGCCGCGCGGCGCGGAAATATACACCTGCGCGATCTCGGCGGCCTTGACACTGCCTGTGTTTTTTATCGTGAAGCTCACGCCCTCGGTGCTGAGCTCAAGAGCGGAATACTCAAACGTAGTGTAGCTCAGACCGAAGCCGAAGGGGTATTTGACCGGCTTTTTTGCCGTGTCGTAATAACGATAGCCGACGAAGATGCCCTCGCGGTATTCGCTCGTCAGCTCTGTGCCGGGATAGCAGCTCGCGCACGGCGTGTCGGAGAGGCTTTCGGGCATGGTCTCGGCAAGCTTGCCGGAGGGGCTTGCCTTGCCGGTAACGAGCCGCGCTATCGCCTTCGCCCCTGCCTGACCGCCGAGATAGCCGTGCAGAAGCGCCTTGCAGCCTTCGTCCCAGCCGGTCTCGACGGGGCTTCCGCAGGAGAGGATAACGACGATGTCGGGGTTTACCGCCCTCACCGCGCGCAGAAGCTCGATCTGATTTTCGGGTATGCGCATATGATGTCTGTCTACGCCCTCGGCCTCGCTGCCCTCGTCGAGCCCCAGCCACATGATCACCGTGTCGGCACGCATGCTGAGCTCGCAGGCGCGGCTTATGAGATGCTGACTTCTGCCGCCGCGGCGCTTGAAGCCCGGCTCGAAGCCTATGACATTCACGCCCTCGGCCTTGAGCGCGTCAAGGCCGCACTCGAGCTTTGTCGGCTCAATGTGCGAGCTGCCCGCGCCCTGATAGCGCGGCGTTTTGGCGAAGTCGCCGATCACGGCGACGCGCGCTCCCTCGCGCAGGGGAAGGATGCCGCCCTCGTTTTTGAGCAGCACCGCGCTCTCCTCGGCAAGCCGCGCGGCAAATTCGTGGTGCTCGTTTAAATCGCAGGAGGGAGCGTTTTCGAAGGCGGCTTCCGCATCGTCGACAAGGCGCAGAATGCGCCCTATGCGCTCGTCAAGAAGCTCCTCGCCGACAGCGCCGCTGCGCACGGCGGCAATTATCTGCCCGTCGGTCTCGCCGCCCGTTCCGGGCATTTCGAGGCTGTTTCCCGCGATGAGGCCGCTCACGCGGTCGTTATCGCCGCCCCAGTCGGTGACGATGAGGCCGTCATAGCCCCATTCGCGCGTGAGTATATCCTGCAAAAGATGAGTGTTTTCGTTGGTGTACTGCCCGTTTAGCATGTTATACGAGGTCATGAGGCATTTTACATGCCCCTCCTTGACCGCAAGCTCGAAGGCCGGCAGGTAAATTTCGCGAAGGGTGCGCTCGTCGACGATCGAGTCGTTCGTCATGCGCAGAGTCTCCTGCGAGTTTGCCGCGAAGTGCTTGACGCAGGCGGCAACGCCCGTCGACTGTATGCCGCGGATGAGCGCGGCGGCGCATTTTCCCGCAAGCAGGGGATCTTCCGAGTAGTATTCAAAGTTGCGGCCGCACAGAGGACTGCGCTTTATGTTCACGCCCGGGCCGAGGATCACGCCGACGCGCTGAGCCCTCGTCTCCTCGCCGAGGCGCAGGCCCATCTGCTCGATCATCTCCTCATCCCAGCTGTTGGCCGCGGCCGAGGCAGTGGGAAAGCAGGTGGCGGGGTAGGCCGCGTTCAGGCCGAGGTGATCGTTCTTGCCGATCTGCTTGCGCAGACCGTGCGGACCGTCGGTCAGCATCATCTGCGGGATGCCGAGGCGCTCAACGCCCTTCGTGTGCCAGAAATCCGCGCCCGAGCACAGCGAGCATTTTTCCTCAAGTGTCATTTCCGATATGAGCTCTGTATATTTCATTGACGGCACCTCAAATCATTTTAAATGTATTGTATCACAAGGCCGTGCGTTTTGGGTAGATTTTTGAAGCTAATATTTTAAATAGTTACTTGTGCAGGCGTGCGTATTGCAATATAATGAGCTCATAAAACAGCAAGGAGAAAACGATATGTATAGTTTTGATGAGATAATTGAGCGCCGCGGCACGAACGCCCTGAACACGGACGGCTTTCGCGGCTATATCTTCCACGCCGGACCCGAAAAGGTGTTCCCGTTCAAGGACGAGGAGTTTGTGCGCATGTGGGTCGCGGATATGGAGTTTGCCGTCGCACCGGAGATAATCGAGGCGCTGCACGAGCGCGTCGACCGCCGCATATTCGGCTACACGGGCGTGTATGACGACGAATACTATAACGCCTTCAGCAAATGGTGCGCCGATCATTACGGCTGGAGCTTCCCCAAGGAGCAGCTGTGCATCACTCCCGGCATAATCCCTGCGCTGTATCAGCTTGCCGAAACGCTCTGCACGAAGGACGAGAAGGTGCTTATAAACACCCCGGCCTACGGCTATTTTGCCCACGCCGCCGAGTATGCGGGCGTAGACATACTGACCTCGCCTCTCAAGAAAAAGGCCGACGGCACGTTTGAGCTCGATTTTGAAGACTTTGAGCGCAAATGCGCAGACCCGAGCTGCAAGCTCGTTTTCTGGTGCAATCCGCACAACCCGACGGGAAGAATGTGGACGGAGGAGGAGCTTCGCCGCGCGGGCGGGATCATGGCAAAGTATAATCTCTGGATCGTCTCCGACGAGATACACTGCGACCTTATCCGCTGCGGCCGCCGCCATATCCCCATGGCAAGCGTCATGCCCGACTACCCCAAGCTCATAACCTGCATGGCGCCGTCGAAGACCTTTAACCTCGCCGGTCTTGCGTTTTCAAACATCATCATCCGCGATGAGCATCTGCGCATGCGCTTTAAGGATCGTGACAAGCTCTTCGGCATGGTAAACCCCATGTCGCTGACGGCTGCAAAGGCCGCCTATGAAAAGGGCGGGGCGTGGCACGAGGAGCTCAAGGCGTATCTCGACGAAAACTTTGCCTTTGTCAAGGCCTATCTTGCCGAGCATTTGCCCAAGGCCGTCATGTACATCCCCGAGGCGACGTACCTCGCATGGGTCGATCTCGGCCGCTGCCTGCCCGATGTGCCCGACCTTCCCGACTTCTTCGCAAACAAGGCAGGTGTCCTGCTTGAGGGCGGGAACTCCCTGTTTGTCGGCAATGCCGCGGGCTATATCCGCCTGAATCTCGCAATGCCGCGCTCGATAATAAAAACCGGCCTCGACCGCATGATATCTTCCATAGAGGATTTTTAGAGGCGAATTAAGATCGTGCCGATACGTTTATTGCGATGCCCCGGTATCGCAGCAACAGACTAAACCATAACATTTCGCACCCGACGAGTGCAATGAAAAATCTGCATCGCACCTGCGGGCAGCGGCAGTTTTCGGGTTTTGTCGGCATATTCGATACCTGGTATCGGCAATAACCGTATTGGTAGGCGCGTCCTTGCGCCTCTGAAAAATCCTCTGAAAAAGGGAACATCTATGCTTCAGAAACGTCTGATGAGTATCACAAATAATTACGGAGGTACTCAAAATGAAAAAGACAGCACTCGCACTGGCGCTGTGCATGGTGATTACCCTGTGCTGCGCCTGCACGCAGCCCCAAACGAGAACAACCGGCCCGGAGGCAACGAGCACGCCGAAGAATTCGGCCTTACCGACGAGCACCGTCACGTTCAGCGTAAACGGCAGGGATTACTCGATCAAGGTGCTCGATTCGTGGGAAGCTGCGCCGGTCACGCTCAATGACGGGGAGTGGGGGCTTACGCTCACGCCCAAGGCACAGCCGAAGCTGAGCTACAATCTTCTGCTGTATAAGCAGATGCAGGGCTTCGGCGTATGCGGCACGGGGCTTGAGGAGGAAAAAACAGTTATAGGCGGCATGGAAGCAAACGTCGGCTACTACGACGGCGCGGACTACTGGAGCTTTGTAAGCTTCGTCTGCGAGGGCGTGTCCGGCTCGCTGACCTGGGGCATCGACGGCGAAGGCGATGCCAATCAACTCGGCATTTACGGCTTCAACGCTCAGGCCATGACCATGCTCGAATCTTTAGCAGCGCTTTGAGGCTGTACCGATACATATATTGTAGGTGCCCGGTACCGAGACATTGGCATGAACCGCGGGTGCCTCGCTTCCCGATCGGGCGGTGCGGATTTGCGGCAGCCCGGCGTTGAAAGTGCAGAGGAAACCGACACAGCGGGCGACCAATGATTGCCCCTACGGGCATAGTCGGAGCATAAAATCAAATGCAAGTGTAAAAAAGAGTGCAGACATAAATCTGCACTCTTTCTTTGTTTTCACCTCATCCGTCGGCTTGAGCCGACACCTTCCCCTCGAAGGGGAAGCCAATGGGGCGGCGGCAGTTTTCCGGTTCAGTCGGCACCTTCGATACCGTGCACCGGCAATATGCGTATCGGTACAGCCTTAAAGCGCTGTTAAAAAAACACTTGACAAATTGGGGAATGCTTATATAATAGGGGTCAATTGAACAAGGCATGATAGAGGCGCGATCGTCATCAGTAGCTTAGTCAAAACGCAGGGAAGCGTTAAGCGAAAGGGGCTGTCGCCGAAGGGTTCGGTCGTCCCGCGGCCGGATGCCTGGGATGCAGGATAAGATCCTGCATACTGTCGCTTTATGCGGAGAGCTGTCATGATCCGGCAAGATGTTTTCCTGTTGAGTCATGATCGCGACATGGCTCGATTTTTTTGTTCAAAATACAGAGAAAAGGGAAGAAACATCATGGAATTTGTAAACACCTTTTGGGCGCTGGTCCCGCCGATCGTCGCGATAGTCCTCGCGCTGATCACCAAGGAGACCTACAGCTCACTGTTCATCGGCATACTCGTCGGCGCTCTGTTCGTCGCGGGCTTTAACCCCGTAACGACGCTCGACACGATGATAACCGAGGGCTTCACCCCGGCCATCTCGGATAACGCGGGCATCTTCATGTTCCTCGTTATCCTCGGCATCATGGTCGCGCTGGTAAACTCCACGGGCGCGGCGTCGGCCTTCGGCAAGTGGGCCGCAAAGCACGTCAAGGGCCGTGCGGGCACGCTGTTTGCCACCTTCGTCCTCGGTGTTCTTATATTCATCGACGACTACTTCAACTGCCTGACCGTCGGCTCCGTTATGCGTCCTCTGACCGATAATCAGAAGGTCTCGCGCGCAAAGCTTGCGTATCTGATCGACGCGACCGCGGCTCCGATCTGCATGATAGCTCCGGTATCGAGCTGGGCGGCGGCCGTCTCCGGCGTTGCCGAGGATCTCGACGCGGGCATCTCCGGCATCCAGCTTTTCATCCAGGCCATACCCTTCAACTTCTACTCCCTGCTGACCTTCGTGTTCATCATCGGCATTATCGTCATGGGCTTCGACTACGGCCCGATGGCCAAGAGCGAGCTTGAAGCGCTCAAGGGCAACCTCGGTTCCCTCGGCAACGACGAGGAGATCGAAAACACCAAGGCAAGTCTGTGGGATATGCTCATCCCCATCATCGTTCTGATCGTAACGTGCATCATAGGTCTTATGTACGTCGGCGGCTTCTGGGATGCAGAGAGCGGCGTAGCGGGCGACTTTGTCGGCTCGTTCGGCAACACCGACGCCTTCGTCGGCCTGCCCTGGGGCTCGCTCGTAGCGCTTGTTTTCACCATCATCTACCTCATCTGCCGCGGCATCACCTCCTTCAAGGACGCAATGAGCTGCTGCGTCAAGGGCTTCAACGCAATGGTCCCCGCGATCCTCATCCTGACCTTCGCGGTAACCCTGAAGAACATGACCGGCCTCCTGGGCGCCGCCAACTATGTTGAGGGCGTCATGAAGGCCGCCTCCGAGGGCCTGTTCAACATGCTCCCGGCGATCATCTTCATTGTCGCCTGCCTGCTGGCCTTCGCGACCGGCACGAGCTGGGGCACCTTCGGCATCCTCATCCCCATCGTTCTGCCCATCTTCCAGGTCGGCGATCCCCTGCTGATGATCGGCATCTCCGCCTGCCTCGCGGGCGCTGTCTGCGGCGACCACTGCTCCCCCATCTCCGACACGACCATCATGGCCTCTGCCGGCGCTAACTGCAACCACATCGAGCACGTTCAGACACAGCTGCCCTACGTGATCACCGTAGCGCTGATAAGCTTCGTGAACTTCATCATCGCGGGCTTTGTCAAGAACGCATGGATCTGCCTGCCAATCGGCATCGTGATGACCATAGTCGTTCTGCTCATCCTGCGCGCGACCGTCGGCAAGAAGACCGGCGCCGCCGCAAAGCAGTAAAAGCAACGAATAAACGATACAAAGGGTGCGGATACTATCCGCACCCTTTATTCACGGAGGATGACTATGAAGGAAAAGGCAGGCCGCGTATATTCCGTCGCGGAGGAGAACGCGCCTGTTCCGGGCTGCACGATCTCGCGCGAGATATCCGACGGCGAGCGCTACATCGGCTACTTCTCGCTGGCCGAGGAAACCGATATAAGCGCGGAGATATACGACTATCACAAGCTGCTCATCGTCGCCGGGGGTAGGCTTGAGGTCTATTTCGACGGCAATTTCACTGTTTCGTCGGCAGTTTCGATACCGGGCACCTGTAATATATGTATCAGCACCGCCTCAATGCGCCCCCGAAAATACGTGCGCTTTGCGCACACCTCCGGCTATCCGCTATTCACTATTATCTATAATCAAAAAACCGCCCAAACGGGCGGTTTTTTGATTAATCTATACCTTTTTCCTCGTTCTGCTTGAAGCAGGACTCGTCGTTTGCCCAGCCCTTGTCGACCAGCCAGTAGTGATACTCGGCGTCGGCGGCCTTGAGCTCTTCCTCGGTCAGCTCGACATCGCGGCTGCGCTCGTGCTTGAGCTGACGCTCGTAATTATACAGATCCATGAGCGTGAAGCCCAGCCCCATCTCCTCGGCGATGGGGATCAGCACATCCTCGACGACCGACTCGCGGATCTCGAGCGAGCCGGGATACATCATCTCTGCCTGCTCGACCCTGGCTCTCAGCTCGGGATCATTGTCGTACTGCTGCAAAAATTTTATGACATTAAGATTAAGACTCAAGGTTTTCTCCTTTCAGCACAGGCGGAAGCCGGCGGGGATACTGTCGTCGAGCATCAGCAGATGCAGCTCCTCCTTGCCTTCGTGCTCATGCACGGCGGAGATAAGCATGCCGCAGGAGTCCTGACCCATCATTTTGCGGTTGGGCAGGTTGAGGATGGCGACGACGGTCTTGCCGACGAGCTGCTCGGGCTCGTAGAATTCGTGGATGCCGGAGAGGATCTGGCGCGGGGTGCCCGTGCCGTCATCGAGCATGAACTTCAGAAGCTTCTTGCTCTTTTTCACCGCCTCGCAGGAGAGCACCTTGCACACGCGCATGTCGCACTTTGAGAAATCCTCGATGCTGACATCAGGCTCTATGGGGTCAAACTGCGGCTTTGCCGGGGCGTTGAGCTTCTCAAGCTCGGCCAGCGCCTTTTCCATGTCAAGACGCGGGAAGAGCGTCTCGCCCTTGTGGACGGTCACGTTTGCAGGAAGAGTGCCGAACACGGCGGAGCTGTCCCAGCTTGCGCACTGTTCGTCCGCGCCGATCTGCGCGAAGGCCTTTTCGCAGCTTTCGGGAATGAAGGGCTTGAGCATGATGAGGCTTATGCGCAGGCACTCGAGCAGGTTATACAGAACGCTTGCGAGGCGAGCCTTTTTGCTCTCGTCCTTTGCCAGCTGCCAGGGAGCTGTCTCGTCGATGTACTTATTCGCGCGCTGGATGAGCTTGAAGACCTCCTCAAGCGCGAGGTGCAGCTGGAGCTTGTCCATCTGCTGCTCGTACTTTTCGCGGCTTGCTTTAGCAAGCTCGATGAGCTCGTTGTCGAGCTCGGCTGCTTCGCGCTCTTCGGGCAGAGTGCCGCCGAAGTATTTTTCGACCATCGCGGTCGTGCGCGATACGAGGTTGCCGAGGTCGTTTGCAAGGTCGGTGTTTATCGTGGAGATGAGAAGCTCGTTGGAGAAGTTGCCGTCCGAGCCGAAGGGGAAGGTGCGCAGCAGGAAGAACCGCAGCGCGTCCACGCCGAACATATCCGCAAGCTTGTACGGGTCGACGACGTTGCCCTTAGACTTGCTCATCTTGCCGCCGTCGATGACCAGCCAGCCGTGACCGTAGACCTTCTTCGGCAGAGGCATTTCCATGCTCATGAGCATGGCAGGCCAGATGATAGAATGGAAACGGACGATTTCCTTGCCGACGATGTGAACGTCTGCCGGCCAGTATTTATCGTAATCGTCGTACTTATCGTTCATAAAGCCCATCGCGGTGCAGTAGTTAAACAGCGCGTCGACCCAGACGTAGACGACGTGGCCGGGGTCAAAGTCGACGGGGATGCCCCAGGTGAAGCTCGTGCGCGAAACGCACAGATCCTCAAGACCCGGCTTTATGAAGTTGTTTATCATCTCGTTTACGCGGGAAGCCGGCTCGAGGAAGGTGCCGCTCTCCAAAAGCTCCTGAACGGGCTTTGCGTACTTGGAAAGGCGGAAGAAATATGCCTCCTCCTCGGCGTAGTGAACCTCGCGGCCGCAGTCGGGGCACTTGCCGTCCTTGAGCTGGCTTTCAGTCCAAAAGCTCTCGCAGGGCGTGCAGTACATGCCCTTATATGCGCCCTTGTAGATGTCGCCCTTGTCGTACATCTTCTTGAAGATGCGCTGAACGGCCTCGACATGATAGTCATCGGTCGTGCGGATAAAGCGGTCGTTGGATATATTCATGAGCTTCCACAGGTCGGTGATGCCGCCGGGGCCCTCGACGATCTTATCGACAAACTCCTTGGGCGTAAGACCCGCGGCCTTTGCCTTTTCCTCGATCTTCTGGCCGTGCTCGTCGGTGCCGGTCAGGAACATGACGTCATAGCCGCACATTCTCTTATAGCGTGCGATGGCGTCGGTGGCCACGGTGCAGTAGGTGTGGCCTATGTGCAGCTTATCCGAGGGGTAATAGATCGGTGTTGTGATATAAAACTTTCCCTTTTCCATTGTATATCTCTCCATTCGTTTAAGGATCGGACGACGCAGCTTCCTCCGTCGGCGCGGGCGTCTCCGCAGGCTCCGGGGTGGGCGACGGGGTCGGCCACTTTATAGCTTCGGGGTGATAGCTGTAGTAGCTGTTTGCTTCCTTTGTACGGCTTATCAGCTCGCCGTCTTTATCGTAAACGCAGCGATAGGTAACGGCTCCCGTGCCGATCGCGACGCTCGGATATGTTGTATCATACACCGTCCACGCCGAATAGTCCATCTTAACATAGCTTCCGTCGACATCGGTGCCCCAAATTTCTACCGTGAGCTGCCGGTTTTTGCATTTTGTCACGATCTTTACCGGAAATTCACGGTTGTTTTTGAATTTAAACTCCGGGCCGCCCCAGCTTACCGTTGCGTCCATGCCCCAGGGGACATAGGACACGGCAAAGCCGTGCTCGCTTCGCGCGACGATCTCTAAATTTGCGTACAGCACCGCGCAGTAGAGCGTCGAGGACGTCTGGCATACGCCGCCGCCTATCGACTGCACCACCTGTCCGCCGGAGTATGCCGAGGCGGACTTGAAGCCTGCCTCTGCGGTGCGCTTTCCGACGACGGTGTTATACGAGAAGGTTTCGCCCGGATTGAGTATATAGCCGTTTATTTTCTTCGCCGAGAGCTCGACGTTTGTGGCTCTGTTTGCGGTGCTGGAGCTGTAGCCCGTGGTCTGCGAGCCGAGCTTATCGGCAAAAAGCATTTTATCAAGCTGCTCGGCCGTATATTTCGGCTGCGTCACCGTCAGCGGGATATTCACTGTTTCGCCGTTCTCGGCATTGTCCCAAAGCTTTTTTGCCTCATCGACGTCAAACTCGATGCCGACGCGGCTCTCGGTGGCCTTCTGCGTCTCGGGATCGTATTTTGCGTCGAGCACCTCGGCGCATATCTCCTCGTGCAGCTTGTCGAAATCGGGCTCGGCAGAGCTGTCGGAAGAAACGCCGTAGTTTACACCCACGCTTCCGTCGGCAAAGGCACGCACGATGATATCGCAGAGCTTATTTTCGTCGATATCCGCCGTATCAGCGCCCTTTATCAGCTTTAAGACCGCGTTCTCCTCATCGATCTCATAGCCCTTGCCCATACGCTCGTTGTAATCGGCGAGCGCCTTATCCACAGCCTTGCGCACGCCGTCTGCATTGGCGGCCTTCATTATAGCGCCCTGCGTAACAGAGCCCGTTATGCACTTAAAATAGCACATAAGGTCGCTTATGGGATTTCCCGAGTGGCCGTAGTCATAGGCTGCCTGCGCAGCCTCGGCACAGCTCATGTCCGTTCCCGCCTCAGCAGCGGTGACGGTGAATTTATAGTCGCCGGGGAGCGTCACCTCGACAGAGCCCGTGTCTGCCGTCCAGTGTTCGGCTTCGAGCTTTGCCGCGGCGTCGGAAACGCTCATACCTCCGATAACGACGCTGCCGAGCGTGAGGTTCGGATGTATCTTATCCGAGCGCCCTGCGAGATAGCCGCCGCCGAACGCTGCCGCCGCAAGGACGACGCAGACGATGACGATTATCAGAACGGCCTTTTTCGCGCCGCCGGAGCTCTTGGCCTTTGCCTTTTTGGTGCTCTCGGTCTTAGTTGTCTTTTTCGGAGCTTCGTGCTTACCCTTTGCCATGGCGGTACCCCTGTCAGTTCATTTTATCCCGGTAAACGGAGGTGAAGCGCTCATACTCGCCCTGTGGAAGCTCCTGCTTCTTTTCCTGCCGGATAGCGTCGCGCATCCAGGGGTTATTCTCCACCTTTGCGCCCGTCTGCGCCTCCAGAACGGCGTTTATGAGAATGTTTGAGATGAGAAAGCCCGCCGGGGTCAGATGCCGGCGCTCGCCGTCTCTCTCCGCCCAGCCCTTTCTTTCAAACAGCTCGAAGGTCTCCTCGATGGGGGCCCAGTCGCTGCGGTATATTCTATGGTATTCCTTTTCGGATATGCCGTGCACGGTTCTCATGCCGAGCATGAGATACTCCGTCGCCTTCTGAATGGGCACGATCTTCTCGTACTCGTCGATTATCATGCTGTCGCCCACGACGGCGGAAACATACCTGTCAAGATCGCGCACATAGCTGTACCTCACGCCGCCGACGCACGAGTGTGCGCCCGGGCCGAAGCCCATATAGTCGCCCAGCTGCCAGTATTTCAGATTGTGCCGCGATTCATAGCCGGGGATGGCGAAATTCGATATCTCGTACTGCTCAAGGCCGTAGTGCTTGAGGGTATCAACCGTGTACAGGTACATATCGGCCTGCTCATCCTCGTCGGGGATCAGCGGCGAGCCGAGGTAGCTGCGGTACATGGGCGTGCCCTCCTCGAGCTTGAGGCCGTAGCAGGAAAGATGCTCCGGGTGCAGCTCAAGCGCACGCGATAGCGTCTCGGCCCAGTCGCCGCGCGTCTGACTCGGCAGACCGTAGATGAGGTCGAGGCTCACGTTTTCAAAGCCTGCCTCTCGAGCGGTATCGACCGCTATCTCCGCCTGGCGGAAATTGTGCCGCCTGCCGATGATCTTCAGAATGTCGTTATTGGCCGACTGCACGCCTATAGAGAGCCTGTTGACCCCCTCCGAGCGCAGAAGCTTCAATTCGTCAAGCTTCGTCGTGTCGGGGTTTACCTCAACGGTGATCTCCGAATCAAGGCGCACGTTGCCCATGCGCTTTAATTCGTCAAGGATCTCAACGATGCGCTTTGCGCCGTAGCAGCTTGGCGTTCCGCCGCCGATGTAGATGCTGTCGATCTCGTAGCTGCTCATCGCCTCGGACGACTCGCTTATGTGCGACAAAAGCGCCGACTGATAGTCGGGCATGCGCTGCTTGCCGCCGGCGATCGAGTAGAAATCGCAGTAGCCGCATTTTGACACGCAGAACGGTATATGAATGTAAACTCCTAATTTGTCCATGCTTTCAGAGGCGAATTAACGCCGTTCCCATAAATTTGCTGTGCCACTCCGTGGCAAGTGAATAGCAGATAGCCGCAGGCTGTGCCTGCACTGCCGGGCACCGAAATCACCGTATCGGTGACTGCGCTAAATCGCAATTAAAAAAGACTGCAGACGAGGTCGGCGTAGGCGGTGGGGTCTTCGATCTCGACACCGGCGATGAGCTCGGACTGTGCGTAGAGTATCTTGGAAAGGGTCGCTGCCTTGTCCTTATCTCCGTCGTCGTAGGCTTTCTTTATCGCAAGGCAGGCCGGATGCTCGGCGTTGAGCTCGAGCACGCGGTCGGCGCGCAGCTTGCGCATCTCCTCGCTCGGGACGTTGCGGAAGTATTTTTCCATCTCCAGCGTAAAGCCGCCGGTCGAGGTCAGGCAGCAGGCCGAGGAAACGAGCTTGCTCGAAAGCGTTACCTGCTTGAGCTTCTCGTCGCCGATGCTGTCGCGTATGAAGTCGAGCACTTCCTTGTTCTCGACGACCTTTTCCTCCGCAGCCTTCTTCTCCTCCTCGGTCTGGAAGCCGAGATCCTCGGTCAGGACGTTTACAAAGCCCTTGCCCTCGTAGTTGCGAAGCTGCATGAGCACGGTCTCGTCGATGGGGTGGTCGAGATAGAGTATCTCATAGCCGCGCGAGCGGACCTCCTCGCACTGCGGCAGCGCCATTGCGTGCTTTACGGTGTCGGCCGAGGCGTAGTAAATTGCCTTCTGGCTCTCGGGCATTGTGTCGACGTACTCTTTGAGCGAGCGCATGGACTCCTCGGAGGTATAGAATATGAGCAGATCCTTGAGGAAATCGGTGTAGCGGCCGTACTCGTCGCAGACGCCGCACTTGATGTGGATGCCGAAGTTTTTCCAGAACGTTTCATACTTCGGGCGATCGTCGCGCATCATTTTTTCGAGCTCGGCCTTAATCTTCTTTTCGAGGTTCTGGCCGATGACCTTGAGCTGGCGGTTGTGCTGAAGTATCTCGCGCGAGATGTTCAGGCTCAGGTCGGGCGAATCGACAACGCCGCGCGCGAACTCAAAATAGTCGTGCAGCAGCTTGTCGCAGTCTTCCATGATGAGCACGCCGTTGCAGTAGAGCTTAACGCCCTTCTTCGTCGCGCCGGATATGGCGTTGTCGATATCCTTGCCGGGGATGAAAAGCATCGCTTTGTAGGACACGACGCCCTCGGCGTTTATTCTCAGTACCGCCGCGGGATCGGTCTGATCGCGGTTTGTCTCCTTATACCACTCGACGCACTCCTCGTCGGTGACCTCGGTCTTGGCGCGCTGCCAGATGGGTACCATGGAGTTTACCGTCTCGGGAGACGTGACATTGACGGTGTGCATGATGGGCTTGCCGTCGGCATCCTCCTCGCCGGTGGGCTGCTGCTCCTGACGGGTGATGTCCATGACGATGGGCCAGCGGACATAGTCGGAGTATTTCTTGACCAGTGCTTTGAGCTTCCATATCTCGAGGAACGAGCCGTAGATCTCCTCCTCGGTGTCCTCCTTTATGTGCATAATGACGTCCGTGCCGGGCTTATATTTGTCGCACTCGGTGACGGTGTAGCCGTCCGCGCCGGTGCTCTCCCACTTGACGCCCTTTTCTTCGCCGTATTTCTTCGTGATAACGGTGACCTTGTCGGACACCATGAAGGCCGAATAAAAGCCCACGCCGAACTGGCCGATGATGGATATATCGTCTTTTTCCGCCTCTTCGGCGCTCATGTCGTTTTTGAATTTGAACGATCCGCTCTTTGCGATGACGCCGAGGTTCTTCTCGGCCTCCTCCTGGCTCATGCCGATGCCGTTGTCGGACACGGTGATGGTGCGCGCGTCCTTGTCGACGGTGATGCGGATGCGGTAGTCGGCTCTGTCAAGGCCGACCTTGTCGTCCGTCAGCGAGATGTAGCACAGCTTGTCTATCGCGTCGGATGCGTTGGAGATGATCTCTCTGAGGAATATCTCCTTGTTGGTGTAGATCGAGTTGATCATGAGGTCAAGCAGGCGCTTGCTCTCTGCTTTGAATTGTTTCTTAGCCATGTTCAAAACCTCCGTTTACCTTACGGCTGCCCTTGCTCGGCAAGGGAAAATTATAATAGTTTATTATACCACAATAATAACATATTTCAACCTTTTTAGAGGCGCATTGAGGCTGTCCCGATACATATATTACGGGCGCCCGGTGTCGCACCTGCCGGCAAAACCGTAAAGCTTCCGCTTCCCTTAGGTGCAGAGCGGATTTTGCGGCAGCCCGGTGCCGCGCCTTCGGGTCGGGCTGACGTAAAATATGTTTTTTAACAGCGCCGGGGCGCTATTAAATGAACGAAAAAAGCTCGCCGTAATGGCGAGCTTGTTTCGGGTAATATCAGGTTATTACACAGCGCGGGTGACCTTGCCGCTGCGCAGGCAGCGAGTGCATGCGTAAACGTGCTTGGGACTTCCGTCCACGATCGCCTTGACGCGCTTCACATTGGGCTTCCAAGTACGGTTGGAACGCCTGTGGGAGTGAGACACCTGAATGCCAAAGGCAACGCCCTTGTCGCAAAACTGACATTTTGCCATAAGTTGAAGCACCTCCTTGCTTGTGTTTAGCCGTGTGCATTTGCAGACAGCTCATTAATAATAACAGAAGGAGCCTGCAATTGCAAGAAAAATTTTCGGATTATTAAAAATCGTTGCAAATTAATGCATTAGAGGTTAATATTAAATATAGAAATAATATTGTAAGGAGCACCGCAATGGCGAGTAAATATTCTGTCCCGCTGCGCACCATAGCCGAGGAGCACGGCCTTGAGCCGCTGCACACCTCGGTCGACTACGCCACGCGCCTTTTAACGGTCGCGGACGTGAACCGTCCGGCGCTTCAGCTTGCCGGATTTTATAACTACTTCGATCCCAAAAGACTTCAGATACTCGGCAGGGTCGAGAGCACATATCTTGAGCTCAAGACAGAGGCCGAGCGCCGCAGCTGCTTTGAGGAGCTCATGCGCTACGATATATCGGCTCTGGTGATATGCCACGGCGCGTCTGCCTTCCCCGAATGCCTTGAGATGGCCGAAAAATACGACCGCAATGTGTTCGTAACGCCCGAGGACACCTCCGATTTCCTGGCCGACGTCATAAGCTCGCTGCACACGCATCTTGCTCCGCGCACGACGATGCACGGCGTGCTCGTCGAGGTGCACGGCGAGGGTGTGCTGCTCACGGGCGACTCAGGCATCGGCAAGAGCGAAACGGCGCTTGAGCTCATAAAGCGCGGACACAAGCTCATCGCCGACGACGCTGTCGATATCCGCCGCATAGGGCGCAATAGACTCGTCGGAACAGCGCCGGAGCTCATACGCTATTACATGGAGCTGCGCGGCATCGGCGTTGTGGACGTGCGTCATCTGTACGGCGTGGGCGCAGTAAAGCCCGAGGGCGATATAGACCTTGTGGTGAACCTTGAAGCATGGGACGATCAGAAGGCCTACGACCGCCTCGGCCTCATAAGCGAAACGCAGGATATCCTCGGCGTGACGGTGCCGAGCGTGACGATCCCCGTGCGTCCGGGCAGGAATCTGGCTGTCATACTTGAGCTTGCCTCGATGAATAACCGTCAGAAGAAAATGGGCTATAACGCCGCCGAGACGCTCGCGTCGAACGTAGATCACGCCGTTGACAGCGGCATAGTATAAGGAGAAGTAATGGAAGGTCTTGAAAAAGCTTTAGAACAGATAAAAGAGAACATGCCCAAGCTCGATCTGAGAGAGAACGAGTCCATGCGCGAGCACTGCTCGTTCAGGGTCGGAGGAACGGTGCGCGCGTTCGCCGTGCCGCGGGATCTCTTCGAGATGTCAAAGGTCATGTTCTATCTGCATATGAACGGTGTTTCGCCGCTGACCCTCGGCAAGTGCACAAACGTCATCATCCCCGAGGAGGGGCTTGATATCTGCGTTATCAGCACCGAGAATCTGCGCAAGCTGCGCATGGGCGAAACGGAAAATACGATATACGCCGAGGCCGGCGTATCGCTTGCAAAGCTTGCGCAGTTTGCACGCGATAACGGTCTTTCGGGGCTGGAGTTTGCAAGCGGCATCCCCGGCTCGGTGGGCGGCGGCGTTCTGATGAACGCGGGCGCTTACGGCGGCGAGATGAAGGACGTTATCGAGTCTGTCGTCGTGTATTACATCCCGACACAGACGCTGACCGAGGTCGCGGCAGCCGACTGCGGCTTTGAGTACCGCCGCAGCGGCTTTGAGCGCGTCAACTGTGCCATTATGGGCGCCGTGTTCAAGCTTACGCCCGACGATCCCGAGGCCATCGGCGCGAGGATGAAGGAAATGAACGAAAAGCGCACATCGAGCCAGCCGCTCGACATGCCCTCGGCCGGAAGCGCGTTCAAGCGCCCCGTGGGCGGCTATGCCGCGGCGCTTATCGACCAGTGCGGACTCAAGGGCTACACCGTGGGCGGCGCGCAGATAAGCACGAAGCACGCGGGCTTTGCCGTGAACACCGGCAGCGCGACCTATGACGATGTTGTCGCGCTTTTAGACCACGTCCGCCGAGAGGTCTACGACAAGACGCAGATAACCCTTGAACCGGAGATACGCATCTACCCCAAGGGCATGCTGCTTGTAGACAACTGGCGCGAGAAAAAGCAGTCGATAATCGACGAGATGCTCGAGCAGGCAAAGCAGAAGGCGGCGGAGGCCTCGGCAGAGCAGACCCCTGTCGATCCGAGCTGACGGAGAAAGCGTATGGAGTTTCTTATCATAACCGGACTGTCCGGCGGCGGAAAGAGCCAGGCCGCGGACATCATAGAGGATCTTGACTACTACTGCGTGGATAACATGCCCGTTGCGCTCATCCCGAAGTTTGCCGAGCTGTGCGCGGCGACAAAGGGGCGCTATGAGAAGGTCGCGCTCGTGACCGATATCCGCGAAAAAAACGGAATAAAGGATATTTTCAGCGCCCTCGAGACCCTTCGCGAGATGGACTTCGGCTATAAGATCCTGTTCATGGAGGCAAAGCCCTCGGTCATCGTAAAGCGCTATAAGGAATCGCGCCGTCCGCACCCGCTGGCGGCAAAGTCCGGCGGCTCGATAGAGGACGCGATACTCAAGGAAACAGAGCAGCTGCGCCCGATACGCGATATCGCCGATTATATAATTGACACCTCGCATCTGACCCTCGGGCAGCTGCATAATGAGTTGTATACCTATTTTTCCGACTCCGCGACGGGACGCGCGATCATGGTAAACGTCGTGTCCTTCGGCTTCAAATACGGCATGCCGCTGGATGCCGACCTCGTGTTCGACGTGAGATTTCTGCCGAACCCCTTTTACGTCGAGGAGCTGAAGCTTTTAAGCGGCCTTGATGCGCCGGTCAGGGACTATGTCTTCAGCTTCGAGCAGTCGAACATTTTCATGGACAAACTCACCGACATGATAGAGTACCTGCTGCCGCTGTATATAGAAGAGGGCAAATACAGCCTGACCATCGCCATCGGCTGCACCGGCGGGCGGCACCGCAGCGTGGCCGTCGCCTCGGCGCTTGCCGGTCATTTGAAGTGCTTTGGCGTGCCGGTCGTGAGCATAAACCGCGACATGAATAAGTAAATGGAAAAAACCTTCGCGCAAAAAGTTAAAACAGAGCTGTGTCAGCCTCGGGTCGAGCGCAAATGCTGCGCCGTCGCCGAGGCCTACGGCGTTTTGCTGTACGCGCACAGCTTTTCGGCAAAGCAGATACGCATAACGACGGCGAGCGACGAGTTTGCCGCGAGGCTTCCGCACCTTATGCGCCGCGCCTTCGGCATTGATTTTGACGAGCCCGAGAGTGCGCGCGGCGTGAAGCACTGCTTCCGCGTGGAAGACCCCGCGAAGCTGCGCGCGGTGTTCGACGTTGTCGGAAACGACATGAAAAGCCCCTCACTGCACATAAACTTCGGCGTTATCGAGGAGCCCTGCTGCAAGGCCTCGTTCATACGCGGCGCGTTTCTCGCGGGCGGCTCGGTCACGGACCCCGCAAAGCGCTACCACCTCGAGCTTGCAACGACGCATTTAAGCGTAAGCCGCGAGACGTATTCCGTGCTTCTCGAGATGGGCTTTTCGCCCAAGGAGGCGCAGCGCAAGGGCGACTATCTTCTGTACTTCAAAAAAAGCGAGCACATCGAGGATCTGCTCACAACCATAGGAGCGCCGGTCTCGGCGATGGATATTATGTCCGCCAAGGTCGAAAAGGACATGAAAAACAGCATAAACCGCAAGGTAAACTGCGATTCTGCCAATGCCGACAAGGTCGTCGAGGCCGCGGCAAAGCAGCTTGAGGCCATAAAGCGTATAGATAAGCTCTACGGGCTCGATTCGCTGCCGGATAAGCTCCAGCAGGCGGCGCTTCTGCGCTATGCAAACCCCGAGGCGAGCCTTGCCGATCTTGCGACGCTTTCGTATCCGCCGGTATCGAAAAGCTGCCTGAGCCACAGGCTCAAAAAGCTCTTGACATACTCGCCGGAGGAGGAATGAGAAATGAAAAAGCCATTTGCACCATTACTGCTTGCCGCTGTGTTGTGTTTGAGCGCCTGCTCTGCACAGCCTACTGAGCCGCAACATACATCTGCGCCCGAAACGCCGGAAGTGACAGTGGCAACTGCACCTACACCTACATTAATGCCCTCTCCTTCAAAGCTTCCCGAGCTTGCCACGGAGCAAAAACCAGCACCCACATCAGCTCCGCAACAGGGCTCGGAACCCGAAAAATATATCGAAGCAACGGTAAGTGTATTCTACTGTTATAATAGATGGCTTGACCCTGACGGCAATTGGATCAACAGCGGCCATGTGTTTTATAGCGTTTGCGGAAACTGCGGAGGAATGGGCAATTGGTTTGATAATGAATGCATGCATTGCGGCGCAATATATAAGTATAGAACAGATAACGAACTATTTTATACCTGCATCTGCGACCCAAATGATACAAGTATAATTTACAGCGAAAATCACGAACCGTTTACTGTAAAATAACTAACGAGGATACCATATGAGCTTTGTTCACCTGCATGTTCATACCGAATATTCGCTGCTCGACGGCGACTGCCGCATCGAGCCTTTGGTCGAGCGCGCAAAGCAGCTCGGCCAGACCGCGCTTGCCATCACCGACCACGGCGTCATGTACGGCGCCGTCGCCTTTTACAAGGCCTGCTGCGCGGCGGGGATAAAGCCCATCATCGGCTGCGAGGTCTATGTCGCGCCGCGAACGCGCTTTGACCGCGAGCACGGCATCGACTCGGAGTATACGCACCTTATTCTGCTGTGCAGAAACGAAGAGGGCTACAAGAACCTCTGCTGCCTCGTGTCCATGGCCTTCACCGAGGGCTTTTACGGCAAGCCGCGCATCGACTGGGCGCTGCTGCACGAGCACTCCAAGGGGCTCATCTGCCTTTCCGGCTGTGTCGCGGGCGCCATCCCGCGCATGATAAACTCCGGAAACTACGAGGGCGCAAAGAAAAAAGCGTTCGAGCTATCCGAGCTCTTCGGCGAGGACGGCTTTTATCTTGAAATTCAGGATCACGGCCTGGACGCCGAAAAACGCGCGGCGGAGGGACTTCTTAAAATCCACCGCGAGACGGGCATACCGCTGGCGGTGACAAACGATGCGCATTACATCGAAAAGTCCGACGCTTACTATCAGGACGTTTTGATGTGCGTGCAGATGCAGAAGACCATCTCCGACCCCTCGCGCATGAAGTTCGAGACAAACGAGTTCTACCTCAAGGACGAGGCCGAGATGCGCGCTCTGTTCCCCGAGTATCCCGAGGCTGCCGACAACACGGTGAAGATCGCGGATATGTGCAGCTACGATTTCGAGTTCGGCAAATACAAGCTGCCGCGCTTCAAGCTCCCCGAGGGCGAGACCGACAGCTTTGAATATCTGCAGAAGCTCTGCAAAGAGGGGCTACACCGCCGCTATCCGAACGACGACGGCACTGTCAGAAAGCAGCTCGACTATGAGCTTCGGATGATAAAGCAGATGGGCTTTGTCGACTATTTTCTCATCGTCTCGGACTTCATCGCCTACGCCAAGGGGCAGAAGATCCCCGTCGGCCCGGGGCGCGGCTCGGCGGCGGGAAGCGTCGTTTCGTATACGCTGAACATCACCGACGTCGACCCCATAAAATACAGCCTTTATTTCGAGCGCTTTCTCAATCCCGAGCGCGTGAGCATGCCCGATATCGATATCGACTTCTGCGTAAACCGCCGCGGCGAGGTCATCGACTACGTAAACCGCAAATACGGCCACGATCACGTTGCGCAGATAGTCACCTTCGGCACGATGGCCGCGCGAGCGGCCGTGCGCGATGTTGCGCGGGTCCTGGATATCGGCTATGGCGAGGCCGATGCCGTCGCAAAGGCCATACCCATGGGGCCGAACATGACGATAAAGGAGGCCATGCGCGTCTCGAAGCCTCTGCGCGATATGTACGAAAGCGACGAGATGCTCCGCAGGCTCATCGACGTTGCGCAGGCGCTCGAGGGCATGCCGCGCCACGCGAGCATGCACGCGGCGGGCGTCGTCATAACCGATAAGCCCGTTTACGAATACGTTCCCTTGTCGAAAAACGACGAATCTGTCGTCACGCAGTATCAGATGACGACGCTCGAGGAGCTGGGGCTTCTCAAGATGGATTTCCTCGGCCTGCGAAACCTCACGGTCCTGGAGGATGCAGCAAAGCTCGTGCGGCTCACCGAGCCGGACTTTGCGGTCGAGACCATACCCGACGGCGACGCTGAGGTCTTCAAAATGCTCTCCGAGGGGCACACGAGCGGTGTGTTCCAGCTTGAAAGCACGGGCATGACCGGCGTCTGCACAGGACTTAAGCCCAAGAGCATTGAAGATATCACCGCGGTCATAGCCCTGTATCGCCCCGGCCCGATGGACAGCATCCCGCGCTTTATCGAGTGCTCGGCGCACCCGGATAAGATAAGCTACAAGCACCCCATGCTCCGCCCGATACTCGAGGTCACCTACGGCTGCATCGTCTATCAGGAGCAGGTAATTGAAATTTTCCGCCGCCTCGCGGGCTTCTCGCTCGGTCAGGCGGATATGATACGCCGCGCGATGAGCAAGAAAAAGCACAAGGTCATCGACGCCGAGCGCGTGGCCTTCGTCCACGGCGACGCATCCCGCGGCATCGACGGCGCCGTCAGGCGCGGCATACCCGAGGCGACGGCAAACAGCATCTATGACGAGATACTCGACTTTGCTTCCTACGCCTTCAACAAGGCGCACGCGGTGAGCTACGCCATCGTGTCCTACCGCACGGCGTACATGAAGCGGCACTATCCGCGCCAGTACATGGCGGCGCTTCTGTCCTCGGTGCTCGATAACAGCCCGAAGGTCGCCGAATACATTGCCGAGTGCCGCGAGATGGGCATAAAGCTCCTGCCGCCGGATGTGAACGAGTCCTATGCAGACTTCTCCGTCAGCGGGAATGACATCCGCTTCGGCCTCGTCGCCATAAAAAGCATCGGCCGCGGCTTCATAAGCGAGCTCATCGCCCGCCGCGAGGAGGACGGCCCGTTCCGCAGCCTTGAGGATTTCTGCCGACGCATGGCGGGAAAGGAATTAAATCGCCGCTCCGTGGAGAATCTCATCCGCGCCGGAGCCTTCGACAGCATGGGCTTTAAGCGCAAGGCGCTGCTGCGCGTCGCGGGAGTTATGATCGACGGCATACAGCAGGAGAGCCGCAACAACGTCGAGGGGCAGCTTAACCTCTTCGGCGAGCCCGATTTTGAGGAGGCCGGGGCGATCAGCATAAAGATCCCCGAGGTCGAGGAGTACACGCGATCCGAGCTCCTCGCCATGGAAAAGGAGACCGCAGGCCTGTACCTGAGCGGCCACCCCATGGACGAGTACCGCGCCGCCGTGCGCCGTGCGGGCATCGTGCCCATCGGCGCTGTTCTGGCCGACGCTTCGTCCGAAAACGAAAAAAAGACCTACCCCGACGGGGCGGTCGTTACTCTTGCCGGAGTCGTCCAATCCAGCCGCACGCGCACGACGAAGTCGAATACCCTCATGAGCTACATTAATCTCGAGGACGACAGCGGCGCGATGGAGCTCATCGCCTTTCAGCGCGCACTGGACACCGGCAGCGTATATATTAAAGACAATGCGCTCATCATCGTTCGCGGGCGCATCTCCATGCGCGACGAGAAGGAGCCGCAGCTGATGGTCGACAGCATCCGCCCGATCACCGATCTCGGCCAAATAAAGCCCGAACGAGAGCAGATAAGCGATGATTCAAGGCTTTGGGTGAAGCTTCAGGGTGCGGACGATCCGCTTTTGAAGCGCATCGAGCTTATTCTCACCATGTTCCCCGGTCAGCAGCAGCTCATCATTTACCTCGAGCGCGAAAAGCGCCGCATCGGCGCGAGATGCCTTATCCATCCCTCCCTTATCGCCGAGCTCAAGGAGCTCTGCGGCGACTCCAATGTTGTTTTAGAGGCGAATTGACGCACCTGCCGATACATTTATTGCAGGTGCCCGGTGTCGAAAGTGCCGGCGAAACCGCGGCGAGCGGATAGCCGATAGCCAATAGCCGATAGCTATATGTGTGCGCAAAGCGCACGGATTTTAATAAAAAGAGAGTGCAGATAAAAACTGCACTCTCTTTTTTTAAAGGTGAATTCACATTACACCTATACAGCTTTTGCGGCATCCCGACCGGAAGCTGCCGACAAAACCATAGAAAACGGGCTGCGTGCGAATAAATCAACAGAGGCATCCGCCGCGCAGCAGCCTAACCAAAAGGTCGGCGTCAATAAGGCGGCAAATGCCTCTGAGAACAGTATACGCAGTTCTTCTGAAAATGTCAACGAGAAATAGTTCCGCAGCCGGAATGGTGCGGATTGGACTTTTGCACCAAATCAGCACAATTTCGCGGGTTGCGAAACAGTGCGGTTTCCACTGTTGTTTCGACACCGGGCCACCGTGATCACTGTATTGGTACAGCCTCAGTGCGCCTCTAAAAAGAAAGTTTGCTGAGGACGTTTTTGAAGTAGTCGGGCAGGTCGGTGGAGATGACGACCTTCTCGCCGCTGCGCGGGTGGATGAATTTAAGCTCGCGCGCGTGCAGGCACTGGCCTGAGAGCCCCTTGTCGGGAGAAGGTGCGCCGTAGACGGCGTCGCCGAGCAGGGGATGGCCGATGTGCGCCATGTGGACGCGGATCTGGTGCGTGCGCCCGGTCTCGAGCCGGCAGCGGACGTGCGTGTAGCCGCGATAGCGCGCGATGACCTCCCAGTGCGTCACCGCATTGCGCGATCCCTTCTGCGTGACGGCCATTTTCTTGCGGTCATTTGGATGGCGGCCTATGGGCGCGTCCACCGTGCCCGAGTCCTCGCGCATGCCGCCGCGCACGACGGCCTCGTATACGCGCGAAAGGCTGCGGTCGGAAAGCTGGGACGACAGCGCAAGGTGCGCAAAATCGTTTTTTGCGACGATCAGAAGCCCGGACGTGTCCTTGTCTATGCGGTGCACGATGCCGGGGCGCTTCTCTCCGCCGATGCCGGACAGCGAATCGCCGCAGTGGAACATCAGGGCGTTGACGAGCGTTCCGTCCGGGTGGCCGGGCGCGGGGTGCACGACCATACCGCGAGCCTTATTCACGACCAGAAGATCGTTATCCTCGTACACGATGTCGAGCGGAATATCCTGCGGTCTCAGCTCACAGTCGGCGGCCTCGGGCATGACGAGCACGACCTCGTCACCGGGTGCACACCTGTAATTTTTCTTCACCGCTTTTCCGCCGACGGTCACGGCTCCGTCGTCAATGAGCCGCGCGGCGGCGCTGCGCGTGAGCTCCGGCACACAGCGCGCAAGGAGAGCGTCGATGCGTTCGGCGCTCTCCTGTGCTGTTATCGTTATTATGTTATCGTCCAAATAATCCATTACAGATCCTTAAACTCGGCAAGGATATCCTCAACGCTGAACTCCTCGCTCTCCTTGGGCTCGTCCTTCGGCGCTTCGGTCTTCTTTTCGGCCGGGCGAGCCTTGCTCAGCGCGGGGCCGAAGTCATCCCAGAATGCATCGTGCGGCGGGGCAGGTGCAGGCTCGGGCCTTATCGGCTGCGCCTCCTGCGGCTGCTCGGGAGCGTTGGTGCTTATCCCGAAAATGTCGGCAAAATCATCGACGGGCTCGGCGGCCTGACGCGGCACGGGCTTGACCCTGACCGGCGTATTGTCCTCATCGTCCTCGCCGTCTCCGCGCGAGCCGAAGAAAACGTAGATCACGAACATCAGGCAGGACACGACGAGCACGGCATCGGCGATGTTGAACACCGCGAAGTTGACAAACTCGAGCTTGAACATGTCCACAACATAGCCGAGGAACACGCGGTCGATGCAGTTGCCGAGCGCGCCGGTGAGAAACAGCACCTCGCACCACACGGCAAAGCGCGAGTCAAACACGCGCCGCACGAGCAGCACGGCAATAACGACGACGAACACCGCCGTCACGGCAAGGAATATCCAGCGTGAGTAGTCAACATTGTCCAGCAGGCCGAACGCAGCGCCCGAGTTGTGGATGTTCACGAGCTTCACTACGCCGGGGATAAGCTCCTGCGAGCCGGTCGACAGCGTTATATTTACCGTGACCCAATATTTGAGCCACTGATCCGCGATGAGCAGCACCGCGGCAACGATCGCAAAAAGCATGGTCAGGTCCTTTCGGTTTTTACACTTATTTATATATAATGCACCAAAACGTCCTATTCGTCAAGTCTTTTAGAGGCGCACGGACGCCGTGCTGATACGTATATTGCGGTCGCCCGAATCGAAGCTGCCGACGAAACCGCGGCGAGTGGATAGTGAACAGCCGATAGCTGACAGCCTAAGGCAACCCCACCGGCTCGGCCAAGGCCGACCCACCTCCCCTTACACAGGGGAGGCTTTTTTAGAGGCGCACCAACTCCGTGCCGATACATATTTTGCGTCAGCCCGACCGGGAAGTGCGGAGAAAAACCATAACATGCGGAACGGGCAAGCCCGTTCCCTACATAGTGCGGCGCAACATCGTAACGCAGCCGCAAATTTTGCACCGCACTCATGGGAAGCGGCAGTTTTCCGGTTTCGTCGGAAGCTTCGATACCGGGCAACTGCAATATATGTATAGGTACAGCCTTAAAGCGCCTCTAAAAATTCCGTCGTCGAGCGTAAGCTCGAGCTCCTGCTCCGGCGCACCGTCGATGACAAGCACGAACTCACCCTTGGGCGGCGTCGCGGTGAAATACTCGACCGCCTCGCCGAGAGTGGTGCGTATCGTTTGCTCATGCAGCTTCGTAAGCTCGCGGCACAGCGCGATGCGGCGATCCGCGCCGAAAGTATTTTTCATATCCTCAAGCGTGCGCATGAGCTTGTGCGGCGCTTCGTAAAATATCATGGTGCGCTTCTCGCCGCGCAGACTGTCAAGGTGCTCGCGGCGGCTTTTGTTCGAGGTGGACAGGAAGCCCTCAAAGCAGAACCTGCCCGACGGCAGCGCCGACAGCGCGACGGCCGAAACGAGCGCGGCAGGCCCAGGCACGACCAGAACCTCCACGCCGCTCTCCGCGCACAGGCGCACGAGCTCCTCACCTGGGTCGGATATCGCGGGCATTCCCGCATCGGTCACGAGCGCACAGCTTTCGCCTGCAATGATGCGCTCAAGTATCTTCGCGCCGGAGGCGTATTTGTTGTGCTCAAAATAGCTCACGAGCGGCTTGCGGATATCGAAGTGATTTAAAAGCTTCATCGTCACGCGCGTATCCTCTGCCGCGATGAAGTCCGCGTCGCTCAGCACCTGCATCGCGCGCGGCGAAAAGTCGCCGAGGTTGCCGATGGGCGTTCCCACAAGATATAATTTACCGCTCATGCTCGTCCTCCCTGTGATAGATGCGTTTTATCTCCGCGCTCTCGCGCCCGTCGTCGCCGCAGATGAAAAGCGGCGGCATTATTTTTAAGCCCGCGCCCGCGCCGCGATAAGCCTCGATAAGTATGAGCGACGGAGCCTTCTGCGCCGAGTGCGAAACTGTGCGCAGGCGCTTTGCCTCAAAGCCCGTCTCGCGCAGCAGACATATGACGTCGGCGAGCCGCTCGGCTCTGTGCACGAGGCAGAACGCGCCGCCCGTGCGGCACAGATACGCCGCCGCGCGGCAGATATCCTCCAGCGAGCACAAAATCTCACCACGTGCGGTAGCCTTGTCCGCGTCCGGGCTCTGCCTGCCGCTTCCGGCGGCGAAGTACGGCGGGTTGGACACGACAAGATCAAACTGCCCGGTTTTGAACAGCTCGCGGCAGCTTCTGATATCGCCGGTTACGATATCGCAGCGCTCGGCCAGCGCATTGGCGGCCATGTTTTCGCAGGCAATGCGCGCGGCCTCGGGATTTATCTCGAGCCCCGTCATGTGCAGCCTGTCGCTTCTCGTAAGAAGCAGCAGCGGCAGTATGCCCGAGCCGCAGCCGAGGTCTATGCCGCGTTTTCGCGTGCCGATATTCACAAAGTCCGCCAAAAGCACGGAGTCCGTGCCCAGCTTAAAGTGCTCCGACTGCTCAAACAGCGGCCCGTTTTCCCATAACTCCATTTTTTCGATAGCGCTTTAGCGCCTCTCCTATACATTTATTGCGGGTGCCCGGTATCGAGGTTGCCGACAAAACCGGGAAACTGCCGCCTTCCATATGAACGAGGTAAAATTTCCGGTGCGCTCCTCTTGCCTCTCCCTGTGTAAGGGGAGGTGGGTCGGCCTTGGCCGAGCCGGTGGGGTTGCCTATTCAAATCAGTGCGCTTTGCGCACACATATAGCTATCGGCTGTCAGCTATCCGCTGTCAACTCGCAATGTTTTTCCGAAAGTGCTTTGCGCTTCCGGAAAAACATTGTAACAAATATGCTGCGGCGCGTCAATGCGCTTGACTGCGCGCCCCGGTTTGGGGTAAAATCATAACAAAGCATAGCTGAAAATTTAACGGAGGTAGAAACAATGAAAAAATGGCTTATAATAGCACCCATCGCCGCGGCGGCGGCAGCAGGCGCGGCGCTCGCACTCAAGGGCAAATCCGGCGCGGATAAGAAGCCGGCGGCAAAGACGGCATCCAAGCCAGCGGCAAAGGCAGCAGGCGGCAAAAACGCCGAGTTCTCTATAAAGAACCCGAAGTCCGGCGTCTACAGCTTCGCAAGCGGCTACAAGGACGCGAAGGAGATCACCGTCACAGTCACCTACGACGCGGATAAGCACGCGTTCGGTGTTGTGTCCGAGGGCTACATCACCGACTCCGGCGACTCGCACGTCGCCATAATAAACGCCGACGATTTCTCCATCCAGATCGAATATGCGCCCTATTACCACGGCGAGGACTTCGCCGCGCTCGAAAAGTCGGTCGAGGAGAACTACAAAAACTTCGGCAAGGTCAGCTTCAAAAACGTAAGCGGCATCTGCTTCACGAACGGCGGCAGCTACTGCATGGCGTTCCCGGCGGCAGACTCCACGGCCGACTACGTCCTGGCGACGGTCGTGCTCATGGGCGACGATAACGAGGACGAGCGCGTGAAGCTCCGCTCGAACCCCGAGATGCTCGCCATCATGGACACCCTTGTTATAGAGTAAGAAATAAGTAAACGGACAGGGGTGCGGCAGCCTCACGGTTTTCTCCGCATTTTCGCTACCGGGCAAGCGTAAAAAATGTATCGGTATAATGTCCGTGCGCCTCTGAAAAGCGCCGATAAAAAAACACGAACGAGAGATCGTTCGTGTTTTTTCCATAATTAAAGAAGAGAGGTGTAGATGTGAACAAAAGCTCGCACTATTTTGATCTTTCCCGGCGGCGTCCTGAACCACCGCCTGGGGCTTATCACATATTAAGGGAGGCTTTGCGATTTTAATTTACTACTTCCGTGATAGGATTTCAGCTCCAAAACGGCTCTCTCCCGCTCCAAAAGGGCAAACTTAGGCCTCGCCGTGCATTTTCTCCATTTCGGCGACGTGCTTTTTTATCGCATTGAACGATTCATCGCTTATGATGTGCTCCATTTTGCAGGCATCCTCGGCGGCGGTCTCGGCGCTTACGCCGAGTAGCTGAAGGTAGCGGGTGAGCATGGTGTGCCGCTCGTATATCTTCTCTGCGACCTCGACGCCGGCGTCGGTGAGGCTCAGGTGCCCCAGCTCGTTGGAAACGAGATAGCCGCCGCTTTTGAGCAGCCCGACCGCGCGGCTGACGCTCGGCTTTGAATAACCCATGTACTCGCCGACGTCGATAGCGCGCACATCCTTATATTTCTGCGACAGGACATAGATGGTCTCAAGATACATCTCGCCCGATTCCTGTAATGTCATGTGCTCTTTCTCCGTATTTATAATAATTCAATATGTATGATAGCACAATGCTTTCACTAATTCAAGCAGTCGCGGACATTATTCTTAATCCCTATAAGGGCAATATGATATTCCGCACAATTAGTTAGCTTGCGCTAACCGTTGAAATTGTGCAAACTTACAAACCTTGTGTCAGGTACTTGACAATGGTGAAAACTGTGCTATTATTCAGGCGGTTAGCGAGAGCTAACTTTAATTCACCCCGCGGTTAGCGAATGCTAATCAAACGGAGAAAGGATATACGCAATGATGCCTTTAACATTAGCGGCAGTCGGCGAGGAAAACACGATACAGCGTGTTGCCGGCAAGCCGGAGGTGAAAAAGCACCTCGAAAACCTCGGCTTTGTTGTCGGGGGCGATGTGAAAGTGTTGACTGGCGTTGGCGAGAATGTCATCGTCAAGGTCAAAGAAGCCAGGATCGCCATAAGCGCGGAAATGGCACAGAAAATATATGTGTGAGGAGCAGAAATATGAAGACTCTGAGAGACGTTAAGATCGGCGAGACCGTGACCGTCAAAAGACTCCATGGCGAGGGCGCGATAAAGCGCCGCATCATGGACATGGGTATTACCAAGGGCGCTGAGGTCTATGTCCGCAAGGTCGCTCCCCTGGGCGATCCCATCGAGCTCACCGTTCGCGGCTATGAGCTTTCGCTGCGCAAGGCAGATGCAGAAAAGATCGAGGTGGAATAATGGAAATGAACATTAAAATTGCCCTCGCCGGCAACCCGAACTGCGGCAAGACCACGCTGTTCAACGCGCTGACCGGCTCGAACCAGTTCGTCGGCAACTGGCCCGGCGTAACCGTTGAGAAGAAGGAAGGCAGGCTCAAGAGGTTTGACGGCGTAACGGTCGTTGATCTTCCCGGTATCTACTCGCTCTCCCCGTACACCCTTGAAGAGGTCGTTGCGCGCAACTACCTGCTCGGCGAGCGCCCCGATGCGATACTCAATATCATCGACGGCACAAACCTTGAGCGCAACCTTTATCTGACCACTCAGCTGACCGAGCTCGGCATCCCCGTGGTCGTCGCTGTCAACATGATGGATATCGTCCGCAAAAACGGCGACATCATCAACATCAAGGAGCTGTCCCGTCAGCTTGGCTGCAAGGTATATGAGATCTCCGCTCTGAAGGGCGACGGCGTTTCCGAGGCCGCCGCGGCGGCGGTAGACGCCGCAAAGAACGGCAAGACCATCCCCATGCACTCGTTCTCGGGCGTTGTCGAGCACGCTATCGCTCACATCGAGGAGGCCGTCCTGCACGAGCTGCCCGAGGAGCAGCAGCGCTGGTACGCGATAAAGATCTTCGAGCACGACGACAAGGTCCTCGCAAGGCTCGCGATAAAGCCCGAGATCATGCAGCACATCGACGCGGATATCAGGGCCGCCGAGGATGAGCTTGACGACGACGCGGAGAGCATCATCACCAACGAGCGCTACATCTACATAGCGTCCATCATCAAGGCCTGCTATAAAAAGAAAAACGTCGGACAGCTCACCGCCTCCGATAAGATAGACAAGGTCGTCACCAACCGCTGGCTGGGTCTGCCCATCTTCGCGGCCGTCATGTTCTTTGTATACTGGGTCGCAATGGTCGCGGTCGGCGCGCCTGCTACCGACTGGGCAAACGACGGCGTGTTCGGCGACGGCTGGCACCTGCTCGGCATAGGCTCGGCAGATTACAACGACACAAATGACGAATACACCGCGGCGCTTCAGGCCGTCAGCGCATTCCTCGGCGAGGATATAGACGTTGAAGCCGACGGCTTCGACGCCGACGCACTACTTGCCGACATGAAGGCCTTCAAGACCACCGGCAAGACGGCGACCGTCGATGTCGAGGACGAGGAGACCCTCGCGATAAACACCATGACCGCTTACTACGACACGCTCCCCGAAGGAGCCGACAAGCTCGACGATGTCGTTCAGATGACCTACGTCGATGCGGTGGCTTACCTTGAGAAAAACGGCTTTGACGCTCCCGACCCTGCCGACTACGGCGTATGGGTACCGGGCATCCCCGTTCTCGTGGGCGACGGCCTTGACGCTGCAAACGCGGCTCCCTGGCTCAGCGGCCTTATCAACGACGGTATCGTGGCCGGTGTCGGCGCGGTTCTCGGCTTCGTGCCTCAGATGCTCGTTTTGTTCCTTATGCTCGCCTTCCTCGAGGCCTGCGGCTACATGGCGCGTATCGCCTTCGTGCTTGACCGTATCTTCCGCAAGTTCGGACTTTCCGGCAAGAGCTTCATCCCCATGCTCATCGGCGTCGGCTGCGGCGTTCCTGGCGTCATGGCCTCCCGTACCATCGAAAACGAGCGTGACCGCCGTATGACGATCATGACCACCACCTTCATCCCCTGCGGCGCAAAGGTGCCGTTCATCGCGATGATCGCCGGCGCACTGTTCGGCGGCAGCGCATGGGTATCCACCTCCGCGTACTTCATCGGCATGGCGGCTATCATCTGCTCGGGCATCATGCTCAAGAAGACAAAGCGCTTTGCCGGCGACCCCGCCCCCTTCGTTATGGAGCTTCCCGCATACCACATGCCCACTCTCGGAAACGTCCTCCGCTCCATGTGGGAGCGCGGCTGGTCCTTCATCAAGAAGGCCGGAACCATCATCCTGCTTTCGACCATCTTCGTATGGTTCACCACCTACTTCGGCTGGGTCGAGGGCAGCTTCCAGATGCTCTCTGAGGATCAGATCGACTCCTCCATCCTCGCAAAGCTCGGCAACGCCATAGCGTGGATCTTTGCTCCCCTCGGCTGGGGCAACTGGCAGGCAACCGTCGCCTCCATCACCGGCCTTGTCGCCAAGGAGAACATCGTCGGTACCCTCGGCATCCTCTACGGCGGCGGCGACGGCACCGTCTACCAGGCAATGGCCGCGGCCTTCACCGGCGTAACGGCTTACAGCTTCCTCGTCTTCAACCTTCTGTGCGCTCCCTGCTTTGCGGCCATCGGCGCAATAAAGCGCGAGATGAACAACCGCGGCTGGACCTGGTTCGCGATCGGCTATCAGTGCGGCTTTGCATACGTCATCGCCCTGATTATAAATCAGTTCGGCAGCGCCTTCACCGGCAAGCTGAACATCATCGGTCTGATCGTTGCCGTCGCTCTGCTGGCCGGCATCATCTACATGCTCTTCCGTCCTTACAAGGAGGCTGAGACCCTCAGCACCAGGGAAGCAACCGTGGGTGCAAAATAACAAACAGCATAACTTGAGAAATATTAAAGGAGGAAAAAGCAATGCTTGAATGGTTGGCTTCCAATCTCGGAACAATACTGATAAGCGCCGGTCTGATCGTCATTGTCGCGCTCATCATCCGGCTGATAGTTAAAGATAAGAAAGCGGGCATATCCTCCTGCGGCGCAAAATGCGGCGGCTGCGGCGCGTGCGCCATGGCGGGCAAATGCCATGACGGTGCGTGCTCCGAAAGCGGCTCCGGCGCCCTCAGGGACGTAAAAGACCTGAAGAAAAAGAACAGTTGATTCTCTGACGGGAGGTGCAGACCCCTGCACCTCCCTGTTTTACAAAAAGGAGTAAGCGATGACTAACCCAAGGCTTGCGGTCTCCGCCTCGGTGGTTCGATATCTTCTTGCGCTTGACGCACTCAAGAGCTCTGGCGGAATACGAACGATCGATGTGGCGCGGCATCTCAACGTAAAAAAGCCGAGCGCGCACACGATGCTCAACAATTTAAGAGACGTCACCATCTGCTCGGACGATCTTGAGAGCCTTGTCACCCTCAAGCGCATTGCCGACGGACTCATGGCGCGCATCCACGCAAACTATCGCTTCATAATCTCCTTCAACACCGGACTTATAGTCCTCGGTGTTGCGGGAGTTCTTCCGCCCTAGACCTCCGCGCTGCTGCACAATGTGTCGACGCTCGGTATCGGCCTGAGAAGTATGAAGAATCTTTTGCCCTGACGGGGCTGTTTTGCTCATGCCGCGTCAGAAAATTTCAAATTGTCTTTTTGGAGCCTTGTTCGCCCGTTTTGGAGCGGATAAGGCTCCGTTTTTTATGGCATAATAAATACATAGTGAGGAGATAGGATATGAGCGATGAGTTACTCGTTTCGCAGTGCGCTCCGACGCTTGCGGGACTTAAAACCGCGAATATGTTTTCCGCCGAGTATGAAAGCCGCGAGGAAGTGACGGCTCAGCTTCGGCGGCTGAACGCCGTGCTCGTTCCGAAGGGGCTGCGCATATTGCCGATGCGGTACATGCAAAGCCGCGTGCTCCTTTATCTCTATCGCCCCGACGCGCTGCGGCGCGACCTCGAAAACAGCGCCGCTCGCGATATCCTGCGCGACTGCGGCTACGAGACCTGCGACCGCGCGGAAAGCTGCCTGAGCTGCCTTATCGGCAAGATGCGCAATAACGCCGATTTTCCGCACGAGGTCGGTCTGTTTCTCGGCTATCCGCCCGAGGACGTGCGCGGCTTCATGGAAAACCGTGCCGCGGGTTTCAAGCTCATCGGCTGCTGGAAGGTCTACGGCGACGTGGACGCGGCAAGGGAAAAGTTCAAAAGCTTCGAGAGCTGCACTCGCCGCAGCCGCGGCAAGGCTCTCGATGAGATCATACAGTGAAAGGACGATTTTTAAAATGAAAAAAGCAGTGGTATATTGGAGCGGCACCGGCAACACCGAGGCTATGGCAAAGGCAGTCTCAGAGGCGGCAGGCGCAGAGCTTTTCACCGCATCCGAGTTCTCCGGCGCAAAGGCCGACGAGTTCGATTCCATCGCCTTCGGCTGCCCGGCAATGGGTGCGGAGGCGCTTGAGGAGACCGAGTTCGAGCCCATGTTCGAGGGCGTAAAGGGTCATCTCGCGGGCAAGAAGGTCGCACTGTTCGGCTCCTACGGCTGGGGCGACGGCGACTGGATGCAGATCTGGGAGGACGACTGCCGTGCAGCCGGCGTAAACCTCGTACACGAGAGCGTTATCTGCAACGGCGAGCCCGACGGTCAGGCACTCGCAAAGTGCAAGGCTCTGGGGGCTTCTCTCTGATCGAGAATATAATCAAATAAAAAACAGCGGACATGTCCGCTGTTTTTTTCAGACTGTCAAAAAACTATGCTGTCAGGTCAAACAACAAAGTAGCAGGGGAGCTCGAGGGGGCAAAGGCCCCACTCGAAATCAGATTATAGCCATCAAAAATGTCTGATCCATCAGACTTTTTGACGAGCGTAGCGAGATTTTTCGTGAAAATTTATTTTCACAAAAAATGTGGCGTTTTTTGAAGCGTGCAAAAAAGTCACAGACTTTTTTGACACGCTGAAAAAACAGCGGACAGGTCCGCTGTTTTTTATATTCCCAAATTGCAATCAACACGAAGATTTCTTAAAAATCTTTAATTATATGTTAACAAATGCTTCACCGAAAACAAACACGGCGTGATATAATAAAATTATACACTTGTATAGCGGAGGAACGGAGAATGAGCGAATTAAAGAAATTTTCGTTTGAGCAGACGGTGACGCCCGACCTGTGCGGCAAGGAGCCCAAAATGCAGCCGCCGGCGGCGTTCATGCTGTTTCAGAATGCGGCCAGCCTGCATGCCGAGGCCATCGGCAACGGCACGGCGGCGCTGGCAAAGCGTGATTGCTATTGGGTCGCGACGCACTCGAGGATAGATTTTTACGAGGATGCACAGCTTATGGACGCGCTCACCGTGTCGACCTGGGTAAACCCCGCGAAGCCCAACGCCGTGCGCGGTTACCGCGGATATGATATCTTCGTCGGCGATAAGCGCATCGCCGAGGGACTGACCGAGTGGGTCGTTTTAAACCGCGAGACGGGCTTTGTCCGCTTTTCCGAGTTCGGCTTCCCCGAGGACTTCGATTTTCAGGACTATGTTGCCTGCGAGGGCAAGCTCAGGCGCTTCCGCGATGAGTTTTCCGACGAAGACGAGGTCTACACCTTCGTTGTTCGCACCTCGAGCATCGACATCGGCCGCCACATGAACAACGTCGCCTATGTCCGCGCCTTCCTCGATTGCTTTTCTGCCGACGAGGCCGCGTCCATGTCCGTCAGAACCATGGAGGCACGCTACATAAGCGCCTGCATGGAGGGCGAGGAGCTTAAGATCTACAAAAAGCAGACCGAGGACGGCTATGTGCTCGGCGCTAGCCGCTCAGACGGCAAATGCGCCGCATTCCTCGGAATAACATTGAAGTGAATATAAAAAATCCCGACTCATGTCGGGATTTTTTAATGCGCAGTCGCTGTGCTCGGCGCTTCCGCGCGGTGATAGCACAGATAGTGGCCGAGCAGGCACAGCGGCACGGCGGCGATAACGTCGAGCACCGAGTGCTGCTTCATGAACACGGTCGAGGCGCAGATCAGCAGCGCCGCAATGACCACCGCAAATTTGAACCACGGCTTTTGCAGCCTGCGGCAGTCGAGCAGGCCGAACATCGCGGCCACCGAGCCGAGAACGTGGATCGACGGGCAGACGTTCGTGTTCGTGTCGAATTTATAGAACCAGCCGATGAACCTTGTCAGCACGTTGTCGCGCGGGAAGACCTCCGGACGCAGCTCCTGACAGGTCGGGAACAGCAGGTAAATGACCATCGTGATCGTGTAGGTACAGATGATGAAGTGCATCATTTTCTTAAACGCCGGAACGTCGAAGAAAAACGTGTACACCAGCGTGCCGATCAGGTACACGAACCAGAACAGGTAGGGGATGAGGAACCACTCGCAGAACGGTATGGCGTCGTCAAACGCGCAGTGCATGACGTAATACGAGCTGACATTGTAAAACCGCTCGACAAACGAGAACATCATGCCGAACAGCGGCCAGAATATCAGCAGCTTGACGTGCCGGAACTCATCCGTATTAATTTTGCTCAATCTAAAATTCCTGTAATCCATCTTTTTCGATAGCGCTTTTTCAGAGGCGCACTAACATTATACTCATACGTTTATTGCGGTATCCCGGTGTCGAAGGTGCCGACAAAACCAAGGTGTTTCGCGTGACTTAAAAATTGTGCCGATTTGGGACAAAATTTTCGCCGTACGACACTGCCTTCCCCTTTGAGGGAAAGGTGTCGGCGGAGCCGACGGATGAGGTGTATCGACTAAATCAATATACTAATTTAATCGCCTGCGGGCAGTTTTCAAAGCTTATCTCGCTGTGCGCGCCGCCGTTTTCGCCGTCGAAGGTCCAGGTCTCTGGCTCGTCGAAGACAAAGCGTGCGCGGCGTGTGTGCTTTATGATTATGTACTCGCTGCTCAGATCGTGGCTGAGCACCTTCGTTGCGAGCGTCGCGAATGCCGCCGCGTTCGGAAGCTTTTTGACCAGCACCAGCTCGTGCAGTCCGTCGCCGAGGCCGATCTCCTCGCGCGGCAGGTCGATGAATCCGGCCACGGAGTAGGAGTTTGACATGCTGCCGTAGAGAAACTCGCCGTCAAGCACGCCATCGTCATACTCAACGGTGACATGGCGGCTTTTGAGCGTCGAGAGGCTTTTCACTGCGCCGAGGAGATACGCCGCCTCGCCGAGCTGTTTTTTGGCCTCCTGCGGCGTCGCGTAGCTGACCTCGGTGAACGCGCCGAAGGCTGCGACGTAGTTGAAGTATCCGCCGTCGCGCCGCCCCTCGTCGAAGTCGTGGGGAGTGCCGTCCAAAAAGCGCTGCGCACCGGCGAGAATGTCGTTCTTCGGAAGACCGATGGTGCGCGCAACGTCGTTTGCCGTGCCGATGGGGATGTAGCCCACCTTCGGCCGCTCGGAAAGCGGCATGAGCCCGGCTATCGCCTCGGCAAGCGTGCCGTCGCCGCCGAGCACCACAAGGTAGGGGAACACGCCGGCGTACTGCGCGGCAAGCTCGGTCGCGTGGCCGCGGCATTCGGTGAAATACATCGTCACGGCGTAGCCCGCGTCGGACAAAAGCTTCAGCGCGTCCGGCAGAGCGCGCCTGAAGCCGCCCTTTCCGGCCGCCGGATTTATTATCATCATAAGCGGAGTTTTCATAAATAGTGATTCCTTAACGCTTAACTTATCGTAATTTATCAATTTTATCACAAGATTCTCCCGTTTTCAACTTCGGATATCTGTTGAAATAATACGCTGTGTATGTTATTGTATTGTTGTATAGGAAAAATACAGGGAGAGATCAAATGAATTATGTGTTTATTGCGGCGTTTGCCGCATTTTCCGCGGTGCACCTCTACGCAAGCTGGAGGTGCGACAAGGTGCTGCGCGCGGTGACGAAGGTGTTCCTGCTGCCGACGCTTCTCGGTTGGTATCTGACGACGACTCAGGCGCCGCTGGAGATCGTCATTGCCGCGGTGGTGACGAGCTGGCTGGGCGATGTTCTGCTCATATTCGGCCCTGTGGGCTTTGCCATAGGCGGAACGAGCTTTTTCCTTTCGCACCTGTGCTTTGCGGCGGCCTACTGCATGCATGTCGATTTTTCGCTCGTGCCGGTGTGGGCGATCATCCTCGCGGCGATCGTGTACATAACGGCGGTGGCGTTCGTTTTCCGCGGCCTTGTCGGGAACGTGAAGCCGAAGAGCCTGTACGTCGGCATGATGGCCTATCTCGTCGTAAACGGCGCGATGAACTGCTTTGCGCTGTTCCAGCTCATAACGCTGCCGTGCTTTGCGACGGCTATCATGTATGCGGGCGCGGTGAGCTTTTTCGTGTCCGATTCAATACTGTTTTACGTCCGCTTCCGCAAGGGCAGGCCGTTCAAAACGCATTTCGGCGTCATGCTGACGTATCTGCTTGCAGAGTTCCTCATCGTCGCGGGCTTTGTCCTCCTGGCGGGATAAAAATCCGGAGCATTGCTCCGGATTTTTATTCTTTATTTACTTACGGTGTGCGTCAGGAGGTAATCGGTCAGCTTATGGCAGTAGCTCGGCTGCATATGGATGCCGTCGGGGGAGGCATCGTCGGGCAGCGAGCCGCTTACCGCAAGCGCTTCAAAGCCGTTTACGAAGTAGACCTGCTTATCCGTGCACATGGTCTGTATGCGCTCGTTGAACATCTGCACTCTGTCATTATTGAGCATATCCGAGCTCTTCGCGGCCTTCGCGCCGACGGGCAGGATGCTTATGATGTAGACGTCGGCCTCGGGATGCGTCTCGCGAAGGAGATCGACGATGTTTCCGTAGTATTCAATGAATTTATCGAGGTTATACCAGCCCAGCTCGTTTATGCCGAGCATGACGTAGACCTTCCCGTATTTGAGGTCGTTATGCAGCGCGTCGGCGACCGTGACCGCACCGGACTCGGTCTCGATATAGGGCTTTGTGAATACGTCCGCGACGTTCAGGCCGACATGCGAGAAATTCGAGGCGTACTCGAAGTCGGCATAGCTCATGATGCCCTCCATGCGCGAATCGCCCACGAAGGCCGCGTCCTTGAACCAGGAATTATCCTTTGCATCCGAGGCCGGAACGGGCTTTGAATAGTCATAGCTCGGCTTCGGAGTCGGCGTCGGCTCGACGGCGGCAGCATCGTAATATGCCTTTGCCTCCTTTTCGACGGCCTTGGCGTCCTTCAGAAGCTCCTTAAGCTTGCTTTCCACTGCCGTGGGGTCCTTTGCCACGATCATCACAGCATAGTCGCCCTGCGTGAATATGACGGCGTTCTTGAGCATCTCAACGCTCTCGGGGCTGTACAGCTCAAAGGTCTGACGCTGCATCTCGCGCCGGCCCTCCAGCGCGTCGGTCAGGGTTTTCATATCCGTGCCCTTGGCGGCGACGAGGACGCTTATCTCGTCCGATTTCGCGGCCGAGGAGTACACTATCGCATAGTCGCGCACGGCGCTCGTCTCGATGCCGTAGAAGTAGTAAAATTTGTTTTTAAGACTCTGATCGTCCGAGCCGCACAGTGTATCGGCATTCTCGGGCTTTGCCGAGTTGAGCGTTGCCGCGATAAGGTCTTTTGCTGAAACGTCTGCCGTTTTCCCCCCGTCGTTATTGCACGCGCAGACTGAAAGCATGCAAAGAACGGCGAGCAGCAGTGCTGTAATTTTCTTCATGGCTGCCCCCTGATTTTTTTCGCTGTATTGACAGGATATCAATCCGTGCCCTTTAAGTCAACATAATTCTGAGAAATTGTCATAAAATTTTCTCACATATTTTTAATGCGATATTTGTGCACTTTTTATGAAAGAAAAAGGAAACGCTATATCTTGTATTCCCGCCTGAGCTGAGCATACAAGGCATCACGATTTTCGGGCGTGATGATATATAATTCGCAGTCCGGATGCCGGCGGATATCACGCAGAAAGTCGGTGTTCTGCGCCTTCACGGAGGCGAGGACGTCGTAGCGCCCGGAGAGTATTTTCATGACGGCGGCCTTGAAGCGCTCCTCATGCTCCTCGAGCGTTCCGAGCTCGTCGAGGACGACCAGACTGCCCTCGGGGATGCTCTCCAATATGGGCGCTGCGATGCTGCTCATGTACTCGGGGTGGCGCTCGTAATTTTTGCCGCGGATGCGCATGATGACCTGCGCGTCCTCTATTTTTTTCGGCGGGGAGGAGATATCGTAAAGATAGACGTGCGATACGCCGTCCTCATCCTCGGGCATGCGCACGGTTATGTATCCGCGCGGCTTTCGCCCCATGTCGGAAACGAGCTTTTGGATTAGCGTGGATTTTCCAGAATTTATGTCGCCGCAAAGCAGAATTTTCATTTTGTGTGCTCCTGTTGCATAATCACTTGTAAATATCAAAATTTTGTTGTATTATTAACTAAATTATAAAGCTGAAATTTTCAATTGTCAAAGGAAAGGAAGATATATCATGGCAGAAAAAATAAATATCGGAGATCTTATGACCGAGAGCTATTCGGATAAGACCCTTAAAGCCTACTCCGGGATGATGGCAGACCCCAAGAACGTTTTCGGCCTGGGCTCGGCCGCCGCGGGCTCTTCTCTGTGCGCCGCGTCCATGGCGCTTCGCGCACTGCGCATAACCGCGTCCGAGGAGGCCGAAATGCTGCACGCAGAGCAGGATGTCGAGAAGCTGCGCGTTTATTTCCTGCACCTTATAGATGAGGAGAACAAGGCCAAAAAGCCGCTCGAGAAGCTTTTAAAGCAGGAAAATGCCGACGATGCCGAGCTTGAGGCCGCTTACCGTACCGCCTGCTGCATCATCGACGAGATATTCTACATGTCCATCCGCATCGTCGAGACTCTCGAGCCCATAGCCGATAAGATAGCCCCTGCCGGAGCGCCCTTTGCATCGGCAGCTATTCACTTTGCAAAGTGCGGCATGGACTCGGTGCGCATACTCAAGGCCGTGTATTCGATGAAGATGAACGAGCCCGTGTTCGCCCACACAACAAAGCGCGAGCCCGAGATCGGCATCGAAAATAACCGCGAGCTTTTCGACGGACTCATCGCAAAATTTGAAGCGAAGATAGGCTAAACTCCATCGGCAACAAAACGACAAAAAAGCAGCCGCATTTGCGGCTGCTTTTTCATGCTTAAAATTACTTGCCGATGTAGAAGGCGTTGCCGTCCTTGTCCTGAAAGTACTGGTTTGCGTAGTTGTCCTGGATGCAGTGAACGACCTTGGTGAGGATGTCGCAGGTCGGGGTGGGGATGCCGAGCTCTTTGCCGTACTCAGCGATCTTGCCGTTGAGAACGTCGATCTCGGTCTGGCGCTGATGGAACAGTGCGTCCTGGCACATGGAGGGGTAGTAGTCGCCGATGTTGGTGACGATGTCTGCATGATCGTGAGCGATGAACTCGTCCGCGTTCATGGGAATGCCCTTCGCGGTAGCGACAGCGCAGGTCTCGCGGATAACGCCGTGGAACAGCTGCTGGCCCCAGGGATCAGCCTCGACCTCGCCGATCTTCAGACGCAGAACCGAGCAGACGGTGTTGACGGTCGCGTTGACGCAGACTTTCTTCCAGATGAACTTGTAGATGTTGTTGTCGGTGCCCGGCTCGCCGTCGCGCCAGTATGCATCGCAGCCGCCCTCACGGTAGCACTTGAGCATCTCTGCGCATGCAGCGTCGTTGAGCTCGCTTCTTACAGCGCCGCCGAAGTTCATCTGAACGCCGCCGGCGGGGGTGGATACGCAGTGGCCGGGCTCGGGCAGTGCGGTGCCGAGAACTCCGGAGCCGATGATGCAGCGCTCTTTCGGGAAGACCTTGAAGAGGTTGTCATCGTTGCCGAGGCCGTTTATGAGGGAAACGGCGACGGTGGTGTCGCCCACGACGGGCAGAGAGTCCTGAATGGCCTGCTCAAGCTGAGTTGCCTTGGTCATGTAGATGATGACGTCGACCTTGCCCTCGGCCTCTGCGGCTGCTGCGGAGCTGGTGTAGGTGCGGAAGCCCTTGAGCTGATAATTATAATCGGTGTAAGCGCCGTTCTCTTCCTGATGGATGGTGAAGTGCATGCCGTCCTCGGCAACCTTCTTCATGTGAGCCTCATAGCGGTCGATGAGGATCATGTCTGCGCCGCCCTTCTTCAGGTAAGAAGCAAAAACGCTGCCTGCTGCACCGGAACCGTACATTGCAATTTTCATTTTTATTCGTCTCCTTATAAAAATTTGAGTGTAAACCTATTATTTGCAATACTGCATATCGTAGTTTTGCTGTATTGTCTTTATCATAAGCGTCAGCGCCTCGTTGACGGGGGTGGGAATACCGAGGAGCTTACCGTAGCGCACGATAGCGCCGTTTAAAAGCTCTACCTCGGTCTGGCGCCGGTGGATGAGCACATCCTGTGCCATGGAGGGGTAATATTTCGCAAAGCCCTCCCGTAGTCTCGGGAGCTCCTCGAGCATCTCGCCCCAAAGGTCAACGCCCGTGAGCGCCTTGGCTACCGCGCAGCCCTCGGACCATACGCTTTTTATGAGCTGTCTGCCTTCCTCGCAGTCGAGCATGGGGCCGACCTTGAGCCGCGTGAGCGCCGAGAGCGTGTTGTAGCCGCTGTTGGATATCGCTTTCTTCCAGACGAAGGGGCGGATATCCTTTTCAAAGCTCGTCAGGCAGCCGCCGTCGCAGAAGCACTTTTCGAGCGCCTTGCCGGCCTTTTCGGAAACGGGATCGTTTTCCGCCGCGCCGAAGCGCATGATAACGCCGCTTTCGGGCTTTGAAACGCATTTGCCCGGCTCGGGCAGCTCCGTGCCTATAGTGCCGAAGCCATAGAGTATTCTGTCCGCCGGGACGTACTTTTTAAGCACATCGTCGTTGCCTATGCCGTTTTGCAGGGAAACGACGACCGTTTCCTTGCCGATGCAGGGCATGACGGAGGGCATCACGTCGTCGGTCTGCGTGGCCTTGACCATGAGGATGACCATGTCCATGAGGCCGATATCCTCGGCAGTGGCAGCGGTGTGAAAGCCGCTGAGCACTTCCTCGCCCGAGGGGGAAACGAAGGTCATGCCGCATTCGGCGACCTTGTCCATGTGTGCCTTGTAGCGGTCGACGAGCCAGAGCTCTGCGCCGCCCTTATTTAGATATGAAGCAAAAACGCTGCCGGCCGCGCCGGAGCCGATCATAGCAATTTTCATATTGAAATCCCTTGTCAAACACCACCGGTTTTCCGGTGGTGTTTGAGAGTAGTTTTATTCGAGCTCTGCCTTCTTCTCTGCCGAGAGCTTCTTGACCTTGGGGAGACCCCAGATCAGGACGGGCAGGAAGATAACGAGGATGGCGTAGTAGCCGTCGTAGCCGTATGCGTACTTGATGATGTTGCCGAGGCCGAGCAGGGAGATAGCGAAGCAGATGGCGATGACAACAACGCCGACGATAACGCCGCGGACCTTCTCGTTGGGGATGGCCTTGGGGAAGCAGTGACCCTGGAAGCGCTGGATCATGGTGAATACGAGGGTGACACTGGTGGATACGAATGCGCAGAACAGCAGGACGCTGAAGATTACCATCAGCCACTTGATGCCGACGAGGGTCAGAACGGTCTGGTTGGGGATGCCGCTTGCTGCGGTGGTGAAGCCGGCTACGCCGCCGTCCTGGAGTGCCTTGAGCAGGGGATACCAACGGGCGAGCATTGCGGTCGATGCAGCCAGTGCAAGGCCGTTCATGAGCCAGCCGAGGATGTTTGCGCGCTTTATGCCCTTGAGGGTCAGACCCTCGCTGGAAGCGATCATTGCGGGGATGGATACGCACTGGAATGCGGCGTAGACAAATATGCCGCGCCAGATGGCCTCGCCGGTATTGTCGACAGAAGCCGCTGCCTCAAGGCCGTTCTCGGCCAGGAGCTGTGCGCTGATAGCGTCGAAGTCTGCGGCAAAGCCTGCGATGACAACGACTGCGGTGGAAATAAGAATTGCTATAGAAAGAACGGTGGAAGCCGCGATAACGAGCTTAACGCCGAAGATGCTCAGGATGATGAGAACCGCAACGATGATGAGGTTGAAGATAAGCTTGTTTGCGGTCATGGAATAGTCAACGCCGAAGAAGTTTGCGAGAACTTCGCCTGCGCCTGCGACTGCGGCCGCGACGGCTGCGAGCAGGATGACGATGTAGAAGATCTCAAAGAAGACCTCCATCCAGGGCTTCGGATACAGAGCCGAGAAGGTGTCCTTATAGTTCGTAAAGCCGCTGAGCTTTGCAAACTTCATAACGGTGTACATTACAAGTGCGAGAAGACCCATTGCGAGAATGGGGAGAACAGCGGCCCAAATGCCGTACTGCGAGAAATAGCTGACTACCTGGTTACCGGAGGCGAAACCGCCGCCGACGTGGGTACCGAACCACACGGAACCGACCGTAAACGCGGCCGCCCATGTGCCCTTGGCTGCTTTGTTGTTCATGATGACTCTCCTTTTTCTAAGTCTCTTCTATTTTGGTCTAACATTTCCTCCTTCGCGCCGCGGCTCCTCAACCGCGGGGCAAAGTCACGGGAAAAATGTTCTGACTTATGCACGCTCTGTTAAAACCAAAACAAAGCCCCTGCTGACCCGAAGGAACAGCTTGCTAAAACAATTCCTTGGTCAACAGGGCTTCACCGGAGAGAAAAAATCTTTCCGCGGAAGACAAACGGGCTGCTTCTTTGCCCGCCGTATTCCGTCGGGGGAGGTCCCGCGGAATCGTCTTACGCATTACAGAATTAAGTTATGGTTTTTTCAAAACGCAAGCATATTGTACATTCGAGTTCACAATGCGTCAATATTTGAGCCGATAAATTCAACAAAAATCGACTGTCAAAAATCCAACAAATATGCAATTTTCGTCAATTTCACTAAAATGGATGAAAAACGTTCAAAAAAATTTAAAAATCAATCTACATAAATAAAATCATCAAAAATTTAAAACTTTTTGCATGTATACGAAAAAATCGTGGTAAATAATTGTTCTGAGCAAAAAAACGTGCAGTTTCAATGGTTTGTAGCTTTTTTAACATGCTTTCGGAACATAAACAGGTGCAGTTTCAAGTGTCAGTACAAAATGGCAACGCTAAATAATTGACAAAGTGTACAGTTTCATGGTATAAAAGTCTTTAGACCAATGTAAGAAGGTACATACATTAAATTATCAATTAATGATCAGGGGGAAACAACATGGCAAACAGACCCAACATCCTTGCGCTGGCGTCCAAGATCAGCCTGGAAAGCATGACCTACACCGGCATCACCTATAAGGATCCGGAATACAGGATCCTCGAGCCCATCGTCGACGACGATATGTGCTCTGTCATGATGCGTATGCGTCTTGAGAAGGAATTTTCTGCGGCAGAGCTCGCAAAAAAATGCAAAAAGAGCGTTGAATTTGTTCAGGAGCAGTGCGACAAGCTCGTAAATGCGGGCGTTATCCGCGTGCGCTATCGCGGCGAGGAGCCCTGCTACTACTACCCCATCTGGGTGCCCGGCATCATGGAGGGCATCCTCTCCAATCGCGAGCAGTGCGATAAGTATCCCGATCTGGGAGCCTGCTTCGAGGAATACACACGCATCCGCGTCGGCATGCTCGCCCCGGTTCTCGGCAAGGGCGTTAACTTCATGCGCGTCATGCCCGTTATGAGCGCCGTCGAAAGCAACACACGCACGGCATCCTACGATGAGCTTGCAACCATCATAGAGAAGGCAAGGGCGATCTCCGTCGGCCCGTGCTCCTGCCGCCGTTCACGCCGCCTGATCGGAGAGGGCTGCGGCCATCTTGAAGAGGATATGTGCATGTACCTCAACGACAATGCCATCAACTTCTCCAAAAACGGCGAGCACCGCCTCATCAGCAAGGAAGAGGCGTATGAAATACTCAAGCGCGCCGAGGATAACGGCCTTGTTCACGAGGTCAACCAGGCGCTCGGCTTTGACGAAGTAAACGCCATATGCAACTGCTGCGGCTGCTCCTGCTATGCGCTGCGCATAGCTGAGCTGTTCCGCTCTCCCGACGGCGTAAGCTCGAACTTCATCGCCAAGGTCGATAAGGACAAGTGCGTCGCCTGCGGCCAGTGCGTCGAAAACTGCCAGACCAACGCCGTAAAGCTCGGCCAGAAGCTGTGCACCACCGATCCGCATGTCTCCGACGCATATCAGTCGGATAAGGAAGTTCCCTGGGATAAGAAGAGCTACAACGTCGATTACCGCACCACCCGCACCGACGTCATGGAGTCCGGCACGGCGCCCTGCAAGGCACAGTGCCCGGCGCACATTCCCGTTCAGGGCTATATCAAGCTCGCCGCTCAGGGAAGATACACCGAGGCGCTTGAGCTTATAAAGAAGGAAAACCCCTTCCCGGCAGTCTGCGGCCGCATCTGCAACAAGGCCTGCGAGGACGCCTGCACCCGCGGCGATATCGACTCGCCCATCGCGATCGACGATATCAAGAAGTTCATCGCCGAGAAGGACCTCGAAGCAAAGCACCGCTTCGTTCCCAAGATGGTAAATCAGACCGGCAAGCCCTATGAGGAAAAGATAGCCGTCATCGGCGCCGGCCCCGCCGGCCTGAGCTGCGCGTACTACCTCGCCGTCAAGGGCTACCCCGTCACCGTATATGAAAAGGAAAAGGCGCTCGGCGGCATGCTCACCATGGGCATACCCTCATTCCGCCTTGAAAAGGACGTTATTAATGCCGAGATCAAGGTGCTCAAGGATCTGGGCGTAAAGTTCAAGACCGGCGTTGAGGTCGGCAAGGACATATCGCTCGATAAGCTGCGCGAGCAGGGCTTCAAGGCCTTCTATCTCGCTGTCGGCGCGTCCAAGGGCGCAAAGGTCGGCTGCCCGGGCGACGAGCTGCCCGGCGTGTTCACCGGCATCGACTTCCTGCGCGAGGTAAACCTCGGCGAGAAGCCCGCAATCGGCAAGAACGTCGCCGTCATCGGCGGCGGCAATGTCGCCATCGACGTTGCACGTGCTGCCGTCCGCCTCGGCGCGAAGACCACGGTCGTATACCGCCGTGACCGCGACGCTATGCCCGCTGCCGACGATGAGGTCGAAGAGGCCATCGAAGAGGGCGTGAAGTTCATGTTCCTGGCCGCTCCCGCAGAGATAAGCGGCGAGGGCAAGGCAGAGGAGCTCAAGGTCGAGATCATGGAGCTCAAGGACGGAAAGCCCGTCGGTACCGGCAAGTTCGAGACGCTTAATGTCTCCGCCGTCATCTCCGCCATCGGCCAGAAGATCGACCTCGGCGGCATGCAGTGCATCGCCACCGGCGCAAAGGGCGAGGTCAAGGTGTCTCTGCCCAGCTATCAGACCAGCGTTTCCGACGTGTTCGCCGGCGGCGACGTCGTCACCGGCCCGAAGTTTGCCATCGACGCCATCGCGGCAGGCAAGGAGGGCGCAGTCTCCATCCACCGCTACGTACATCCCGGCCAGTCGCAGGTCATCGGCCGCGACAGACGCGATTATAAGGCAATGAACACCGCAACCGCCGGTATCTCCGTCGCAGGCTTCGACACCGCCCCCAGGCAGAAGGCCTCCGCAGGCTCTGCCAAGGAAGCGAAGAAGACCTTCAAGGATCTGCGCGGAACCCTCACCGAGGAGCAGATGAAGATCGAGACCTCCCGCTGCCTCGGCTGCGGCGCGGCCGTCGTCGACGAGAGCCTCTGCGTCGGCTGCGGCATCTGCACCACCAAGTGCAAGTTCGATGCGATCCGTCTTGAGAAGGTCACCGACTATGTCGGCGCACCGTACTTCAAGGCGCTGCTCGGCGCGGCAGGCAACGCTCCCGCCGCGGTCGCAAAGCTCGTCACCAAGAAGATAGCAAGAAAGTAGAGGAACCGCACAATGCATGAGATAGGCGTCGTCCGCTCGGTCGTCAAGACCGTCACGGACTTTGCCAAGGAGAATAACATCGCGGAGGTGGCCGAGATCGTTCTGGATATCGGGGAGCTTTCGCTGGTCATTCCGAAGTATGTTGAGGACATCTATCCTGTCGTGGTCGAGGACACCTTCCTGAAGGACACGAAGCTCATCATCAACGTCATCCCCGGCATGGCCGAGTGCGACGAGTGCAACGAGCTCTTTAACGTCATCGAGCACGAGGGCTATTGCCCGAACTGCGGCAGCTTCGAAAAGACCATACTTTCGGGTAAGGATTTCCTCATCCGAGAGATCCACATACCCGAGGACTGAAAATTTGACCCCCATGAAAACCATGGGGGTCTTTTTAGAGACGAACGGACGCTGTACCTATACGGTGATTACAGGCGCCCGGTTCGAAAATGCCTCCCCCCCTTCGATGGAAAGGTATCGCGTCCCGGCGACGAATGAGGTATTATTAAGTAATAATAAAAGGAGTGCGCAAAAGCGCTATTAAAAAGCATGGTAAAGCTGCTTGCAAAAATTTTCATTAAAAATCCGACGGAGTACACGAGCCAGACGGTACGCAAGGCATACGGCACGCTGTGCAGCGTGCTGGGCATATGCCTGAACGCGCTGCTGTTTGCGGGGAAATACGCCGCAGGTGCGCTCTCGGGCTCGATCGCCATTACGGCCGATGCGTTCAATAACCTTTCGGACGCGGGCGCGTCGGCGATATCGCTGCTGGGCTTCCGTCTCTCGGGCAAGAAGCCCGATCCCGACCACCCCTTCGGCCACGGCAGGATAGAGTATATCTCCGGCCTTGCCGTCGCGGCGCTCATAATCGTCATGGGCGTTGAGCTGCTGATAAGCTCGGTCGAGAAGATCGTCAGCCCCGAGCCGGTCGAGGTCGGTCTGCTCCCGGCGGCGATACTGCTCACGTCGATACTCGTCAAGCTCTATATGTTCGCGTACAATCGCGCTGTAGGCAAAAAAATATCCTCCACGGCGATGGCCGCCACGGGCGCGGACAGCCTGTCCGACTCCGTTGCGACGGCGGTCGTGCTGCTGTCGATGGGTGTAAGCTGGCTGTTTAAGTTGAATATCGACGGCTGGGTGGGAGCTGCGGTGGCTGTGTTCATCCTCTTTGCAGGCTACGGCGTGGCAAAGGACACCGTCTCGCCGCTGCTCGGCCGTGCGCCCGATCCGGAGCTCGTGCAGAGCATAGAAAACATCGTTATGAGCTCGGATGCGGTACTCGGCATGCACGACCTCGTCGTGCACGACTACGGCCCGGGGCGCATGATGATATCCCTGCACGCCGAGGTCGACGGACGCGGCGATATTTTCGAGCTCCACGACAGTATCGACACCATCGAGCGCGGGCTCAAGGCCGCGCTCGGCTGTGACGCGACGATACATATGGACCCCGTCGAGACCGACAACGAGCAGGTGTCTGCCGAGCGAGCCGCTCTCGAAAAGGCGCTCGGCGATATCGAGGGGCTGCGCGGTATCCACGATTTCCGCGTGGTCATGGGGCCGAGCCACACAAATCTTATCTTCGATGTCGTCATGGATACCGCGATCGGGAAGACTCCCGAGGAGTTTCGGCGCATCATCTGCCGTGCCGTCGAGGAGCGCCTGCCCGACCACTTCGCCGTCGTTACCGTCGACACCTCATTCGTTTTTTGACGGCGTACGGGGCAGCTGCGGATACATTTGCAGCGGCCGCCCGGTATAAGACCACAGATAGCAGACAGCGGATCGTGTACGGAAGCGCCGTACACGATCCGCTGTCTGCTTGCAGCGTCAAAGCGGCGGCGCTAAACATTTGACTGGGTGACGGCGGATTGGTATAATAAAGTATTATGATAACAGACACAGGCGGTGAAGAAATGCTCAAAATATTCTACGGCGCGGCGGGCACGGGCAAAAGCGCGGCGATCATGGACGAGATACGCCGCAGCGAGGGCTCTGGTGTGCGCTGTGTTCTGCTCGTTCCGGAGCAGTACAGCCACGAGGCCGAGCGCGAGCTTTGCAGCGTGTGCGGCGACGGGCTGTCGCTGTATGCGGAGGTGCTGTCGTTTACGGGTCTTGCACGCGAGGTCAGCGCCGAGTGCGGCGGCACGGCGGCGGAATATCTCGACAAGGGCGGAAGGCTGCTGTGCATGGCGCTGGCAGCCGACGGCCTGTATTCGCGGCTGCGCGTTTACGGCGCGGCGCGGCACAAGGCCGAGCTTCAGACTATGCTGATTAGCGCCGTCGACGAGCTCAAAAGTGCCTGCGTCACGAGCGGACAGCTGCTCGCGGCGGCGGATAACTGCGAGGGCGCGCTGGGAGATAAGCTCCACGATCTCGGCCTTATCCTGGAGGCCTACGACGGCGTCGTCGCAAACGGCAGAGCCGACCCCTCCGACCGGCTGAGCGTGCTGGCCGGGCAGATAGAGCGCTCGTCGATAGGCGCAGGCACGCGCGTTTTCGTCGACGGCTTCACTGATTTCACCGCGCAGGAGCGGCGCGTGCTCGAGGCGATAATGCTCTCCGGCGCGGAGCTTTGCGTGTGCCTTAGCTGCGACGAGCTCAACGGCGGCAGCGAGGTATTTGCCCTCGGCAGGATAACGGCCGCGGAGCTTCTGCGTTTTGCTTCCGATAACGGCATCGAGACCAAAAAAACGCGCTGGACGGGCGAGAGCACGAAGCGCCGCCCTCTCTCCTACTTTGCGGAGAACATGTTCAGCTATCGCGCCGTTGAGAAAGCCGACGCCGACGGCTGCATAAAAATAATCACAGCGCCCGACATGAACGCCGAGTGCGAGCTTGCCGCGTCCGAGGCACTGCGCCTTGTTCGTGACTGCGGCTGCCGCTGGCGCGATATCGCCGTGTGCGCCAAGGGCTTTGACGATTACAGGCTGCTGCTCGAGTCTGCGTTTTCGCGCTACGGCGCGCCGGTCTACACTGCGCGCAAGGCCGACATGCTCTCAAAGCCCCTGCCGGCGCTAATATCGGCGGCATACGATATCATCCTCGGCGGCTGGGAGGCCGACGACGTGTTCGAGTACCTGCGCACGGGCTTCGGCGGGCTTAGCATCGACGAGTGCGACGAGCTTGAAAACTACGTTTTCACATGGCAGATACATGGCTCGGCCTGGACGAGACCCGAGCCATGGACGCTGCACCCCGACGGCTACGGGAAAGAATTCGACGAGCGCTCAACGAGTGCGCTCGAGCACATAAATCTTCTGCGCGAGACGGCGAGAGCACCGCTCATGCGCTTTGCCGAGCGCGCAAACAACGCATCGACCGCGTCGGAGCAGGCGCAGGCGCTCGCCGCGCTTTTTGACGAGCTCGGCCTTGCGGAGAAATTGCAGGCACGAGCCGATGAGCTCGAGGGCGAAGGCCACGCCGCCGAGGCAAGCGAATGCGCCCGGCTTTGGGATATAACGGTCACGGCGCTTGAGCAGTGCGCGGCCATCCTCGGCGATACGCAGGCCGCCGCCGAATACTTCGGAAGGCTCTTTGCGCTGATGCTCTCGCGCTACGATATAGGAACGATCCCCGTTTCGCTCGACTGTGTCACGGCGGGCGAGATGGATCGCATGAGGCGGCGCAACATAAAGCATCTCATCGTCCTCGGCGCGACGGACGAGCGCATCCCCGGCACGGACACCGACGCCGGTGTTTTCTCCTCCGACGAGCGAAAGCGGCTTCTTGAACTGGACATCGACCTCGGCGGCACGGGCGACAGCGAGCTCTGGCGCGCATTCTCGACAGTCTATAACTGCCTGACCCTGCCGTCGGAGAGCCTTACGTTTTGCTATGCTTTAAGCGGCGCGGGCGGAAATGCCCAGCGCTCTGCCTTTGTTGTTAACAGGGCAAAGGCGATGTTTGATATTGACGCAAAGCCCTTTGATGCGGACAATGCACGTCTGTCGGCGCACGCTCCGGCGCTGGAGCTTGCAGCGCAGTCGCTGCACGGCGGCGGCACGGCGGCCGCGAGTGCGGCGGAATATTTCGCGCAGGCAGAGCCCGAGAGACTGCGTGAACTTGAGCTTGCCGCAAGCCTCAGCCGCGGCAAGCTGTCGCGCGCGTCGGTAAGGGCGCTGTACGGCGAAAGGCTGCGCCTTTCCGCGTCGAGGATCGATAAATTCGCCTCCTGCCGCTTTGCATATTTCATGCAGTACGCGCTCAAAGCAAAGCCGCACGAGCCGGCGGATTTCACGGCACCGGAGCTGGGCACCTTCATGCACCGCATCCTCGAGCAGGTCACGCGCGAGGTAAGCTCCATGGGCGGCTACAAAAGCGTTGACGACGAGACGGTGCGCACCCTGTGCGACAAATACGTTTCCGAATATATTAAGCGCGAGCTCAACGATTTCCGCGACAAGAGCAAGCGCTTCGAATACCTCTTCCGACGTCTTATAAGCAGCGTGCATCAGATCGTGCTCGACCTTGCCGACGAGCTGCGCCGCAGCGATTTCGAGCCGCTGTCGTTCGAACTCGACTTTGCTCACACGCCCGAGCTGCCGCCGCTTGAGCTCGGGACCGGAGAGGATAAGCTCATTCTCACCGGCATCGCCGACCGCGTCGACGGCTGGCTGCACGAGGGTAAGCTGTATCTGCGCATCGTCGACTATAAGACAGGGCGCAAAAAATTCGAGCTTTCGGACGTGCTGTACGGCATGAATCTTCAGATGCTGCTGTATCTGTTCTCGCTGGGCGAAAACGGACAGACGCTGTACGGACATGAGATCGTCCCGGCCGGAGTTTTATACGTTCCGGCGCGCGACGAGGTGACGAAAAGCGACTTTGATCTGAGCGACGAAGAGCTCGGCAAAAAACGCGCCGCAGCTCTTCGCCGCAGCGGGCTTATACTCAATGAACCCGAGGTCATTGCTGCTATGGAAAATTCGGATACGCCGCAATATATCCCCGTCACGTTCAAAAAATCGGGTGTCGACGGTGACGCGCTCGTCTCGGCAGAGCGCCTGGGAGTTCTGGCGCGGCATATCGACAAAACGCTGTGCGAGATGGCGTCCGAGCTCAGGGGAGGCAGCATCGCGGCCGACCCGTACTACGCCGGTCAGCAGGAGACGGCGTGCATAAACTGCGACTATTTCGACGCATGCCGCTTCCGCGACGGCGAAAACGGCGAGAGCATGAGAATAACGCCGCACCTTCCCGCGACGAAGGTGTGGAGCGTTTTGGAGGGAGGCGAGACCGATGGCGAAATTTGAGCCGACGAGCGCACAGAAAAGTGCGATAGAGGAATCGGGGCGGGCGGTGCTCGTCTCGGCGGCGGCCGGAAGCGGCAAGACGCGAGTTTTGACCGAGCGCCTCCTGCGCCGCATAGAGCGTGACGCGGATATCGACAGCTTCCTTGTCATCACCTTCACCAAGGCAGCCGCCGCGGAGCTTAAAAGCCGCATACTCGACGAGATCTCCGAGCGCCTGGCTACCGATCCCGACAACCGCCGTCTGCGCCGTCAAAGCGCCCTGTGCGCCAAGGCGCAGATAGGCACGATCGACTCGTTCTGCCAGAGCTTTCTGCGTGAGCATTGCCACGCGGCGCAGCTTTCGCCGGAGTTTCGGGTCATCGAGGAGGACAGAGCCGAGGCGATAAAGCAGCGCGTTATCCAGCGCGTTCTGGATGACTGCTACGAAGCGCCCGACGAAAGTTTTCGCCTTTTATCCGACACAGTGGGCGCGGGGCGCGACGATAAGCGCCTTGCAGAGACCGTTCTTGAGCTCCACCGAAAAACGCAGAGCCACGCACGTCCCGAGCTTTGGCTGCGGCAGCAGCTTGAAGCTCTCGAGCCGACCGAGACCGACGCCGGGAAAACCGTCTGGGGCGCGGAGATACTCGATGCCGTGCGCGACGATGCAAGCTACTGGGCGCAGAGGATGGACGATATCTGCGCTCTTGCGGAAAGAGACGAGCTCGTCGCGGCAAAATACGGCCCCGGCTTTGCCGAGACCGCGCTTTCCCTGCGCGACCTTGCCCGTGCCTGCGATCTCGGATGGGACAGGGCGCGGCAGGCGCTTCCGATAAGCTTTCCGAAGCTCGGAGTCATCAGAAATCCGCCCGACCCCGAGCTCAAGGAGTATACGAAGGCCGTGCGCGACCTGTGCAAGAAAAGCTGTGCAAAATACGATAAGCTGCTCTCGGCAAGCAGCGGAAAGCTCCTCGGCTATATGCGAAAAACGGCACCTGCGATGAAGGCGCTCATAGAGCTTACGCTGCGCTTTGACAGGGCATATGCCGCCGAAAAGCGGCGCAGAGCCGAGGTCGATTTTGCCGATCTCGAGCATCTGACGGCGCAGCTTTTGACAAACGAGGACGGCAGCCCAACCGAACTTGCGAGCGAAACATCGCAGCGCTTTTGCGAGATCATGGTCGACGAATATCAGGACGTAAACCGTGTTCAGGACGATATTTTCCGCGCTTTGTCGAAAAACGGCGAAAATTTGTTCATGGTCGGCGACGTGAAGCAGTCGATATACCGCTTCCGCCTGGCCGACCCCCTGATATTCACCGAAAAATACGAAAAATACGCATTTTTGCCCGACGCGTGCAAAAATGAGCCCATAAAGATCATGCTTCAGGAAAACTTCCGCTCGCGGCAAGAGGTCATCGACGGAATAAACGGCGTTTTTTCGGCCTGCATGTCGAAAAAACTCGGCGAGATCGACTATGACGAGAATGCGCTCCTGCGCTGCGGAGGCGTGTATGACGACGAAGGAGTCCTGCCCGAGCTCATTCTCATCGACGTCAAGGGCGACGAGGACGATCTGCGCGATAAGACCGAAAAGGAGGCCGCCGTCGTCGCCGAAAAGATACGGGAGCTGATGGCCTCGGGCATGACGGTCTCCGGCCGCGAGCTCGGCTACGGCGACATTGCGCTTCTGATGCGCTCGGCAAACTCCGTGGGCGAAACGTACCGGCGTGAGCTCATTTTGCGCGGCATACCCGTCGCCGCCGGTCAGGGCGGAAGCTTCTTTGCCGCAACGGAGACGGCCTCGCTCATGAGCCTGCTTGCCATTATCGACAATCCGCATCAGGACGTTGCGCTCATCGCCGTTCTGCGCTCGAGCGCCTTCGGCTTCACGGCCGACGAGCTTACCGAAATACGCCTTGCCGACCGCGAGGGCGACTTCTATACGGCGCTCAAAAAAGCCGCCGGGGAAAACGAAAAATGCGCATCGTTTCTCGAAACGCTCGGAAAACTGCGCTCCCGCGCGACGGATGCGCCGATAGACGAGCTGCTCACGTTTATTTATAACGAGCTTGACCTCACGGCAAAGTGCGCCGCGATGCAGGACGCGCCGCAGAGACTGGCAAACCTGCGCATGATGCTCGAATTATCCGAGCGCTTCGCCGCGGGCGGCTTCCGCGGGCTGCACCGCTTCTGCCGATGGCTGCGTCAGCTTGCCGAGCGCGGCGGAGATATGGGCGCGGCGGGAAGCGATGACGCGGTGAAGATAATGACGATACACAAGTCAAAAGGCCTTGAGTTCCCGGTCGTATTCTTGTGCGATACCTCGCGAAGGTTTAACAGCGCGGACTTAAAGCAGACGGTGCTCATCCACCCGGAGCTCGGCCTCGGCGCGAAGGTATATGATCTCGAGCGCAGGCTCGAATACCCCGGCCTTGCGCGAAACGCGATAAAGCAGCGCTTAAAGCGCGAGATGCTGTCGGAGGAGATGCGCCTGCTGTACGTCGCGCTCACGAGAGCGCGCGAGCGGCTTTTTATTACGGCTGCGGTAAAGGAGCCCGAGGAAAAGCTTCAGAGCATGATGCTGCAATGCACAAATCCCATGTCGCCGGAGGTGCTCATGAACGCGCAGAGCATGGCGGATTGGATGATCTGCGCTCAGCTGTGCTCCGGCGAGGAAATATTTAAGCTCAGCTTCGTGAGCGCGGCAGAGGCGACGGCCGCTCAGGAGGACGAGACAGAGCCCCCGCACGCAGCGCCCGATGCGCTTCTTGTCGAAAAGCTGCGGCAAAACCTTGCGTTTTCGTATCCGCATGAGGCGGCGACGGTCTTGCCTTCAAAGGTCACTGCAACTGAGCTCAAGCACCTTGAGGGAAGCGACGAAGAGGCCGCAAGCATCGCTCCCGTCGTGCACGCGCGCTTTCGTGCGCCGCGCCTGGGGGATGACCGCCCGCTCACTCCGACGCAGCGCGGCTCGGCGGCTCACACGTTTTTGCAGCACGTCGATTACGCGAAAACGGACTCGGAGAATGCCCTGCGCTCAGAGCTCGCGCGGCTGACGCAGGAAAAATTCCTTACCGCTCAGCAGGCTGAGAGTGTCGATCTCGGCTGCATACTGCGGCTTTTCGCCTCCCCCGTCGGGCAGCGTATAATGAGCGCCGACAGGCTCTGGCGCGAGTTTAAATTTTCGCTCCTGTGCCCGGCGGAAAAATTCTTCCCGGGCGGTGAGGGCGAGAGCGTGCTTTTGCAGGGCGTTATCGACTGCATGATCGAAGAGGGCGGCGAGATAACGATCATCGACTATAAAACCGACCGTGTGCGAGGAGAGGAACTTATTTCTCGCGCAAAGGGCTACGCAAAGCAGCTTGATGCCTATGCCTACGCCGCACGGCGCATGACGGGCAAGCCCGTGCGCGAGTGCGTGCTGTATTTCCTCTATTCCGGAGAGACCGTAGAGCTTCCTGCGGCAAAAATGTGATCGATGTATTCAAAAAGTGCCGGAGTGCCGATAAAAAACTATTGCAAATGGCGAATCCCTGTGCTACAATTACCTTTGCGTCTTGTAACCATGCGTTTTGCGTGCTCAAGATAGCCTATGACGAGGAGATATGAACAATGAAGGCAGGAATCCATCCTAACTATCAGCCCACTGTTATAAAGTGCGCTTGCGGCGCCACCATCGAGACCGGTTCGACCCGTCCCGGCATCAGCGTCGAAATTTGCTCGAAGTGCCACCCCTTCTACACCGGCAAGCAGAAGCTGGTCGACACCAGCGGCCGAGTTGATAAGTTCAACAAGAAGTACGGCATTAAGTAATTAAAAATTACAAGTTTAATCCCACACCGTTTGGTGGGTGCGCGCAAGTGTTATTTGAAGATCGGCATAGTCGAGCAATCGGCTATGCCGTTTCTTCTTGCTCATTTTCGTCCGGTGCGCCAGCGTCCTGCTCATCGTCCAGCCATTCGTCCGGTTGTAGACCACGATCTTCTCAATGAATTCATGTACGATGGTCGCATTGAGCTCGGTGATCTCGGTGTACTTCTGCACTTGCCGCGAAAAGCGCGATCTCATTACGCGCTGGCGCGGAACCGTCTGCCGCAAGCTGCCGGCAGGCTTCGAGGTAGTCTCGTGGCAGAAGAGCATGTACCGCTTCGGCGGGCTTTACCGAGAGGTGCCCATCGCCGTGAAGGTCGTGCTTGATGACAAAACCTGCATCTCGTCTATAGTCATAGATGAAAACAGCTGCGGCTCGCAGGGCAAAAGCTGCGATTTTGCTTGCCTTGAGCGCAGTCTGCGTGATAAACTGATAAAAAGACCCTTTGCGGAGTTTTCAAAGGTTTATAAGGATGCCGCTGCGACCGGCTGTCTGCATGTTTTTGAGATACTC
>SFEG01000005.1 GCA_004558025.1 Clostridiales bacterium
CATACCGCCTTTTCTTGTTATCCAGCCCTCCGGCTGTATCGGTTGAGCAAAAGTCCGCGTGGGATTGATGTGGTATCTTTAACTTTGGGAAACTCCCTGCTCCCATTTTGACACCGTCTGCCGCACGACGTTGAGCCTTACGGCGAGCTCCTCCTGCGAAAGCCCCTTTGCTTTTCTCGTCGTTTTGATGTTTTCACTGAGCATTATGCCACCTTCTTTCGAGCCATATTGTACGCAAAAACGCCCGTTGCCGCAAGCAACGGGCGTTAACATTATGCTATAATGCTTACGATATGGGCTTGAAGGCGGCCTTCTGCTCGCGCTGCTGGCGGTCGAAATCCTCGGCCTGCTTCATGTACGGCAGCATGTGGTCGCGCACGAGCTCCGGCCACATGAGAAAATAGGTGCCGAAGGGATTGACGACGGCGTGGCGCTTGTTGTCAACGAGCATCTGGAAGTAATCCATGGGCTTCAAGCACACACAGTCGCACTGATCCTTGAGCTTGCCGAATTCATCGGGCTCGGTGAAAATGGGGATGAACACCTGATTATTTACCGTTAGGGTGATGAAATTGAGCATAGCCGAGGACGCGCTGCTTTTTTGCACGGCGAAGTACATAGGCGTTTTCGCAAGCTGCTCGAGCAGCATCGACAGCGACTGCTTATCCTTGCCCTGTGACTTGCTGTAGTTTTCGATGAGCTTCTTTATGCCCATGCGGGATATCTGATCTATCTGCTGCTGGCTGAGTTCGGAGTTGGACATTTATTTTTACCTCGCTGAGTTTTTTCTTTATCATACCACACATCGCCTGCCTTGTCCACAAAACAAAATTTGCGCAACGGCACAGCGCTTGCATTGACAAATCATGCAATTTTGCTACTATCAAAAATGCCGAAACCGAAAGCGGCCTCGAGCTTTCACTTTCGGCTCACTTATGCTTATAAGGAGAATTGCATGGACATAAATATTAAAGTTAAGGACAAGATCGCGGCCGGCGACGGAACGCTCATCGTCTGCGGCAACAGCGACTATACCGTTAATTTCGAGCTCGACGCGGAGTGGGATGCCTACGACAAAAAGACCATGCGCATAGGCTACCGCAACGGCAAATACAAAGATGTCGAGTTTAACGGCAGAAGCTGCGCGCTTCCGGTCATAAAAAAGCGCCGGTGGATAGCCGTCGGCCTTTATGCCGGCCAGCTGCACACCTCGACTCCGGCGGTGTTCCGCTGCGCAGAGTGCATAACCGACCGGGATGACGAGCCCATCGACAAGCCCGAGGTATCACCCTACAAGGTGCTGACGGTCATCCTCGGCGACAGGATCGAGCGCTATGAATACACGGGCCTGAGCGACAAGACCATCGAAGTAAAAGACGGAAGCGAGGTGAGCTACTGATGGCAAAAAAGCTTTATGAGGAAAGCGATGTTCAGGCCGTCGCGGCGGCCATACGCCTTAAAAACGGCGGCAGCACGAGCTATAAGCTCTCGGAGATGGCTCTGGCTATAGAGGGGCTCAAAACGGGAGAAAATTTTGTTCAGACGGAGGTGCCCGACTATGTAAAGGCCGCGGCGCTCGAGGTCGCAAAAAAGGTCAAGGCCGTTCAGACGACCGACAGCATTACCTTTATCGCCGCGTCCGACGCGCATCAGCTCGACGCCGACGAATACATCGTAAGCGGCAATAAGCACGCCTTCATGGCCATGAAGGCGCTCGGCTATATTCTGCCGAATATCGACTTCTGCTGCTTTTTGGGCGACTACACCGTCGACACCGGCACGACCGCGCTTGCCGAGGGCAGGCAGCATTTTGCCGAGATAAATGCCGGGCTCAAGGAGGGCTTTGCCGATATCCCGCAGTTCAGGACTCCTGGCGAGTGCGACGGTCTTAAAAGCTCATGGCGGCACAACGGTGGAAGTCTGACGTCGGAGGAGATATACTCCTATGTCGGCAAATACAACGAGGGCGCGACCTACGGCAGCACCACCGAGGGCTACTGCTACCGCGACTTCGACGAAAAGAAGCTGCGCGTTTTCTGTTTGAATACCTCCATAGGCGGGGAGAATTTGGACGCGATGGGCACGCCGCAGCTGCTGTGGTTTGCGCGTATGCTGCGTGCGGTCGGTCTGAAAACCGGCTGGGGCGTGGTCATTCTTTCGCACTATCCGCCGGATTTCACCGACAGCGAGCTTTCCGATGCGGCAAGCGAGATCGGCTCGCTGCTCTATCAATATGTCACGGGCGGCTCGTTCAATGTCGGCGGCATGACGATATCCTACAGAAACTGCAACAAGGCGAAGATATACGGCGTTTTCCACGGCCATACGCACAACTTCAAGGCTGCAAAAATAAGCTATGTTCAGGATTCCGGCAATACGGAGTTTGACGTTATGCGCATCGCAACGCCGAACATGTGCTATTTCTACAATAACGAGCTCGGGCAGAACGAGGGCGCGGACTCGTACGGCATCGAGTTCGGCGAGGAGACGACCTACGCGAAAACGCATGATACCGCAAACGACACATCCTTTGTCGTAAACGTCATTAACCCGACGGAAGGGAAGATACATTCCTTCTGCTACGGCGCGGGCTACGACCGCGAGATAACTATCCCGACAAGCGAAGCATAACAATAAATCCCACGGGGTCTCCCCGTGGGATTTTTTCAGAGGCGCATTGACGCACCTGCGGATACATTTATTGCGTCAGCACGGTGGCGGGAGCACCGACTATCACAAAGAGAATTAGTCAATTTAACTCTCCGCCGGCGGCGAGCACGGCGGCTCGCGCGAGCACGAGCGTCGGGTCGATATGCGGATAATGCAGATCGTACATCTCAAAAGCAGGAGGAAGCTCCGTGCAGCCGAGGATTAGCGTCTGCGCGCCGCGATCCAAAAGCTCCTGCGCGGCTTTTTTAAACTCGCTCGTGTCGAAATCGCGCCGCCCGGCCTTAACGCCCTCGTATGTAAGCTGCATGACGGCGGCCTGTGCCGCGGGCGAGGGCGTGAGCAGCTCGATACCGCTGCCCTCAAAGCAGCGCTCGTAAATGCCGCTTTGCACCGTGCCGTCGGTCGCCAACAGTCCGGCGCATTTTATGCCCTTGAGCAGAAGCTCCTGCGCTGTGAGCCTTATCATGTGCAGAACGGGGATATCCACAGCCGCGCACACCGCGTCATAAAAGCCGTGCGCCGTGTTGCACGGCATGGCGATAAGCTCAGCTCCCGCCGCGGCAATCCGCCTTGCGCTGAGAGTAAGCTGCTCCGTGGGATCTTCTCCGCCGTGAATGAGAGCCTCGGTGCGGTCGGGAATGCTTGTGTTGCTGTCAATGATGACGTGCAGATGCTCCTGATCGTTCGCTGCTTTTGTAGAGACTATTATTTTGCTGAACAGGTCGGCGGTCGCGGCCGGACCCATGCCGCCGAGAATGCCGATGATCTTTTTAGCCATATCGATTACCTGCCTCAATTGGTAAATAGGGCTTTATTATACCAAATGCCGCGTCTTCCGTCGAGAGGCATTTACAAACTCTGTATGCCGGGGCAGGTATTCTTAACATCTTTATCGGCTCAGCGGCCGAGAAAATCGCGGATGACCTTTATGTAATCGTCGGCCTTCAGAACGGTCGAAAGGTGCCCGCCCGAGACATAGCTGATCTGCGGCTCGTGCATAAGAGCTATGAGATCGGCCTGCATTTTTTCGGAGAAGAAGTCGCGGTCGGGCAGAATGAGCAGGATATGCCCCTTGAGCTCGGCAAAGTTTTCGGCGGTAACGGGAGTCTGATTCATAAGATCGGCCAAAAGCCCCGAAATGTGGACGTCCTTTTCGCGCTTGTAGTCCTTGAAGATAGTCTCGAACATGTCTTCGGCATAGGCTATCTCCTCGGCGCTTTCGTTGCGGATGTGGCTCATTGAGGCCTTTATGAGCTTGGGCTTGAGCTTTTCGTAGTTGCAGCGCTTCATGTATGCCAGCATGAGCGGGGCGAAACGGTATTGCTTCTTAAGGCTCTTGAGCGTGTTCATGCCGCCGTTTAAAAGCACCAGTGTTTTTTCGTGCTCCTCGCCGCTGAGCACATAGCGAAACCGCGCCCCGTCGACCGTTATGGATCTGCAGGGGTGCTTTTTTTCAAAGTCATTTAATTTTTCAGAAAACAGCATAGTAAAACCTCATTTTCCGCCGTATCAAATTTGCTTTTCGCATAAGTTAGCACCTGCTAACTTATGCTGCGTTTAAAAGCCGCCCTACGGCAGCCTGACGATGCCCATATTATATAACCGCCGCGCGTCGCTTTCAAGCCCTTTGCGGCACGAAAAACAAAAACACCGCCTCGTTTGAGACGGTGCTTTTGGAGCTGCTGGGCAGATTCGAACTGCCGACCTCATCCTTACCAAGGATGCGCTCTACCTACTGAGCTACAGCAGCAAAGCTGATGCCCCTTTTTCAAGGGGCATCGGTGGCGACCGAGAAGGGACTTGAACCCTCGACCTCCGGCGTGACAGGCCGGCGTTCTAACCGACTGAACCACTCGGCCACGGCTCAGTTAATATAACAGGCGAAATTTTTTTAAGTAATTTCAAATTTATCTTTTTGACTTGGACTTTTTCTTTGCAGACTTCGACTTTTTTGCCGCTTCCTTTGCGGCTTTGCGGTCGGCAGCCTTCTTTTCTTTGAGCTTCTGCTTGGTTTTTATCTCAACTATCGCAAAATACGCGATAACGCCGAGCACCAGAAACGCAACATATGTATACCACGGCATATTTCATCCCTCCATAAATTTAATATACATTAAAACGCGGCAGCGGTCAAGATGACAAAAAGCTGTGGACAAGCCGACGCGCTGTGAGCTATAATATAAGGTATCATATTTCCAAAAAGGAAGGTAATGATGAGAAAGAATCTGAGATTTATGATCGCCCTGTGGATCAGTAAGCTTGCGATGTGGCTGCAAAAGCTTCTGGGCATGAACGCGAGCTATTTTCCCGGCAAGCTTGCCATAAAGCTCTGCCCGGACTTTCTCGGCAGGATAGATAAGCCGAAAACGATAATGACCGTTACCGGCACGAACGGTAAAACGACTTGCTGCAATATGATACTCGACGTTCTGCACGACGCGGGATTTAGGGTTCTCAATAACAGAGCAGGGTCCAATACCGACGCGGGCATTGCCTCCTCGCTTATTTCCGGAAGCACGATGGGCGGCAAAGCAAAGTTCGAGTATGCCGTTTTCGAGGTCGACGAGCGCAGCTCGCAGAGAATATACAAGTACGTCCACCCCAATTACGCCGTATGCACGAACCTCTTCCGCGACTCTATCCAGCGCAACGCGCACCCGGAGTTCATATTCTCCTTTATCGACTCGGCTCTGCCGGACGATACGCATATGATCTTAAACGCCGACGATCCAATCAGCAGCCAACTCAAAAAGGACAATAAGCGCAGCTATTTCTCCATAGTCCGCCTGCCGAGCGACAGGGACGAGTGCGTCAATATAATAAACGATATGCGCGCATGCCCCCGCTGCGGCGGCAAGCTCGAATACGAATATGTCCGCTATCACCACATCGGCAAAATGCGCTGCCCCGGCTGCGGCTTTGCCTCGCCCGAGCCCGATTATCTCGCATCCCCCGATTATGAAAAGCGCTGCATAGTCATACACTCGGCAAGAGGCGAAGAGGAGTATCCGCTCATAAACGACAGCGTTTTCAATACCTACAATCAGGTCGCTGTCGTTGCGCTCCTGCGCGAGCTCGGCCTTTCCGCAGAGGATATAGCAAAGAGCTTTTCGCACATGAGCATCGTAAAGTCCCGCTACACGAATGTGAAGAAAAACGGCGTCGAGGTCGTGACGAATATGACCAAGGGTCAGAACCCCGTCGCGTGCTCAATAGTTTTCGACTATATCCGCTCCGAGCCCGGCGTTAAGGAAGTCATCGTCATGCTCGACGATAAGACATATAAGAAAACGACCGAGATAGTGACCTGGGTGTACGATGCGGACTTTGAGTTCTTAAACGACGCGAGCATAAAGCGCATCGTTGTCGGCGGTGTGAGGCTGCATGACTATCATCTGCGCCTGCTTCTGGCCGGAGTTCCGGAGGAAAAGATACGCATCGTCGAGCAGGAGACCGACGCTCCGGCCGAGCTTGAGCTTGACGGTACGGACAAGGTATTCATCCTGCACGATCTGACGACGCCGCAGTTAACGCGTCAGGTGCGCGACGGCATACTCGCGCGACTTGAGGAAAAGGAGGCGCAGGCATGAAGATAGAGGTGCTGTTTCCCGAATTTGCGAATCTGTTCGGCGACTGCTGGAACTGGCGGTATCTCGCCCGCTGCATGCCGCAGGCCGAGCTTATAGAGACCGGCTACGGCGACGAGCCCAGCTTTGTCTCCGAAAAGGTCGACATGATAATAATGGGCGCTATGACTGAGCACGGGCAGGAGCTTGCCATAAAAAAGCTCATGCCTTACCGCGACCGACTCAGGCAGCTGATGGGCTCCGGCGTTGTGTTTCTCATGACGGCAAATGCGGGCGAGGTTTTCTGTGAGTATATCGAAAACGAGGACGGCAGCCGTATTGCCGGCCTCGGCCTCGTTCCGCTGCACGCAAAGCGCGATATGATGCACAGATTCAATTCCACGCAGCTGTGCGCGTTTGAGGATATGGAGCTCGTCGGCTTCAAGGCGGAGTTTTCGCAGCTTTACGGCGATAATTCGAGCATTTACTTTGCCGAGGCAAAATACGGCATAGGTATAAACAAGAAGACGAAGCTTGAGGGCGTGAGAATAAAAAATTATTTCTCGACCTCGATGGTCGGGCCGTTTATCATGATGAATCCGCCGTTTGTGAAATACCTCATGCGGCTTTTGGGCATAACAGAGCCCAAGCTTCTCTTTGAGGAGACGAACATGGCAGCCTATGAGCGCCGCCGCGCGGATATCATCCGCATGATGGGCGAAAATAAATAATAATAAAAACCCGAGGTTACAGACCTCGGGTTTTCTATGTCATAATATGCAGTTTTCGTCGGGCTCGAATACGACGATGCGGCGATTTACGCTTTTTTCGGCCTCGTATTCGCAGCCGGAGAGATAAACGATCTCGTCATCACTCCACAGGGCGAGAAAATCATCGACATACGCGACGTTTTCAAGCCCCATGCCGGCGCTGCGGTAGTGCATCGGGATTATCGTCTTCGCATCGAGCGCGAGCGCTACCTCCTTTGCCTGCTGCGGACATATTGTGTAGTAGCCGCCGACGGGGATCATCAGAACGTCGAGTGCGCCGAAGCCTGTCGCCGTTTCGGGGTCGAGCGTATGCCCGAGATCGCCGAGATGCGCAAGCCTCAGTCCCTCCGCGCAGATTATGCTGCACAGATTATCGCCGCGCAGAGCGCCGAGCTTGCCGTCGTGATATGTCGGTATCTGCTTGAGCTCAAAGCGGGGAGAAAGACCCGTCAGTTCAACTCCGGCGGCGTAGTTGTGGTCGGAGTGAGAGTGACTGCAAATGACGCTGTCGGCACGCAGAGGCTTAAGCTTAAGCCCGCGCACGCTGCCGGGGGCGTAGGGGTCGAATACAACGCTGCCGTCGGCGGAGATCAGCTCGAAGCAGGCGTGACCGTGCCATATAAGCTTCATCTCATCAGCCCTCAAAGCAGCTTTGGAAAGCCGTGTGCGCAGCCTGACGCGCATCGTCGCTCAGAATGGTGTACATGACGTAATTGCCCTGCTGCCAGACCTCGGCATTGTCGAGCTTCGGCTTTTCGTCCGGCAGGTACTCATCCATCCAGACGCTCTTTTGGTATTCGAGATACTTCTCGAGCGCTGCCTTTAGCGTGTCCGCCTGCTCGGCGTCCTTGGCAAGGAAAATGCCGTATTCGTTGATGTTCGTGCCGACGGCGGATCTGAGCGTGTTGCGGCTTACATAGCCGTCGGGCGCGATGCCCATGACGCTTTCGACATATTCATCGGGGAGCTGAGACATTTCGCTCAGATCCATCGTCGCGCCGACCTTGTCGGCAACGGTCTGCATATCGGGGGTCTTGGCGCTCTTTCCGTTGCTGCACGCGCAGAGCATGCAGATAAGCAGCAGCATAGCCGCCGCGGAATAAATTTTTCTTTTCATGCTTTCACCTCTCACAGCCATGCGTGGGTCTTGAGATAATCTATCACGCGCTCAAAGCCGACGGCGCTCAGATGTATGCCGTCGCCGTTGCCGTAATCGGAAACGAGCTTGCCGTCCGCACCCTTGAGAACGGAGGCCGAGTTTGTAAAGTGCGTGCCGGTCGCCTCGGCAATCTGAAGTATCCAGCCGTTGGCGCGGTCGATGACGGCGTTGTTTATGCCGTTATCCTTTGCCTCGTACATAGCCTCGACGGGGTAGATGGAGTTGCAGATGATCTTCGTGTCGGGGCTTACGGACTTCATGCGCTCGATAAGCGCGGTGTACTGCTCCTTAAACTGCTGCTCGTCCATCATGGAGACGCCGTTTACGCCGATGGTGAGGACGACATATTCGGGCTTTGCGCGCCCGACGGCGTCGGTGATGGGTATCTCCTCGCCCGTGGGAGGATAGACGATGGTGGCGATGCTCTGATTAAACAGGGCAAGCGTGCCGCTCGACGGCGTCCATACCTGAGAGCCGTCCAGGACCTCGTAGGCCTTCAGGCCGTAGGTCGTGCTGTCGCCGATAAAGACCATTTTGGATATGTAATCGTCGCCCGCATCGGCAGTCTCGCCGAGCTCGACTGATGTCGGCTCCACGGCGGACGAAGGCTGCGCGTTGGGATCGTCGGTGCTCACCGCCGGGGGAGTGCCCGTTTCCTCAGGCGTTTTCGTGTCGTCATCCTTACCGCATGCGCACAGAAGGCACAGCAGCATAATGAGAGCCGCAGCAAGGGCAATATATTTTTTGTTCAACGTTATCACCTCATTTGTTTGTTAAGCCTGCCGATTATATCATATACGGCATGTACACATCAAGACGAAAAAAGTAAACATAAGTTCCGGCCACCCGAAATTTTTCGGACGGCCGGGAGAACATTTTATTCTGCGGGCATTTCGGCTGCGCGCTTTGCCTCTTCCTCCTCTTCAAGGACGCGGTAGGCGACCTTGCCGACGAGGGTCTTTGGCAGCTCGCGGCGGAACTCGATGTCGTACGGCATTGCGTACTTTGCGATGTTCTTGCGGCAGTAGGCGAGTATTGCCTCCTTTGTCTCGGGACTTTCGGGAACGCCGGGCTTGAGCATGACAAAGGCCTTGACCTTATGCATCTTGTACGGGTCGGGAACGCCGATTATGCAGCTCATGTGAACAAACTCGTGCGCGTCGAGAATATTCTCGAGCTGGCCGGGATAGACGTTGTAGCCGGAGGTTATTATCATGCGCTTTGCGCGGCCGCGGAAGTAGATAAAGCCCTCCTCGTCCATCATGCCGAGGTCGCCCGTGTACATCCAGGTAAGGCCGTCGTCATGCTTGCGAAGGGTCTGAGAGGTCTCCTCGGGGTGGTTTATGTACTCCATCATGACCGTGGGACCGGCAATGAGTATCTCGCCCTCCTCGCCGTAGGGAAGCTCCTTGTCCGTGCCGGGTTCGACTATCTTGTAATAGGTATCGGGGAAGGGCAGGCCGATGCTTCCCTCCTTGGCCATGTGCGGAGGAGTCAGGCAGCTTGCGGTGACGCATTCGGTAAGGCCGAAGCCCTCGCGTATCTGGATCTTGGCGTTGTGGTCGTATAGAAATTTGTCAAACTTCTTTTTGAGCTCGATGCTGAGACTGTCGCCGCCCGAGAAAACGCCCTTGAGCGAGCTCAGATCGGTCTTGTCCATGCTCGGAAGGCGCAGCAGCGCCTCGTACAGCGTGGGAACGCCGGCGATGAAGTTGCAGTGGTATTTTGTTATCTGCTTTGCGTAGGTCTGCGCGGTAAAGCGCGGGATGAGGATGCATCTGCCGCCCTGCGAGAGCATCGTGTGGATGCACACGCCCAGGCCGAAGCCGTGGAACAGGGGCATTGCCGCGAGCATCTTGTCGCCGACGCGGAACATGGGGTTTGCCGCTATGACCTGCTGGCCGAGGGCGTTGAAGTTGCGGTTTGAAAGCAGGATGCCCTTTGTCGTGCCGGTTGTGCCGCCGGAATAGAGGATGACGGCGGGGTCCGTACCCGTGCGCTTTACCTTGTAGTTATAGAAGCAGTGCCTGCCCATGCGAAGGAACTCCTTCCAGCGGATAACGGGGGCGTCCTCGGGAATTTTTTTGATCTTCCTGCCCTCGGTGAGCATGTAGCCGGCCTTGACGGGCTTTGAAAGCTCGTCCTTTATGCTGGCGATGACGATGTTCACGACCTTGGTGTTCTGGCGGATGCTCTCAAATTTGTTGTAGAACTGGTCGAGGGTGATGGCCGTGACCGACTCCGACTCGTTGAGGTAGAATTCTATCTCCTTTTCTGCGGAAAGCGGGTGGATCATGTTGCAGATGCCGCCGATGAGGTTCACGGCATAGAACATCTGAATGGCCTGGGGGCAGTTGGGCATTGCGATGGTGACCTTATCGCCCTCGCGTACGCCGATGGTGCGCAGCGCCTTGGCGCAGTCCTCGATCTCGCGTATGAGAGTCTTATAGGTCGTCGATCTGCCCATGAAGTCAAAGGCAACGTTGTTGGGGTACTGCTTTGCTATCTTCTCAACGGCCTCGAACATCGAGCCGTCGAAATAATCGAGTGTAAAGGGCACCTCGCCCAAATGGCTTTTCCACGGCGCTTTCGCGCTTATATTTTCCATTCGTATCATTCCTTTATTTAAAAAATTAGAATAATATAAGAGCATAATATCTCATAATAAATATTTTGTCAAATCCTGAACAAAAAGTATAGCCCGGAGATAATTCTCCGGGCTATATATTGTCTGAATTATCTGAGCTTTACGCAGTAGTAGGAGAGAAGGTAGGTCTTTTCCGACTTGTACGCGTTCCAGACGCGGTCGGCAAGATCCTCGGGCTGACCGGCCTTGCGCTGGAAGGTGCGGATCTCCTCGATGACCTCCTGAAGATCGTTCTCGCAGTCCTCCTCAAGGTCATAGAACCTGTCGCAATTGGTGTAGGCGTACACCATGAGGCTGCGGTATTTCCCCTCGGGCTGAGCCTCAAACTCCGAGCGCATCTGCGCTACCAGTGCGTCGAGACGGGCCATGTGGGCATACTTTATCGCCTCGACCTCGGCTGCGGCGAGCGCTTTTTTGTACTGATCGCGGCTGAGGTCGCCTGCCTGGAGCAGAACCTCCTTGGCAACGTCAGTGTACGTCGCCTCCTCGGCGATTATACGCTGAGCTCCGTCCTTGAATATCGCTACATCCCAGCGCGTCGTATCGACACCGAGCAGGCGGTCGATCTGCCTGTGATAGTTTGCTGCCTCGTTTTTTATCTGCTCGGTCGTGAGGTTCTGCGCTATGACGTAGGACTTCAGAAGATCGTACTGCGCCCACACGAAGCAGCCGGCGATGACGGCCAGCAGCAGTGCGAAATACACAGCGAATGTCGCAACGAGCTTTCCTGTGTTCTTTTTGAGCTTGTTGCGCGGATTATCCTGAGTTTTTAAGAGCGACTCCGTCTGCGGCAGCTTGCCGGTGTTGAGGTACTCCGCATATGCGTCGCAGACCGTATTCGGATCGCCGAACATGACCATGCGCCCCTTGTCGAGCCACAGCACCTTATTGCACTGCGAGCGGACCGATTGCAGAGAGTGCGATACCATGAGCGCGGTCGTGTCGCCGTTATCAATGATACTCTGCATCTTCTGCTGACTTTTTCTGCGGAAGTCGCCGTCGCCGACGGCGAAAATTTCGTCGAGGATTATAATATCGGGCTCGATCATGCTGGCTATGGCGAAGGCTATGCGGCTCTTCATGCCGCTCGAGAGCGTGCGGAAGGGGCTGTTCTGAAATTCGCGCATCTCCGCAAAGTCGATGATCTCGTCGTATTTTGAGTCTATAAACTCCTTGTCGTAGCCCATGAACGCGCCGCGCAGGTATACGTTTTCCTTGACTGTCATCTCGCGGTCGAAGCCCGTGCCGAGCTCGAGCAGCGCGCAGATCTTGCCTGTCTTCTCTATCGTGCCGGAGGCCGGGGTGAGCGTTCCGCTTATGGCCTTCATCATCGTCGATTTGCCCGCGCCGTTTTTGCCGACAACGCCGAGCATGTCGCCCTTTTCAAGGGCGAAGGATATGTTTTTGAGCGCCCAGAATTCGTTGTTGCGCGGAGCCTTGCCGAGTATGCGCTTTACTATGTCCGAGGTCGAGCGAGAGTCCTGCCTGCGGTAGCGCACCGAGACATTGTCGAGAACAAGTATCTTGTTTCCGTCCATCAGAGCACCTCCTTACACATACAGCGCGATCTTATCGCGCGCGATATGGTAGGTGAACCAGCCTAAAAATGCGCAGACCGCCGCCATCGCGAACATGATAAGATGCGTCGAGGGGTTCGGAACGGTCGAATGGATGATGAGCTGGCGGAAATAATCGACGCACATGTACAGGGGATTGCAATTCAAAAGCCTGCGCATGATGCCCGGCAGTATCGACGGATCGTAGAATATTGCCGAGGCGTACATGATTATGCGCGTAACGACCGGCCAGAGATAGCTTATGTCGCGGAAGAATATGTACAGTGTGCTCAAAAACATGCCGATGCCGAAGTTTATGAAATAAAGACATATCATCGGATACAGCAGGTATAAAAAGCGCCAGTGGAAGCTTATGCCGTCAACGGCGACGAAGATGAAGAACACAAGCAGCGAAACAAAAAAGTCGATCGCCTGTGCGACGCTCTGTGACACGAGGAAATAATGCTTGGGAACAGGCACCTTGCTGTATATCTGCGCGTTGTCGTAAAGAATGCGCATGGCGCTCCTCGTCGCCGCGGAGAAATAGTTGAAAAGCAGCAGTCCGCAGAACAGATATATCGTGTAATGCGGCATATTGCGGCCGAAAAACGTGCCGAAGACCACGTCCATGGTCAGCAGCAGAAACAGCGGCGAAAGCGCGCTCCAGAGTATGCCGAAGGTCGTGCGCTTATATTTTTTGATAAAGTCTCGCCTTATAAGCTCAGAAAGCAAAAAACGGTGATTAGCTTTGTCCGAAGTCATAAAACGTTCGTGCTCCTTGTAAAAACAAAAAACTGTGGAAAAATCACACTATCGCGCTATTATACCACAGTTTTTTGCGTAATTCCATATTAATTTTCGGACACGTAGTTCAGGTAGTCCTCGGGCGTGTTGAAATCGCGCGTGAAGCTGTCGAGAAGAACGAAGCTTTCGCCGATCCCACGGCCCGTCAGCGGCAGCCCGGCATACAGATGATACACCTGCCAGCCCTTACATTCGTTTATCTCGCCGTCAATAAATCTTGTGCGTACATCAAGGTACAGCGAGCGGAAAAGCCCGCCCGAGCCTATGAGCACGGCGCATATGCTCTTCTCGCTTCCGAAAAACAGCAGCGGAGCCTGCCCGCGGTGCGCGATAACGGTTTTTATCGCGTCCTCGGAATACAGCACGTCGCCGTAGAGAAAGCACATATTGTCGCCGATGAGCTCGGCGGTGAAGCGGTCGATCTCCAAAACGTTGTTCTTCGGCTCGTATCTTATTGCGCCGGGGATATCGACGGACTTATCGTGCGAGGTGATGATGACCTCGGCTGAGTTATCGAATTTATGCACAAGGCGCACGGTGCGCTCGAGCAGCGTTTCGCCCGATATGCTTATATCGTGCTTTTTGTGCCCCATGAAATCGTTCCAGCGGCTGCCCTTGCCGTCAGCCATGATGACATATCTCATTTTATTATCCCGTGCTCGCGGTAGAAATCGCCCAGTCTGCCGTAGCGCTGCGGTCCCCAGAGCTGAATGATGTTCACGCCCGAGGAGGTGTTGGCCTCGATGACGGTGAAGCCGTCGTCGGTCGGGAGGATGTCCCAGGCTATGATGTCGAGATAGGGGAAGGCGCGGCTTATCTCCATAACTCCGGCCTTTATGCTGTTCCAGTTGGGTATGACGGTGCCCTCTATCTGCGCGTTCGTGTCCGGATGCGTGCGGTAGACGGTGAGGTTGTGCAGCGTGCGTGCGCAGCTCATCTCGCCCGTTTCAATATTGACGTTTGCGACAAGGCCGCCGCGGCTGCCGTTGTCAACAGAGCCCGTCCAGTCCGCGCCGATGCGCTGCACGGCAAAGCACAGCTCAAATTCCTTCGTCTCGGCGCTGCGCAGGACGATCATGCGCAGGGTGTTTGCGCTGTTGGCGTAAATTTTGTTAAGATATGCGGCCTGGTGCGCGTAGGCGCAGATGAGCCATTCCTGATCGCGGCGCAGACGCTCGGTGAGCTCACCTTCCGTGTGCGGCTCGTCGTTGCAGATGATGCCGTGGCCGTTATATTTTACGACGTACACGCCCTTACCCTTGCCCGCACGCACGGGCTTTACGACAAACGCCCCCGTTTCGCGCAGAAGAGACACGAGATCATCATAATCGTTTATGACGTGCCCGTTCATACCGGCAAGGCGCTTATCCTTCTTGACGCAGTATATCTCCGGCGTTTTGCAGTAGCGCTCTATTATCTGCGTGAAAACGACCTTGTTATTGAGCATTTCGCTGTACGGGTCGTTTATGCGGCGTGAGCGGTACCAGTCAAACTCGGAAAGATACTGCTTTTTGTCGTTGTGCTTAAAGTCGTAGAGGGCTGCCTGATCGACCATGTAGCCGCCGAAAATGCAGTAATAAAGCCTTGTGTGCAGCGGAAGCTTAAAGTGATTGGGCGCAAACAGTATCCTCACTATCCACAGCACCATCAATTTGATTTTGGCGAGCAATGTGCTCAGAAATCGCATCATGTTTATCTCTCTCCATGCAGTCGATTATAAGATCGGCGATCTTGTCGGTCGCCCGGCCCGTGAGATCGGGCAGGTATCTGCGGCAGAAGCGCCTGTAGTTATCCGTGTCGTATTCGCCTTTGTCAATGGCGGCAACGAGCTTCTCGGGATCGCGGAATACGCAGTCGGGGAATTCGTCGAAAAGCTTGACGTTCAGACCGTTGTGGTCAAGATAGTCCTCGTAGTCGAAGAGGTAAAAATACACGGGCTTGCCCAAAAGTGCGGCCTCGATCGTTATTGCCGAATAGTCGGTTATGACGCAGTCGCACACCGACAGCACCGTCGAGGTCGGCATGCCCGGACATGTCAGCGCCGGGGCGAGGTTATCCACGACGAGCAGCTGATTCGGATGGCGCTTTATGATGAGCACACAGCTGCCGTCAAAGCGGAAAGCACGCACGAGCTCCTTCGGGTCGAGCGCCTGCCCCTTGCGGAAGGTCGGGGCGTAAAGAATGATCTTTTTTCCTTTGAGCTGCGGATAGGTCTCGTAAAACTGCCGCCGCGCCTCCTCCTGTCCCTCGCGCAGCTTATCCATGCGCGGAAGGCCGACGTTATACAAAATGTCGGAATCGATGTCGAACGAGGCGCAGTAGAATGGGTTGAAGGCTCTGCCGCCGGCTATGACGACGTCATAGTTGCGGTGCATGCGCATTTCGCGTGCGATCATGTCGCTGCGGCCGAATTTTTTGCCGAGCGACTGGTAACCGGACTTTTTGATCTTGCCCATGGCGTGCCACATCTGGATGACAGCGAGCTGCTTCTTGTGGTGCAGCACCGATACGGCCGGCCAGTAGGAATCGAGCACGCACACCGAGGCCGTCGCGAGGTGATACATGCTTTTAAGCGTCGCCCCGGCGTATCCGAGCATGCTCGAAAAGCCCTTATCCATACGCTTTGTTATGATGACGATATTCGTCTCGGGCTTGAGCTCAAGTAGGCGGCGGCTTAAAAAATCAATGTCCTCCGTCACGGTGTTCGACTGACGGCTGAGGAATAAGACCTTGTTTTTGTCGGTCGGGCAGAGCTTCAGGAAAAAGTAGATGAAGTTCATCACCCAGCGCAGCAAAATAACAGCTATTCTCATAATACTCCTTTGGTGCCCCGTGAGAGCACAACTGAAAATCGACTAATTATACGTGCGAATTATAATTTTGTCATCATGAAAATGTTAACAGAGCTTTTTCCCGGCTCTCTTGAGTTCAAGCTTATGCGCAAAGTATGCGTGAACATTCTCGTTATACGTCGGGTAGCGGTGCAGATCCTGATGCGTGTTTATCTCGAGTATCTTAAAGCCTGCGTCCGTTATGACGACATCAAAGCCGAGATATTCAAGCGGCGATATGTAGCGGCACAGCTCGGGAATAACGGTGAGCACCTCGCCCCAGTGCGGCAGCGTGCCTTCGATCTTAACGCCCGTATCGGGGTGGAGCGGGCAGGGGCTTATGATGTGCTCCTTTATGACCTCGGCATCGTGGAAATGTCCCGTTTTTTCGTCGACATAGGCAAAAACGCCGCCGGAGCCGATATTGTCGGTAAAGCCGGTGCTTTTTGTTCCGATGCGGAAGTAGGCGTTTTCGATAACGGGGTCGAGACCGCAGCGGTTTATGACCATGATGCGCACAGTGCATGCGGCCTCGCTGTAAATTCTGCGGAGATCGCGGTGCATTACTATATATTCGGATATGTTATAGTAATCGTTGAGCGACGCGAAGAATTTGAGCATTTCGCCCTCTGTTTTTTCCTCGCTGTTTACGGTGTACCGCTCACCGTCAAAGCAGAGCTTATAAAAGCCTATGCCGTGCGAGCCGACGGTGGGCTTCATGGCAAGGAGCTTCTTTTCGCGCAGAAGCGTGAGCAGACCCTCGAAGCTGCGGGGGAGTCCTTCGGGGCAGTCGGGCATTTTAAGAAGCTCCGTTTTCCCATTTCGCGGAACGATGTGGTAGTAATACTCGGGCAGATACTGCCGGTACTTATCCAGGCAGTAGCGCAGCGTGACCTTATCCCACAGAAGCTTGCGGTATTCGTTGTTCAGTGGTCTTAGCCACTTGTAGTCGCGGTCTGAAAGGCAGTCGCGCCAGTTATCCTCCGTAAGGCCGTACTGCTTTATATGATAGGATAAAAAGCCGCGCTCGTGCGCCCAATTTTTCTCCGCGGCGGTTGTGTGTTTATCGCGCATATCCTCGCGCAGAGCCTTTTTCCAGCCGCGGTACATGTAGTCCATGAAGCCGCGGCGCTTTGCCCTGAAGCTCCAGAAATAGCGGTCGATTATCGTCAAGGCGCGCTTGAAGCCGACAAAGCGCGGCTTTTTTGCGCGCTTGAAGCGGATAAACTCGGCGGTTTTCTCGTTAAAATGCTCAAGGTATGTAAGATCGGCGCCGGTGTCCACGCGCAGTATCTTGAAACCGCCTTCCGTCAGGCGCAGGGCGAAATTCATATATTCGAGCTCGTTAAACTCCGCGGCGATGCCGCGCAGCGTTTTTTCGATATCGTGAAAGCTTTCGATCCTGCCGCCCGAGTAATTGCCGTCCTCGCCCACGGCGGACAGCTCGCGGTTTTGCGTATACCAGTTTTTCGCGCAGTCTTTCTGCGCCTCGGTCAGGACGGAAAACAGAAGCTCCGGCCCGTCGCCGCGGTTTAAAAACGCAAGGTGCAGCGTGGGGGCAAAATCGGATTTTACAAGCTCCGTTATTATCGTTCCGGAGGGAAGCTTTTCGAGCTTCTCGCGCATTCCGAGCTCGTCGAGCGCCTTTTCATCGAAGAAAAAGCTCTCGCCGTCAAACCGGCAGACGTGCTCCCTTGTCTTTACGGAGTTTGACGCTTTCCGCACCAGTACGTTCCCCTTTTCGCGTATGAGCGAAATGATACCGTCCGTGCTCTGTGAAAGCTCCGGCCTGAGCGGGAGTATGAACCGCTCACCGTCGCGCGTTAAGAGGCTGTAGTACTGCTCAGGCAGAAGCTCGGGGTGCTTATCGAGCGCGTAGGAGGTCGACAGCAGATCGCCGAAGAGCTTATCGAACTTCGCGTCAAACGGCAGAAGCGAAAAAATGTCCTTATCGCTCATGCCGATGTTGTTTCTGCGCTTATATTTTTTTATGCTCTCAAGATAAAACCACTCGTCTGCCGTCGCGAAGGTGAAGCCGCGAAACAGCAGAGCGGCGCTTTTTATGAGTTTTGAAGTCTTCATGTCGAAACTCCGTAGCTGTAGATAAATCATTTTATTATACTCAGCATGTCAAAAAGTCCGTGACTTTTTTGACATGCTTCAAATACGCCACATTTTTTGTGAAGCTTACACTCCACAAAAAATCTCGCTATGCTCGTCAAAAAGCCGGATAACTCCGGCGTTTTTGATGGCTATAATCCAACTTGAGGCGGGCCTTTTCTCGCTGCGGCTCGGTCACGGCGCGGCTCTGACATGCCACCGGCATGTCATTCACTCCCGCGCCGCCGCTTCGCTACCCACTCAATCTCCCCCGCTGCGCGGTTGTTCTTACTCGGCAGCATAGGTTTTTTGACAGTTTCTTTATTATACTATATATCGGAATTTTGCGCAACTTGATAATTTAGGGGCGGATAAGATTGAATTATGGCGGAGTTTGTACTATAATAATAAAATTACAATGGATATTTATGCGGATTTTGTTCCGCAGGAAAGAGAGCGGCAAATGGGAGTAATGAGCAGGATAAAAAGAGAGCTTTTTATCCGCCCCTGGCTTAAAAAGGGCTATTCAAGGCGTCTGGCAAATTCGTATTACAAAAAGACGCGGAAGGATCTTCAGACGGATAACGGAGTTTCCCCGGCGGATAAAAGATGGGCGCATGAGCTCGGCTATCTGTCCGACAGCATCGCAAAGTACGATCTTAAAAATAAGCCGGACAGCAAATATATAAGCGATGTCGATTATCTGTACTTAAAGCCGTTTAACAACAGCTTCACAAAATGGGTCGGCGACCTCGTGACGGAAAACAGAGTGCTCATAGGCAGGCGCGAGCATCTGCCGGTGATGTATTACAACATCATAGAACGCGAGGAGAAGAAGACCTTTCTTCCCATTGACACCGTAGGCCGCGAATACGGCGAGAACTACGACGATTTCATAAGGCTTTTGAACGAGCGCGGCGAGCTCGTCATCCGCCCCGACCGCGCATCGGCGTACCGCTGCGCGTATATCATACGGCGCACGGGCGAGAACCGCTACGAGCTGTGCGAGGATAATGTCTGCAAAACGCGCATGAATATATACGGCAACGATTACGATCAGGCCTATCTTCTGAGCGAATACCCCGACGAGCTGCCTGAGGACTTTGAGAAAAATCCCTGCAAGCGCGAGTTTTATGATAAAGAGAGCCTGTATGAGCTCATCTCGACCTTTAAATACGGCTATGTCATAGCGGAGCCTTATAAAATGCGCGATACCGAGCCCGGCATACTGAGGATATATATCGCAAACGAAAAGCTCAAGGATACAAGACTTCTCGATTATTATTACACTGACCTTGAAGACGGCGAGATGCGCTGCCGCGCGGTCACGCCCTCGGGCGAGCTCGATGGCGAAAAAATAGACTGCTGGGATGAGATAATAAATACCGTCACGGATATCGCGGGCTATATAAGCGAGATAGAGTATTTCACCGCGAGCATCATCTTCACCGATGACGGCTTTATCATTGACTCCATCGACACGAATCCCGACCTTCCGCCCATAGCGCACAGCGACGAGCTCAACGATTATCTTCTGGCGAGGCTTCGCGAAAAGCTCGAGAGCGTCGTCGTGACGCGCGAAAAATGGTGGACGGCGTTTAAGGATAAGCGCTTTAAGCGCTTTGTTCGCCGTTTCTGCCGCCCGGGAATAAGGCCGTATATGCAGAAGCTCTGGATGAGCTCGGTGTGGGACGATCTGCGGCACAATAAGGGAACTACGCTTTCGCAGAAGCTCTGGTGCTATAAGCGCGGTTTCCTGTCGTTCAGAATAAAGCAGTACGGGCTTACGAAGGATAACTATAAAAGCTTCCTGTCCGACTATCAGTATCACTGGCTAAACCGCATAAACAACAGTTATCAGATATGGATAAACGACAAGACCACGACGCGCTACGTCTTTGAGCCGTATAAGCAATATCTCGCAAAATACTACTACGACATAATAAAAATGCAGGGGCAGACCTGCATAAAGGCACTTCAGGATATCCCCGAGGGCTTCGACGCTTCGTTTGACGGCATTTTCGCCCTGCTGAGGCAGGAAAAGCTCCTCGCCCTCAAGCCCTCGTCCGGAACCCACGGCGACGGTTTTTACCGCATGGAGTACTCGGACGGTAAGTACCTCATAAACGGCGAGGAGATGAGCGAGGACGAGATACGGCAGATGATAGAGGGCTTTAAGTCCATTTACGTCATCACCGAGTATCTTTTCATGCACCGTGACCTTAAAAAGATATATCCGCACTCTGTAAACACCATCCGCGTCGCTGTCGTCAATCAGTCGGCGTATGAGCCGAAGATCATGCAGACGTATATGCGCATCGGCTCATCTTCGACGGGCTTTACCGATAACGTCGGCTACGGCGGCATCTGCGCGAAGATAGATATCCCGACGGGGCGATACTACTGCGCAGAGAAGATCATCGACCACAAGTTCACGCCCTGCCCCGTGCACCCGGACACCGGAGTTGAGATCGAGGGCATCGTTCCCAACTGGGAGCTCATGAAAAAGGGCATAACGGATATATGCCGCTTCATGCCGGAGCTTGAGTACCTCGGCTTTGACATCGCCATTACCGACGACGGATTTAAAATAATCGAGATAAACATACATCAGGATCTGCACAAGGTCGCAGAGCACTCGGAGGAGTTCAAGGCCTTCTTCCGCGACAAGCTCGCGCTCAAGGCAAAGCAATACGATCTTAAAAAATACTGAGATAGGAGAGACAATATGAAAACTATCGGTTTCCTCATAAGCCATAAAAACGGCGAAGGCCGGCGTGCCCTTTTGCCCGAGCACATAAGCAAGATAAAGAATAAGGATAAAATGTATTTTGAGACCGGCTACGGCCTCGCCGTCGGCGTCACGGACGAGGAGTACGCCGCCTGCGGCTGCCATATCGTCTCGCGCGAGGAGGCGCTAAAGTGCGATATCATAACCGATGTCAAGCTCGGCGACGCTGACTACCTCGACGAGATAAAGGACAGTAAGCTCATGTTCGGCTGGGCGCACACGGTGCAGAATATAGACTTCACAAGCGATATGCTCCGCAAAAAGCATACCGTTGTTGCCTGGGAGGAGATATTCGAGCACGGCCGCTATATTTTCTACCGCAACCGTGAGGTCGCCGGCGAGGCCGCCGTCATGCAGGCGTTCCGCTACTGCGGCAAGATGCCCTATGACACGCGCGTTGCCATCCTCGGCAACGGCCAGACCGCAAAGGGTGCGATGCGCATCCTGCACGGCCTCGGTGCGAAGGTCGACGTTTACAGCCACAGGCTCGAAAAGCTGTTCCGTCAGAACATGTTCGACTATGACGTTCTCATAAACTGCGTCATGTGGGACACGACGCGCACCGACAGGATAATATATAAGGAAGACCTCAAGAAAATGAAGCCCGGCACGCTCATCATCGACGTAAGCTGCGATCCGCATCTCGAGATCGAGACCTCGCATCCGACGACGATAGACGACCCCGTGTACGTCGTCGACGGCGTTGTGCACTACGCCGTGGACAACACCCCGGCCATGTATCCCATAACCGTGACGAAGGTCCTCAGCGAGGGCATTTCAAATTACATCGACACCATCATCGAAAAGGGCTTTGACGAATACCCCGAATCGCTCAAAAAGGCGACCGTTATCAAGGACGGACACATTCTCGATGAGCGCATAGCGCAGTTCAGAAAAGCCCACGGAGTTTTTTGCGAGTAAAAATGACTGACGGATACGGCAGAAAAATCGAATATCTGCGCATGTCGGTCACCGATGCGTGCAACCTCAAATGCGTCTACTGCATGCCGCCGGACGGAATGAAGGAATGCCCCTGCCGTCAGGCGATGAGTGCGGACGAATTTGTCGAGATCGCGCGCGCCGCGGCCTCGCTCGGCATGAAAAAGCTGCGCATAACGGGCGGAGAACCGCTTATAAGAAGCGACATTGTGCCCCTCGTGCGCAGACTCGGGGAAATACCCGGCATCGAGGACATGAGTCTTACGACCAATGCGACGCTCCTTGCGCCGATAGCGAAAGAGCTGTTTGAGGCAGGGATACACAGGATAAACATAAGCCTCGATACGCTCGACGCTCAAAAATACGAAAAAATAACGCGCGGCGGACACCTTGCCGACGCACTCGACGGTATACGCGCGGCTTTCGAGGCCGGGATGAGCCCGGTGAAGCTCAACACCGTGCTCATAGGCGGCTTTAACGACGATGAGATAGAAGCTCTCGCGGCTCTTACGCTGCACTATCCCGTGCAGCTGCGTTTTATAGAGCTCATGCCAATAGGCGATACGAAGGGCGAGTTTTCGCCGGAAGCCTATCTGCCCGACAGCACGGTTCTGGCTAAGCTGCCGCAGCTCGAGCCTGTGCCGAGCGAGAAGCACACCGTTGCGCGGCTGTATAAGCTGCCGGGAGCCGTGGGCGAGATCGGGCTCATAAGTCCCCTGAGCAATCATTTCTGCGCTGAGTGCAACCGCCTGCGCCTTACGGCCGACGGCTGCTTAAAGCCCTGCCTGCACTCTGCCGAGGAGATACCCGTACGCGGACTGCACGGCGGGGAGCTCAAGGACGCGATACTTACCGCCGTGTCGCACAAGCCGGAAAAGCACGTCGCGCTGTCCGCGACCGAGCGCAGCGAGGCAAAACGAAGCATGTACCGTATAGGAGGCTGAAATATGGCTAAGATAGCTGCAATTTGCATAAGCGACGTCCGAGGGATACAAAAGCACGAGATCCCGGAGGCGTTTTTGAAAAAGGACTGGGGCATCGAGGGCGATGCCCACGCCGGAAACTGGCACAGGCAGGTGAGCCTGCTGTCGGTCGACAGCGTTCAGAAGCTTCAGGAGAAGCTGAGCTTTGAGCTCCGGCACGGCGCATTTGCCGAGAACATCCTTGTTGAGGGCATGGCAGTGCACACGCTGCCTGTGGGAACGCGCCTGCGCATAGGCGATGCGCTGTGCGAGGTCACGCAGATAGGCAAGGAGTGCCACAATGACTGCGCAATACGCAAGGCCGCAGGCGACTGCGTCATGCCGCGCGAGGGCATTTTCGTGAAGGTGCTCGAATCCGGCGCTGTAAAGACAGGCGACGAGATAAAAATCGAAGAATAAAAATCAAGCAGCCCTCAAGGGTCAACGACCCTTGGGGGCTGCTCTTTAAATGGTGTATATTGTGGGCTGTGTTTTATGGAGCTCGGCTATATCTCGGCCAGGCGGTGCTGAGCCTGGCGGAACTTGAGCGGCGTGCAGTTATACTCGGAGCGGAAGCACTTGGTGTAGTAGCTGCTGCTGCAAAAGCCGACGCTCTGCGCAATCTGCGAGATGCTCTTGTCCGTCTCGGACAGATAGTACACACTGCGCGTCAGACGGTAGTGGACGAGGTACTGAAACGGCGTCGTGCCGTAAAGACGCTTGAATATGCGGCAGCACTCGCCGCGGCTTATGTGCGCCGAGGCGGCGATATCCTCAAGCTTTATCTTCTCGGCGTAATTTTCCTGAATAAATCTGCGCAGAATATCTATGCGCGCCTTTTCCGTGTGCGAAACGCTGCGCTTATCGCTGAGGTCGGGCACGCAGTTTTCGTACAGCGTGAGCCATATCTCCGACACCATGATCTTCAGCTTCAGCTCGTACCCCGGCATTTTCGCCGAATACGTCGACTGCATGCTGCGCAGAATATCGCATATGTCGTTTGCCCAGCCGCTGCCGCGCAGAGGGATATACTCAAAATTGCGCGCCTTGAGTATCGGGTCGACATAGCGCGCGATGAGCCGGGTGTCATCGGCTGCGGCGATGCAGTCGGTGCTGAAGCTCACGCAGATGAAGTTCGCGCCCTCCTTCGAATTTGCGACGACTCCGTGCGCCGTGCCGCTGTTTATGAAAAGTCCCTCGCCCTCGTGCAGGACGAGCTCCCTGTTCGGCAGCAGCGCGCGCAGCTCGCCGCTTGTGATAAGCAGAAGCTCCGGCTCGCGGTGGCGGTGATGCCCAACGGTCTTCGATGCCGGACTGATGCACTGATTAAGCACTCTGATCTTGGCTGGCTGCTCGCTCATGCAAGGTACACCTCCAATTTTAAGCAAAAATTAATTCTTTCTGTATTGTTTAGTACAAAAATATTAACACATAAACAGCCTATCAGTCAATGGGTATTTGTAATTTTCATAGAAAAAGAAATAATATTCTCATCTTTTGCGAATATAGTGTTGTTTCTCGGTCTAAAGCATTGACTATTTTGCTTATACATTGTAATTTTGATATATCGCAGCGCAATATATCGCAACTTTGCCTGAACCCAAAAATTACGGGAATGTCCCGATCTATCGAAAGGAGAACCATCATGGCTCATAGAACCGATTTTCTTTACCTGTCCGAGCCCGACACCATCGCGGCAGGCGTACTGGACACGAAAAAATGCATAGACAACGCTGAAGAGGTCTTCACCCTCCTCGCAAAGGGCGACTATCTCATGGGCGGCAACAACCACAACAACCACGGTATGTACATCGTATTCCCCAAGGAGAGCGAGTTCCCCAACATGCCCGTCGCCGGCCCCGACCGCCGCTTCGTCGCAATGCCCGCCTACCTCGGCGGCAGATTCGATATCTGCGGCCAGAAGTGGTACGGCTCGAACGCCGCAAACAAGAAAAAGGGCCTGCCCCGCAGCGTTCTCATGGTCACCCTTAATAATAAGGACACCGGCGAACCCATCGCTTACATGAGCGCAAACCTTCTGAGCGCGGCCCGCACCGGCGCCGTTCCCGGCGTTGCGACCCGCTACCTCGCCCGCAAGGACGCAGAGGTTCTGCTGTGCATCGGCTGCGGCGCTATCGGCACCTCCTGCCTCGATAACGTCATCACCCAGATGCCCAAGGTCAAGAAGGTCATCTGCAATAACCACTCCGTCGCTCCGGCAGAGAAGCTGGCGGCACACGTCCGCGAGGCATACGGCGTTGAGGCCGTCGTCGAGCAGGATCTCGAAAAAGCAGTCCGTCAGGCAGACGTTATCTCCGTCGCCGCATCCCGCACCGCTTTCCTGAACATCAAGGGCGAGTGGGTAAAGCCCGGCTGCACCATCCTCGCCTCCGGCCCCGTGCACTTCGACCAGGAAGAGGGCGGCGAGTATGAGAAAAACGGCGGTCTGTGGACCAAGATGAAGGTCGTTTACGACCACATCGGCCTGCACCACGCATACGTTGAGGACGCTATCGCCACCGGCGATAAGGAAGAGTACTACACAGGCGTTATCGGCGGCCCCGTTTACCACCTCATCGACCTCGGCATGAAGGAGCAGCTCGACGATTCTCTGGCCATCGGCAAGATCATCATGGGCGAGCAGCAGGGACGCACCAGCGATGACGATATCATCTGCTTCATCGCCTGCGGCATGAGCGTATTCGATCTCGGCCTCGGCTACGATCTGTATCAGACCGCACTCGAAAAGGGCATCGGCACCAAGCTTCTGCTTTGGGAAAACCCCGCACAGTGCGAGTAATACACAGCTAAACATTATCTCCATTTAAATTAATTTCAGCTACGGGAAGCGGCAGGCTCTTTGTCTGCCGCTTTCTCTTTAGAGGCGCATTTTTTAGAGCGCATTGACGCTCTTACCGATACGTTTATTGCGAGTGCCCGGTGTCGAGACAATGGTGGAAACCGTGAGATTTCGCGTAACATGAGTGCAGTGCAAATTTGTGGCGCCAGGTATCGAAACTGCCGGCTATCGCATTGAAATTAAGAGAAATTTGTATATAAAAGCAGTGGCCGAGGCCGCTGCTTTTTTTAAAGTCTTTATAAAAAATAGCCCCCAACCCAGCTTGCGAAGCCGATTTTCCTACGCTATACTGCCCAACAGACAGAGGACAAAAAGCATGTAGGGAGAGGAAGCATGACACAGGAAAGACCTTTAAAAGGCGGCGAGAAAAGCATGGGCAAGGTCTGCACAGCACTTGCCGTGATCGCCGTTTTAACGATGATACTTGCGACCGGCATGGGGCCGGTTACCGTAGCGCCGCTGACAACGGCGAAGATACTTATAAGCCGCATACCGCTTGTGGGGAATCTGATAGATCACAGCTGGCAGCAGCTTGACGAGAACATAATTCTCGGACTCAGGCTGCCGAGAGTGTGCCTTGGGCTTGTTGTCGGCGCGTCTCTCGCCGTTTGCGGCGTAACGATGCAGGCGCTTGTGAGAAATAATCTCGCAGACCCGTTCATACTCGGCGTTTCGAGCGGTGCCGCGGCGTTTGCGACGTTGGGAATGCTCTTCGGTGCGTTTTCGTTTCTCGGAACGTACTCGCTTTCGATAAGCGCGTTTATAGGCTCGGCGGTAACGATAATATTCGTGTATATGATCTCGCGCGTTCGCGGGAGGATCAACATTATGCAGCTGCTGCTGTCGGGCGTTGCAATATCCATGATAATGGACGGCATAACGAGCATCATAAAGCTCAGCGCGCCGAACGCGCTCGGCCTGCACAACGCAGAGTTCTGGATGTCGGGAAGCCTTGCGGGAGCAAAGTGGGCATATCTGACGCTGCCGCTTGCGGTTCTGCTGATCTGCATGACTGTGCTCATGATAAACTACCGGGGCTTGAACCTTCTGCTTTTGGGCGAGGAGAGCGCAGGAGCGCTCGGCGTAAATGTTTCGCGGCTTCAGAAAATGCTCGTTCTGCTGACCTCTCTCATGGCGGGCGTTACCATAGCCGTGAGCGGCACTATAGGATTTGTGGGCCTTATGGTGCCGCACTTCACCCGGCTTTGGGTTGGCGGAGATCACAAAAGGGTGCTGCCGGTGTCGGCGCTGCTCGGCGGTATACTCGTCGTGTGGGTCGATGTCGCGGCGCGGTGCCTGATAGCTCCCGAGGAGATGCCGGTCGGCGTTCTGACTGCCGTTATCGGCGGACCCATGTTCATCTGGATGCTCAAGAAAAGGGGTGGTCAGCGTGCCTGAAACAAGACTTGAGGTAAAAGACCTGTGCTATTCCTACGGCAATGCGCGGGATGCGGCAGACCATGTGTCATTCAATGTGAAAAAAGGTCAGTTCGTCGGACTTATAGGCCCCAACGGCTCGGGAAAATCAACTGTCCTGAAAAACATTTATCGCGCGCTGAAGCCCGCCGGGGGAAGAATACTCCTTGACGGAGAAGACCTGCTAAAAATGAGCTACAGGGAGTCGGCACTTAAGATGGCCGTCGTCGGGCAGGAAAACGAGCTGCCGTTTGACTTCACCGTCGAGGAGATCGTCGCGATGGGCAGATCTCCGCATAAAAAACTGTTTGATGCCGACAATGCCAACGATAAGCAGATAGTTCATCATGCACTGGAGCACTTGGGCATGGCTGATATGGCAAACCGCAGCTATCTGAATTTGTCGGGCGGAGAAAAGCAGCGTACGATAATCGCGCGGGCGGTCGCACAGGAGAGTGATTTTCTCATACTTGACGAGCCGACGAACCATCTTGATATAAGCTTTCAGATACAGATATTCGACCTTATAAAAAGGCTGAACACAACGGTGCTGTCCGCGATACACGACCTGAACATGGCCGCGCTCTACTGTGATTACGTTTATGTGCTCAAGAATGGGCGGATCGTTCTTGAAGGCACGCCGGATGATGTTCTTACGGTGGAGAACATAAGCAATGTCTACGGCGTGGACTGCTGCGTGAGCCGCCACCCGGTGACCGATAAAATGTCAATAACATTCCTGCCGGCAGGAATTAAAACAAAGGAGTAAAATATGAAGAAAATGAAGAGGATCATTTTGCTTCTGCTTTGCCTTGCAATGGTGCTCGTGCTGTTTGCAGGCTGCTCGAGCGAAGGAAAAGACACGCAAAAGGACAATGACGCACAGCAGAGCGAGGAGGGCTATCCGTTCACGCTCGACAACTACGGCAGACAGGTGGAAATAACAAAAAGACCGCAGAAGGTGCTGACCCTGGGACCCAATTGCACCGAGCTTTTCGCGGCGCTCGGTTTGTCCGACCTCGTTGTAGGCCGCTCGCTCGTTAATCACAGCAGAGGCCCTCTGCCCGAATATGCCGATGCAGTAAACGCCATCCCCGAGCTCAACCACGCATCCGCGACCCGCGAGGCAATAATCTCATCCGGAGCGGACTTCATCTACGCGCTCGACTGGGAGATAAGCGAGGACGGCTGCAACATCGAAGAGGTCGAGCAGTACGGTATGACGGTGTATGTAAACTCGGCGACGACGGTCGAGCAGCTTTATCAGGAGATACTTGATCTCGGCAGAATATTCGGCGTTGAGGACAGAGCGGAGGCATATGTTGCCGATCAGAAGGCGCGTATAGCTGCCGTGCAGGAGAAGATCAAAGACAAGGAGCCTCTGAATGTTCTTATATACGACAGCGGCAACGACGGCGTTTTCACCTGCTCGGGAATCAACTTCGAATCGCTGATCATCTCCATGGCCGGCGGCAATAACATCTTCGGCGATATAGACAGCAAACAGTGGGTCACGGTGACCTACGAGGAGGCGCTCGCGCGCGAGCCGGATATAATCCTTATCCATGATTATGACTCGCCGGGTGTTGACGAGAAGATAGCTGAGATCAGAAGCAACCCTACGCTCTCGAAGCTTGACTGCGTAAAGAACGAGCGCTTTGCGACAATAACGCTCGAAAGTGTCCTGCCCGGCGACAGACTTGCCTATGCGGTCGAAGCTTTGGCCGCTGCGTTTTACCCCGATCTTTTTGAGTAAGATTAAAAAAAGCTCCGATGCACTGCATCGGAGCTTTCTGCTGTCTTCAGTTTAGTTTCATGTCGCCGTCCTTTATCCAGCCGAGCCTGCGGCAGATCACGCCGAAGGCCCATGCGAGGACGGCAGGGAGGACGATGGCGATGAGCGCAAGGCCGAGCCAGTCGACCGCCGTGGGAGCGATGGCCTTCGCTCCGTCCAAAAGCGCCTCGGCCGATGGGTTTGACCAGCCCGTCCATACGCCTATGGGGCCGACGAGGCCGCAGGTGCCCATGCCGGAGGAGACCGCCGCGCCGTTCATTTCGAGCTTGAACACGCAGGTGGCTATGGGGCCGGTCACGGCGCTGGCCGCGATGGCGGGTATCCATATCTTCGGGTTGCGCACGATGTTGCCCATTTGCAGCATCGAGGTGCCCAGCCCCTGCGAGACGATGCCGCCCCAGCGGTTTTCCTTAAACGAAACGACAGCAAAGCCGACCATGTTCGCGCAGCAGCCGGCGAGCGCCGCGCCGCCGGCGAGCCCCGTAAGGCTCAGCGCCGCGCAGATGGCCGCCGAGGATATCGGCAGCGTCAGCGCGATGCCGACGATGACCGAAACGAGCACGCCCATGACAAACGGCTGCTGAGTTGTCGCCCATTTTATGAGCGTTCCGACCGCCATCGCGCCCTTGCCGATGGGAGCTGCGATGAAGTAGGCAACGCCCACGCCTATAAGTATCGTGACAATAGGGGTCACGAGAATGTCGATCTTCGTCTCCTTCGAGACCATTTTGCCGAACTCGGCCGCGATTATCGCAACAACGTAAACGGCAAGCGGACCGCCCGCGCCGCCCATGACATTCGTCGCGTAGCCGACGGGGATGAGCGAAAACAGCACCATCGCCGGGGCGTGCAGCGCGTAGCCTATCGCCACCGCCATTGCCGGGCCGACCATCGCCGAGGCGAATTTGCCTATCGTGTAGCCCGTGCCGCCGATCTCGACGAGTTGAGCCGCGAGAAACGATATACCCAGCTGCGTGCCGAGAGTGTCGAGTATCGTGCCGACGAGCAGGGTGCAGAACAGTCCCTGCGCCATCGCGCCGAGCGCGTCTATGCCGTAGCGCTTGAGGCTGACCTCGATATCCTTGCGCTTGAAAAATGCCTTTACCTTGGACATAAGTGATTACCTCATCTTAAAAATAATAAGACCATGCACTGTCTTGACATGTGCATGGTCTACTTTAACGCTTATTATCGCTTTTGTCAATGAGCAATTACGATTTTTCCTTATTCTTTATAGATAAAGCCCGCGTCGTCCAGCTCCTTATAGGTGCGCTCGAAGTGCTCGCGATCGGGGCAGGAGAGAACGTGCAGATGTATGCCGCCGGTGAGTGTGCTCAGGGGGCTTGCGCCGTGCTCGCGGCAGGCGGCCATGAACTGCGAAACGTCATAGCGGCTCGATAGGTGCAGCGGGCCTGTCAGCTGACCGTAGAGAGGATGCTCGACGGTGACGTTAACGACCGTGCAGCCGTTATCGACCATGATGTTGAGCTCCTTTTCCATGTTTTCAAAATCGTGCACGCATGCGACGGTGTACTCTATCTGGCCGTTTGTGCGCTCAAGGATGTAGCCTCGCGGCGTGGCGAGTATCTTCTCGCCGGAGGCGCGCAGCAGCGCAACATCGCCGACGATTATCTGACGGCTGACGGACAGCTCCTTTGCGAATTTAGTGGCGCTCAGGGGACGCTCGGCGCTTCTGAGCTCGCGCATTATGTGCTCGCGTCTTTTTGCAGAATCCATTTATAATTACCTCTTTGCTTTGAGCATCTCTTCCTTGAGAGCCATGAGCTTTTCGGACAGGTCGACATAGTACTGATGGGGGAAGTCGAATCTTTTGACCTCCGGCCAGAGGGTGGACACCTCGTATGCGCAGCGGCGGCGGATCTCGTCGAGCGTCGGGAGCTCATAAACGAGCTCACCCTTTTTGAATATGGGAACGAGCAGCTCCTGAGCCTTGAAGCTGTCCAGCGTCTTGCGCTTCCAGCGCGCCTCGGGATCGCAGATCTCAAGGGGTTTTGTGTCGTCGACGGTCTCGTCGTGCATACAGATATAATCGGCCTCGGCCATGCCGTTTTCGCGGTCGAAGAAGCGGTAGACCTTCTTAAAGCCGGGGTTTGTTATCTTGCCGACGTTTTCGCTTATCTTTATCTTGGGGATTATCTCGCCCTTATCGTTTTCAACGGCGCACAGCTTGTACACTCCGCCGAAAACGGGATCGGATTTCGCGGTTATGAGCCTCTCGCCCACGCCGAAGGAGTCGATCCTTGCGCCCTGGAGCAGAAGCTCCGTTATAAGGCGTTCATCGAGCGAGTTCGAGACGGTTATCTTGCACTCGGGCCAGCCGGCCTCGTCGAGCATGGCGCGTGCCTTGCGCGTAAGATAGGCCATATCGCCCGAGTCGAAGCGGATGCCGCACTTTGTTATGCCAAGGGGCTTTAACACCTCGTTGAAGGCACGAATGGCGTTGGGAACGCCGCTTTTGAGCGAATTATAGGTATCGACCAGCAGGACGGCGTTGGTCGGATAGGTCTCGCAGTAGGTCTTGAAGGCTTCGTATTCCGAGTCGAACATCTGCACCCAGGAGTGAGCCATCGTGCCGCCTGCGGGAACGCCGTAGCGCATGTCGGAAAGGGCGCAGGCCGTGCCCGCGCAGCCGCCGATGTATGCCGCTCTCGCACCGGTGACGGCACCGTCGATGCCCTGTGCGCGGCGCGAGCCGAACTCGAGAACGACCCTGCCCTCGGCAGCGCGGCAGACTCTGTTTGCCTTCGTGGCAATAAGGCTCTGATGGTTTATCTCAAGCAGAACATAGGTCTCTATAAGCTGCGCCTGGATGGCCGGTGCGCGCACGACCATGAGCGGCTCGCGCGGGAACACGGGTGTGCCCTCGGGAACGGCCCAGATATCGCCCTCGAACCTGAAATTGCGCAGGTATTCGAGAAACTCCTCGGAGAACATCTTCCTGCCGCGCAGATACTCGATATCCTCGTCGTCAAAGTGCAGATCCTGAATGTATTCAACCACCTGCTCCAGCCCCGCGGCGATGGCAAAGCCGCCGTTGTCGGGATTCTGGCGGTAAAAAACATCAAAATAGGTTATTTTATCCCCCATGCCATGGTCGAAATATCCGTTGCCCATCGTGAGCTCGTAGTAATCGCACAGCATGGTGAGGTTAAGCTTTCTGTCAGTCATAACAGCCTCCGGGTGCATACGTTAAGCGTATGTTAATTATAGCTTCAGTATATAACATATTTTATTTTATGCAACCATTGATATTAATAAAACGAGCTCTCCGAAGTACTCGGAGAGCTCGAAAAATTTGAGTTATCAGGCTTCGATTCGAGCCTGCTTTTCGGCTTCGTTCTTTGCCGCGGCGGTCACAATGAGGAACACGACCGAAACGAGCGCGAAGGTGATTATCGCTATAAGCTGCAATGTGCCTGAATAGCTGCCGTCCTTGAGCGGATAGGTGTAGCCGTGGTAGCGGGTCAGCAGGCCGAAGATGTTGCAGCCGACTGCCAGAACCGCGGTGATGATGCCGAGCACGAAGGCGCCGCGCTTGCCGACAAGACCGAGTATGCCGCCGATGATGCCGAGTATTGCGGTGACGGAGAGGGCGACGTACAGACCCAGGCGCATGTAAAGCTCATTCGTTACGTCGGCGACGTGGTGGTCAACAGATTCGCGGAAGCTCTTGCAGACCACGAGGCACTGGTCAAGATCGAGGTACGGCTCGCCGTTGCGAAGCGTTACGAGGTTTCCGTTTTCATCGTACTTCTTCCAGTCGAAGTCGGCGCCGAGGCGCTGCTCGGGACCGGGAACGGCCATCTCGCCGTTGTGGCGGTAGATGGGCTCGTTTTTATAGCAGACCATGGTGTACTCGTCGACGAGAGCCATGCCGGCTTCAAAGGCCTCGAGGTCGTTCTTGCCCGCGGCGAGCTGAGCCGCGCCCTCTGCGAGCTCCTGTGCGCCGGCAGCGAGCTCCTTCTCGCCGTTTTCAAGCGCCTTCTTGCCCTCCGCAAGATCCTTTTCGCCCTGCGCCAGCTGCTTTTCGGCCTCGGCCAGCTGCTTTTCGCCGGCTGCGAGCTCGGCCTTACCGGCTTCAAGCTCCGCCAGACCGTCCTCATACTGCTTGAGCATCGCCTGACCCTCGGCGACCATGTTCTGAACATATACCGGGAAGTCGGTGACGTCTGCGGGAATGGTAAGCCCCATGCGCTCTGCAAGCGGAGCGACCTTTCCTGCAAACCATGCCTGCGCACTGTCAAAGCCGGGCAGCTTTGCGATGCTTCCGTCGCGGAACTTGACATAGGTGTTCAGAAGCGGCATGAGCGGCTCGATCTTTGAAAGAAGCGCCTTGCCCTCATTATAAGCGTCGGTGTTCTCGTCGATCATCTTCTGACCCTCGGCGATCTTCTGACGTCCCTCCTCAAGAGCCTTCTTTCCGGCCTCATAATCCTTATAGCCCTGCTCGAGGGTAGCCTTGCCCTCGTCATAATCCTTATAGCCCTGAGCAAGCGTCGCCTGCCCTTCGTTATAGGCCTGCTGACCGGCTGCATAGTCGCTCAGACCCTTGGCATAGGTGCCGACGCCTTCGTTATATGCGGCCTCGTTTTCCTTGAGTGACTGTATAGCCTTCTCAAGATCGCCTACAACGTCTGCCGCCTTCGCATCGTCCTCCTTATACTGCTTGATCGCAAGACCGTCCTTGACGCCGAATCCGGCGGCGGCCAGCGCGAACAGACAAGCGACAATAAGCAGGATGCTGATCGTGGTGGTAAGAGCTGATTTTTTTCATTTTTCTCCCCTTTAATAATACATTTTTGCGATTGTGTATCGATAAGATACAGCACTGTTAACACTTTATTAATAAATTTACAATTTGTCAATACTTATAAGAAGAATATGAGGAGATTTTACAATCTATAACGTAAAAAGTTCATTGAAATTTTTGTGCAATTGCGCTATATTTATTTTACATGCACATTTCGGAGGACAGAACATGGCAGTAACAATGGAGTTTCTTGACGGGATAAGCTTTGACATCGCAAAGCAGAAATACTATAACGCAAACAAGGTCGACGCGAAGATGCAGGAGATAAAGGCGGCATTTGCCGAGCTTATCGAGGAAAACAATGAGCTCAGGCGGCAAATTGACGATATAGGACTTTCCAAGACCAAAGTCGCGGAGCTCATCATGAGCGCGCAGGAAAGAGCCGACAATATTATAAAGGACGCGAACGCAAAATCCGAGGAGATACTCAAGCAGGCAAGGCTCGACGCCGACGGCATAATCATAAGCCGCGAGGCCGAGGCAGGGATAGGCGCGGGCGGACTTACTCAGGGTCAGCTTGCCGCGATAGACAAGCTCAACAAGCAGCTCGACGACTTCAACGTCGCCCAGGCAACGCAGATATTCCGCATAAAGCAGGCGCTCATGAAAATAGCGCTGGATAAATAAAAAAACCGCCCATCGGGCGGTTTTTTTATATTCCCAAATAGAAGCCGGTGCTTAGTATTTCTTCCGTTCGCGAGAGGACCTCGTGCGCCTCCTCGTAGTTTCGAAGAGCAAGCTCCGCAACAAGATAGTTTGTCAGGCACATGGGCGCCGTCAGCGAATTTTTGCACGAAACGCTTTTTATCGAGCAGTTAAAGCATACATCGCCGTAGGCCTTGACCGGCAGATCGTTATTCGACGTGAACAGCACGACCTTGACCCCGTGGCTGCGCATCCACGCGAGAATGTTGATGCCGATGCGCGAGTAGCGCGGGAAAATGTACGCGATGCACACGTCGCCGGCCTGCGCGCTCACGATCTCCTCGGGGTAGATGAGACCCGTCGTCTGTATAAAATGCACATTGCGCTTAATTTCGCCCAAGCGCGATACCATATAGTGTGCCAGCGAAAAGCTGCTGCGCATACCGAGAACGTAAATGTTTTTTGCTCCGCTTATGAGATCAATGGCTCTTTCAAGATCATCCGCGTGCAGCCCTGCGAGGGTGAGCTGAATGTTCTTTATATCCGTCGAGAACGCCTCCTCCAGGAGGTCGTTTCGTGAGGAAACCACCGCGCGCTCGAGCCTGTCGGGCAGCGAGCCCTTTGTCTGTATCTCCTTTTTGATGCTGTCCTGCATTTCCGAAAAGCCGGAATAGTCGAGGGCGCGGGCAAAGCGAATGACCGTTGTTGTGCTCACACCGATCTTTTCGGCAAGCTCCTCGAGCGTTGAAAATGCGATGTCCTCATAATTTTCGTCGACGTAATTTGCAACGACCTTCTGCGAATGCGTCAGCGTATTGTAAGCCGCGCTTACCTTGGAGGTGAAGAGCATGTTCACCTGTCCTCCCCATATGTTCTAAATAATACTTTCTAATACTTATTGTACAATACGGATGGCGATATTGCAAGGCATGATTTGACGCGGCGAGGCCGTAATGGTATAATTACAATACATAATGCAAAAACGGAGGGCAAAATATGCCGCTTCCCAACAGCTTGAATGAGGAAAACCGACAGCCTACGAAGGCCTATATACTGGAAACGATGCAGCACTGGATAACAGTCATGCAGCTCAGGCCCGGCGAGAAGATATCCGATACCGAGATCGCCGAGTACTTTAACGTAAGCCGCACGCCGGTGCGCGAGGTGCTCAAAATGCTCGAGCAGCAGAAGCTTATATATATATATCCCGGCCGCTCGACGGTCGTTGCCGATCTTGCGCTGGACGATATAGAGAGCTACTATCTGCCTATGCAGACACTTCAGTGCCTTGCCGTGCGCCTTGCCGTGAATAAGGCGACGAGCACCGATATAGCCGAGCTTGAAGCGCTCAACGCGCAGTTCGGCGAGGCGATGGATAACGGCGACGCCGAGAGCATACTCATGGCCGACAGGAATTTTCATGATAAGATACTTGAAATAGCGGGCAACGAATACGTTGACGAGTTCTGCTCGGCGCTGTGGGTGCGCATAGCGCGGCTGGACTATATGTTCTTCCGCGATAACACGATGGGAACATCCTATAACGACCACAGGCTCATGATAGAAAGCTTCCGCATAAAGGATCCCTTCGGCGCGGAGCTTGCGATGAAGAATAACTGGAACTATTCCATGCTCGCCGTCAAGGCCGCTGTCAGTCGGGACGGCATTATATAATGTTAAACGACAAAAAGCTGCCGCAGAGAAATCTGCGGCAGCTTTCTTACTGGTGACGGGAAAAACGCGGGTGAGTATATTGACCGTGATTTTTTGTGCGCTCGCCGTATTGGATCGCAAATTTCGGGCAATGGTGCAGACAACCGAGGCACATTACGCACTGAGACTTTACCCAAACGGGCCTTCCGTCCTTTATTTCGAGCGCGGAAACCGGGCAATTTCGTGCGCACAGTCCGCAGCCGATGCATGAATCCTTAACGACGAAATGCTGCGTTTTGCGCATCGAGTCATATTCAGCACAGTATAAAGCCCTGGCAAAAAGCAACGGCATTTTGTTTTTCATGTGATCTCCGGTTTCTCCGGCGGAAACCTGCCCTATAATGCTGACAATTTCGGCTTCGGCGCGCTCGTTTATGCGGCGGACCTTCTCCTTGTTGCTGAGGTCAAAAGTCGGCGTCCATGTATCCGGCATTTTCACGCTGAAGCGCGCTGACAGCGATAAGCCCTTAGGCTTGAGAATATCCTCGGCGAATTTCCCGGTCTGACCCGGAGTCGTTCCGTAGGTCGCAATGAAATAAATATAGTCCGGCTTATTTTCAAAGCTCATTTGCTGCAAAAATTCACGGACGATGATCGGCAGCCCCAGGCGTATGTGGGGCTGACTATGCCCAGAGTTTCGATTTTGCCGGGAAAATCAAAGGAGCGCTTCTTATAACGCTCCGCGACGGATACTGTTTCGTCGCCGCTTTTTTCCGCTATTCTCTTTGCAACATATTCGCAGTTGCCTGTCGCCGAAAAATATAAGATCATAGTATCTCCTCCACCAACACATATGAACAAATTCGGACGTTTGCAAAAATTACAATTTTATATTATACCGCAACTGTTCATATGGCAAGAGACAAACATATGATCGTGCTCAGCCTTGGACAAATTTGAAATAATGCAAAAGGAGCACCGAGAGGCGAAGATAAAATAAAAAGGCTTTGACTTTTAAAGTCAAAGCCTTTTTATGCTTTATATCAGAACCTCACGATGCCGTCGATCTTGGCCATGTGGCAGCCGGGGTAATTATCCTTGACGCGCATGAGGAAGTTGAGCTTGTCGATCCTTTCGCCGGAGCGCGGGCAGCCGTTTTTGATAAACGGGATCTGCAGGCCGACGGCGAGATCCATGACGACGTCGCCGACGACGCCGCCGCTGCGGCCGGAGGTTATCGAGAACAGACCGTGCTCGCTGGCAAAGCGGTGGGATTCAAGAGCCTCGGATATCGTGCCGACCTGATTGGGCTTGAGGATAAAGCCGTCGATGCTGTCGAGCTCATACGCCTTGCGGATGCGCTCGGGATTGGAGACGGTGAAGTCGTCGGCAATGATGAAGGTGCGGGTGATTTCCTTATGCGCCTTCTCAAAGCCGTCCCAGTCGTCCTCGTCGAGCATATCCTCAATGAACACGAAGTTGTGCTTTTCTGTAAGACCCTTGACGTAGGCGATGACCTCGTCGGTCGTGACCTGCTTGCCGTTGAGATAGTAGGTCTTACTCTCGCGGTCGTACATTTCGCTCATTGCGCAGTCGAGCGCGAAAGCGCACTGCTCGGTGTAGCCGCAGTCGTCGATGGCCTTCTGAATGAGCTGCAGGCAGACCTCGGGATCCTCAGAGGGTGCGCACCAGCCGAAGGAGCCGCCGACGCGGGGCTCGGAGCCCGTGTACTCGCGGATGACATTTCCGAGCTGCTTGAAGACCTTGACGGCGATCTCAACTGCCTGCTCGATATCACTTGCGCGGTAGGGCATGACGATGAACTCGTTGAACGCCTGCTTTATGCCTGCGTTGTTGCCGCCGTTGAGGACGTTGAAGGAGGGGATGGGAACGGTCTTTATATCGCCGCCGGCGATGTAGTCGTAAAGCGGGCGCTTGAGGCTTGCGGCCGCTGCGCGGTAGGCCGCGACGGAGACGGAGTAGATGGCGTTGCCGCCGAGCTTGGACTTGTTGGCCGTGCCGTCGAGCTCGATCATCTTTCTGTCGATAGCGTCGAGGTCGAGGGTGTCCATGCCGATGAGCGCTGGGCCGATGATATCGTTTACGTTTGCGACCGCCTTGTGTACAGACATGCCGTCGTATTCGGCCGGATCGTTATCGCGCAGAACGAAGGATTCGTGCATGCCGACCGAGGAGCCGGTGGGTGCTGCCGCGGTGCCGACAGAGCCATCCTCGGTGACAACGTCGACCTCGACCATCGGACGGCACTTGCAGTCGATGATCTGGCGGGCGTGGACGCTCTTTATGCGGCTGCCCTTGAGCTTCTTTGCGGGAAGCTCGGGAACATACATTATATTAAAGTCGCACAGGTTAGTGCCGGTGTTGCCGGTGAACACCGCATCGCCCATTGCGTCGAGCGCCTCGAAGCAGGCGTGGCCGCGCAGGTTTTCGAAAACGTCGATGCCCTTTTCGCATGCGGTGTCGTAGCTGGTGGAATCGGTTATGCCGCCGGCGACGACGGTCGTGCCGTCGGTGCCCTCGGAGTCGATGGACAGACAGACGCAGCCGGGAGCCTTCTTGCCGGAGATGGAGTAGGAAAGCGTAAGCTCCTGACCGGGGCCGCCGTGGCCGGTGATGGTGGAGTTATCGAGGATCTTGGTGGTAGCCTCGCCGGAGCACAGCAGGACGCAGGGCGGCTTTATGGGGTTGCCGTAGTTCTGTATCTCGCGCGCGAAGGACGCAAATACCGTGCCGACATCCTTTGCCTCGCCCTCGAGATAGGAGGTGAGGATTATCGCGGGGATGCCCATCTCCTCGGAGATTCGCTTTGCCGTCAGGCAGGAGTCGGGCAGGCTGTTTATCAGGAAGTATGTGTTCTCGGGGAAGGCCTTGGGAGTCTCGCCCTCGGGGCCAACATTCATTATATAGTCAACAACGCTCTTGGGCAGACGGTCGGCAACGTCGTAGTCGCGGATGACCTGACGAGCCTCCTCAAGGGTGGTTTGGTCGGGTCCCATCGGAGTGCCCTTGTAGTTTTTGTACGGCTCGCCGATATCGCCGGTGGCGGGGGTGCCGACAGCGTCGGAGATGCCGAAGCCGATGAGCTCAGCGCCGCGGGAGCGGATGCGCTTTGCGAGCATGCCGCCGTTCATGGCCGAGATGTGGCGGCGGATGGCGTTTATCTCATATATGCCCGCGCCGGACTTGAGCATGACATCGGTGGTGTCTATCTCGTCCTGAAGGGTGATGCCGTCGATAGGGCAGCTCATAAGCGCCGAGGAGCCGCCGCTTATAACTACTATAAAAAGATCATCCTCGTTCGCGCTGTCAACGAGCTTTATTATCTCCTTGCAGGCACGCAGACCCTCCTCGTTGGGCAGAGGGTGACCGCCGACATAAACATCGGTGCGGCGGAACACATCGGTGTCTTCCTTTATTTTAACTATTGCAATGCCGCGGGTGAGGTGATCGCCGAGGATCTCGTCAACGGCCATGGCCATATGGTTGCAGGCCTTGCCGGCGCCGAGCAGGTAAACGTTGCGCTTCTTGCTCAGATCCCAGCGGCGCGAACCGATGCACAGCACGTCGCCCTCCATGTGGGCTATGCTTTTTATGCGCTCGTAGGCATCAAGATGCTGAAGCGTTTTCTCGGTGATGTCCAGAACGATCTTTCTTCCGTCGATGTCGCCGTGGGACAGCAGAGCCTCACGGTTCTTGATCTTTTTCTGCATATGTCATTCCTCCAACAGGTATTGTGAACCTTGTATGTCTCTGCGATATATCGCAATGATATTTTTACTATAATGATAAATGAATATAAAGTCAAACAAAGCGGCGGATAATTACCTTTCTCGTTAACAGAGTTATATTTTTTTTGATACCTGTAACAGGAAGTTCGGAAAAGTTTGTTGATTAACCATAAATTTTAGCTTGTCAAGAGGAATTTATGCACAAAAAGTACAGTATTATTTTGTACACAAAATACTAAAATTATTATTTTAATAATTCAAGTTAATATAGTTATATATTTTTTCGTCAGGATAGCTATAATAGTAACATACACGCGATATATCGCCGGATATATCGTTCCCACAAAATACACCAAAATACACAAATCACAGAGAGCCTATTAAGGAGAGAAGCCATGTCAACATCATTGATACTGCTGATAGTATGCTTCCTGGCGCTGATGGTAATCGGTCTGCCCATCGCATACAACCTTCTTATCACAACCGTGGTCTACCTGCTTTCGGCAGACCTCAACATCGTCCAGCTCGCGATAAAAATGTACGGAGGCATGAACAGCTTCTCGTTCCTCGCGGTACCGTTTTTCGTACTTACCGGCCAGCTGATGCTGCGCGGCGGTCTGCTTGAGTCACTCGTTAAATTCGTTAACGTGTGGTTCGGCAACTTCAAGGGCGCTATCGCGATCGTCACTATCGGCGCATCCCTGCTGATGGGCTCGATCGTCGGCCTGGCTGTCGCCTCGGCTGCATCCCTCGGCGTCTTCCTCATCCCCATGATGAAGAAGGAGGGCTACTCCCCGGCGTACTCGGCGGCGGTCATGTCCTCGGCCTCGCTGCTCGGACCTATCATGCCTCCGAGCGTGCTTATGATCCTGTACTGCACGGCAGTCGGCAACACTTCGATAGCGGGCCTGTTCATGGCGGCCGTAACCCCGGCTATCCTTATAGCTCTCACGCAATGCGTTATCGCACACCGCACCGCCGTCAAGCGCGGCTACCCGTCTTACGGCAAATCCACCTGGAAGGAAAAAGGCCAGGCGACCCTCAAGGCTCTGCCCGCTCTGTTCCTGCCGGTCATCATCCTCGGCGGTATCTTCAGCGGCATATTCTCCATCACGGAGGCTTCCGGCGTTGCCGTTGTTTACAGTGCGATCATCGCATTCTTCGTAAACCGTTCCGTCAAGCTCAAGGATATCCCCGACATGATCATTGAAGCTGCCTCGACCTCCGGCCTCGTTCTCATCCTCGCCGGCGCGGGCACCGCAATGGCATGGGGCATCGCAAACGAGCGCGTCATGAGCCTGCTCATCGAGCCTCTGAGCCAGATGCCGCAGTGGGCGTTCCTGCTGCTGGTCAACGTCCTGCTGATTGTCTGCGGCATGTTCATGGATGACTACGCATCCACCGTTATCCTCGCTCCGATCATCGCTCCCATCGCATGGGCGATCGGCATCAACCCCCTGCACATCGGCCTGGTGTTCTGCGTCAACCTCGTCGTCGGCCTTGCAACTCCGCCCTTCGGCGTAACCCTGTTCGTTACAAGCCCCATCGCCGGAGTCCGCATAGAGGAGACGGCAAAAGAAGCCCTGCCATTCCTTATAACAACAATAGCCATACTGCTTCTGGTGACCTTCATCCCGGATATTGCGCTGTGGCTGCCGGAATCGATGGGCTACCTCTCATAGTAGTTATTTAAAATAACAATATAATTAAAAGGAGAAATGAAAATGTCTAAGAGAATCATTGCTCTGCTGCTTGCTCTGGTCATGGTGTTCGCACTGTGCGCCTGCGGCAACGGCGGCAACGGCGGCACCTCCGCCGGCAACGACGATGTAGGCGACGAAACCTACACCATCCGCATCGCTTGCGAAAACTCCGACTCTTACCCCGCAACTCTCGGTCTGTACCAGATGGAGAAGTACGTTGAGTCTCACACCAACGGCAAGGTCCAGATAGAGGTCTGCGCCTCCGGCCAGCTCGGCGGCGAGGAAGAGACTCTTGAGCAGGTCGCTCAGGGCAACCTCGAGATGGCAGTCGCATCCTTCGCTCCGGTCGTATCCTACGTTCCCGAGTTCGAAGTAATGGACATCCCCTTCGTTTACAATTCCTACACCGAGGCATGGATGGTTCTTGACAGCTATGTCGGCACCAACCTGCTTGACAAGATGGAAGCTCAGGGCCTCAAGGGCATGGCTTACATGGAAAACGGCATGCGCCAGGTCACCAGCAATGTCTCTGCGATAAACAGCATTGACGACTTCAAGGGCGTTAAGCTGCGCACCATGCAGAACAACAACCACATGGCTTCCTTCCAGGCACTCGGCGCAAACCCCACTCCCGTAGCATTCTCCGAGCTGTACATCTCCCTGTCTCAGAAGGTCGTTGACGCACAGGAGAACCCCATCGCAAACGTCACCGACAAGAAGCTCTACGAGGTTCAGAAGTACCTGTCCCTCACCAACCACATCTATGACGCAATGCCTCTGGTTTGCAACCTCGACTTCTTCAACAGCCTGCCCCAGGCTTACCAGAAGGTCGTTCAGGCCGGCGCGATCTACGCTCAGGAGTTCAGCCGCTTCTGCAACTACGAGCGTGAGGATCTCATCCTTGCCGATCTTGCTGACAAGTACGGCATGCAGGTAAACGAGGTTTCCGCAGACGCAAGAGCCGAGATGGCAAAGGTCGCACAGCCCGCAGTTATGGAGCTCGTTGCAAAGGACATCGGCCAGGACGCTGTTGATCAGTACATGCAGGACGTTCAGGACGTTCTCGCCCAGATCTCCAAGTTCTGATTTCTCTAACGTCTGACCGCTGAAGCGGCCGAAGACACATCCGGAAGGAGAAGACAAATGGTTGAAAAAATTGACAAAGCCCTCGAAGTAGTATTCAAGATAATGAAGGTGCTGCTCATACTCGTGCTCGTATCGATGGTAGTTATCCTTATGGCTCACATCATATTCCGCTATGTGCTGAATAACTCGCTTACATGGTCGGAGGAGCTTCTGAAGATAATGCTCGTATGGTTCGGCATGATGAGCGTTGCGGTGCTTGCAGCGCGCCGTGAGCATGTCGCGATCGTTGTCTTCAAGGAGCACATGCCGAAGAAGGTTCAGAACTTCCTGTCCAAGCTTACGCAGCTTATCATTGTCGGTATCTGCGTTCTCATGGTCATCATCGGCATACAGTACTGCATGAAGGCCGGATTCCGTCTGACGCCCGCACTCAGGATCCCCTATGTATGGGCTTACGCGGCAATACCCGTCGCATTCGTACCGGTAACGCTCTTTGAGCTTCGCAACTTCATCTGCGACTTTACCGGCAAGGGCAACTATGCCTGCATCGAGAAGCCTGAAGAGGATCTCACCGGCGGCAAGGACGTCGAGCTTTGATGGCAAAATAAATTTTACGGTCGGAGGGGCTCAGGCTCCTCCGACTTTTTAAGCTCTTTGGAGGAAAAAAGAATGTACACATTAGAAAAAAAGGACGGCGTCTGTGTATATAAGGACACGATGCTCGGCATAGAGCTCCGCCTGCCGGAGGAAAACTGCGCGGGCATGGTGCAGACGCGCGAGCTGCCTGCGATAGGCGGGCAGGGCGCGATAGAAAAGGCCTTTTCAGAGCCCGTATCGGGCAAAACGCTCAGCGAGATCGCACGCGATAAGGGCGCGAAGACCGCCTGCATACTTATATCGGACGCAACGCGCGGCATACCGACAGCGCCCATGGCGAAGGTCGCCGTCGACGAGCTCGTAAAGGGCGGCCTGGAGCTTAAAAACATCACGTTTTTCGTCGCCATCGGCGTTCACCGCCCGGCAACGGAGGATGAGATGAAATATGCCCTCGGCGAGCTGCACGGCAAGGTCGAGTGCGTAAACCATACGCCGTTTGACAAGGATAATCTCATCTACCTCGGCGACAGCACCAACGGCACCCCCGTGACGGTAAACCGCCGCGCTTACGAATGCGATATCCATGTTCAGATAGGCAAGGTCGAGCCGCATGAGTTCGCGGGCTTCTCAGGCGGACGCAAATCCGTGCTGCCGGGCATATCGTCCGAGGAGACGATACGCGTAAATCACCGCCCCGAGCGCATCCTCGATCCCCGTGCCGCCATCGGCAGGCTCGACGATAACCCGGTGAGCGACGATATGATCGAGGCCGCCGAGCTCTTCGGCATAGACTTTGGCGTAAACTGCATCCTCAATAACGAGATGAAAATAGCCGCCGTGTTCACCGGCAGCCTCGTAGAGTGCCACAGCGCGGCGGTCAAATACGTCCGCGATTATCTCGGCGTCGGGATTGAAAAGCCCGATGTTATCGTAACATGCCCCGGTCAGCCGCTTGATATCGACTTTTATCAGTCGGCAAAGGCGCTTATCGGTATGACCGAGATACTCGACGGCGATATTGTCACGCTGCTCACCTGCGGCTGCGCAGAAGGTGTGAACTCGCCCGACATGCTGCGAGCCTTTGCCTCCGGAAAGACGCTGCCCGAGATCGAGCTCTGGACGACGGAGCATTACGAGATACAGATGGATCACGTTTTGCTGCTTGCGAAGATCTATCGCAAGGGCGCGAAGGTCGTTTTGAGCTGCCCGAACGTCACCGATGACGAGGCAAGAACCATGCTCATGGAGCCCGAAAAGGACCCGCAGAAGGCGCTTGAGCGCGCAATGGCTCTTACGGGAAAGCCCTGCCCCAAGGTGCTGTTTTATCCCCGTCCGCAGACCGGTCTTCCGTATCTTAAATAATTAAAATAATTGAATAAAAAAAGGTGGTCTTTGACCACCTTTTTTATTTGCCTACGCAGAAGCGCTCGAATATTCGGTTCGTGACCTCCTCGCGCACCGTGCGGCCTGTGAGCTCGCCGAGCGCGGCCATGGCCGTTTCCGTCTCGGTCAGGACGATATCGGGCGTGCAGCCGTTTTTCATTGCGTCTTCGGCTGCTTTCATGGACTCAAGGGCTCGGGAGACCGCGTCAAACTGCCGCGCGTTTGTCAGTATCTCGCCCGCGGGAGCCGAGGGCTCGGGGAAAAGCTCACGCACAGTGTCCTCAAGCTCTTTAAGCCCCTCGCCGGTCACGGAGCTCAGCTCCACGACGGGCAGCGCCGTTTCCGGCACGGCGGCAGCACTGCCGAGATCGTGCTTTGACAGTATAACGATACCGTGCGGGGCGCGTTCTGCGCATTTTATGAGCTCTGTGTCCTCGCCCGTGAGCTCCCGGCTTCCGTCAATTACTGCGAGAACGAGCTCGGCGTGCTCCATTGCCCTGCGCGAGCGTGAAACACCCATGCGCTCTATCTCGTCGCTTGTTTCGCGGATGCCCGCAGTGTCGGTGAGACGGAGCAGCACGCCGCCGAGCAGGAGCTTTTCCTCAATGGTGTCGCGCGTTGTACCGGGGATATTGGTGACGATGGCGCGGTCGTAGCCCAGAACGGCGTTCAGAAGCGAGCTTTTTCCTGCGTTCGGGCGGCCGACTATCGCGGCGGGAATGCCGGAATTCATTAGTCTGCCGCTGTCGTAGCTTGCGCGGAGCCTTTCGAGCGTTTCCGTACAGCGGGCAATATCGGCTCTGTAGCGCTCGAGGGTGAAGTCCTCGATGTCCTCGTCGGGATAGTCGAGCACCGCGTGATAGTGCGAGCTTATGTCGGTGAGGACATTGTATATATCGTCAATGCGCCGCGAGATCGCGCCCGCGAGCTGACCTGCCGCGTTGCGGGCTGCCTCGGCTGTTTCGGCATCTATGATATCCGCGACGGCCTCCGCGCTTGCAAGATCCATGCGGCCGTTTAAAAACGCACGCTTTGTAAACTCGCCGGGCAGCGCCTGCCTTGCGCCGAGGGAAAACGCGGCGTCGAGCACGGCGCGCAGAACGACGGGCGAGCCGTGGCACTGAAACTCGGCGGTGTCCTCGCCGGTGTAGCTGTTCGGCGCACGGCTTATTGTGCACAGGCAAATATCCAGAAGCCTGCCCTGCGCATCGTTGAGCTTGCCGTATACGAGCTTTCGGTCGTCGCAGTCGGACATTTTCCCGCCCGACATGGGCGAGAACAGCTTATCTGCAATGTCTGTCGCCATGCCGCCCGACATGCGCACGATGCCTATTGCGCAGACCTGTGAGCCGGTGGAGACGGCGGCTATCGTATCTGACATATTGCTTCCTCCAACTAAAAAAGGCGGGCTGCTGCCCGCCTTGAAATGTTTTTTATTACTTGTTCATTCTTGCGGCTCTTGCGGCCTTCTCGTCGTTATCCTCGGAGATGTAGTAGCTCAGGGACAGCAGCGAGTCGGAGAAATGGATGTTCTCGACGATGGTGCTGCTCTCGGGCGCGGTGAGCTCGATGTTCGTGAAGTTCCAGATGGCGTTTACGCCGTGCGAGGTGAGAAGCTCGGTCGTGGCAATCGCGTGAGCCTTGGGAACACAAAGAACGGCTGCGTCGACCTTGTTTTCGGAAAGATACTGCGGCAGGGTGGCCATGTCATGGATCGTCACGCCCTCGTAATCGGTGCCTATAAGCTGAGGCTTGATATCAAAGGCGGCCTTGAGGTCAAAGCCCCAGGTCTTGAAAGAGAAGTTGCACAGAAGTGCCTGGCCGAGGTTGCCGACGCCGATGAGGATGGCGCTGTAGCCCCTGTCCATGCCGAGGATGGAGGCGATCTCCGCGCGCAGTGCGGTGACCTTGTAGCCGTAGCCCTGCTGACCGAACTCGCCGAAGCAGCTGAAGTCCTGACGGATCTGCGAGGGGGTGAGGCCAAGCTGACGGCCAAGCTCGCCGGAGGATATACGGCTTACGCCGGCCTCGGTGAGCTCATCGAGCTTTCTTAAATACCGCGGAAGGCGACGAATTACGTTATTAGATACTTTTACACGCTTCATTTATAGTTCTCCTTAAATAGCCGTAGGGGGGGTGTTAATAAATTGATTAATGAATTATATCATATGTTTTTGCGCTTTTCAAGTGGATAAATGTCAGTAAATGTCCGATTTTCTGCCGAAAATGCCATGTTTTCAGATTGATGTTTCGTCCGATCTATGTTATTTTTAAGGTTACGGATATGCTTACGGAAAAACAATCGGAGAGTGAAAGAAAATGCGAATGAGAAAAAAACCGAATTTGCAGCCGCGCATGGAAAGATGCGCTGCCGTTCAGATAATGAGCCCCGAGCTTCTTCGCGGCCGCTGGCATGATGAATTCCCCGGCAGGGCGCTGTGGCTCGAGATAGGCTGCGGCAAGGGCCGCTTCACCGTCGGCACGGCGCAGGAAAACCCCGAGGCCGAGCTCGTTGCGCTGGAAAAGGTCGAGGATGCGATGGTCATTGCCATGGAGCGTGCCTGCGAGGCGAAAACGGAAAACGTGCGCTTTATATCCATGGATGCCCTGAAGCTGCGCGAGGTGTTTGCGCCCGGCGAGGTCGAGCGCATTTTCGTCAATTTCTGCGATCCGTGGCCGAAAAGCCGTGACGCAAAGCACAGGCTGACATCTCCGAATTTTCTGCGTATATACGCCGACATTCTGCCGCTCGGCGGCGAGGTCTGCTTCAAGACGGATAACCTGCCGCTTTTCGAGTGGTCGCTTGAGCAGATAAAGGCCGAGGGCTGGGAGGTGCAAGGCGTCACAAACGATTTGCACGAAAACGGCGAGGGCGGAGTCATGACCGATTACGAGTGCAAATTCCGCGAAATGGGCGTTAAGATAAACCGCCTTGCCGCCGTCAAAACGCAGGAGACGAAAAACGGCGCGTCGGGCGAGGTTCCCAGACTGCGCAACGCCGCGCTTTCCGACGCGAGGGGGATAAACGAATGAGATTTATAAGCTGGAACGTTAACGGCCTTCGCGCCGTCGTAAAAAAGGGCTTTGAGGATATATTCTGGTCGCTGGACGCGGACTTTTTCTGCCTGCAGGAGACAAAGCTTCAGGAAGGACAGATAGAGCTCGACCTGCCGGGCTATGAGAGCTACTGGAGCTATGCCGAGAAAAAGGGATACTCCGGCACGGCGATATTCACAAGGCACACGCCCCTGAGCGTAAGGCACAACATCCCCGGCCACGAGACCGAAGGCAGAGCCGTCACGCTTGAGTATGAGGATTTTTACCTTGTGTGCGTTTACACGCCGAACTCGCAGGATTCCTTAAAGCGCATTGACTACCGCATGAGCTGGGAGGATGACTTCCGCACGTATCTTGTGGAACTGGATAAGTCAAAGCCCGTCATCGTCTGCGGCGACATGAACGTCGCGCACGAGGAGATAGACCTCAAAAATCCGGACACGAACCACTTTAACCCCGGCTTTTCGGATGAAGAGCGCGGCAAATTCACGGAGCTTCTGGACGCCGGATTTATCGACAGCTTCCGCACGCTTTACCCCGATAAGCGCGACGCGTACTCCTGGTGGAGCTACCGCGCGGCGGCAAGATCGCGCAACGTCGGCTGGCGCATCGACTATTTTGTCGTATCCGAGCGCCTTAAGGAGAACATAAAGGACGCGTACATACTGCCCGAGATACTCGGCTCGGATCACTGCCCGGTGGGACTGGATATATTATGGTGAAGATAGGCAATGTTGAGATTAACGGCAAAATGACGCTCGCGCCGATGGCGGGGGTCACGGATTTTGCCTTCAGAGCCATATGCACCGAGCTCGGCGCGGCGCTCACGACGACCGAGATGGTCAGCGCAAAGGCGCTGTGCTACGGCGATAAAAAAACGCGCAGCCTTCTGTATAACCTGCCCGGCTGCCGCCCCTTCGCGGCGCAGATCTTCGGGCACGAGCCGGAGTTCATGGCCGAGGCCGCACCCATGGCGATAGAGTATTCCGGCGCAGATATATTGGATATAAACATGGGCTGCCCCGTCGGCAAGATCGTCAAAAGCGGCGACGGCTCGGCGCTAATGCGCGACCCCGAGCTCGCAGGTAAGATAGTGCAGGCCGTGGTCGCGGCCGTAAATGTTCCGGTGACGGTGAAGTTCCGCAAGGGCTTTGACGGCGGCAGCGTGAATGCCGTCGAGTTTGCAAAGGTCATTGAGCAGGCGAGAGCCTCGGCCATAGCCGTTCACGGCAGAACGAGGGCGCAGATGTACTCCGGCCGCGCCGACTGGGATATAATCCGCGATGTGAAAAGGGCGGTGTCCATCCCCGTTATCGCAAACGGAGATATCTTCTCGGCGCATGACGCGGAGCATATCCTGCGTTACACCGGCTGCGAGCTTGCGATGATAGGCCGCGGAATATTCGGCGACCCCTGGCTTTTTGCCGAGGCAAACGCGTATATTGCCGGAGGGGAGATACCCGAAAAGCCGCCGCTTCCCGAGCGTATGGAGCTTGCTCTGCGGCACACGAAAATGTACGCCGAACAATTCGGCGAGCGCCTTGCCTGCCTTGAGGCGCGCCATCAGATACCCTGGTATCTCAAGGGCGTGGCGCATGCAGGGTACTATAAGCAGCAGCTCGTACGGGTCGAATCGCTCGATGAGCTTGAAAAGATCATAAACGGCATTAAGAGAGAACTGATATGAGCCTGATCTCCGAAAAGGAAATAATCGAAAAGGTGCTCGGCGGCGACGTAAATGCCTTTGAGGAGCTCGTTTTGCGCTATGAAAAAACGGTATATAACCTCGCCCTGCGCATGGTCTCCGACAGGGATGACGCCTTCGACATGACGCAGGAGGCCTTCATAAAGGCGTATAACAGTCTGCCCTCGTTCAGGGGAGACAGCAAGTTTTCCGTCTGGCTTTACAGGATAACGACGAACATCTGCCTTGATTTTCTGCGCTCTAAAAAGCGCAGGCCGCAGGTATCGCTTACCGCCCATGACGATGAGGACGAGGACGTTCAGCTCGATATCCCAGACCCCGCCGCCGATCCGGAGGGACAGCTTATTAAAAAGCTCGGCATGCAGTCGCTCTCGGAGGGGCTGAAGCTGCTGCCGGATAAGCAGCGGCAGATACTCGTCATGCGCGAGCTCGGCGGCATGAGCTATGCCGAGATAGGCGCGGCGCTCTCACTCGAGGAGGGAACGGTCAAGTCGCGCATCTTCCGCGCGCGAAAAAGATTGTCCGCATATCTTATCAAAAGAGGGAACATTCCCGACGAGCTTGCGTCAAAATAAATGAAAGGAGGCGGCAAAACATGATAGATTGCGAAAAGTGCAGAGAAATGATAAGCTGCCTTCTCGATGATGAGCTCGGTGACGCAGAGCGCGGTTTCGTGCGCGAGCACATCGAGCACTGCCCCGAGTGCCAAAGCGTATACGATGCGTTTTGCACCATATCGGAGCAAATGCGCGAACCCGAGCCCCTGCCCGAGGGCTTGCACGAGAAAATAATGAGCGGCGTAGGCGCAAAGCCGACAAAGAAAACGGGCATAGTTTGGATCAAATATCTCTCGGCCGCGGCCTGCATCGCACTGGTGATCTTCGCCGGGGCAAAAAGCGGCATCCTCTCCTCCGATAACGCGGATAACGATGCGGCAGGCGATATGTATTATGTCACGGCTACCGCACCCGTGCGCGGAGACGTTGAAGGCTCCGAGCCGGAGAATGATTCGAGCACCTGTAATGAGACTCAGAAGCAGCTTGCCATGTCAAGCGCCGCCGCGGTGGACGAGGCGACGGCAGATAAGCTCACGGCGCTGCTCGAGCCTGTATCTCCGGCGCGCGGGGATACTGCCCGCACGGGCGAGGCAGACTATGCGGTATCGCTTCCCGACGGAGGTACGGTGCTCATATACATTGACGGTCAGTCCGTCTACGCCGACTTCGGCGACGGCGCATTTCTCGCTGTCGGTTCGGCAGACGATGTCCGTGCACTGCTTGATAAATAAAAATAAACGGTAAACAAAAAGCGGTATCTGTTAAGATGCCGCTTTTTCTGTTGACTTTTCCAAAAGGCATACTATAATTGTGGAGCACTGAATATCGGAGGTAAAACGACGAATGAAATTTTTGTGGTGGGTCACCGCAACTCGGACACCGACTCGATCGTCGCGGCGATGAGCTATGCCGCGCTGCGAGACGCTTTTGTTTAACGACCCCGACAGCATAGTTTTGTGCGGCGATCAGCCCGATATGGTCGAGCGTGCGCTCAAGCTCGGCGTAAACTGTATCATCCTGTGCCAGACCGAGGCGAAGAAGCAGTGGCTTCAGAACGCGCATCGCACGTGCATAATATCCACGCCCTTTGACGCGGCGCGTGTTGCAAAGCTCATCTATCAGGCCATTCCCATCTCGCGCCCCTGCCACACCGAGGACACTATCTGCTTCCACCTGGGCGATTACATCGACGCTGTCCTGCTCGAGGGAACGCAGCTTATGTACGTCGGCAGCGACGATACCATCCGCCGCGCCTAAGGACAATATGCTCTTCCTGCCCGGCGTGATGAGCCGCAAGAAGCAGATAATACCGATGCTGACAGCATTGTGGGGTTAATTTATCTCGTTCAAAAGTGGGCGATGGTTTATTTGCTGAAAGCTTTTATTGCAAATCGGCGAAATTTGTTGAAAAGCGGCAATTGACAATAAGCTTTCGGGTGAGTATAATTTACTCATATTTAAGGAAAGCGAGGACAGGGAAATGAGCGAGCGCAATGCAGCTGTTATGAATTGTTCCGTGTCCGAGTCTGCCCGCAGTGCATCCATGTCTTTTAACGCAGTACGATTTTATTCGTACTGCGATTTTTATTATTACGGCTGGCGCAGGGCCGCCGCGCAGGGGACGTAACAATGCACGCATAAAAGCCGCGTTTTTAAAGCGGCGAATATTTGTCATTGAATGCGATCCCCTCGCGGGGATCGCATATTTTTATTGAAAGCACAGAGGTATAGACATGAACGAACTTGAAACAGCAAGAAACGAGATAAGCCGCATCGACAAGGAGATGGCAGCGCTTTTCGAGCAGCGTATGCACGCTGCCGCGGTCATTGCAGGGTATAAAAAGCAGCACGGCCTGTCGGTCAAGGATCCCGCGCGCGAAAAGGAGCTTATCGACCGCAACCGCGCGCTTATAGAAAGCGCGGATATAGAGTCATACTATGTGCAGTTTCTCAAGAAAACGATAGAGCTGTCGTGCGAGTATCAGTCGAAGATATTAAACGGGATGAAGGTCACCTATTGCGGCGTTGAGGGCGCGTTTGCGTATATTGCGGCAAAGCGCATGTTCCCGGAGGCCGAGCTCGTGCCGTATTCCGACTTCGGCGACGCGTACGAGGCCGTCGAGCGCGGCGAATACGACTGCGTGGTGCTGCCGCTTGAAAACAGCGCCGCCGGCGAGGTCGGAACGGTCATGGATCTCATCTTCTCGGGCGATCTGTTCGTAAATCAGGTCGTCGATCTGCCGATAGAGCACAATCTTCTCGGAACGGACGAGGCGACGATAGACAGCGTAAAGACCGTCATAAGCCATCCGCAGGCGCTCGACCAGTGCGGCGAGTATATCCGCGCGCACGGCTTTGAGACCGAGACGTTTTCAAACACCGCGCTTGCAGCCCGGTACGTCAAGGAGCAAAACGACGCGACGATAGCGGCGATAGCCTCGGATGAGACCAGCGAGGTGTTCGGACTGAAGATAGTCGACAAGGTCATTAACGACAGCAGAACGAACACGACGCGCTTTGCCGCGCTCTCGCGTGCGCAGAACCGCCCGGCGAGCATGTCAAGCTGCGCAGAGGAAAACTTCATCCTTGTGTTCACCGTCAAAAATGAGGCCGGTGCTCTGGCGCAGACCCTGAATATCATCGGCGCGCACGGCTTCAACATGCGAAACCTCCGCTCGCGTCCGATGAAGGATCTTCAGTGGAACTATTTCTTCTATATCGAGGCCGAGGGCAATATAAACAACGAAAACGGCCGGGATATGCTCCGCGAGCTGTCGGCGATATGCGCAAAGCTCAAGCTCGTCGGAACCTACTACTCAAATCTGAAAATCGGAGAGTGACTTAAAATGATCGTCCCCGTAAAAACCGACACATGGGATTATGATATAGTGCTCGAGCCCGGCGCACTCAAAAAAGCGGGCGAGCTTTTGAACTTGAACCGCCGCGCGCTTATCGTTACAGACAGCGGAGTGCCCGCCCGGTACGCCGAAACGGTAGCAAAGCAGTGCAAAGAAGCGGTCATCGTGACGATACCGCAGGGCGAGCAGAGCAAGTGCTTCGAGGAGTTCAAGCAGCTTTTGCAGGAAATGCTGGACGCATCGTTTACGAGAAGCGACTGCGTCGTCGCTGTCGGCGGCGGTGTCGTCGGCGATCTGAGCGGCTTTGCCGCGTCCTGCTACATGCGCGGCGTGGATTTTTACAATATCCCGACAACGCTCCTGTCGCAGGTCGACTCATCCATCGGCGGAAAAACGGCGATAGACTTTGGCGGCGTAAAGAACATAGTCGGCGCGTTTTATCAGCCGAAAAAGGTCATAATCGACCCCGAGGTGCTCGAAACGCTCTCGCGCCGCCAGCTCATGGCCGGACTTGCCGAGGCGATAAAAATGGCTGCGACGAACGACTCCGAGCTATTTTCGCTCATTGAGCGCAGCGATGACCTCACGGCCGATCTGCCGGAGATAATCTACCGCGCGCTTATGATAAAAAAGAGCGTCGTCGAACAAGACCCGCGCGAGACGGGACTGAGAAAGGTTCTCAATTTCGGCCACACGATAGGCCACGCGGTCGAGAGCTTCAACGCGGGAAGGCTTCTGCACGGCGAGTGCGTCGCGCTCGGCATGATACCGATGAGCGGCGAAAACGCGGCGGCGAGAATAAGAGCAGTGCTTAAAAAATACGGTCTGCCGACCGAGATAGAGCAGACGGCGGACGAGCTTATGCCGTTTTTGAAGCACGATAAGAAAATGGGCGCGGACGGCATATCTGCGGTCGTTGTTGACGAGATAGGCGAATTCAGGCTCTGCCGCATGAGCGCCGACGAGATACTCTCGCGTCTGGAGGGAGCAAAATGAAAAACAGCTTCGGTCAAAGCGTCTGCCTGACTCTTTTCGGCGAAAGCCACGGCGCGGCAGTCGGCTGTGTTATCGACGGGCTCGCACCGGGGATAACGATAGATGAAAGCTTCATCGCCCGTCAGCTTACGCGCCGCCGCCCGTCCTCGGCGATAGATACGCCAAGGCAGGAAAAGGACGAATTTAAGATAATAAGCGGCGCATTTAACGGCAAAACGACCGGCACGCCCCTGTGCATAGTCATCCCCAACGAAAATACGCGCAGCCGCGACTATGACTACGGCTCCGCGCGCCCGTCGCACGCGGATTATTCCGCGCACTGCAAGTACCACGGCTATGAGGATTTTCGCGGCGGAGGGCATTTTTCCGGCAGGATAACCGCGGCGCTCGTCGCGGCCGGAGGCGTGCTCATCCCGGCGCTCGAGGGCATCGGCATAAGCCTTGCAACGCATATTTATAGGTGCGCGGGCGTGTCCGACCGCGCGTTCGGAGAAGACCTCGCGGCAGATATTAAAGCCCTTTCCGAAAAAAGCTTCCCGGTTCTGGACGATGCCGGCGGCGAGGAGATGACTCGCCGCATATTGGAGGCGCGGGAGGCTGCCGACAGCGTCGGCGGCGTGACGGAAACCGTTATCTGCGGCGTTCCGGCCGGAGTCGGCGAGCCGTGGTTTGACAGTGTCGAGAGTGTGATATCCCACGCCGCGTTCTCTCTCGGCGGAGTCAAGGGGATCGAATTCGGCGCGGGCTTTGCCGTCGCAGATATGCGCGGGAGCGAGTGCAACGATCCGTTCAGGCTCAAAGGCGGTGAGGTGATAACAACGACGAACAATAACGGCGGCATTAACGGAGGAATCACAAACGGAATGCCGATCGTTTTCCGCTGTGCGGTAAAGCCCACGCCGTCTATCGCAAGGCCGCAGGATACGGTGAATTTTATTACGGCTGAGAACACTGAGCTCAGCATACACGGGCGGCACGACCCGGCCATAATCCGCAGGATATGTCCGGTGCTCGACAGCATCGCGGCGCTGTGCCTTGCCGACATGCTGAGTCTGCGATACGGCACGGATGTGCTGACGAAAGGAGTCGACGACAGATGAAATACGGACTTATAGGCGAGCATCTTACGCACAGCTATTCCTGCGAGATCCACGCGCAGATAGCAGATTACGAATACGAGCTGCACGAGCTCGCACCCTCTGAGCTCGGCGGGTTCCTGACAAAGCGCGAGTTTAACGCCATAAACGTGACGATACCGTATAAGCAGGACGTTATTCCGTATCTTGACGGGATATCCGACACGGCAAAGCGCATCGGCGCTGTGAACACCATCGTAAACCGCGGCGGTAAGCTCTACGGTGACAACACCGATTTTGCCGGAATGCTGGCGCTTGCAAAGCACATCGGTGTCGATATGAAGGGCAAAAAGGTCCTCATCCTCGGCACGGGAGGAGCCTCGAAGACAGGCCACGCGCTGGCAGAATACATGGGCGCCGAGAGCGTATATTACGTCTCGCGCAGCGGCAAAAACGGCAGCATAACTTACGAGCAGGCAGTTTCCGAGCACAGTGACGCGCAGGTCATAATAAACGCAACGCCCGTGGGCATGTTCCCGAAGCAGGGAGGCCGCCCCATCGACATTTCGGCCTTCCCGAAGCTCGAGGGCGTGCTCGACGCGATATATAATCCCCTGCGCACTAATCTTATCCTCGACGCGCAGGAAAGAGGCATCCCGGCCGAGGGAGGGCTTTATATGCTCTCGGCGCAGGCGGTGCACGCAGCGGCGGTGTTTCAGGATATCCCGCTTGACGAGAGCCTTGTCGACAAGGCGTTTAAGAGCGTTAAAAACGATAAGCAGAATATCGTCCTCATCGGCATGCCCTCAAGCGGAAAAACGACCGTCGGCAGAATCCTCGCCGAAAAATGCGGCAAGGAGCTCGCCGATACGGACGAATATATAGTCAAGAAGATCGGCATGCCCATCGCGGATTTCTTCGCAAAGCATGGTGAGGCCGAGTTCAGAAAGATAGAAAAGGAAACGGTGGCGGGGCTTGCGTCAACGGGTGGCAAGATCATCGCAACGGGCGGCGGCGCGGTGCTCGATGCGGAGAACGTGCGTGCGCTCAAGCAAAACGGCGTTCTTGTTTTCCTCGACCGCAGACCCGAAAACCTCATCGCGACCGACGACAGGCCGCTTGCCTCGCGCCGTAGCGCGCTCGAAAAGCTCTACGCCGAGCGATATGATATATACTGCGCCGCGGCGGAGGTGCACATCGACGCGAACACCACGCCCGGGGCGGAGGCCGACGCGATACTAAAGGAGCTTACGAAATGAAAATTCTCGTTTTAAACGGGCCGAATATCAACATTCTCGGCATCAGAGAGCCGGAGATATACGGCAGACAGAGCTATAAGGAGCTGCTCAAAATGATAAGCGGGCACGCCGAGGAAAAGGGCGTGACGGTCGAGTTTTATCAGTCAAACCACGAGGGCGATCTCGTCGACGCTATCCAGAAGGCGTACTTTGACGGCGTTGACGGCATCGTGTTTAACCCCGCGGCGTACACGCACACATCCGTCGCCATAGCGGACGCGGTCAAGGGTGTCGGCATACCGACGGTGGAGGTGCACATCTCCGAGGTATCCGAGCGCGAGGCCTTCAGGCAGGTGAGCTATATCCGCGATGTTGCGGTCAAGACCATATGCGGCCACGGCCTCGCGGGCTACAACGAGGCGCTCGACTTTCTTATAGACTATATCGGAGAGAAAAATGAAGCTTAAAATAAGCCCGTCGCGGCTTTGCGGCGAAATTAAAGCGCCGCCGTCGAAAAGCTATGCTCACCGTATGCTGATCTGCGCCGCCCTCGCGGAGGGAGAAAGCCGCATAAGCGGCATTTCGGGCAGTGAGGACATGCTCGCAACGCTCGATTGCCTTGAGGCGCTCGGCGCGAGATATGAAAAATGCGGCGACACGGTGACGATCGCCGGCAGACCCGGCAAAACGCCGGAGGGCGCCGTTTTGCGCTGCCGCGAGAGCGGAAGCACGCTGCGGTTCATGATACCTCTTGCGCTCACGGGAGCGAGCGTTCGCTTTGAGGGAACGCCCCGGCTATTGGAGCGCGGCATCGGCATATACGAGGAGCTCCTCGGCGGCAAGGGCATTGAGATAACAAAGGACGAGGGCGGAATTGAATTTTGCGGTAAGCTCACGGCGGGGGAGTATGTCCTGCGCGGCGACGTGAGCAGCCAGTTCGTTTCGGGGCTTCTGTTTGCGCTGCCGACGCTTTCCGACGACAGTGTGATAAAGGTCCTGCCGCCGGTCGAGAGCCGTGCGTATATAGATATAACGCTCGGCGTTCTGCACTCATTCGGCATTGAGATAAACGAGCCCGAGCCGAATGCCTTTTCCGTTCGCGGCAGGCAGAGGTATATTGCCGGAGAAAAAACCGTCGAGGGCGACTGGTCAAACGCAGCGGCGCTCGAGGCCTTTAATTTAGTAGGCGGCAGCGTCAGGGTCACGGGGCTTGACGCAGGCAGCATTCAGGGCGACAGAGTGTGCCTTGAATATTTTGAAAAGCTCAAAGCTCCGGGGGCAAAGCTCGATATCTCAAACTGCCCCGATCTCGGCCCTGTGCTGTTTGCGCTGGCAGCGGCCCTGGGGCAGGGCGCGAGCTTTACCGGAACGCGCCGACTGCGGATAAAGGAGAGTGACAGAGCCGCCGTCATGGCCAATCAGCTTGCGGCTTTTGACATCGAGACGGAGCTTTACGACAACGAGGTCATAATAAAGCCGGGCACGCTCAAAGCGCCGGCAGGCACGCTCTCGGCGCACAACGATCACCGCATAGTCATGGCGCAGACGCTCCTGTGCAGCATAACGGGCGGCGTTATCGACGGTGTGCAGGCCGTTAGAAAGAGCTATCCGAATTATTTTGCCGATCTCGGCTCACTCGGCTTGGAGGCAGAAAATGAAGCTTGATAAAAACACAAAAATACTTATACTCGGTCTCGGTCTCATGGGCGGCAGCTACGCACAGTCGCTTACCGCTCACGGCTTTGAGGTCGGAGCGATAGCCCGGCGGCAGGAGACGATAGATTACGCCCTGCGCGAGGGAATAATAGCTCATGGCAGAGCGGATATAGACCCTGCATACATCGCGCAGTTTGACCTGCTGATCTTCGCCATGTATCCGCACGCATTCGTCGAGTGGATCGAAAACTATCAGCAGTATATAAAGCCCCATGCGCTCATAAGCGACGTTACGGGCGTAAAGTGCAGCATCATCTATAAAATTCAGGGCATGCTGCGCGATGATCTTGAGTTTATCGGCGCACACCCCATGGCCGGGCGCGAGTGCAGCGGCGTTGAGAACGCGCGCATGGAGATATTCGAGGGCGCAAACTATATTGTCACGCCAACGGACAAAAACACGCCCGAGGCCATCGAGACCTGCAAGGAGCTCGGCAGGATAATGGGCTTCAGGATGATCGCCGAGCTCACGCCCGAAAAGCACGACGAGATGATAGGCTTTCTCTCGCAGCTTGCCCACTGCATTGCGGTCTCGCTCATGGTGTGCAAGGACTCAAAGCACCTCGTCGATTACACGGGCGACTCGTTCCGCGACCTTACGCGAATCGCAAAGATAAACGACGAGATGTGGAGCGAGCTGTTCTTATTAAACCGCGACGAGCTCGTGCGCCAGATGGATCTTTTCAGCGAAAAGTTTGAGCGTTTGCGAAACAGCATCGCAAACGGCGACAGAGAGACCATGCGCGAGATGATGCGCCTTTCCACCGAGCGTAGAAAATATTTTGACGTAAAAAAAGAGGATGATAAGTCATGAACATGGAATTTAAGAGAAAAATGCCCACGCCGCAGGCGGTAAAGGAAATGTACCCCATAACTCCCGAGCTTGCCGAGAGAAAAAAGGCGACGGATACGGCTCTGAGAAAAATATTCACCGGCGAGGATGACAGGCTGCTTTTAGTCATAGGCCCCTGCTCTGCCGACCGCGAGGATTCGGTGCTCGATTACATTTCGCGCCTTCGCCGCGTTCAGGAGAAGGTTGAGGACAAAATACTCATCGTTCCGCGCGTTTACACAAATAAGCCCCGCACGACCGGCGACGGCTACAAGGGCATGCTCCATCAGCCCGACCCAAACAGCTCGCCGGATATGCTCCGCGGCCTGATAGCAATACGAAAGATGCACATGAAGGTGATCGCCGAGACCGGCTTTTCCTGCGCGGACGAGATGCTGTACCCGGAAAATCACCACTACCTGTCGGACATGCTCAGCTATGTCGCCGTCGGCGCAAGATCTGTAGAGAATCAGCTGCACAGGCTCACGGCCAGCGGCCTTGACCTGCCGGTCGGCATGAAAAACCCCACGAGCGGCGACCTCTCCGTCATGATGAACTCCATCACCGCAGCCCAGCATCCGCACACCTTTGTTTACTCCAACTGGGAAGTGCAGAGCAAGGGCAATCCCCTCGCGCACGCCATCCTGCGCGGCTCGTCCAATAAGCACGGCAGAACGATACCCAACTATCACTACGAGGACATCAAGCTCCTGTGTGAGCTGTACGCGAAAAGCGGCCTTAAAAACCCGGCAGTCGTTATCGACACGAACCACTCGAACTCCGGCAAGCAGTGGGACGAGCAGCCGCGCATTGCAAAGGAGATACTCCACAGCACGCGCCACTCGGACGATATACTGCACCTTGTCAAGGGGCTTATGATAGAATCCTACATCGAAGACGGCAATCAGAAGCCCGACTGCGGCGTTTACGGCAAGAGCATAACCGATGCCTGCCTCGGCTGGGATAAGACCGAAAGGCTCATATATGAGCTGGCAGACCTGAGATAAACGATAACACGAAAGGAGAAGTGTATTATGATAGCGAAGAAAATGCTTGCACTCGGAAAAAGCGATTCGGCCATACGCGCCATCGCCGCCTACGGCGACGCACGCCGCAGCGAGATAGGCAGCGAAAATGTTTTTGATTTCAGCATAGGAAACCCCAATGTTCCCGCGCCGGAAAAGGTGAAGAACACGCTCATAGAGCTTCTCCGAAACGAGGAGAGCCTCGCTGTGCACGGCTACACCGCGGCTCCCGGCGCAATGGCCGCGCGCAAGGCCGCTGCGGCGCAGGAGAGCAAAAGAGCGGGCTATGATATTCCGGCAGAGAGCATATATATCACCTCCGGCGCGTCCTCGTCGCTGTCGATAGTCATGTCGGCGCTCGTCAGTGAGGGCGAGAAGGTCGCGGTCCTGGCGCCGTTTTTCCCGGAATATAAGGTCTTTGCCGAAAACGCAGGCGCGGAGGTCGTCATCGTTCCCCCGGCGGGCGACGATATGCAGCCGTTCATGGCCTCATTCGAGGCAGCCGTCGAGCAGGGCGTTGCGGCGGTCATAATAAACTCGCCCAATAACCCCTCGGGCGCTATCCTCAGCGAGCAGACGCTCAGGGTCATGTCGAAAATACTTCAGGTCGCGCAGGAGGAGCAGGGCAAGAGTATCTACCTCATCGCCGACGAGCCGTACCGCGAGCTTGTATACGGCGACGTGCAGGTGCCCTTCGTGCCGAGCTTCTACGATAACACCATCGTGTGCTATTCCTACTCAAAGAGCCTGTCTCTGCCCGGCGAGCGCCTTGGCTATATCATGGTGCCGCCCTGCGTGAAGGACAGCGGTGACGTTTTCGCGGCAATCTGCGGCGCGGGAAGGGCGCTCGGCTATGTCTGCGCGCCGAGCCTTATGCAGCACATGCTCGCAAAATGCGCCGACGTGCAGCCGGATATAACGAGCTACGCCAAAAACCGCGATACGCTCTACGATGCTCTGAGCTCCATGGGCTTTGTCTGCGTAAAGCCCGACGGCGCGTTTTATCTGTTTATAAAAGCGCCGAAGGGCGACAGTGCGTCCGAGTTCTGCGAAAAGGCAAAGCAGTTTGAGATACTGCTTGTCCCGTCGGACAGCTTCGGCGTAGAGGGCTATGCCCGCCTTGCCTACTGCGTCTCGGAAAAGACCGCCGAGGATTCGCTCCCGGCATTCAAAAAGCTTGCCGAAGCTTACGGCCTGTAAAACAAAATATAAACCGCCCCGTATGAAGATCCATACGGAGCGGTTTTTTCATTTGCGTCGGAGGCGAATAACGTTAAAGATATTTGATAAAACCATGCATGCAAGCGAGGCGGCAAGCGGCCATGCGCCGCAGCTTTTGTCGACTATCGAGATGACGAGAAAAGCTATCCCGGCTATCGCGAGAAAAACGACTGATATCGCAAGCAGGGTATTGGCCGTGTCATTCATATCACATATACCTCAGTATCTCGCTGCCGCGGCTGCTTATCCATTTGAGCTCTACGGCAGCCAAAGCAGCGAGTACGACGATCGCAAGAGCCAGGAATGCAATAGAGCCGAGCTTTGCGTAAAGCAGATAGTAGCCCACGCCGAGGACGGCCGCTATCACCCAGCCGCCGAGCATTGCTATGAGAACGCCGATGCTCTGCTTTACGGCGATGGCCTCGGTCTGCCAGTTGAGATTCGGCTTTTTGAGGTTTATGACAAGGCCGAAGGCCGCGATGAACAGCGTGAATACGATCGGCAGAACGACGCACAGAAGGCCTGTCACAAAATCAGGGCGGAACAGGATGCAGACGCAGACCGAGCAGAAAAGCTCGGGGATAACGGTAAGCAGCATGTGGAGCCTCAGCTTTGCACGCAGCACCTCCTGCGGCCTTACGGGCAGCGACTGAGCTATCCACAGACTCTTGCCCTCAAGGGATACAGAGGGCGCTGTGAGATCGTTCATTGCGCCGACAACGCACACGCCGATGGCCATCATGACGGCAAGGAAATCATCCGGGAAGGGGATCATGCCCGCGAGCATGACGAGGCTTTGCCCCTTTATGAGCAGCGCGGCACCGGCTAAAATGAGCATGGGCGTGCCGAGGGCGCAGTTTAGCATATATGTCGGGCTTGAAAGAAAATGCGAAAACTCGCGGTGCAGCAGAGCGGACGAGGTGCTGCGCATTTTTGCCGTCTGCGCGCGGTATTCGCGCTTTGCGACCTTGTCGGAGGTCGTTGCTATCTTAATAAAGCTGTGCGCGAGAATGCGGTAGGTGATGACAAAGAGTATGCCTACAGCGAGCGTGACATACAGCATCGAAAGCCAGCCGCCCTGCCCGCAATCGCCGATGATGTACAGAACATAGGCAGAGTCCATGATCTTCTCACCGACGGTGATAGCGTTCATTATGAGCTCCTGAATGAGCTCGTAGGCATTGAAGCAGACAAAGTAGTAAAGCCCGAAGAACACGAGCGAGAGCAGGACGATTATAAGCGACTTGCTCTTAAGGCGCACGCTTATCTTTGCAACCACCCAGCCGAGAAGGCAGGAGAGGATAAAGACGAATATGCTCACCAAAACGGTCAGCAGCAGAGCGCCGACAACGCCGGAAAACGCGGGCTGCGCAACGACAAAGTAGACGATGACGGCAGGCAGCATAACGACCGCGCTGAACATAAGCCCCATGAGATATACGCCCGTAAGACGCGAGATGAGGATGTACTTCGTCGGGATCGGCAGCGAGAGCATGAGGTCGTTGTCCTTGGCTTTATACAGGCTCGAATATGTGTTGAAAACGCCGCCGAAAACGCCTAAAAACAGCGCCAAGAGCGTCATCATGTCAAAATACAGCCAGTCAAGTCCCATGCCGACAAATGGGCCGCACAGCATGACCGACAGCGCGGCGAATATGCCGCCCATCACGACAATCATCAAAAGCGCGTACAGCACGATAAACAGTATGCTCGTTGACTTCGAGCGCACCTTGCCCTTCTTGCGGTCATAGAAAAAGCTGCTGTTGAGCTCGTAAAGCTGCTTTCTTAAAAGGATCTTCAGCATGATGTGTCCTCCAACTCGAGGAACACTTCCTCAAGACTGTCGTCGCCCTTGACCTCGGCCATGGTGCCCGAGCGGATGAGCTTGCCGCCCTTTATGATGGCGACCTGGTCGCAGAGCTTTTCGGCGACCTCGAGAACGTGGGTCGAGAAGAAGATAGCGCCGCCCTCGTCGCACAGCTCGCGCATCATGCCCTTGAGGATGTGTGCGGCCTTCGGGTCAAGACCGACAAAGGGCTCATCCATGATGATGAGCTTCGGCGAGTGTATCCACGCGGAAATTATGGCAAGCTTCTGCTTCATGCCGTGGGAGTAGGCCGAGATAGGCTGCGCGAGATCCTTAGTCAGCTCGAAAAGATCGGCATATTTTTCAATGCGAGCCTTTCTGTCCTCGGGACTCACGCCGAAGATATCGGCAATGAAATTGAGGTACTTTATACCCGTCATGTACTCGTAAAGGTCAGGGTTATCGGGGATATAGGCCAAAACCTTTTTACAGGCGAGGGGGTCGTCCTTTACAGACACGCCGTTAATGCGTATCTCGCCCTCGTCAAAGTCGAGGATACCGACCGTGGCCTTGAGGGTCGTTGTCTTGCCCGCGCCGTTGTGGCCTATAAAGCCATAGATCGTTCCGGGCGCTATGTGCAGACTGAGATCGTCCACAGCCTTCTTTTCGCCGTAGCATTTTGTAAGTCCTTTAATTTCGAGCATTGTTCTATCTCCTTATATATTTATCTGTCACCATACCTTGGTTTACACAGCGCGTTTATGAGAACATACGCTGCCGTTACGACCACGACCGAGCCGGCGAGAATGAGGTACATCGTGCCCTGCGAGACGGCCTCGCCGGAGAAATATATGTTGCAGTCGATGCCGTCGCGTATAGCGTCAAGCACCTGCCCGGGCACGCCGGCATCGCCCATTTCATTGAGCGCGCCGCGAATCCAGTGATTGTGCAGAAGGCTGGTTGCATAGGTGCCGGGAAGGAAGGACAGTACCTTCTGTAAGCCTTCGGGGAAATTCGACATGGGCATGTACGCGCCGCATATGAAGCCGTAGCCTGCGCTTACGAGCGTACCGACGGCAGACAGCTGCCCCTGCGTTGTGAGAAAATAGTGCAGGCAGGAGGAGAGCGCCGTGCCGAAAAGCGTGAGCAGGAAAACGTCAAGCAGGATAAGCGCAATGTCCGCACCGCTCAAATACCAGCCCTGACTGTAGGTATACAGAAAGCAGATGACGCAGGTGATAAGGCAGACGATCAGCGTGACGGCGGCAGACGCGGTGAAATAGCCCATGGCCAGCACGCTGCGCTTTACCGGCGTTACCGTCAGGTCGAGCACGGAGCCCGTGACCTTATCCTGTATCATCAGAAGGTTCGAGCAGAAGGCAATCGTCACGCAGCAGACGGCCAGAAGCGACGAGGCAAGCTGCCCCGCGACGACACCGTCGATGATGCTCTCGGAAAGCGTAAAGCCCGCAGGCAGCGCGGAAACGAAGCTTTCGCGGTAGATGTTTGAAAGAAACGTAACGTACAGCACGAGCAGAATAGCGGGGGTTATCAGAGAGGAGAAGAACATGCCCTTGTCTTTAAAAAACAGCTTTGCGTTGCGCTTTGTCAGGATAAGCAGAGTTTTCATTTTTCCTCACCTCCCGAGAGAGCCTTGCCCGTTACGGCAAGGAAAACGTCGTCCATTTTGCCCTTTGTTATCTCAAAATCGTCAAAAAGCCCGGGATGTTCGGTGATGAGCTTCGTCGCGGCGGCGGTGTTCGGAACGGACACGCGGTACGCGTCGCGCAGAGCCTCGTACTTGAGACCGAGCGAGTCGAGAGCTTCCGGCTGCACGCCGTAAAAGGTTATGTAGTCGCCGGTGTAGGCGTTTTTGAGAGCCAGGGGTGTGCCCTCGGCGGCGATGCTGCCGCTGTCGAGAATGACGACGTAGTCCGCGTCTGCGGCCTCCTCCATGTAGTGCGTTGTGAGGAAAACGGTCATGTTTTCCGTCTCGCGCAGCGAGCGCACGACGCTCCACAGAAGCTTTCGCGTCTGCGGGTCGAGGCCGGTCGTCGGCTCGTCGAGGATGAGTATCTCCGGGCTGTGCAGAAGGGCGCGGGCAATGTCTATCCTGCGGCGCTGGCCGCCGGAGAGCTTGCCTACGCTGCGGTCAAGCAGGTCGGAAAAATCGAGAAGCTCACACAGCTCCCTGAGCCGATTCTCAAACGCTTTGCCCGTTATGCCGTACAGCGCCGCGCGGCTTTCGAGATTATCGCGCACCGACAGCGGCTTATCCAGGACGCTGCCCTGGAACACGACACCGAGCCTGCGCGTTATCCCGGCAATGTCCTTATCCGCATCGAGGCCGGAGATCTTCACGCTGCCGCTGTCGGCCTTCAGCTGGCCGCACATGATGGAGATGGTGGTCGATTTGCCTGCGCCGTTTACGCCGAGAAAGGCGAACAGCTCGCCGGGGCGGACGTGAAAGGACAGGTCATTGACGGCCTTCACGCTGCCGAAAGCTTTATTAAGATGCGATATTTCGATTATATGCTGATCCATAGGCTCTCCTTGCTTTTTGATGTTTAATCAGCGCTTGCCTGAGCGGAGAATGACCCCGCGGAAGGCCGCTATCGCGCCGTACAGAACTCCGGCCACGGCCCAGATATACCAGAGCGTGCCCGGCTGGCCGTTGCCGTTCGGGCCGAAGGTGCAGTAGAGGAAAATTGCTGTGACGATGAGCCAGTAGGCGGTGCTCACAGCGGCGAAAACGGGGCTTTTTTTCTTCTTTTCGCGCGTGTAGTCGCCCTCCTCGAGGAGCTTATCCATCGCCGAATAGTACACGCCGCCGTAAACGAAGGCATAGCAGCCGAATGCTGCCAGCAGCAGAAGCAGGCATACGCCTATCCCTGCCCACACGTCCGGCAGCGAGAAGGCCAGCGCGGCGAAGATCGGCAGCACCGAGAGTATGCAAAGCACAGTGCCGAGGGTGTTAAGGCGCGAATGCTGCTCGGAAAACTCCTTTTTGCGCTCTTTTACCATGCTCGCAACGCCGTATTCCGTCTCAAACGCCTCTTTTTCGAGAAACTCGAAATCCGCGGCGCGGTGGCCGGTGCGGATAAAGAGCACGACCGCGACGGCGACGATGCAGAGCATTACGCACAGGCCGATGCCCGCACCGGCATTCGAGCTTATGCCGAAACGGCCGGACTCGCACAGGCAGGCCATCAGTATGAGCACGACGGGCGAGACAACGCACAGAAGAACAGCAAGCGCGATCCTCGGCGCGTCGGCCCTGCGGATGGTAAGGTAGCGCGAGGCCTCCTCCATCGTTACGCGGCGCAGTGCGCTCTCGGGTTCGGAGCTGCCGAGCTCCTCGTTTTCTATCTCGTCCTTTAAAAGATAGTCGGTCGTCACGCCAAAAAGGCGGCTCATCTGCACGATGCGATCCATATCGGGAACCGACTGCGCGCCCTCCCATTTCGATACGGACTGGCGCGTAACGTTAAGCTGGGAGGCGAGCTCATCCTGTGACCAGCCTGCCTTTTTGCGCAGGTTCATTATCTTGTCTGCCAATATCATTTTCATGTCCTCCTGTCGGGAATTTGTGCCCTAACAGTAGCATTTTTTGCGGTTGCAGGCTATAAAGCCGGGCTTGAAATGTGTCAACCGACGGTTGCGCTGCTGCACTATTTGCCTTTTTCGGCAGCTTTTGCTTCGATTATCGCGTCTTTTACGGCTTTTTTGATGACATGGTACAGCACAAGGCCAACAAAAAGGCAAATTATCGCGTACATGAGGATGGTCATAATTGCGTCCATGGTCTTCACTACTTCTCAGGTTTTTTTGAATGGGTCAAATGTCGCTTCGGGATCGTCGCGCCTTACCGGGCGCAGGGTGGTGATAACATTGTTTCGTATACCGGACTTCATGAAGCTCATGATGGACATGAACTCGTTGCCGAGCATGCTCACGAGCTCCTCCTCGGAATAATCGCACATGCCGGTGGCGCACTGGACGCTCAGACCGTAGGTGAAGGTCCAGACGTACTGGAACAGAAAGTGTGCCTCCTCCACGGTGAGGCCGTAGCCGCTCATGACGAAGTCGATACTCAGGCTCGCGGTGTCGCCGAGCGAAGCGAAGATATCGTCAAAACGGCGCGCCTGCGAATTTTCCTGCATGAACAGGAGATTGAACAGCTTCGGCTGCTCCTTGGCAAAGCGCAGCATGAATATGCCGATGGCCTTGAAGGACGGGAAGTAGTCCTTCGCGCGGGAAACATACGCGTCATAGCGGCGCATGGCCTCTTCTCTGACGGCCTGCATGACCTCGTCCATGCTTTTGAACACCGTGAATATAGGCCGCGGCGAGCTGCCGAGCTTTTCGCCGAGCTCACGCGCCGTCAGGGCGGAGACACCCTCGCGGCTTACGATATCCAGCGCGGCGTCTACTATTTCTTCTCTTGAGAATTTAGGCTTCGGGGGCATAGCTCACCTCTCCTTGAAATGAATCCGATGTTTTAAAACTTATGTTTTGTAACGAGTGTTTTAGATTATAAACAGGACATGGCGATTTGTCAATAGCCTATCCGCACAAAACGATAAATTTTTCACATTAAGCGCTAAAAAAGGACATGCATCCGAAAATGCATGTCCTTAAAACTTCTTTTATCAGCCGCCGAATACGGAGAGCAGGAAGCCTGCCGCGATGGCCGAGCCGATGACGCCCGCGACGTTGGGACCCATTGCGTGCATGAGCAGGAAGTTTGCCTTGTTGTACTTTCTGCCGACGTCCTGGGAAACGCGCGCGGCCATGGGAACTGCGGAAACGCCCGCGGAGCCGATGAGGGGATTGATCTTCTTGCCGGAGGCGTAGTACATTACAACGCCGATGAGCAGACCGCCGATGGTGGAGATGGCGAATGCGCACAGACCGAGGATGATGATCTTTATCGTGTTGCCGGTCAGGAAGTTCTGAGCTACCATCGTCGCACCGACGGAGGTGGCCAGGAAGATGGTGACTATGTTCATCAGAGCGTTCTGCGCGGTATCCGACAGACGGTCGGTCACGCCGCACTCACGGAAGAGGTTACCGAGCATGAGGCAGCCGACCAGGGGAGCGGTCGAGGGCAGAAGCAGGATAACAAAGGTCGCAACGACGATCGGGAAGACGATCTTTTCGGTCTTGGAGACCTCGCGCGTCTGCTCCATCTTGACCTCGCGCATCTCTTTGGTTGTGCACAGCTTCATGAGAGGCGGCTGGATGAGCGGGATGAGCGCCATGTAGGAGTACGCCGCTATTGCGATAGGTCCGAGAAGCTGCGGCGCGAGCTTCGTCGTAAGGTAGATCGCTGTCGGGCCGTCCGCACCGCCGATGATGCCGATGGATGCAGCTTCGGGACCTGTGAAGCCCAGTGCAACGGCGCCGAGGAAGGCCACGAAAACGCCGAGCTGAGCAGCCGCGCCGAGAAGCAGGCTCTTGGGGTTGGCAAGCAGGGGGCCGAAGTCGGTCATCGCGCCGACGCCGAGGAAGATGAGCGAGGGATAGATGCCGGCCTTTACGCCGATGTAGAAGAAGTCGAGCAGACCGGCGTTCGACATTACATGACCGTAGCTGTGATAATAGGGGCTTGCCTCGTCGAGGAAGGCCTCCCACAGCTCGGGGTGATACAGTGCGTTCTCGCCCATGCCGATGAAGTAGCTGAGGTTAGTCAGCAGACAGCCGAAGGCTATGCCGCAAAGCAGCAGGGGCTCAAACTTTTTGACTATGCCCAGGTACAGAAGTACAAAGGCAAAGATTATCATAATGAGGTTTTTCCAGCCGCCGTCGGTGACGAAGAACGCGGCAAAGCCGGATTCCATCGCAAGCTTTTGGAGAGTACCCAGAATGTCCATCCGTTACCTCCTTATGCTATGACAACAAGAGGAGCACCGGTCTCGACTACTGCGCCCTTGGCCGTGACGATCTGAGCGACGGTGCCGGACTTGGTTGCGACGATCTCGTTTTCCATTTTCATGGCCTCGAGGACGAGAAGCACGTCGCCCTCGTTTACCTTCTGACCCTGAGTTACGTTTATCTTGAGGATGTTGCCGGGCATGGGGCTCTTCACGACCTCGCCGGCGGCGAGAGCCGCGCCTGCGGGTGCTGCGGGAGCTGCCGCGACGGGGGCTGCTGCGACAGAAGCCGCGGCAACGGGTGCGGGAGCGGCGGGAGCGTAGGCCTCGTACTCGTCGATGAGCATTGCCTTGCCCTCTTCGACCTCGACCTCGTATGTCCTGTTATTCAAAGTTACCTTATACTTCATCTTCCTTGACCTCCTTGATGGAAATAAAGCGGAGCTCGTTAATGGGCTTGCCGAGAGTGTCGGCGACGATGGCCATTATCATTGCCGCGTCTTTGGGATCGGTGTCGTAAAGCTTCAGCTCGCCCGCAGAGCCGGGTGCGGCCGGAGCCTCGGGAGCGGGAGCGGCGGGCTCGGCAGCGGCTGCCGGTGCAGCCGTCTTTGCTTTGGCCGCCTGAGCTACCATGATCTTGCCCATTATCATAACGACGACCATAAGAAGAACAAGGCCGAAGAAAACGACAAGATAGCCCAGAAGCGCCGTCAGCGCGGCGGCGCCGAAGGAAATGTTTATTAGATCAGTCATAATCTAAACCTCCTCAGGCTTCGGTGATGGTGTAGCGAACGACCTTTTCCTCGGCCTCGCGGCGCTTTTCAAAGAAATTCTCCGCGACCTGGGGGAACGAGATGTAGCTGAGGACGTCCTCCTCGCATCTTGCGGTGTCGCCGAGGTGCTCGGCGGCCTTTTCGTATACGTCGGTCGGAAGAGTGTCGGCATAGCGGCCCTCGATGGGCTTTTCGCCGTTGAGGATCTTCGCGCGGACGGCCTCATCGATGGGAGCGGGAGTTCTGCCGTATTCGCCGCGGCAGTAGGCCTTTATCTCGGCGCCGACGTTCTTATAGCGCTCGCCCGCGAGCACGTTCTGAACCGCCTGCGAACCGACGAGCTGGCTTGTCGGAGTGACGAGCGGGGGATAGCCCATGTCCTTGCGCACGCGCGGAGTTTCGATAAGAGCTTCCTCGAACTTGTCCAGTGCGTTCATCATCTTCAGCTGGCTGAGCAGGTTCGAGAGCATGCCGCCGGGTATCTGATAGGTAAGGCACTGGGTGTCGGTGGTCATTGAGATGGGGTTGAGCGTGCCGTCGGCGAGGTAATCGTTGCGGATTGGCTTGAAGAAATTCGCCATTTCTATGAGTATCTTCTCGTCGAGCTGCACGTCATAGCCGAGCTCCTTGAGCGCGTAGTACAGCGTCTCGGTAGCCGGCTGCGAGGTGCCGCCGGAGAAGGGGGAGATCGCGGTGTCGATAACGTCGGCGCCGGCCTCGATACCCTTGAGGTAGGTCATGAAGGCAAGGCCCGTGGTGCAGTGCGTGTGCAGAACGACGGGCAGGTCGACAGCGTCCTTTATGCCGGAAACGAGGTCGTATGCGCTCTGCGGGGTCATGATGCCGGCCATGTCCTTTATGCAGATGGAGCTTACACCCATTTGCTTGAGCTCCTTTACCATCTCAACGTACTTTGCTATCGTGTGTACGGGGCTGGTGGTGTAGGAAATGGTGCCGGAGGCCATTGCGCCCTGCTTTATGGTCTCTTCAACGGCGACCTTGAGGTTATCGGTGTCGTTGAGAGCGTCGAATATACGAATGATGTCGATGCCGTTTTTGACCGAGGCACGCACGAAGCGGCGCACGACATCGTCGGGATAATGCTTATAGCCGAGAATGTTCTGACCGCGCAGAAGCATCTGGAGCTTGGTGTTGGGCATTTTTGCGCGGATCTTGCGCAGGCGCTCCCACGGATCCTCGTTCAGAAAGCGCAGGCAGACATCGAAGGTCGCGCCGCCCCAGCATTCAACGGAGTAGAATCCGGCCTTGTCCATCTTTTCGAGGATGGGCTCAAACTTGTCGTAGGGAAGCCTTGTGGCGATAAGTGACTGATTCGCGTCACGAAGCACGGTTTCCGTAAACTGTACTTTCTTCATTTTTTCCTCCCAGATTTCAAATTTTCACCTGCACGGCAGGCTAACATTATAACATCGTATATTATAAACTAAATTTTCGGTAAATTCTACTCTTATCTTAGGCAAATTTATCACAATCGAAGCGAGAAAAAACAGGCAGCGAAGCTGCCTGCTCAGCTTGTCAAAAAAGTTCGAAATAAACTTTTTTGACTGCGCCAATGCCGCCAGCCATTTTGAACGCTTCAAAACGGCGCTTCGCAAAAAGCCTTGGAAGACAAGGCTTTTTATGTGGCGGCAGATCAAATTCGAGGCGGGCCTTTTCTCGCTGCGGCTCGGTCACGGCGCGGCTCTGACATGCCACCGGCATGTCATTCACTCCCGCGCCGCCGCTTCGCTACCCCTCGAGCTCCCCCGCTTCTTATTTTGAAGCCAATGCTCTGTCGAGCCAGACGCTTGCGACGTCCATGGCCGACCAGAAGCCGTCCTTCTCGCTTTTCTTGACTATGCGGTCGCGGGATTTGACGGAGGGGTCGGTGAGCTGGAGCTGGACGGATACCTTTGTGGCAACGTCGAGATCCTTGACCTTCTTCGTGTCCATTATCTGAAGCATGATGATGTATTTGTCGGCCATGCTGCCGTAATAGACTATGTTTCCTGCGCGCTGCAGGGGATGACCTTTGTATTCAAGCGGTTTGTTTGCCACAATAATTCCTCCTTGTATGTGATCAGAAGAGATCGCGGAAGTTTGCGAAGATATCGTCGACGGTGCCGCCGCCGTTATCATCCTCGTTATTCTTCTTTTCCTCTTCTTCCTGCTTCTTCTTTTCTTCCTCTTCCTTCTGCTTGCGCTCTTCCTCGGTCAGCGCCTGCTCCTCGAGCTCATCGCGAGAGCCGAAGATGCCGGTTGCCGAGCCGCCGTAGGAGATATTGAATTCCTTGCGCGGAAGATCGGCATGGATGGCGGACATGACCTTCTGCCATATCTGCGTCGCGGGGTTGCCGGAGAAGGACATGGTCTCTGGCGTATCGTAGCCGGTCCAGACGGCGCAGGTGTAGTACGGAGTATATCCGCAGAACCAGCGGTCGCGGTTTGAGGTGGTCGTACCGGTCTTGCCGGCGACGGGCATGTTGCTAAGGCGCGATTCGCTGCCTGTGCCGTAGGTCGCGGCATTGTTTAGCATATAGGTCATGGTGCGCGCCGTTTCCTGCGAGAAGGCCCGGATGGTCTGCGGCTGATTATCGAGGATGATCTTGCCGCTGCGGTCCTTCACCATGGTGTAGGTGCGGGAATAGGTGAAAACGCCGTCGTTTGCAAGGGCGGTGTAGGCCTGCGCCATCTCGCGCACGGTGATGCCGTAGTGCGGCTCGCCGAGGGCCATTGCCGCGTAGTCCGCGTCCGAGTCGATGAGGCTCGTCACGCCCAGGCGCGAGCGCAGAAACTCGAGCGAGGCCGACGGAGTCAGCTTATCCATGATCTGCGCGGCGACGGTGTTCTTCGATTTCTGAAGCGCGGTGGTTATGGTGATTATGCCGTCGTAGGTATTCGGCGAGTTTTTCGGATACCACGAGGTGTGCGCGAGCTGGACATGCGTCTCGTCCGCGTCGAGAACCATCGTCGAGGGGCTTATGAGGCCGTATTCGACTGCCGGACCATAGACCGCGATGGGCTTGATGGACGATCCGGGCGGGCGCGTGGTGCCGGTAGCTCTGTTCAGACCGTAGCTGATCGTTTTTTCGCCGGTGCCGCCGGAGAGGGCTTTTATTTCGCCGGTCGTCTGGTCAATGATGACGATGGCGCTCTGAAGCTGCGATTTTGTGCCGCTGTAGGACTTGGGCAGCTGCTCGGGATCGGTGTATATCGCGTCGACCTTGGCCTGGATATCCTTATCTATGCAGGCATAGATCTCGTAGCCGGCGTTGTGAACAAGCTGGCTTGCCGCGTTGCGGCTGATGCCCTTTGCCTCGGCAAGGTCGCCGATGACGTCGGAGAGGACGACTTCCTCATAATACGAGTAGACGTTGAAGGTGTCGGGCGAATTTTCGCCGCGGACAAACTCGAGCTCCTCGCTCTTGGCCGCCTCGTACTCGGACTTGTTGAGGTAGCCCTGCTTATACATCTCGCGCAGGACGTTCTCCTGACGCTCCTTGTTGTTCTCAACGCTGTAGAACGGGTCGTAATACGTCGGCAGGTTCGTTATTCCGACGATGGCCGCAGACTCGGCGACGGAAAGATCCTTTGCGTCCTTGCCGAAGTAGGTCTGCGCCGCGGTCTGAACGCCGTAGCAGCCCTCGCCGAAGTAAACGGCGTTGAGGTAATACTCAAGGATCTCATCCTTATCGTAATTCTTCTCAAGATCGAGCGCCTGGAATATCTCCAGAAGCTTACGCTGCACGGTTATATCGTCCTGCTGAGTGAGGTTCTTTATAAGCTGCTGCGTTATCGTCGAGCCGCCGAAGGTCGAGCCGCCGGTGAACATATTGAGCGCCGCGTGCGCCGTGCGGAACCAGTCGACGCCCTTGTGCGTATAGAAGCGCTTGTCCTCGATGGCGACGAGCGCGTCCTTCATATGCTGGGGTATCTGGTCGCCGTCGACCCAAATGCGGTTTTCGCTGCTCTTGACTGTAGTGAGCTTTTGATAATCCCCGTTTGAATCCTGGTAATAGATAATGCTCGATTGGTTGAGCGTGAAGTCGTTAAGATCCAAATCAAGGCTCGGAGTGATGCAGGTCTTCACATAAAATGCGAAGATGCACACGAAAATGAGACCCGTCACGACGCCGATGAGCAGTATCGTTCCGATAATGCCTAAAACACGGCCGGCCTTGCCTCCGCGCTTTTCGGCGGCGGGCTCTCTTGCAATATCCATTCCGGTCAACACCTCCTTGCGAGTGTTATGTGTCAAAACTGAGTAAACGCCGTAATATATGTATTGGGCGCAATAAGCTAATTTTATCTGAATTATTATTATATCATGTTATGTCAAGTAAGCGTGGATAATTTGTAAAGTTTTGCGCGAGACTGATTTGTTTTAAACGTATATGGGAATGATAAAATGAAAGGAGAGTGAAGCGCTTGAAAAATACATTAAAAAAGCTGACGCTGTGCGTTTTCGTGCTGGCGGCTGTTATAATGAGCAGCGCCGCAGTAAAAAGTATAAGCGACACGGGCGATAATAATGCGCCGGGGCAGAATGTGAGCTTGGCTGCGGCGAACAAGACATCCTACTGCCTGCGCGACTGGCAGGGCTATATAGCCGTGTTCGAGGGCGATAAGGAAACGCCGGCGACGATGACGGATATCCCGACCGAGACGCTCAACAAGGTCGACCGCGAAAAGCTCAAAAGCGGCATCGAGGCCGCAACGCGCGAGGAGCTGCTGTCGCTGCTTGAAGACTTTAGCTCATAGCTCTTGATTTATCGGACTGTGTAGGTTAAAATGAGAGCACAACAACACAGGAGGAATCACCATGAGCGAAGATTTCGGCAATGATTTTATCACTATAATAGATGACGACGGCAACGAATTCAACCTTGAGCTGCTCGACACGATAGACTATAACGGCGAGACGTTTTCCGCGTTCCTGCCGGCGGACATGGACGAGGACGATCCCGATTACGGCCTTATCCTTCTGAGCGTCACCGAGGATGAAAACGGCGACGAGCTGTTCGAGTCCATCGACGACGACGCAAAGCTTGAAGAGGTGCACAATATGTTCATGACCATCTTCGAGGCCGAGGAAGGCGACGAGGAGTAAGACGCAAAACACATTCATATGTTCCGCCGAAGCGGAGTATGATGAATCAAAGAAGAACACTATCCCTGCCGTGTTCGCGGTGTCATATTGACTTTGGGTCCGTTAAACCCACATTTTTAATAAGGGATGCCGATTTGAATCTGCGGATTGCAGGCCTCCCGGCCTTCGGGTCGGACGTTGGAAGCAGAGAAACAGAGCTTAGGCGACCCACCTGCTACTTTGTGCAGGTTATAACCGGACCCCAACGGCACGGCGGGGACTCCCGATGGTTTTTCCATCGGGATTTTTTATGCCTGATTTTATATTCACACGGCAACATTTGAGCAAATAATTAAATAATGAAGGGGAAATTTGCGGTCGAAAAAATTTTTCGGCCGAAATTTTTTTTACTTGCACGCAAACGTACAAGTTTCGCCCGAAAACAGCCTATGGGTGAGAGGTGATTTTTATGAATAAGAAAAGATCCGCCGCTGCGGATAAGCTTCTCGAAAGGCTTGCGGCGTCCTCGCCGAACGACGCCGTGAAGCTGCTTTATCTCAGTGCGGAGGATGTGGACAAGATCGAGGGGCTCGATCTTTCGCTGCTGAGCGAAATAAGGCGCGGTACGAAAGGGGAGGTGGAGCTGAAATTTGTAAGCAAGCTTGCGATCATAAGGGAGCTTATAGAGCTCAATGCCGCGGCGCAGTCGGCTGCCGGCGGAGGCTTCTATGCCGCGCTGGACAAATCGGCAAAGCTTTTGGAGGGCGAGAGGGAAAATGACCTTTGATTTTTTCTCGCGCACTCAGCTCAAGGTTTTGTCCTGGTGGAGCGACGCCTCGCCCTACCGCGAGCTCGATGCCGTCATCTGCGACGGCGCGGTGCGCTCGGGCAAGACCCTGTGCATGGGCATATCCTTCGTCTGTTGGGCGATGCGACGCTTTAACGGACAAAGCTTCGGCATATGCGGCAAGGCAAAAAGCAGCATAAGGCGCAATATGATAGAGCCCCTGCTGCCGGTGCTGCGCGATATCGGCTTTACGGTGCGCGATCTTGTCTCAAAGGGCATCATCGTGATCGGCTACCGCGGGAGGGAGAACCGCTTTTATCTCTTCGGCGGAAAGGACGAGAGCTCAAGCTCGCTCATCCAGGGCGTTACGCTGGCGGGGGCGCTGCTCGACGAGGTGGTCTTGATGCCGCGCTCGTTTGTCGAGCAGGCCTGCGCCAGATGCTCGGTCACGGGGAGCAGACTGTGGTTCAACTGCAATCCCGAGAGTCCGCAGCACTGGTTTTACCGCGAGTGGATACAGAAGGCCGACGAGCGGCGAGCCCTGTATATCCATTTCACGCTTGAGGATAACCCCTCGCTGTCGAAAAAGATAATCGACCGCTATAAAAGAATGTACAGCGGCGATTTCTACAGGCGCTTTATCCTCGGCCAGTGGGTGCTGCCGTCGGGCAGGGTGTATGACTTCTTCACCGAGGACATGCTGTGCAACGCGCCGGAGAAATGCGGCGAATACGTCGTATCCTGCGACTACGGCACGAAAAATCCGAGCTCCTTCGGACTGTGGGGCAAAAGCGGCGAGAGCTGGTACCGCCTGCGCGAGTATTACTACGACGGGCGCAAAATGGGAGTGCAGAAGACCGACGAGGAGTACGTCGCGGCGCTTACCGAGCTGTGCGGCGGCGTCACCGTGCAGCGCGTTATAGTCGACCCCTCGGCGGCGAGCTTCATAGAGGCGCTCTCCCGCGCGGGCTTTCGGGTCGAGAAGGCCGAAAACGACGTTCTGCGCGGCATACGCCTCACTGCCTCGTATCTCAAGAGCGGGCGCATACGCATCTGCCGCGGCTGCGACGACGCGCTGCGCGAGTTCTACCAATATCGCTGGGATGACAGAGCAGGCAGGGAAGCGCCCTTGAAGCAAAACGACCACGCGATGGACGATATCCGTTACTTTGCCGCGGGCATTTCAAAACCTGCGCAGCCACTGGGCGCTGCGTGGGTGGAAAGGTAGGAATATGAAACTGTTTTCAAAACAAAAGACGGCGGCGCCGAGGGTGCAGCTTCGCAGCACGCAGACCCATCCGTTCAATCTTATTGACAGCTATGTGCCGCTCGGCAGCACGGAAACAAGGCTTTACCGCATGATCCGCGAGGCGGTGCCGGTGGTGGATGCGGCGATACTCAAGATCGTCAGGCTCACTGGCGGCTTCGAGGCCCGCTGCGCGGACAAAAAAGCGGAAAGAGAGCTCGGCGAGTTTATACGCACCGTGCCGACCGGCAGAGGTCAGAGAGGTCTTGAGTGCTTTCTGTCGGCGTATCTCGATTCGATGATAACCTGCGGCAGAGCCGTGGGCGAGATCGTCGTAAACGGCAATCGGGATATTTCCGCCGTCATATGCGGCAATGTCGCCGACGTGCAGATACGCGAGGGCAAAACTCCGCTGGACTTCGAGCTGTGCGGCGTTTCCGACACCGGCTGTGTCGTGCCGTTTCGGTATCAGAATCTTCTGCTGTTTACGCCGTTTAATCCCGAGGCCGACTCGCCCTACGGCGTTTCGATGCTCAGGAGCATGCCGTTTCTGTGCGGCATACTGCTGAAGATCTACCAGTCGATAGGCCAGAACTGGGAGCGCGCCGGAAACGTGCGCTTTGCGGTCGTGTATAAGCCGCAGGGCGACGCGCTCGACCGCTTTTCCGCTCAGGAGCGGGCACAGCAGATAGCTTCGCAGTGGTCAGAGGCCATGCAGAGCGGAAAGTCGGGCTCGGTGCGTGACTTTGTCGCCGTCGGCGACGTGGACATCAAGGTCATCGGCGCGGACAATCAGATACTCGACAGCGAGGTGCCCGTGCGGCAGATACTCGAGCAGCTTATCGCACGCACCGGCATACCGCCGTTTCTGCTGGGCCTGAACTGGTCGACGACCGAGCGCATGAGCGCCCAGCAGGCAGACCTCATGACAAGCGAGCTCGGCGCTATCCGCCGCTCGGTGACGCCAGTTATCGAGAAGATCTGCCGCATGTGGCTCAATATGCACGGCTACGCGACGACGCTCGATATCGAGTGGGAGACGATCAATCTTCAGGATGAGGTCGAGGAGGCCAGGGCTGCGCTGTATCTTGCGCAGAGAGACAAAATCTATTGGGAAGAAGGAAAAAGTAAGAATGAAGATCATTAAGGACGGCTCGGCATCGGGCTCCGAGTGCACGCCGCAGGAGCTGCAGGCGATAAACGCCTTTGCAAAGACCGAGCTCACCGCCGAGGAAGTCTATACATTCCGGGTGCTGCTGTGCGACAACGAGGTCGACCGCGACTTCGAGCGCTTTTCGGTATCGACGCTCCGCGAGCTTAGCGAGCTTTTCGTCGGCGCGACGGGCATCTGCGACCATGACTGGCGCAGTGAAAACCAGGTCGCGCGAATTTACAGGACGGAGCTTGTTACCGAAAAGGGCAAAACCACCTCATGCGGCGAGCCGTACACCTATCTCAAGGGCTTTGCGTACATGCTGCGCACCGAGGCAAACGCCGAGCTCATCGCACAGATAGACGGCGGCATAAAGCGCGAAACGAGCATAGGCTGCTCCGTCGCGCAGAGCATATGCAGCATATGCGGCGCGGAGATGGGAGCCTGCAGCCACGAAAAGGGCAAGGTCTACGGCGGCGAGAGATGCTGCGCGGTGCTCACGGGCGCTGTCGATGCCTACGAGTGGAGCTTTGTCGCCGTTCCGGCGCAGAGAAGCGCGGGAGTCATAAAAAGCTTTGTCGAAAGCGAGGCCGGGCGCAGCTATAAGGCCGAGTTCGACGCGCTGGAGAAATCGGCGCAGCTGGGCAGAAAATATCTCGATTCGCTCAGAAGCGAGGTGCTCAGGCTCTGCCTCGTGTGCGATGAGAAAATGCATCCGGCGCTCGAAAAAAGCGTGTCGGCCATGGATGAGCCCGAGCTTATAAAGCTCAAGGAGGCGTTCGAGGAAGCAGCACTGAAGCTTTATCCGCCGCTGACCCAGCTTCCGGGCAGGGGCGAGGTCACCGCATTTTCCGGTGAAGAATACATTATTTGATCTTAGATCAGGAGGACAAAAATGAAAGTCAGTTTTGAAGGCATCGGAGAGCAGGTGCTCTCCTTCAATAAGGCAAGCGACGTGAGCGAGGGCGCTCTCGTAAAAATGAGCACGAACAGTACCGTGAAGGCCTGCTCTGCGGGCGACCGCTTCATGGGCGTGTGCATAGCCGCCGGCGACAGCTTTGCGGAAGTAAAGACCGCGGGCTATGTTGAGCTCGGCTACACCGACGATGCACCCACCGTCGGCTACGCAAAGCTCGCCGCGTCCACGGCCGGCAAGGTCAAGACCGTCACCAGCGGCGGCGCGGAGTATCTCGTCATCAAGGTAGACACTACCGCCGGCACCGTCGGCTTTATCATGTAAGGAGGAATCGATCATGGCATACAATTTTAACGAGATCAGACTTGAAAAGGGTATGTATTCCGAGCGAGGCAAGACCTTCGAGCAGACGCTCGAGGCGCTCGACCCCAACGAAAACTATAAGGGCACTCCCTACGAGGGACTCGACGCGTTCCAGCGTCAGCTCAAGAGATTCGATATAAAGGTTCGCGGAGCGGGCAGCGACGTTGTCGAGAAATTTTTCTCCACCGCGGAATCCGCCGTGCTGTTTCCTGAGTACGTCTCGCGCAGCGTAAAGGCGGGCATGGAGGAGGGCAATATCCTGCCCTCCATCACCGCGACCGTCACCCGTTTTGACGGAATGGACTACCGCTCCATCTACTCGGCAGCCTCCGAGGACGATAAGAGCCTGCGCTATGTCGGCGAGGGCGCTGCCATACCTCAGACCGAGGTCAAGGCATCCGACCACCTCGTGAAGCTCAAAAAGCGCGGCAGAATGCTCGTCGCCTCCTATGAGGCTATCCGTTTCCAGCGCCTCGATCTGTTTTCCGTCATGCTCCGTCAGATCGGCAACCAGATCATGCGCATGCATCTTGAGGATGCCATCGACGTTATCAAAAACGGAGACGGCAACTCCAACAGCGCGGCGACCTACACCGTCGGCGACATTACCATCGGCGGTACCGCAGGCACACTGAGCTACGGGGAGCTTCTCAACTTCTGGAACACCTTTGATCCCTACACCATGAATACCCTGCTCGCGGCTCCCGACGTGATGATGAAGATCCTCAAGTGCTCCGAGTTCCAGAACCCCCTGTCGGGTCTGAACTTCCAGGGCACCGGCGAGCCCGGCAACCCCCTCGGCGCAAAGCTCATCCGCTGCTCTGCGATGCCCGCAGGCAGCGTGATCGGCCTTGACAAGGGCTACGCTCTTGAGATGGTCACCGCGGGCGACGTGAGCGTCGAATACGACAGACTCATCGACCGCCAGCTCGAGCGTGCAGCCATCACCAGCATCTCGGGCTTTGCAAAGCTCTACACCGAGGCTTCCAAGGTGCTGACCGTTTGATAAAAATAAGGAGACGGAGCTTAGCTCCGTCTCCGAAGAGAGAAAAAGCTTTTGACTTTTTCTCTCTTCTTTACGCCACATTTTTTGTGAAGTATAACCTCACAAAAAATCTCGCTGCGATCGTCAAAAAGTCCTGACGGACGTTTTTGATGGCTATTTATCTGATTACGAGCGGGGCCTTTGCCCCCTCGCACTCCCCTGCTGCCAAATCGCTTTTGCATGCGGCACAGGAAGCGGAGTTTGATCAGTCTATTTTCAGGAGGTATTCAATGTCATATACGGATATGGACATAGAAATGAAGGCGCTGAGCATGCTCGGCTCGAACGTTCCGGACGAGGACGCGGTCATGCTGCGCACGGTCTGCGCCGCCGCTGCCGCGGAGCTTGAGGGAAGGCTCAGGCGCAGCGCTTCAAGCGATGATATGACCGAGCTTTTTACAACGGCGGCCGGTATGCTGGCGATAAGCATGTACATGGAGCTCGGAGCCGCGCACTCGGGCGGCGTGAGCGGCTTTACGGCGGGCAGGCTCTCGGTGCAGCTCGGCGGAGCGTCCGCTGCGGCGCTCAGAAAAAGCGCCGAGACGCTGCTGGGAGCGTATCTCGACAACGGCGGCTTTGAATTCGTGGGGGTGCAGGGATGACGGTAACGAACAGACTGCTGCACAATTACGGTGAGGCTGTCACCATAGGCTCAACAGAGGGCAGGGGCTTTATATCCTGTCTTGACCCCGACGATGCGCAGATACACAAGACGCAGCTTCCCCCGGGCGTGACGAACAAGTCAAAATACCGCCTCATCACCGACACCGAGGGCATTGCCGAGGGCGACTGCGTTACTGCCGCGGGCAGGAGCTATATCGTTCTGCGCGTTGAGCCCGTGCGCATATTCGGCGCATTTTCGCACAATGAGTGCATCCTAAAGCTTAAAGGAGGCGGGACGAATGCTTGAAGCCATAGCGGCCGGGATAGCCGAGGCGCTGAATAGCGCGGAGATAAAGGCGGTCACGGCCTTTGACGCAAATGAGCTCGATACCGCCGCGCCCTTCGTGTGCGTGGGGCTTCAGTCGGCAAAGCTCACCTCGTCCGGACTCGGAAATTACATAGGCATCTGCACCGAGGACGGGCAGGTGAAGGAAATGTACGGCGAAAAAGCGGAGCTCAGCCTCGCCCTGGACGTCTACAGTCCCGCGGCGGAGGCGGAGAAGTGCTCTGAGCTTGCCGATCGCGTCCGATGCGCGCTGTACGGCGTCGACGGTGTGTCCGTCGCGGAGTTTTACTTCGGCGAGATAAAATACGACGCCGACAGCCGCATGCTGCGCTCAAGCTGCCGGGCAAAGGTCTGCGCCTATCTCGTGCGCGAAAAGCTCGGCAGCTCGCTTTCGGAATACAGTATAGGGGAGGATAAATGAGCATGATAAAGGCATATTCCGCGAACACGGCGAAGATCGGCGTGGACGGCGTTCCTCTCGGCGCGGTGACGCTGGCCGAGGAATATGAGGACTACTCGGAGTACCCGGTGCGCGGCTTCGGCGACTCCTGCCCGAGCGCGATACTGACCTTTGACCGAAGCTACAGCGTTATTCTCGAGCGTGAGGTGTCCGTCGGCGACGGTGTGAGATTGGAAAACATCGGCGAGTTTGAGCTTCAGATAGGTGGCAGGATATACAGCGGCTGCCGCTGCATACAGCTCAAGAAGATAAGAAAGCCCGACGGCTCCGAGCGAGAAAAAATAACGATCCGCGCACTGGATCGTCAGGAGGTGTCCGCAAATGAACAATGAGGGCGAAATGCTGAATGTCCGCGCGTACACGCCGGATGAAAACGGCGTCAATTTCGATGAGCAGCAGCTGTTTATCGTGCGCCGGCGCGATATGTCGTTTCTGTCGGACTATTTCCGCCGCGACGCGCGCAGATACGATAACGGCTTTGAGCTGTATTAGGAGGGAGAAAACATGCTTGCACCAATGCAATACAGAGACTTTGTGTGGCCGAATAACCCAAGGGTGTTCGAGGTCAAATACCGCCGCACGCTGCACAGCTATAAGCTGCCGTTTTCCGGCTATGTTGTGCAGAATCTGGGGCTGCAGAACAAGATAATACGCGGCGAGGGCGAGTTCGTCGGCCCGCAGGCTTATGAAAATTTCCGCAAGCTCGCCGCACTTTTTGAGGAGAATAAGGGCGGTAAGCTCGTGCACCCCGTGTGGCCGACGATGCGCGCGTATTTTGCATCCCTCAGCCTCAAGCAAGAGCCGAAGGAGGACTACATAAGCTACAGCTTTGAGTTCTGGGAGTATGTCGGCTCTGCATTCGAGGACTCGTCCGAGGCAATAGACGACACCGATTACGGCAATCCCATCTCCGACATAAGCCGCGTGCGCTATTACAGCGCGGGCGAAAACGATACACTGCGCAAAATATCGCAGCTAAAGGGCGTTGCGCTGACTGTCCTTATGGAGCTCAACCCCGATATAACAAGCCCCGACGCCGTGATATCCTACGGCAGGCTCATAAGGATAAGGTGACGCGATGAAGGGATATATCATGGATAAAGACGGCGTGTCCACGCCTCTGCCCGAATTTTTGTCCTGGGACGTGTGCCACGGCATGGGCGAGCCCTGCGACTGGTTCGAGGTGAGCTTTATATATTACAGCAGCCAGCTTCCGAAGCTGCAAACGGCCTGCTCCTTCCGCGCAACGCATGACGGCGCGATCGTTTTCAGCGGCGTTATTGACGAATACAGCATAAGCATCGACGAAAAGGGCTCGGTCGTCACGCTTTCCGGGCGCTCAAAGGCGGCGCTTTTACTGGATAATGAGCTTCCGTCGCAGGAATACCCCGCACTCGGCAGCGCCGCGGCCGTTGCGAGCTTTGTTTCGCCCTACGGTATAAGCAGCGTGATTGCGGGCTCGAGCGTTACGCTGAGCGCCTTCTCCGTCCGTACAGGCGAGAGCGCGTGGAGCGCCCTGAAGCGCTTCTGCCGCTACGCATGGGAAACGACTCCGTACTTCACAAAGGACGGAACGCTCATACTAAACGGGCGCAGCGGCGACACGATAACGGTCGACGCTTCAAAGGACGTTTCGAGCATCGCAATGTGCGACGAGCGATACGGCATAATTTCGGACATAAGCGTCCGCAACCGAGTGACAGGCGCAAGCTACACGAGCTCGAATACCGCATTCGCCGCACGGGGCGGCAAATGCCACAGAGAGATGACCGTGCCGAAGACCACCGGCGCGGACGCAGTGAGATACACGGCGGCATATCAGATAGCCGAATCGCAGCGCTGCAAAAAATGCGTAAAGTTTACGCTGACAAAGCAGTTTGCCTGTTTCCCCGGCGACAGGGTGAATCTTACGGCATCAAAGCTCGGCATAAGCGGCGTGTTCACCGTCTTGTCGTCGCACTGCTGGGCCGATTCACTGAGCGCCGGAACGATCGTAACATTGGAGGTGTGAGCATGTGGCTTTCCGAGGTCAAAAGAAAAACCGAGCAGTCGGCGACACTGCCCGATATAAGCGTCAATTCCGCGGGGGATATAAATCTTGAGACCGCGAGCGCGCGCATATGTATCAAAAACAGCGGCGAGATAGTCATTGAAGGCACAGTCACCGTAAACGGCAGGACAATATAAAAGATATGAAACAAAAAACGAGAGTACCGATCGGTACTCTCGTTTTGTTAACTTAGCTTGTAGGAATCAGACGATACCCTGAGCCATCATTGCGTCGGCGACCTTCAGGAAGCCTGCAACGTTTGCACCGAGCATGAGGTTGCCCGGCTCGCCGCACTCGACGGATGCGTCGTAGCATGCCTTGAAGATGTTCTTCATGATGCCCTGCAGCTTCTCATCAACTTCCTCGAAGCTCCAGCTCATGCGGATGGAGTTCTGGCTCATCTCGAGACCGGAGGTTGCAACGCCGCCTGCGTTGGATGCCTTGCCGGGGCTGTAGAGCAGGCCGTTGCCGAGAACCTTCTCTATTGCTTCCGGGGTAAGAGGCATGTTTGCGCCTTCGAATACTGCCATGCAGCCATTGTCGATCAGGTGCTGTACGTCGTCAGCGTCCATCTCGTTCTGGGATGCGCAAGGCATTGCGATGTCGCACTTGAGGGTCCAGATGCCCTTGCGGCCTTCGTGGTACTCGGAGCCGGGAACTTCGTCGGCATAAACGCTGATGCGTGCGCGGCGCTTCTGCTTGATGTCCATGACCTTCTTGAGGTCAACGCCGTCGGGATCGTAGATGTAGCCGTTGGAGTCGCACATTGCGATAACGGTGCCGCCGAGCTGGGTGCACTTCTCTGCTGCGTACTGAGCAACGTTGCCTGCGCCGGAAACGATGACCTTCTTGCCCTCGAAGGAGGTGTTTGCAAGGTGGCTGAGTGCTTCTGCTGCGTAGTAGCACAGACCGTAGCCGGTAGCCTGGGTACGAGCCAGGGAACCGCCGAAGGTCAGACCCTTACCGGTGATGACGCCGCCCTCGAAGCGGTCGACGATCTTCTTGTACTGGCCGAACATGTAGCCGACCTCGCGTGCGCCGACGCCGATGTCGCCTGCGGGAGTGTCGGTGAACTGGCCGATGTGACGGTACAGCTCGGTCATGAAGCTCTGGCAGAAACGCATGACTTCTGCATCGGACTTGCCCTTCGGGTCAAAGTCGGAGCCGCCCTTGCCGCCGCCCATGGGCAGAGTGGTCAGGGAGTTCTTGAGGATCTGCTCGAAGCCGAGGAACTTTATAACGGAGAGGTTGACAGAGGGATGGAAGCGCAGGCCGCCCTTGTAAGGTCCGATAGCGGAGTTGAACTGTACGCGGTAGCCGCGGTTGACCTGGACCTTGCCGTTGTCGTCGACCCAGGGAACGCGGAAGGTAACAACGCGCTCGGGCTCTACGAAACGCTCGATGATGGCGTTCTTCTCCCACTCGGGGTGCTTGTCAACGACGAGCTGCAGGCTCTCGAATACTTCGCGGACTGCCTGAAGGAACTCGGGCTGGTCTGGATCGCGCTTTTCGACGGAGTCATAGACTCTCTTAAGATACTCGTTTGTAATCATTGCTTTTTTCTCTCCTATTGAAAAAATTGAAAACTAATCATTCAGGGGAAACACATTCCCCACTTTTCAAATTCTATTCCTTGCGGCCTAAATATACAATTGTGAGATGTTATAAAAATGATGCATAAAAAACCGTCACATTGCACCAAAAAAGACGCGGTTTGAGAGTATTTGCCCCTTGAGTACCCCCTAATTGCACATGAACAGCGACAATATTGACACTATCTTAACATAGTGCGCGTTTTGCTATTTAAATAACGCAAAAAAAACGGACTTGACAAATTACGCAAAAGCATGTACTATCCTAAGCAGACAATGCAATTGCATAAAATATCTTATCGGGAGAGATGCGCTTGAATAACAAAAATGAATACGCCGCGTATTGCGGGCAGTGCCGTTTGATGTTCGAGGACGGTGAGGAGATGTTCTCGTGGGAAGATGAGCTTGTCTGCGCCGACTGCTTCGACATTCTGTTTTCGGAGCTTGACCGCTACGATAGGGCAAGGCTCATCGGCAGCAGGATAATAAATTACCGGCGTCCTGGTAGGACACCGGTAAGCTGATTCTTGATTTTATTATTTTACGATGACGAAAAACTTCAGGAGGAACAGGATCGACAGAACGTATGTCAAGATCGAAACGTCCTTTGCCTTGCCGGTGAACGCGGCGACGACGGTGTAGGCGATGAGCGCCATGCCGATGCCGTGGCCGATAGAGCCTGTGATGGGCATGAAGATGAGCATGAGAGCAACGGGGATAACCTGGAGAATATCGTCCCAGTCGACCTTCTTGAGGCCGCTTATCATGAGAATGCCGACATAGATCAGAGCTGCACTCGTTGCCGGAGCGGGGATCAGAGCCGCGATGGGGGCGATGAACATGCACAGCAGGAACATTATAGCGGTCGTCAGCGCGGTAAGGCCGGTGCGGCCGCCCGCCTCGACGCCGGAACCGGACTCGATGAAGGTCGTTACGGTGGAGGTGCCGGTGCATGCGCCTGCGACGGTGCCGACGGAGTCCGCGAGCAGAGCTTCCTTCATCTTGGGCATCTTGCCGTCCTTATCGAGCATGTCCGCGCGTGCGGCGGTGCCGACGAGGGTTCCGATGGTGTCGAACATATCGATCATGCAGAAGGTGATTATAAGCGCGATGGCCGTGAACCAGCCGATGCTTATGAATGTCTCAAAATCAAACTTGAAGAAGGTGGTGTCGAGCATATCGCCCAGAGGGGGAACAAAGGATGCGGTGGCGAGAGACTCAAACGGATTCGTGTCGAGGAAAATGAAGCTGCCGCCCCAGTAGATGATGCAGGAGATGAGCATGCCGAGGATGACGGATGCCTTGACCTTGTGGTGGTTGAGGATGACAATGGCGAACACGCCGACGAGCATGGTCACGACATAGAGGACGAGCTGCGGATAAGCGCTGCCGACTGTGTCCTGCGCGACGGAGGGGGTCAGGCTTCCGAAGAAGGTCGACAGAACGTAGAACGGGCCGCCTTTTTCGCTGTAAAGGCCGGCGTTAGAGCCGAAGCCGATGTTCAGGAGCATAAGGCCGATGGCCGGGGTGATGCCTATGCGGATGCCGAAGGGGATAGCCTCGACGATCTTTTCGCGGATCGAGAAGAGGGTGAGAATGATGAAGAATACGCCCTCGACGAGGATGATGCACATCGCGGCGGGGAAGGCCTCCTCATAGCTCAGGCCGGAGAGAGCGGCGATGTTCGCAACGACGACGGCGAAAAAGCTGTTGAGTCCCATGCCCGGAGCCATTGCGAAGGGCTTGTTCGCGGCGAAGGCCATGACGAGCATGCCGATGGCGGACGCTATGCACGTTGCCATGAAAACGGCATTCCACAGCGGCGTTCCGGTCGCAAAGTTTGTCAGAAGGTTCGGGTTGAGTGCGATGATGTAAGCCATGGTCATGAAGGTGGTCAGACCGGCGACTATCTCGGTTCGCACGTTCGTACCGTTTTCCTTCAGCTTGAAGATCTTTTCCATTTTGCGCTCCTTTTTGTTTTTGAAAACAAAATTGTTGGGCAGACATTATGCCAGGCCCGAAAAAACAACAGATAAAACTATATCCGCGAACGGGACAAAAGTCAATTCGCGGATAGTGAGAAAATAACGTGTGAATTTTCTGTTAATTTGTGCGCATTAGGTAAGGCCGAGAAGCTCAAGCGTGCGCGTGTCGGCTCTGCCGCCGTAGAACTTATCCAGAACGGCCTTGAATACGGGATCGTCGGATACCTGCGCGAACAGCGTCATACACGAGCGCAGCTTGAGATCGTCGGGGTAGCCCATGACGGCGCCCGCGTCGGAGCTTTCGAGCGTCAAAAGCGCGCGGGATATCTCGATAAGGCGCTCTCCGAGCACGGGATGCTCGATGTACCGCCGCGCCTCGTCGATGTCGGCTATCGAGTACAGCTGAGCGGTGTAGCTCATGCCGAGCCCGGCTATCTGCGGGAAGATATACCACATCCAGTGACTGCGCTTGCGCCCGGCGCGTATCTCGCGCAGCGCGGTGTCGTAGGAGTGCTCCTGAGCTATGAGAAATCTGTCAAGTGTGTTGTTCATACTGTGCACCTCGGGTAATTTCGTTGTTATGAAGTTTAGCACCAAACGGCGGGATAGGCAAGATGAATAGGTTCAGGACTTCGACTTTGCTGTGTTCAGCGAAGCAATAAGCGGCCTTTTGAGCTCGGTGCAGTGATATAAAACTGCCTTGTCGTTACAGTATCCGCTTTCGATCAGCAACTCGAGCCAGTATTCGCTTTCGGAGCATTCCTTGAGGGCGAGCTGAAGCTTGGCTATAAAGTCGGCTTTGCCGTGAGCATAGAATGCCTCGCGAATGTTGGCACCGACGCTGGTTCCGGAACGAATCAGCTGATTTGTCAATACCGATTCTCGCTTTGAAGCTTTTATTTCGTTGCAAACCTTTATAATTTCCAAGCAAAGCTTTTTGATTTTGAAATAAGAGGACTGTCGCTCATTTGATCGCTCACCGTCTTTCAAATTGCTATTTCAATTCGCGGAATTGAAATACACCGTACTTATTCACTATTACCTATTACTTCTTACTTTACCAAAAAAACCTTCGCGCAGACAAGGTAATAGTGAAAAAGTAAAAGGTAATAAGTAAAAAACCTCCACACTTTCGTGCGAAGGTTTTTTGGCAAAGGGCGTAGATTTTGATAGAATTATCAGTTCGTTGCACTTTGCCCTGAAAAGCGTTGCAGTTAGCCCGGAGCGTTGCACTTTTTGCTCCGGGCGTTGCACTTTTATCTTTCGCAAGAAAAACCCATCTTCTCGCTCAAGTCGCCCAGACTCTTATCATGCTGTGCCTGTGAGATTGCTCCCTTTTCAAGGAACAGGTCAAGGGTGCGCTTTTGCCTCAAAAAGAGCTGTTCTCTTTTCTCTTCGGCTGAAAGCTCCGACCAGTTTTCCGTGTTTTCAAAGTTCATCGTTACTCTTCTCCGTCCTCGTCCGAACCGCAAATCGGAGGGCGGATTTCATTTTGGTGTTTGGCAAGCATCTCAAGGAAATACTTGCCTATAGCCTCGGGGTCGTAGTTGTTGGCGGAGCAGACGAACCTCAGACCGTCCGGGGTAAGAATGCGGCCGTTGTCACGGTCTTTGACAAGCTGCCGGTAATCCGCTATTTGCTTTTGGGTCAAGCCTTTAGCCATTTGCACCGCCCCCTTTCTTCTCATGGATAATTCTACAACGGAGGGCAATTCTTTGCAAGGGGCAAAAGCCGGAGTCGGTGTCCAATATGTGCGTTTTGCGATTTTCTCCTCCGGCTCTTCGTCGGTGACCACCTTCGGTTTCGGGGTCGGGAGAAAGAAATCGGGAGAGGGTCCTGCCGGTTCTTCCTCAGGCGGAACGAAATGGATGATGTCATCGATTTTGCAGTCCAGAGCTTTGCAGAGCTTCTCAAGCGTGGCGACTCTGATGTTTTCACCCTTTACCAATTTCGTCACGGTGTTCGGCTGAATATCGGCAAGCTGTGAGAGACCTGTCTTGTTAATGTGGCGCTCCGCAAGAATGCGCCACAGACCGGCGTAGCTCACGACCCTCTCCTCGCTCATTCTTCCTCGTCCTCGTCCATGAACAGCGGCGTGATGATTTCATAGAGGAGGGTGTGCCGGTCGCCCAGCTCGTAGTTCTCGTGGTAGTGACCGAAAAACCAATGACTGTACTCGGCGTACTTATAGACCTCTTCCAGAAAGGCGGTCAGCTTGTCATGCTCGTAGAACCCCCGACCGATGATGTCAACGAGGGTATCCGGGCAGTCGTGCGTGATGATATAATCCATTTTCCAGCCGCAGCGTTCAAGCGTTTTCCGAGCCTCCTCGTACTCCTCATCGCTGGGAAGTTCCTCAGCCCACCATGAAATATGGTTGACTCTGAACATACAGCGATGGCGGCGGTACTCAAAGAAGAGCCGCTCAAAGTCCGGCGCATCGGGATCAAGAATGCCGTCGTCGATGTCGTGGCTGCTTGCGCCGCCCATCGTGAAAAAGGTATGCCCCTCAAGCTCGTAAAGCTGCCCCCTGAGCAAGTGGATAACATGGGGGCGGATGAACTGCACCTTGCCGCCGTGCCATTCGGTAACAGGGAAAGCTTTCAGGGCGTCATAGTTCTCATGGTTGCCGCCTACGAACAGAACGGTAAACGGAAGCTTTTCAAGCCAGTCGAGCCGTCCGGCATCCCGCTCATCTCCAAACCAGACAGCGCCGAAATCTCCGCAAATAATCATATAGTCCTCTTTGGTGAGGCTTTTCCGCTGAGGAAAATTCTCCGCCTCTAAGCGGGTAAAGTCGCCGTGAGTGTCGCCGGTAATGTAAATCATTCACAGTCCACCTCTTTCTTTGTTTCGTGAATGGAGTAGGTTTTTTCTAAGTCGAAAAGGACAAGCTTTTGCACCGGGAGGATTTTTCCGGGGATGCGGTAAGAACCGTCCTTTTCCCAATTGAGCCACTTTGCAAGCATTCGGGAAAATGGGACGCACGAGATTTCCATCTGCGCCCTTTTCTCCGACTCTTTGTACATTGATTTCGGAACCCTCATTGAGGGGAACTCTTTGTGGTCGTAAGGCTCCATAATCATGGTTTTGCCGTCTTTGCTCAGGAGAAAGCGGATAAAGGGAGGGTCGCCAATGCCGTGGAGAGCCGATGGAAAGATGTGGACGCGCCCTTTCGCAAGATAAAAGGAAATGAAAGTCTCATTCACCTATGACCACCCACCTCCGATTTTTTCCAGACCTCAGCGTTTGAGAAGTCGAAAAACATCATGAGCTTGTTGTCCGCCGTCACCAGCTTGCCCGATGTTCTGTACCTCAGCTCATCCTCCCAGCCCCAGGTCTCATAGAGCTGTTTTGTGAAAGTGGAGCATTCGATTTTCTTTGGGTTGACCGCTTTGACGCTCTTAATCCAGCGGACACCGTCACGGTCTTTTGAGTTGACAGGAACGACAAGCAGTCCGTGGGTCTTGGGGTTTATCTCGATACGGATATGCTCACAGCCGTTGAGCAGTTCGACCGCCGACTTGCTGAAAGAAATCGCCGTCGGGAAAATCGTACAGGTCGGTTCACTCTTCCGGGGCAGATGGGCAAACATCTCTCCGCTGACCACCTGAAAACCTTCGAGGTTGATTTCTGTGTATTTGTTCTCCATTTCTTATATCCTTTCTGTCGTAATGTAGCCGTCAGCGAGGTCTATTTTGTAAGACTCCTCATGCTGTTCTACAGGCACACCAAAATAGTTCCGCCAGTCCTCCGGCAGATAGGAGTTCCGTTTCTTGCCGCCGACAAACAGTTCAAAGTCGGAGAGCTTGAAAAGGAACAAAACTTCACCGTCGCAAGTGGCGGGCTTGCCGAGAACTTTGTAACGGTACTGAGGGTCCCATTTCATAAGGTCAAAAACCCTTGCGGCGAAAACCTTACAAATGAGGTCCCGGTTTGATATTTCCTTCTCTCCGCCGCCTTTTGCCCAGCGGAGGGAGTCCGGGGTGTCCGGCTCACAGGGACGGATAATGAGCCGCCTCTGCTCGGGGTGGATGAGAACCTGAATGTGGGTAACACCGGGGAAGCGGCGGAGACAGGCCATGTTGAATTTCAGCCTGTTTTCCCAGAGCGTAATGGCGGGTTCTCTGCTGTGAGCAAAGAGTTCCGCCTTTGTGACCTGGTAACCGGCGAGGTCAACAATCTCTTCCTCTCCCGTTTCCTCGATGGGCTTGCTGTCCTCAAAATAGTGCAATACCTGATTATTCTCCATTGTTTGTCCCTACCTTTTCTTTGAGAGTGCTGATGCTCAATTGCAGTTCCTCCTCTGAGAGAACCGACACCTGATCGATGCCGGGAGCTGACACACTTGCGGCTTTCGCCTTCCAATCTGTACGCGGGGCGAGAAAATAGAAACTGTTCTGCACGGCGTAATCGTAGAACTCATCACCGAAACTGTCGCCCCATTCCTCCGGGCAAAGCTCAGTACGCCGTTTTGCTGTCGTTCCCTCACGCTCTTCCGCAAGGTAAGCGGCGGGTACGGCATTAGAGAGGTTAAAGACAATAATCTCGTCTCTGCCTCTTGCCGCCCATGCTCCTCTGATGTGGTAAACGAAATCAGGGTTCCACTCCATAATCTGGAAGAGAGCGTTTCCGAAATGAGGGCAGCTTATAGTTTTCGGAACGACCGGCTTTTCAGGGTCGAGCCGCCACCTGATACTGTGCGTATCCTTTTCCTCACAGGGGCGGATGGCTATCTTGCGTTCCGTCGGGTGGAGAAGGAGCTGGACATACTGCACATTTTCAAACTTCCGCATACAGAAAACATTGAAAGCGATGCGGTTGTTTTGCACCGTGATGCAAGGGCAGTCGGGTCGGGTGCTGAGGAACTGTCCTCTCACGACCTGATACCCCTCAAGGTTGAAGGCGCTGAAAAAGCTCCGCCGAATCCGCTTGACCCCGTTGGACTGCTCTACGCTGTTGGAAGCTTGGTAGTAGGTTTCGGGGTTGTCATTAACCCAATGGTGATTGATGGGAACATAGCCCCTGAAAATACCGTCGTCAATAACCTGAACGGTCGGCAAGGGTCCGTAGTTGTGGTGGCGGCGGTTCGCCATCAGAACCTGCACAGCCTCAAACTCCTCAAGGCTTATGATGGCGTCATGGTGGTTCGTGTACAGGTACTGATCTCTGTCCGCCTGATTTTTCTTGTGCTTATGCTCGTACATATCAGCGGTAAAAGTTTTCCAGGTCAGGACGTTTCCGCAGTACCGCTCATTGCGGAGGATGTAGTAGATTGCTCCCTCGCTCCAGACCGTGCCGCCTGTTTTCGTGGGGCATTCTATGTCCGTAAGCACGGCGGCTATCTCTCTGCCAGACCATCCGGCGAGATAGGAGCGGAAGATGAACCGAACCACCTCAGCCTCTCTCTCGTTGATTTCAAGCCGAGCGTATTTGATATAGCGCCCGGTCACGTCCCTCGGTCTGTCGTAGCCCATAAGCTCCGGGGTCAGTAGCTTGCCGTCTTTGAACCGCTGCTTGAGCGACCAGTTCATACTCTCGCTCTTTTTTACGGACTCCTCCTGAGCAAAGGTGGCAAGGAAGGAGAGCATAAGCTCTGAGTCCTCAGAGAGCGTGTTCAGGTTGTCGGTCTCAAAATATACACCGACAGGCGGAGACTGCCTTTTCAGCTTTCGCACAAGTGAGATGCAGTCTACCAGGTTACGGGCAAAACGGGACACACTTTTTGTAATAATCAGGTCGTATTCACCGGCTTCACAGGCGGCAATCATGCGGTTAAAGTCGTCGCGGTTCTTGAGGGAAGTACCTGAAATGCCCTCGTCCGCGTAGATGTGTTTGAGCGTCCAGTTCGGATGGCTCTCCACAAGCTGGGTATAGTGTTTCTGTTGCAGCTCAAAGGATGAAAGCTGCGCGTCGTTATCTGTCGAGACACGGCAGTAAGCACAGACTCGGAAAGAGTGATCTCCGGCAAGGATGTCGATTTTCGGCTTCGCCGGGATGAACTTCGCCGCCCCTGTCTCTACACGCTGGTACGCTTCTCGGAGTTGTTCTCTATCATTTTTCAAACTGTTTTCACCTCTTGTTTCTCCTCCGGGTTCTCGTCATCGAACAAGCTTGTCCAGCTCACATCAAGTGCTTTCGCCAGGAGCTTCGCTTTGTCCACGGAAATCTTTCTCTTGCCGGTCTCATACCGGCACACACTCGCTGAGGTCATTCCCGTTACCTCTGCGAGGTCGTGCTGAGTCAAATTCGCCGCCAGCCGTGCGGCTTTTAGCTTTGTCATGTCCCACCCTTCTTTTTTACCTTTCTGGCAGCCTGAGGCTACCGATATGGTTGCATTGTACTACCGAAACGGTAATAAGTCAACAAAAAAATTACCGTTTTGGTATTGTGCTTTTGCCCTTTCGGTAATAAAATGTAAGCGAGTGAGGTGAACACGATGCGCTTAAAAGAAATCCGAACTCAGAGAAAGCTCTCTCAGAAAGAGGTAGCTGACTATCTGGGAATCAGCGATGTTTCATATGGAAGGTACGAAAGCGGAAACAGAGAGCCGTCTATAGAGGTGCTGATTAAGCTTTCAGACCTGTTCAAGGTCACAATCGACTATATTGTCGGAAAAGAGGACCCTGCTTTTATCGGCATGAGCGAGTACGAGTATTCTCTTGTTTTAGCATCAAGAGCCGCCGATGAAAGGGCGAAAGAGGATGCCATTCTTCTTTTGCAGCGACACACAGCGGAATAAAAAACTGCCCACCTGATTGTCTCAGGTGGGTATTTTCAGCCCTCAAGCTCCATTCCGTTTCTGAATCGGAAAACCAGTCGTCCGTCCGGCATCACCGTTACGATGTCGATGACTGCCAGCCAGAGCCGGTCGCTGAATTCGGTAAGCTCTCCGTTCTGTTTTTCCACAGCGTTTATGAAGATGCGGAACTGCTGTCCCTTCGCCTCACGGGAAACTCTCTCCGCCTCAAGTCTGTCAATCTCTTCTTTCACGGTATTGAACCGCTCCTCTAAGCCCTGATACTTTGAGAGGAACTCTGTCTGGTCTTGAGCTGTCCGGGCATTCTCATCGATGCACTTCCGGGCAAGTTCCGAGACCACCTCAAGCTCTTCGTAAAGTGCATCGATGCGTGAGTCGATTTCCTCTGTTCCGGCGATGAGGTTTCTGACCACCTCGCAGTTTCGGAGCAGCTCTTTTTTGTTTTTGATGAGGACGTTGAAAACGGTCATAAACCGGGCTTTGAGCGCCTCCTCTTCAATGTGCGGTGTGGCGCATTTCTCATCGCCTTTGAACTTGTCATTGCATTGCCAGACCACACGGCGGTACTTGTCGGTGGAGTTCCAGACCTTGGGACCGTAAAAGCCGCCGCAGTCATGGCAAACGAGCCGGGTGGAGAAAACGCTGTTTCCGCTGTACTTTCGACGGAGGTAGCGGCGACGGGCAAGTTCAGCCTGAACGATTTCCCATTCATCGGGAGGGATGATTGCCTCGTGGCTCTCCTCTATATAAAACTGAGGAAGCTCGCCCTCATTCGGCTTTTTCTTTTTGGTGAGGAAATCTACAACGAATTCCTTCTGCAATCTTGCGGAGCCTTTGTATTTCTCGTTTGAGAGAATGCTCTCAATGGTGGAGGTGCGCCATTGCTCTTTTCCAGCCGGGGTCGGTATTCTTTCAGCGGTGAGGAGCTTCGCAATGCTCCATGTGGTTTTGCCGGACATGAAGAGGTGGTAGATGCGGCGGACGATGACCGCCTGTTCCTCGTTGACCACCGGGGGCGAATCCTTGTCCTCGCCCCGGTCATAGCCGAGGAAGTGTTTATAAGGGAGAGTGACCTTGCCGTCCTCGAACCTTTTGCGCTGACCCCATTTGACATTCTCGGAGATGGAGCGGCTTTCCTCCTGAGCAAGGGAGGACATTATTGTGAGGAGCAACTCTCCCTTTCCATCGAAAGTATAAATGTTTTCCTTCTCAAAAAAGCACTCGACTCCGCTGTCTTTGAGCTGGCGGATGGTTACAAGGCTGTCGACCGTGTTTCTGGCAAAGCGGCTCACCGACTTGGTAACGATGAGATCGATTTTGCCGGCAAGAGCGTCGGTAATCATCTGCTTGAAACCTTCGCGGTGCTTGGTGCTTGTGCCTGTGATGCCCTCGTCTGTGTAGACCTTTACGAACTCCCAATCGGGGTTCTGATTGATGAACTTCGTGTAGTAATCGACCTGAGCCTCATAGCTCGTGAACTGCTCGTCCTTGTCGGTCGAAACACGGGCGTAACCGGCGACCTTGCGCTTGAGCGCCGCCCGGACGGGCATATGGGTCATGGGGTTGATTGTCGGTGCAATGACCGTTACTTTTCTCGCTGTTGCCATGCTATTTCTCCGTTCTTTCGTTTCTCCGTCGCTCGGCGGTCTGCTGCCGTGCTTTCTCTTTCATCTCAGGTGTCCAGCTCTCCGACCGGGAGCGGTCTGCCCAGACCGCCGTCTGTTCCAAACCGTCCGCAAAGCGGAAAATGAGTGTGTTCCCCTCGGCGGTGATGCCCTCGACCGTTTCGGAGAAAACTGCCTCGTCGAATTCCTCAAGCCCCAGAACCTCAGCGGCAGCCGAGAGCAGAGCTTCCTCCGGGACAGCTTTTGAACCTGAGCATCCGCTTTTCCCCACAGTATTGTAGGTGCGGCAAATCCATATCTTTTTGCCTCTTGCCGTCTTGCGGTTAAAGTAGCCGCCGCAACAGGCACAAGTGATTTTGTGGCTGAAAGGTAAAAAGCTGTTTGTGTCGGAACCCTGTCCGTACTTCTCGGCTCTCCGAGCCATCTCAGCCTGAACCGCGTTGAATGTCTCCAGCGGAATGACCGGCTCGTGCGTTTCAAGAGCGTGGTACATCGGATGCTCGCCCCGGTTCAGGAGGCGCTTTTTTGTGATGTGGTTTTCACGGTATGTCTTCTGGAGGAGAAGGTTGCCCGTGTAATCGTAGTTCCTCAAGACCTTCATAAGAGTGCCGACTCTCCAGGGGTAGCCGTCGAGAGTGGTCAGCCCGTCCCCGTTCAGCCCCCGGCAAATCAGGAGGTAGCCCATGCCCGAAAGGTAGTCGGCAAAGATGCGTCTGACGATTTCAGCCTCCTCCGGGATTACTTCAAGCTGTCCGTCCTTGTAGCGGTAGCCGAGCATTCTGCCTGTCCAGGGCTTGCCCTCCTCAAAGTTCGCCTTGATTCGCCATTTCTGATTTTCGCTGTTGGAGCGGCTTTCCTCCTGAGCGTAGGACGCGAGGATGGTCATCATCAGCTCGCCGTCGGCGCTCATGGTGTGGATGTTCTGCTCCTCAAAGTAAACGTCGATGCCGAGTTCTCTCAGCTCCCGGACGGTCGCAAGCAGCGTGACCGTGTTTCTGGCAAAGCGGGATATGCTTTTGGTAATGACCATATCGATTTTTCCCGCTCTGCACTCAGAAAGCATTTCCTGAAAACCGGCTCGATCTTCTTTCGTGCCTGTGAAGGCTTCGTCGGCGTAGACTCCGCAGTAGAGCCAGCCGGGATGACTCTGAATGTATTCTGAGTAGTAACTCACCTGTGCAGACAGGGAATGGAGCATCGTGTCCTTGCCTGAGGAAACGCGGGCGTAAGCCGCGACCTTTGTGAGCTGAGGTTTCGGAGGGAGCTTGAACTGCACCCTTTCGACCTTTCTGTTCATGGTAAAACCTCCTTTTTCAGCATGGACATACTCTCGTAAAACGCCTGATTTATCAACGGTTTTCAGCGATATATAACCGACAAATCGAACCCGTACTTTTTGGCGAATATTCTATCAATTTCACCGTACTCCTCCTGTGAGACTAACCCCTCCCTGAGCATCTGTTCTACCAGACTCATGGTGGCCTTATACAGGACAAGCTTTTCAAACTGCTCCTCAGGCATTGCCGCTCACCCCCTTGCTCCGGGCATTGGCGTAGCAGAGCCGTGAGCAGAAAACACGATGGTTGTTTCCGTAGCTCTCGAACTCCCGTCCGCAATGGGGACAGGTAAAGTGATACACAGCCTTTCGCTTGACCCTTTCCGGGTGGGCGTTCCACCATGCCATGCGACAGGCGTCGGAGCAGAACTTTTTCTGCTTTCGGTGAGCTGTCTGTTTTACCGGCGTACCGCACTTGAGGCAGAATGAAACATCGGCGTCCGAATAGCGGTTACAGTAGGAGCGCACCGTTCCGACGGGGATGCCGGTCGCCGCCGAGATATCGCTGTATGACATACCCCGCTCTCTCAGAGCGAGGACTTTCTGAGTTTTTTCGCTTATCATAAAAGTCCCTCCCCTGGGTAGCCTTGGGAGCGGACAAAAATTCGTGTTTTTTCAAAATTTCTCCGAAAACAAAAAAAGAAGCCCACCGGGGACGAATCCTCGATGGGCTTTACGCTTAGTTGAGAGCGGTGAGTGCCGCTGTCCATGTGTTCTTTCCTACGATGCCGTCCCATTCGGAGGCGGTGTTGGGAAAGAGCTTTTTCTGGAGGGCGATGACTCCGGCTTTTGTGATGGGGCCGAAATCACCGTCGATGCTGATTTGGCTGTTGATGCCGCGCACATAAATGATGCGCTGGATGGTTTTGACCTGAGCGCCGGTGCTTCCCTGGGAGAGCTGTTTGAGACTTACCGACACGGCTTTCTCCGTTGCCTCGGTTTTCTTCTTTTCGGTCGCAGGGGTTGGAGCGGGAGCGGCTGTGCCGTCAGCCTCGTCGTACAGAGGATGACCGTAGCCGATGATGCATCCGTAGGTTCGGGCATAGGTGTTCTTCTTTACCTGATTGTCTGAGTTGCCCTCAATAGTGATAATCTGCGCGGAAGTGACCTCAGCAACGATGCCCGTGTGGTCAGCGCCGGAGCTGCCGGAGTAGCGGAAGAAAATCTGATCTCCCACCTTGGGGTTCTTGTCGAATCTGCCCTTTTCCTGATAGTACTGCATGGAGAAGGTGCATCCCGCACCGTAGGGTCCTGTCTGACACTGGATGCGCTGACCGTTGTCCTTGCCGTAAGCTTTGAAAAAGACCCAATCGACAAAGACATCGCACCAGGCATAGCCGTTTTTTCCGCCGTTGTAGTATCCGGCGACCGCAAGGTCACGGGCGTACTTTGTCCAGTTCGCGGAGCCGGGGTTTGCGGTTGCGCTGTCAAGATTGGAGTTTGTGGCTTTCTCTTTGTAGCCGATTTCCGCTGTGGCAATCGCCACGATTTCCGATGCTTTACTCATTTTTTCCGTCCTCACTTTCCGCCCTCTCATGGAGCTGTTCAAGTACATTTTTGATTGCGCCGGGGACAGGGAGTCCGAGGTGCGCCGAATTCTCCAAAAGGCTCACGCCCTCGTTGGAGATGTAGAAAAAGATAGCCGCAGTACGCAGAACAGAGCCTGTGCCGATGACATTGACATCAAGGATGTTCGCTACCCCGACCAGAATAAAAATCAGCACCTTTTTACAGATGCCTTTGAAACCGACCGCACTGGAGAGCTTACGGTCAACGACGGCACACATGACGCCGGTGATGTAGTCCACGACTACAAAAGCAATTAGTGCGTAGAGCAAGCCGTCACTTCCTCCCAGGAACCAGCCGAGCCAGCCGCCGATAGCGGTGAACACGAACTGTACGCTGTTCCAGAATTCTTTCATTGTTTTTCTCCTCCTTAAATTGTGTATGAAAAAATGATGTCCGCAGCCATGAGCTTTTGACCGCAGGACAGCGTTTTACCGCCGACCGCCACATTGCCCGCCATTACCTTGCCTGAGCATTTGAGTGTTTTTGTGTTCCCCTGAGAAAGGGTGGCGATGACCGTACCGTTGTACTGAACCGGCTTGTCTCCCTCCTGATTCTCAAGAACGAACAAAACCGCTCCGTTATAGGAAGCGGTTATCTTTCCTCCTGAAGTCTCACCGGCAAACACATACCAGAACCCGTCGCTCTCATCTCTGCCGTTGTCCGGGTGAGCGGAGCGGGAGCCCTCAAGCACATCTCCGATGTAAGAGCCTTGAGAATATGAGGTGCCGGACTGATAAGCCTCGTAGATGGTAGCCGCTGCCTTGATGCTGAGAAAGCCGCTCTTGCAAGAGGTAATCACAGCGTAGTAGGAAGAGGTGCTGCCTGTATTTGTACTCAGCTTTATCGAGTCATCGTTGGCAATCCAGTACTTGCCTGACCAGTTGCTGGTAGAAATCACAGCGCTGCCGCCGTCCGAAAAGGTGAACTTGCCCGAGCTGTTTATGACCGGGTGGTCTTTTCCGCTGCTACTCGTGTAGGCAGCTCTTTCAAGGATGCTGTAGGTTTTCGTGTCTGTGGTTGCTATCTGCCTTACGCCCCATATCGGAGAGGTATCGCAGTTGTATTTCTGCCACTTATACTTTGTCGCCATCAGACCACGCTCCCGTCGTAAACCGGAATCGAGACCGTACAGCTCGCGAAAGCCGTGACATCGTATGTGCCGTTTGCGCTCACGGTTTTTGTGCCGGACGGGGTAATCCCCGGCACAAGCGTTCCGTTTATTCTGCTCCCTCCGGCGTAAGCGGTTTTCCCGGAGCGAATGTCTCCGGCACCGGCGGTCGCGTCACTTGTGTCGGTGAAAGTCGCCGTTCCTCCGCCTGTTTTCGGAAGCTGAACAGCGGGTACGCCTGAGTAAGACGCACCCGCTATCGTTATATTCTGAGGCATACCGATACCTCCTGATTAAGAAATGGTAAGCACTTTCGTTGTGCTGTCCTGGCTTACCACAGGGACAGTCGCCGAGCCTGTGCGCCTCGTCAACGAGCCGCTAAAAAAAGTCTTTCCGTTCAGGACGTCCGCCTCGGTTGCGGAGGCGGTCATATTTACGGCGTTGACATGGACTTTCTTGAGCAGCTTGCCGCTTGAGGGTGTTATATCCTGTGCGGCTGTGGAAGGAGTCGCTGTTTTCTCCTCCACCTGAATGTAGCGGGTCACACTTGTGCCGTTCTTGTTGCCGCTGACATATCCGGCGCTCACGCTCGCGGAAGGAGCGGCGGTGACGGGATAATCCGTCTGGGTTTCTCCCAGCTCATCGCCGGAGAGGGTCGCTTTCGGAGTGACCGTACCGTCCGCTATGCTCTTGTTCGCGGCAGAGTCATAAACGCCGGCGGGAACGGTGACCGTTTTGCCGCTGACGGAAATGTCGGATGCGCTCTTTGCAGGAACAGAGCCGGTGATCTCCACGCCCTGAACCCACGCCTTTCGACCGCTCCTCAAGTCGGAGCTGACCGCCGTGCCGCTGTCAGTATCGACAAACTTGGCGAAGTCCGGGTCTTCCGGGACGGCTTTCACCATCGGAATGTTGACATACGGTACATTCTCGTAGGTGACGCCATTGATGATTACATTTTTAGCCATAGATGCTGCCTCCTCAGCTTACTGTGATTTCAAAGCCGCTGTAGGTAATCAAGCCGTAGTTCCGGGGAATGGGGTTGACCACCAGCGGCTCAAGCATGAGCTTTCCGGCTGCCGGGACGATTTGGGTTTCACGGGTCGGCGTTACCTCATAAGGTCCCTCAAAAGGCGTACACGGCATAGGTGCCATGCCGGACTCAAAGCCGATGCAAAAAGATGCCTCCTCCGCAAAGCCGAGGTTGAACTCGGACACGGATTCGGCAAAGGTCAGGTTAATTCTCATTAGATTTCGCCATCCTTCAAGACCTCCCTCGCCGTGGTGGAGATGATGTTGGAGGCTACAGCCTGTCCGTCGGGCATTTTGGCGCGGAGCTGGATTTTGACAGGACCAGGTTCAAACTTGAGCGTATCGGTCTGAGAAAAGACGATTTTGATTACGCTTTCCTCAAGGGTCAGCTCGTCGCCTGTTTTCTCCAGCACGGGTTCTCCGTTCTGAGAGTAGGTAATGAAGATTTCGGAGAAATCCGTGCTTTTGATGCCTTCGGGCAGAGTAAAGGTGTGGGTTGGAGTTGTGCCTCTCCACATGATTTCTCACCTCGCTTAAAGCCATAGTGGTATGTCGGGAATAGCCGCTGTGTTTGTGCTGTCGAGCCATGCGGGACGCTCCGGGGCGGTCAGGGTCTCCGTTACCGTGAGCCACGCCAGATACCAGCGCTTGAGTTCACGCCACTGGAGCAGATTGAGACTTGAATACCAAATCCAGCCCCTGTTTATTACGGAAAAGCATTCAGTTTCACGCCTTGCCCTCAGCTCAGTCTTGAGCTTTTCCCGTCTTACGGCAGCGTCCTGTGCTTCATCTTTTACCAGAACACCGTCTTTCAGCCGGTAGCCTTCGGCACAGGCGATGAACCCCTCAAGGTCGTCAGGCTCAGGGACATCGACGCCGCCGTTGTCTCCGACGAGCGCCCACTCCCTTACATACCCGTTTTCGTCAAGATTTACTTTCATTCCGTCCTCCTATCTAATCGCGATGAAATACACGGTTTTTGTACCGGCTCCGACCTTTTTCAGCGTTGCCGTTGTGCCGCTCATTGTGATGGAAAAGGTGTAGTAGTCGGAGGTCGCTTTCAGGTGCAGATTTGAACCGCTGGTAAAACTGGTTTTAGGCACGGCCATCGTGTACCACGCTGAGTAGCTGTCGTCGTACAGAGCAATAATAAAAAGCCTCGTGTCGGAGGGAACGGTGCCTGAAAAAGTGCCGCCCTGGGACATACTGCCGTAGCCGATCAGCGTCGTCCAGAAAGTAGAATAGCCGCCGATGTTCAGAGAGCCGGTAATAGAGCCGCCTGAGAGCTTGAGATAGGTCGAGGTTATTGTGTTTCCGCTGCCGTCCTTCGTCGCCTTTGTAGCGGAGGTGGCGCTTGTGGCAGATGTGGCTGTGGTCGCAGTCGTAGCGGAGTCAGCCGTAGTCGCATGGCTTACCACCATGCTTTTGCCGATGGCGTTCCATGCTCCGTAAGACCAGCTCCCCGCCGTTGAGCCGACGGTCATGGAGCGTATGAACAGGTCGGTGCCGGTGTGAGGAATAAAGATTTGCAGACGGTACACCCAGGTCCCCGAGCTTCCTCTGCCGTCGTTGAATGCGTTCTTTACATAGAGCGTTCCGGCGTTGTCGCACGGGCGGTTGGCGACCGCCTGTATTCCGGCGTCGCTTGAAATCATGTAAACGCCGACCTCTTTGTAGTTGTTGAAGTCGCTCTCGATTACGCCGTCGTACCCGTCAAGCGACATGACTCTGCCTGATACCATCCCCCGGAATTTGGCGTCGAAAGCGCAGTCGAAAAGGTTGTCCTGTTCGGATACTTTACCGATGGCAAGCCCGGTTCCGCCAGCCTTGAAATCCATGATTACGGAAGCTGTGGAGAGCGTAAGGACAATCGGCACATCGCTGAAAGCGTCCGCCACAAGGAATTTGATGTCGTAGGTGTAGTCAACGGAGAGGCTGCCGCCTCCAAAAACGAAAGCCGTGCCTGAGCTGAAAGAGACCCCGGCGCTGGTGTATGAGCTTGCCGTGGACTTCTTGTAATAGGTCGAGGTCGAGACGGTGTTCTTTCCTCCGCAAGAAGAGTAGGAGAAAGAGACCTGACCCTTTCCGTATGTGCCGTTTGTCGAAATCGTGCCGCTGCTCGTGCAGCGCTGAACCGAGTAGGCAGTTACGGACGGCGGCGAGTATGCCGTAACGGAGATGGTCACGGTTTTCTCCGCCGACCATCTGCCTCTGCTGTCCTTTACTTTCCCGGTAAAGGTTATCGAGCCTGAGTTCGTCAGAAAACCGGTGGTCATAGAGCTTGAGGCGCTCGAAAAGCCTCCGCCCGAAATGCTGTAGGCGGAAATGGTAGAACCCCGGCTTCCGCTTGCGGAGTTGATTTTCACGGTTGCCTTGGACTTGCTCTGAACATAGATGCCCCAGCTTGAGGGGACATCTCCGTCGACCCTCGTCACGGTGATGGAGCTGAAAGTCGGAACAACGGACGCGGGGACCGTAAGCGTTGCCGTCGTGGAAGTCGTGCCTATCAGGGTCGTGCCGTTATAGGTCTGACAGGTGATGGTGACCGTTCCCGATACGCTGTTGGGGACCTGCTCCGCGAGGGTGAGCGACGGAGTCCAGCTCACCGAGGTCGAGGAGGTCTTTGTCACAATCGTGCCGGTTGCGCTGCCGAAAGCGTATGTCAAGGTGTGGGTGAACGAGCTGGAGGCTCTTGAGATGGTGATAGTCGAGGCGCTCCCCATTGTCGCCGCCCCCATGCTGCAAGTGGATTTTCTGGGGATGGTGTAGAGAGTCGCCGTTGTTGAGCCGTTGCAGTTGAACCCGTTCGCTCCGTCTCCGCCAATCGAATAGCCGGACACATTCACGGCGATGCTGACGGACTTTGAGCCGTCCTCGTTTCCGTAAATCGTTCCGGAGGTGTACGGCAGAGCGGCGTACCCGGATGCGTTCTGAATCGGAGCCTCTACATTCTGATAGTCGATACGGACGTTGTGAGAACCGAGAGTCGAGCTGAAAGTGGCAACGGTCGAACCGTTCACGCTCACAGAGCCGTTCAAGTAGTAGGTAAAACCGTACCAGTTCGTCGAGGTGAATGTGAGGTTTGTGATTTTCACGATGTGGGAGTTGGAGGCAACATCGTAGGTTTCCGACCAGTAAACGGTACAGCTCATTGACTTTGTTCCGCTGACTTTGAAAGAGCCTGAATTTCCCTGTGCCATGTGTTTTCGCCTCCTAACCTACAGGGTCGCGCCACTGGATGGAAAGATTGCCCGTGACGCGGGGGATGAAATCAAACCACCCTCGTTCCGCCGCACCGAGGGAGAGCTTGTTCTTCACCTGAGCGTCGGTAATAACGAGAGCCTGATTTGAGATGTACGCAATGGTTTGACCGTTTTCCTTGAAAGCGAGCTGTTCATTTGAAAGCTCCGCCGTAAAAGCGTTACCCACTCTGCCCAGCTCAATCAGCGCTCCCCGGAAACGGATGTACTCCTCCAGGAGCTGTTGATTTGAGGAAACGGTGTTCGAGATATCGTTTGTAAGAGTCGTGAACTCCATGCGGATTTCACTTGCGCTCTGCGTGATGCTGGACTGGAAATCTCTCTGTATGGTCTCAAGCTCCGTTTTCGCAAGGTAGCTCTCGCTGACCTCGGAACGGATTTCTTCCGCCGTTTTTGAGATTTCAGAGTAGCACTCCCGTATCTCGGTTCTTACGCCGGAGATGGATTCCCTTATAGCCGCCTGAGCGTTGAGAATGTCCTCCCACGGTTCTTTCTGCCCTTTGTTTATAGCCTTGTCGAGGGTCTGGCGTACTGTTCCGAGCGTGACCTTTGAGTTTTCGGGATGCTGGAAATCAAGCTCAAGCTTCCGCACCATCATGTACTCGTCCAGACCATGAGGTTCGGAAACGACCCTGATGGAGTCGCCCAGCTTTATGCGCTCGACAGACACATCCACGAGGTGCAAATCCACGGCGGTCATCGTCAGCGTGATTTTCGGCTGGCTGAGAACCGCGAGCTGTTCATAGCCCTTGCGGAGGAGGTTCGACGCTACGGTCACATCGTCGTACTCGACCGTTTTCACGATGCGCCCGTATGCGGAAACCGCCTCGGCGTTCTCAATGTAGTCAAGCCCCTCATTCACGGACTCGACCGTCAGCCTGACCTCTGTTTCCTCGTCCATAGCACCCAAAGGCACAAGTACCGTGGCAATCTCCTCGCCCCGGATTTCTTTTGTGAGGTCGAGGATGTTTTCCCCGAAACGGATGACCTGAGAGTTTACGCTGCCGTAGTCGGACACATAGTCGATGACCCTTGCGCCGCTTACCCTCCGGCAGCGGACATAGCCGCCGAGCCTGTCGAGGAGCTTGTCCTCAACACACTCCCATGTGCTTTCGTAGCTGTGGAGGCGGTAAAGGCTGTCGTTGGGGTCGCTGACGGTCACGACGCCGACAAGGAACTCTTTCACGGGTTCAACATCGGCATTGTGATTGGCGATGAGCGCCCGGAAATAGTCCTCAACGGAAATGTCGTGAAACTCCGCCGACCTCTGGACGCTGTCGAGCAGAAAGGCAAGCTCTCCCTCACAGGAGACGCTCTTGATGTTCTGAAAATCGATGTCCGTGTTCAGGATGCGAAAAGCTCCGAGGAAATCATCGTCCTGGTAAAGCGTGATCTCGCTTTTCATTTTGTAAAGCTCATCGTACAGAGGGTTCGTCGGCGGAACGGCAAAAGAGAGGGAGCCTGTCTTGTTGACCTCAAGCTCGCACTTCGGCTCGGAAACGACATAGTCGGAGCTGCGCGGGTCATACAGGAGTTTGCCGTCGCAGAAAAGGCGTATCATTACAGCCACCCCTCTCTGAAAGAGAAAGTGACCGAGCCGCCGCCCGTGACTTTGACGGTCACGCTTGTGTTGCCACTCGGGAGGATGAGAGAAGGTACTGTTTGAGTACCCTGTACGAGAGAGACCGTAATTCCTCCGAAAACAAGCTGACACGCTTTACTCGCGTTGACACTCGGGCATACCGGCTTGCGGCCGTTGTTGGTGAGGGTCGCTGTTTTTGACGATGCCGAGCTTGACACCGAAACAACGGCTGCCCGCTCGGTCGTGGAATACCTGAACGGTTCGGCATCAACGGAAAGCACAAAAGTGCCGCCGTTCCGCACCCTTTGAGGGTCGGACACGGCAGCTCTTCCGGTATAGTAGTGAGTGAGGTCATCGTCGAAAATGACGGTAACCCTTTTCCCGTGGTAGGTATTGAAAATATGCAGACATTTTTCGTACCAGCTCTCAAGGTCGACGGAAGAGGCAAGCTCCAGCTTGATGGTCCGGTTGCCGTAGGTCACGTCGCCGGTGAGCGCCTCGGAAATGTCCAGCCGACCGTTCCGACCGGGGATTTCCAGAACGGTCAGGTTCGGTTCGGGAATGGAGATGAGGTCCGCGTTTGTGATGACGGCTTTCCAGTCCCGGAGGGTGTGTTCTCCGTTTATGGACGCGCCGAGAAAAATACTCATCTGTTGCCCCTCCTTGTTCTGAGACTGTAGTTGGCAAGCCCTGAGTCGATAGCCGGGAGGAGATGCCCCACAAGAGTGCCGTCATCGAGATACAGACCTTTGCTGCTGTTGGCGGCGATGACCGCGAGGTACTGCTCCATGCTGTCTGTGTTGAGTCGCTTTGAGAGCATACCCTCAAGCCTGTCGTAAAACTGCGAAAGAGGGAGAATCGCCTCGGCTCCGGCTTCGCCTCCGGCCATCAGGCTTGAGCCGTTCAGACCGAAAATCGTCGGAGCTGTCATAATGCCGCCGGCTTTGTACCATTCGATGTTCAGGTGAGGTACGCTCGGAGGCGACAGGGACAGGGTGCCGGAAATGGAAAAGTGCGGCAGCTTGATATGCGGAAGCTCAAGCTTCAGCCCGGAGAAAAAGCCCTTGATGGACTCAATGACCGACCGCACCTTTTCTTTTGCCGCCTCGATGGGCGTGGTGATGGCGGACTTGATGCCGTTCCAAACGGAGGTCGCCGTGTTTTTGATGCTTTCAAAAATCGAACTCACCGTGCTTTTCACAGCGTTGAAAACGGAGGAAACTGTGTTTTTGACGCCGTTTATCACGCTGGAAATCGTCGAGGCGATGGAGTTTATGGTGTTGCTGATAAAGCTCTTTATTCCATTCCAGATGTTGGAAAAGAAGTTTTTCACGGAAATCCACACATTTTCCCAGGTCGTGCCTATCCAGCCGAGGGCGACATCAAGGATGCCTTTCAGGGTTTCAAGGATAATGCTGAACCATGAGACAAGCCCCTGCCAGACGGAGGAGAAAATATTCTTGACCGCCTCCCACGCTGCCGACCAGTCGCCGTGGAACACAGCGATGAAAAAGTCGACGGTGTTCAACAGCACATCCAGCGTTGTGGACAGGACGCTCGAAATAAAAGAAAACGCTCCCTCAAAAACAGGAGCGAGCAGAGAACAGAAACCGTCCCACACGGCTTTCAGCACATCGACAATGCTCTCGAACTCAAAGCCGAGGGAGTTGAGCCTCTCAACGATTCCATCACAGAAACCGCTCACGGTTTCCTTGATGGTATTCCAGGTGGAGGTGATGCTCTCCCTGAACTCCTCATTCGAGTCCCACAGATGCTTGAAAGCTGCGGCAAGTACGGCAATTACACCGACAACGGCAAGGACGGGACCCGCCACAGCACCGATAGCTCCGCCGAAACTGGTTATTGAGCCGGTGCTTCCGGCAATCTTCACGCCCAGCTTGGCGATGCCTTTTGAAAGAGAGGTGAACCCCTGCATTGCCTTGCCGATGCCCGATATCGACTTTCCGAGGATCACAAGGAACGGACCGAGCGCCGCGACAACAATCCCCACGGTCAGGATGACCTTTCTCTGGCTCTCGTCCATGTTATTGAGTTTGTCGACAAAAGCCTGAATCTTGCTGACGATACTCCTGATAGCCGGCATGAGCATTTCTCCGAAAGAGATGGCAAGCTCTTCAAGCTGGCTCTTGAGGATGGTTAACTGCCCACCGAGGTTGTCCTGCATGACCGCCGCCATCTCCTCAGCCTTGCCGTCACAGTTGGCGATGGCATCGTTCAGCTTGTTTATATCCGAGGGTGCGGCCTGCATAACGGCGAGGAAGCCCGACATGGCGTTTTTGCCCACAAGTGCCTCCGCCGCTGCCGCTGCCTCGGACTCCGTCATCTGGGAGAAATACACACGGAGGTCACCGAGGATGTCTCCCAGCTCACGCATACTGCCGTCCGCGTTGGCGGTGGCTACCGTCACATCTCCGAAAGCAGCGCCGGACAGCTCAAGCTCTCCCTGAAGCTTGGTCATCATGGTTCGGAGCGCTGTACCCGCCTGAGTAGACTTGATACCGCTGTTTGCCATGAGACCGATAGCCTCTGCGACGTCCTCCGCCGTGTATCCCAGAGCGCCGGCGACGGGAGCGCAGTACTTGAAAGTCTCGCCCATCATCGACACATTGGTGTTGGCGTTTGAACTTGCGGCGGCAAGGATATCAGCGAAATGCCCGGAATCCGCCGCCGAAAGCCCGAAAGCGGTCAGGGCGTCCGTTACGATGTCGGATGTGGTCGCGAGGTCTTCGCCGGAGGCGGCGGCAAGCGACATGATGCCTTCGATACCGGAGAGCATATCCCCGGTTTTCCAGCCCGCCATCGCCATGTAGTTCATAGCCTCGGCAGCCTCCGACGCCGAGAACTTTGTCTTTTCGCCCATCTCTCTGGCTTTTTCCCGGAGAGCGTCAAGGTCATCCCCGGTAGCGCCGGAAACAGCCGCCACCTGACTCATCGCCGCGTCAAAGTCAGCGGCTGTCTTTACGGCGGCTGTTCCGAGCGCTGTCACGCCGAGGGAAACCGGCATAACAGCTTTGCCGGCATCGGAGATTTTGCCGCCGACCGTTTCAAACTTCTTTCCCGCCTCTTCAATCTTGGAGAGGGCGGCGCTTGTCGTTGCCGCCTCCTCCTGAAGGCGTCTCAGCTCCTGTTCGGTTTCAATGATCTCACGCTGGAGAGCGTCATATTTATCCTGACCGAGTTCACCGTTCTCAAGCTGTTCCTTTGCCTGACGCTGTGCCTCTTTCAGGGTCTCAAGCTTATCAGAGGTGGCGGCTACGGCATCCTTGAGCATTTTCTGCTTCTGGGTGACAAGCTCCGTGTTGGACGGGTCGAGCTTGAGTAACCTTTCCACGTCTTTGAGTCCGCTCTGGGTATTTTTGATGGCGCTGTTTACGCTTTTGAGCGCTTTTTCAAGACCTGTGGTGTCGCCGCCAATCTCAACGGTTATGCCTTTGATTCTGCTTGCCATTCATGTCACCTCCGTCAGAATCGGTCAAAATCCTCCTGAGTGGCGACCTGTTCGTACTCCGCACCGTCGTTTGCCTTTTCAGACCACATATCTAAGCAAAGCCCGATGGAGAGCAGTTCAAGGTCGCAGATGGAAACCCCCAGCTCCACGCACCTCAGGAGGAATAAGGGGGTCGTCATTTCACGGGTGCTGGGGTTGTGTTTTTTTTTGCGCTGACATCGGTCGCCATGTTCGTACCCCACAGCTCCAAAATCTGAGGGAGGACTTCGTAAATCGAGAACATATCGAACTCGTCAAGCCACGCCTCAATGGTAGCCGGAACAGAGGGGTCGGCGTGATACGCCATGATGTAGGCGACGTTTTCAAAAATCTCAAGGTCTTCAACGGCGAAAGCCTCACCCTCTGCCGCGTTTTCCTTGAAAGACCGCTCAAGCTTTGAGAAGTCTTTGAAGATGTCTCTTTTGAATTTTGCCCGGTAAATACGGGGAATGGCGGCGGAAGCTTTGAAAGCTACAGGTCTGCCGCAGACCTCAATAGTGCGTTCAATCATCCGGCGTTACCTCCGGGCGTGGTATCAAAGTCGGGAGTGTAGACGCTGGTGTACCAGCCGCTGTACGCGGAAGTGGTCGTAGCTTCGCCGGTTCTGGCTTTCACAAGACCGTCGCTTCTGGGGTCGGCGGTAATGGTGAGCTTTTCCGTACCCGGCTCGATGTTCTCCTGCTTGGTCTGAGACTCAAGAGAGGGGCGGGACGCGGAGCAGTTGTACAGAGCATGGCGGATGCCTTTGGCGTCGCCGGTGAACTCAAACAGGAGCGCAAACTTTACGCTTTCGCCGAGGTCGCTCTGCTCCACGAGAACACCGTTTTCATCCTCTGTCTCTTTGAGGATGTCCTTCCTAAACCAGTCGGGAATGAGTGCGATTTCCAAATCGCCGGAATAGCCGTTGTTGGCGTTGGTTCTGAAATACACGATGTCGTCAGCGTAGAAGGGAGAGGTTTCACCCTGAGCTTCAAGGCTGATGCTGACAGCACCGGGGATGGGCTTGGGAGTCCCGTAGCTGAAGGTGGTAACACCGTCCACAACGGACTCGGTAAGAATTGCGGCGTGAACATTTTTCAGGCCGTACTTGACTTTATTAGCCATTTGTCTTTACCTCCAAATCAAAAATGAACAGGACTTCATAGAGCTTTTCGCTCGGAATCCAGGTTTCGGATTTTTCATAAAAAACGCTGTGCCTGTCAAGCACAGCCTCTACAGCCTGTTCCGCCGACAAATCCTTAACGGCGGAGTACAGCTCTATGTGGACTTCGTTTACTTTGAAATATGCCCGGTCATCGGCGGCAAAGTTGTTGCTTGCCGGGATGAGGTAGAGCAGATACGGGAGCTGTGGCGCTTCGCCCTCTGCGAAATGGTCGTAGGCGGAGGGCAAGTCAATCTCCCGGACAATAGAGAGCAGTTCATCCATTTCTTATGCACCTCTCAATATCACGCTCAAGCTGCTCCGCCCCCAGCTCCTCAGCCGGAGCAATATGAGGCTGTGCCGCTGTGCGTCCGCCGTTGACTTTCGCGTGACCATGCTCCAGAAGATGGGCAAGCTGATAGCGGTTCGGAGAATAAACCGTAACCTCAAGGGTCGTGCTTGACTCCGCCGTTCTCTTTGTTTTCCAGCTCTTGGCGTATTTGCCTGTGGCGGTAGGAGCTGTCGCCTGTATTTCCTTGCGGATGGTTTTGCCCGCATCGTTGACCGCCTTTTTCATTCCGTCGGCGGTAAGGTCGGCGTAGTCCTGAAGCTCTTTCATGACCTCCGCCGCGAGGTTTCCGATTTCGACTTTTCTTGCCACGGTCATCGCCTCTCTTTCCGGCACTTGAGCTTTACGGCTTTCCGCTTCCAGTTGAGGTGGTCAACGGTGAGGATTTCATAAAGCTCATCGTCCATAACAACACGGTAGCGGGTAGGGACAATGAATTTCGTGGCGGCGCAGTAACGGACGGTGAAATCCGCCTTGCGGTTGTCGACTATGGTTCCGGCTTCCGCCTCCTCAGCTCCGCCCTCGGCGCTGACCGTAGCGGCACAGGCGTAGTAGTCCGTCCAGTCGTTACGGTGGTTGCCGATTTCGTCTGTCAGGACTTCGTTTTGCTGAATCATGATGCGCTTGTTGAGCAGACCGATATTCATCAGAACCCCGCCTTTCTTATGCCGAACAGGAGAGAGCGCAGCGTGAGGGTTAGCTCGTGGTGGTCAGCCTCCTCACGATGCTCAAAGAGGTACGCCACGGTATAGAGAACCGCTGTGCGAACCTGATCGCCCGGACAGCCGTTCAGCTCCTCAATGCTCATCCTCGCCACATCGGCGCACAGGTTTTCGGCGGCGTTTATCAAGGTCTCCAGAAGGTTGTCCTCGTCGTCGTAGTCCACACGGAGATACTGCTTGATTTCTTCAAGAGTCACTATCATGCGATAACCTCCGAAAAAGGGACTCCGGCGGTCAAGCCGGAGTCCCACAGAATCATTCCTCGTCTGCCGCCATCAGACCGGCGGTCTTGAGCTTGGTGAGCAGAGCGTTGAATTCATCTTTCAGAGCGGCAACGGTAGTGGCGGTGCTGTCCGCCTGATTCTCAGCCGGGGTGAAGGAGTTGCCCTCCACCTCACAGCCTTCCTCAAAAATTACCTTGCCGCCGAAATGGGTGACATCGCCGCCCTGTTCAGTATAGTTTTTGGCGTTATAGCTCATGGCTTACCTCCCGGCTCAAGCCTTCATTTTGAGGACCTTGATAGCCTCAGGGAGGATGAGCTTGCCGTCGACACGCTGGGTGGCGACGAAACCGGTCTGATCGGTGGTAGCGTAAAGCTCAGAGAGCTTCTTGAACACACGACCCTGGCGGTCGGCAATCCAGTAGTAGTTGAAATCACCGAAAGCGATAACCTTCGCGCCGGCCTCGATAGTGGGAACGGCGGTGGAGGTATAGACGGGTCTGCCGAGCAGAGTGTCGGGGGTGTCCGCCGTGAGAGCGGGCTGCCACAGGTAGTTGCCGTTACCGTCCTTGAGCTTGCGAACGGCCTTGACGGTCGCGTCGTTGACCACCCACACGGCTTTCTTACGGTAGGGAGCGCCGAGGGAGTAGAAGAGGTCGATGATTTCATCGGCGGTGATGGCGGTAGAGCTTGCGGCGGTCACGCCGACCTCAGCGCCGCCGGTAGAGTTGAAGATGCCGGTGGGCTTACCGTCGCCGTCGCCGTTGAAGAAGGCGTCCTCTTCCTTTGCGCCGATACGTCTGGTGAACTCCTTGGAGATGTACTCTTCAAGGTTGAACACGGAGTCGTGGAGCAGCTCGTTGGAAACCTTGATGAGGGTGCCGAGCTTGTAAGCGCCGATGGAGACCTGAGAGAAGGCGTCGTCGCTCTCGCTGATGGTGCCCTCCTCATCGACCCAGGACGCGGTGCCCTTGGTGGCGACAACGGGAATCTTGCGGTCGCCGGATGCGGTGTTGATGGTATGAGCGATTTTGCGGAAGATGTTCTCTTCCTCCAGCCCCTCAATCAGGGTATGCTCAAACTCGTCGGGAACGAGGTATCCGCCCTCGCTGTCGGTGCCGATCTGCAGAGCGTTCAGGACTTCGGGCATGGGAGACTTCTGACGCATGGCGTTCCAGAAGCTCTTCTTGTACGCCTTTGCCTTTGTGCCGGTCGCCTCGTCCTCAGCGGAAACGGCAGCGGTATGAGGCTTTTCGGTGATGGGGCTGTTGATGGGCTTGCGGAGTTCGGCATCGAGTGCCTCCTGACGCTCGGCACGGGAAATCTCTCTGCCGAGGTCGGAAATCTCCTGTTCCATCTTGACATAGGCGGCATCGTCCTCAGCGGAGAGAGTGCCGTTTTCCTTGCGGTGGGATTCGAGGAAAGCCTTGGTGCCTTCCCACAGCTTTGCGCGTTTTTCACGCAGTTCAAGTGCAGTCATGTTTTTACCTCCAAAAATTAGTATTTGAGTAAATTGAGCCGCTCCATCAGTTCGTTGACGGTGCGGCCTTCGGGCTTGGGCGGTTCTGCCTTGTGTCTGGCACGAACCTTTTCAATGATTTTGTTGACCACAGCCTGTTCCACGCTTTTTGCGGAGAAGGCATAGGCGTCAACATTTGTGGGGGTGCGTTTGGGGTCTGTCAGCATTTCGTCGGCAAATCCAAACTCAATGGCTTTTTTCGCGTTCATCCAGGTCTCGGCGTCCATCATGTGAGAGAGCTGTGCGTGGGAGAGACCTGTGCGAATTTCGTAGGCGTTGATGATGCTTTCTTTGACCTCTTCCAGCATGGCGATGACCTCTTCCATATCCTTGTGGTCTCCGAAAGCCGCTGTAGCGGGGTTGTGAATCATCATCATTGCCGTAGGCGACATCAGGACACGGGTTCCCGCCATAGCGATAACGGAGGCGGCGGACGCTGCCATGCCGTCGACAATTACCGTGACCTCGCCCGTGTAGTCCATGAGAGCGGTGTAAATCTGGCTTGCCGCGTTGCAGTCGCCGCCGGGTGAGTTAATCCAGATGGTCACGGGACCTGAGCCTGAAAAAAGCTCCTCTCTGAACATTTGGGGAGTGATGTCGTCATCGAACCACGACTCTTCGGCTATCGTGCCGTAGAATTCAAGCACCCTCTCTCCGGTGCCGTCCCCGTCCGCCTGATTCTTCCACGTCCAGAATTTCCTCTTCGGATTCTTCATCGTTTTCCTCCTTTCCGCTGTCATTCGGGGTATTTGCAAAAGCTCCGGCGTCTTTCAACGGGAGCATATTGCCGTTTACAAGGTACAGGTCGCCGCCCTCCTCTGCCGGAATGCGGTCAAGGTTTTCCAGCGCCCGGATGTCATTTGCGCTCATCCATCCGTTTTGTCTGGCAACGGCGTACCCGTTCATGCGGGACTGATAGTCGCCCCTCAGCAAGCCCTCAACATTGAACTTGACAAAGAACAGCTTCTTTTCCTCCGGGGAGAGGAGCGAGCGCATAATGGACTGCTCCCACCGGGTGACCCAGGGGTCAAGCGTGTACTTCACAAATTCGAGGCTTTGCTGCTCAATATTGGAAAAGCTCGACTTTTCCAAATCGCCGATCATGTGCGGCGGAATGCGGAAAATTCGAGCTATTTCGTTGATTTGGAATTTTCGCGTCTCCAGAAACTGAGCCTGTTCGGGAGCGATGGAAATCGGCGTGTATTTCATACCCTCCTCCAGCACGGCCACTTTGCCGCTGTTGGATGAGCCGCCGAACTGACTCTGCCATGCGTCACGCACACGCTGAGGGTCTTTTATCGTGCCGGGATGCTCAAGGACTCCGCTCGGAGCGGCTCCGTTCGAGAAGAACTTCGACCCATACTCCTCAGTCGCAATGGCAAGCCCGATGGCGTTTTTCGCCATCGCTATCGGGGAATAGCCGACAAGCCCGTCAAAGCCCAGCCCCGGAATATGGAGAACATCCTGAGGCATGAGAATGACCGTTGTGCCGGTCATGGTCGGAGCTTCATCGTTTGAGCGGCTGTAGCTGTAATAGAGCTGACCTTTCTCGTCACGGTCGACCGTCATTCTGTTGGGCATCAGGGGGTAGAGGGCTACGATTTCGCCTTTTCCGTTCCTGATAATCTGTGCGTAAGCGTTGCCCCAGAGGAGCAAATGGGTCATCAGGGTCTCCCTGAAAACGAAAGAGGACATTTCTGGGTTCGGCTCATCGTGGAGCAGAGCATACAGCGCGTGGTCGGTGGCTTTCGTTTTTGAGCCGCTCTCGTCGTAGCGGTAAAGGTGGAGCGGCAGACCGGCGATAGCCTCGGCGAGAATTCTCACGCACGAGTACACAGCGGTCATCTGCATTGCCGAGCGCTCATTCACCGTTTTCCCTGACGTAGTTCCGCCCATGAAAAAGCTGTAGGTGCTGCCGGCTGTTCTGTTCTCGGGCTTGTCCCTTGAGCGGAAAAGCCCGTCAAATAGTCCCATACAAAAACCTCCTGTTTTGTAGTTTTTCCTCTGGGGTTCGACTGCATTCGACACGGGGTTTGCGGTATAACTGTCGTACAAATCGTCCAGAAGGAGTGATAAGCTGTGAAAAACAGAATCAGAAAGGCATACCTCTACCTCAGCCTCGAATACCATTGAAGCTTTATCCGCCGATATCGCAGAAAGATGGGAAAGCTCTATGACTCAGGTGTCGGGCTTTCCGACCCCCGAATGCTCAAGCTGAACAGCCGCAGCTCAAGGCATTGTCTTGCGGTAACCGAGGGAGAGGCGGAGTTCCTTCGCCTTTCAGATAAAAAGCAAGCCCCGCTCATCATAGACCGAGGCACCGGTGTCGTTGCCGCAACGGATAGCTCTGTCAAGAGCCATGACCGTGGCGACGGCACCGTCGATTTTTTCCGTCGACCGTTCCTTGTCGGGCTTTATGTTCCCAGCGGGGTCGGTGCGGATATAAATGTTGTCCATCATCCAGCGGAGAACGGGGTGACCGCCGTGGGCAATCCGCTCCTCAAGGACGAGCTTCATGAGTTCCTTCGTCGGAGGACTCATGTCTTTGAACCCCTGCCCGAAAGGAATAACGGTATAGCCCATGCCCTCAAGGTTCTGCACCATCTGCACAGCGCCCCAGCGGTCAAACGCGATCTCCCTGATGTTGTAGCGCTCACCGAGGCTTTCAATAAAACGCTCGATGTAGCCGTAGTGAACGACGTTACCCTCCGTGGTTTGGAGAAAGCCCTGGCGCTCCCATACGTCATAAGGCACATGGTCGCGGTTTACCCTCTGAGCCATGTTCTCCTCCGGTATCCAGAAGAAGGGCATGACCACGAATTTGTCCTCCTCGTCAAGAGGAGGAAAGACAAGCACAAACGCCGTAATATCCGTGGTGGAGGCAAGGTCGAGTCCGCCGTAGCAGACACGCCCCTCAAGCTCCTCCGGGTCAACGGCAAACGCGCACTTGTCCCATTTCTCCATCGGCATCCACCTGACAGCCTGTTTGACCCATTGATTCAAACGGAGCTGACGAAAGGCGTTCTCTTCTCCGGGGTTCTGCTTCGCGGACTCACAGGCGGCTTTCACTTTGTCGATGCCGACCGTGATGCCCAGAGAGGGGTTTGCCTTTTTCCAGACCGCCGGGTCTGTCCAGTCATCGTTCTCGTCCGCTCCGTAAATCACAGGGTAAAAAGTAGGGTCGATTTTGCGACCCTCAAGGATATCCTTTGCCTTTTGGTGTGTCTCGTAGCAGATGGATTTCGTATCGGTACCGGCAGTCGTTATGAGGAAATACAGCGGCTGGGTTCTGGCGTCGCCCGAACCCTTTGTCATAACATCAAAGAGCTTTCGGTTCGGCTGAGTGTGGAGTTCGTCAAAAACCACCCCGCTGATGTTAAAACCGTGCTTTGAGTAAGCCTCGGCGGACAGCACCTGATAAAAGCTGTTCGTGGGCAGATAGACGATACGCTTTGTTGCGGTCAGAATTTTGACCCTCCGGTTCAGCGCCGGACACATCCTGACCATGTCGGCGGCGACATCGAAAACGATGCCGGCCTGCTGGCGGTCAGCGGCACAGCCGTAGACCTCAGCTCTTTCCTCACCGTCTCCGCAACAAAGTAAAAGGGCAATCGCAGCGGCAAGCTCCGATTTGCCCATTTTTTTCGGTATTTCCACATAGGCGGTATTGAACTGCCTGTACCCGTTCGGTTTCAGGACACCGAACAGGTCACGGATTATCTGCTCCTGCCAGTCGATAAGCTCGAACGGCTTTCCCGCCCATGTGCCTTTTGTATGGCATAGGCACTGGATGAAATTCACGGCGTAGTCGGCGGAGGCTTTATCGTAGTGAGAACCCTCCGCCATAAAAGGCGTGGGCTTGTACTTCTTGAGTTTTCTGATTAATCTCACCTCCAGAAAGGGAACAAAAAAAGCTGCCCCTCGGCGACTTCTCATATACGACCAAAAGAGCCGGTCGGCTCTCCTGGCGGTTTGGTTCAGGGCGCTACATAAATTGTGGTGTTTCCGCTGACTCCCTCGGCTTTGAGCTGCTCGGTGACCGCTTTTCTTGCCTCGGTGAGAGTCAGGTAACCGTCGACCCACCAGAGCTTGCTCCCGTCGCGGTTCTCAAATGCCCAGCAGCCGCGCCCTCTCGGTGCTTTGCCGTGGCTGCGCTCGTAGTGGTAGTTGCTGAATTCGTACATTGCTGCCGCCTCCTCTCAAAGCTCAAAGGTCTCGCCTGTGAGGACGTTGACCACTCTTGTGCCTTTTCCGAAAGCGTTCCGCATCTCGTTCAGCTCCTCCTCAGAGGCGGGGCGGCGGGTTCTGCGGTACTCGGCAAGCTCACCGGCGACTTCGGCGTCTCTTGCCGCCTGAGTTGCTTCGGCGTTGACCTTGTCAGTGATGTAGGTGAGTTTCTCAAGCAGGTCGCTCATCAGAACTCTGCCGATGCAGTTGCGGGCAATGCCGTCCTCGTCGATGGTAATCTGCCCGTTTTCAAGTTCCCGGCGCAGCTCGTCAAGCTCTTTCTCGGCGTTCTTTTTCCAGAACTCACCCAGGCTCCCGTTCAGCTCTCTCTCAAATCTTGTCATGTTTTGTTCCTCCGTTCTTTAGGTTGTGTGTATATTAGCGTCATACCGGCGGAATATCCAGTAAAACATGAGCTGTAAAATACACAAAAACGAGAGCGCCGAACTGTGTATATTATGAGGGATCGCCGTAGAGAATGAACCGAGCGTAAGCGCCGGGGTCGGAGTTGATGAGCTTGATGAGAGCGGTGTAGCCTCTGCCTTTAGCGAGGCGTTTGACCTCGGCGGCATCCAGCATATTCGTGAGACCGGTGTCCCTGATTGCGAAAATCTGCCGCTGAAGTTCAGGAGTAATGGTGTGACCCTCGTCCCTTTCGGCAGCCTCCCTCACGACGGAGGGGTCAAAACCGCAGTCCTTGTAACCCTGGGTGACGGTCGAATAGTAGGAGAACGAGGGACCCTCAAGGGGAAAGCGCTCATCCATGATGTAGACCATAGCTTTGACCGGCTTGCCCTCCAGCTCCACGGTGACCGTCTCTTTTCGGTAAAACCGGGGATAGCCCTCGTAGCGGTCAAGGCTTTTCTCGTCGGTGGGGGTAATCTCCCAGAGTAGAACCGGGACGCTGTCGCCCTCGCTCTTCTCAATGCTGAGGTATGAGCGGCGGAAGATGAGGCGGTAGTCTTTCAGCTCCGACGTGCCGAGAACCGTGGCGTGGGGGCAGCGGTATCGCATCTGCTCCAGATTGAGGTTACTGCCGTAGGCGATGTACATTTTGTTCATAGTGGTTTCCTCCATTTCTGTAGGTCGTGAATGACCCTTCTACCACCGAAAGCCCGCCGGAGGCGGGTTCGGGGGCCTGTGGCTATGTCATTCAGGCGGCGCGTCCCATGCGGAAAGCGGCGTCGCCCTCAAGGTTCCGGGTGAGGATGAGCCTTGCGGTCTCAAATTCCTCTCCGATGAAGCCGAGGCGGAGGAGCCAGGTTCTCATCGCGTATTTGGGGTTCTCTTCCTGAGGCTGAATGGGGCTTGCACTCTTGACCTGCTTGGCGAGCTGGCTCAGAGCGAGGCAAAGCTGAATGTAGCTTTTCAGCTCTCCGGCGTGGAGTCCGCCCTTGCGCTCCGCCGTGGGGTTGGCGAATTGGAAGCATCTAAACTCAATCGTGCCGTGGGTGAAGCAAGCGTGGTAGTTGAGCATATGGTAGCGGCTGCCGTTGTAGTGGTCGTTTCTGCCGTAGCTTTCGCCCTGGCTTTCGTACCAGATGTCGGAGAGCTTGCTCATGGTGGTCGGCTTTTTCGCGTTGAGCTGGCGGAGGAACTCAGGGTCGACCGTGTTGCAGTAGCGGGCGATGCGGCTGCGGTCGATGCGGAGAGCGGAAATCAGGAGGTTCTCTCTTGCCGCCATGATGTTGGCAAGGTTGCGGAGGGTTTTCGCGTTGTGGTCGCCCAGCCCGATGTGAATGTGAACTCCGCACATATGAGCGGGGTCGCTCTTGGCTCCGTTGTGGCGGAGCTGGCGAATGATTTCGCAGAGGTCCTCAAGGTCGTCGTAGGTGAGAATCGGAGTTCCCATCTCGGTGCGCTCCTCGTCGCTGTCGGCGCGAATGCTTGAGTCTCTGGTAATCTTCCAGATTCTGCCCTTGCTGTCCTTGCAAGACCAGGCGCGGTAGCCGCCGCCGATGTAGCGGACGCTGCTCTCGGTGTGGTAGAAAGCGGCGATGGTCTTTGCCGCCTTCTCGCGGGTGATGTTGTACATTTCGACCTCTACGCCGATGGTCTGCTTTTTCATTTCCTCAATCTGAGTTCTGGTCTTGTCGTTCATGGTGAGCCTCCGTAAAAAGTAAGTGTTTTCCTTTCGGTGTACACATACTCTCGTACAATCGGAGAAATATCCAGTTAATTATGCGCCATAAACTACACAAACATTTCAGCCGGGAATTGTGTATTATTCGGGTATTTTACGGCATCTGTCAATGCCGTAAATGACGTGCAGACCTGAGCCGTTGTCCCAGCGCACCATGATTGAGCCGATGTCATCGACCCCGGTGACCGTTCCCTTTGTCCCCGGAGGAGGGGCATAGGCATCGTCCATCTCCAAAAGCTCGACCCGGCATCCGACCGGGTAGTTTTCTCTGAGCGCCCGGAGCAGCTCAGGCTTGATATTCAGCGACATTCTCGCTTACCTCCTCGACCGTGGTTTCCGCCTCCGTGTTCTCAGACGCTGCCTGAGCTTCGGCTTTCGCTCCGCTCTTGAAAGCGGAAGAGCCGCTCAGGTTGCGGAGGAGGATTTTTCTTACGCCCTTGTACTCGTCACCGATAAAGCCGAGGCGGAGAAGGAAGCACCTGAATGCGTACTTCTCATTGTCGACCTCTTTCTCTTTCGCGGTGACACGCTTCTGGTTTCGTGCCATGTCGCAGAGAGCGGTGAAGAGCCGGGAGAAAGCGTCGATTTCGTCGGGGTCGGCAACGGAGGGGCAGATGTTCAGGGAAACGACCTGTTCCTCCTCATCCTTGAGGATGAAAACGGAGTCGGCGCCGAGCGCCTTTTTGATGAGAGTGCCCTTTGCTTTCATGATGCCCTGAAGGTTCTCGAACTGAGCTTCGGTGAAAAGCTCCGCCGGAACTCCGATGGCGGTGCAAGTCGCGTCGTCAAAGCCGGGGCATTCATAGCCGAGAGCCTCAAGGCGCTCCATCATCAGGTCAAGGTCGATGCCGCCCAGAGCGTTCTCGTCAAAGCTGACCGTGCCGTTCTTGTCGATGGTGAAGGGTCCGACCTCAAAGTTGAAAGAGGGAGCGCCCTTGTACTGAGCGTTAAGCTCGGTAATCTCGCTGATAGCGTGTACCAGGTTCTTGCGGTCTGCGCCGCTGCAGTTGTATTCCAGTGTCATAGCTGAAACCTCCTTGAATTTGGTATGGACATACTCTCGCAAATCCACAGAAATATCCAGTTATTTCTCAGCTATAAACTGAACAAATTATGTGCCTTCCGACTGTGCATACCAGACGATACCGGACAAAACGAAAATGACGCACGGGAGCGCCACTCCGTTGCCCCACATCTTATACTCCGCTGAGTCGGAGTTCGGAGCTTTGAGCCATTTGATTATCTGCTTGAGACTCTTCGGCTTTGCGGAGCTGCCGGTGATGCGCCTGTGGGTCTCAAAGACGCCGTACCAGTACCGCACCTCATCGGTCGTTGGTTCGGGGGTTTCAAGCTCCGAACACCACCAATCGGGGAAACCCTGGAGACGGGCGCATTCTGTCGGCGTGAGCCGCCTGACGGTATAGCCCTGCATCGCAGCTCCCGGTCCTTTGGCGATGAGAGTCGGCTGAACCTCCTCTGTAATCGCCGGTTTGTACTGAGCGTTCTTTCCCTGATTGAAAGCGTCGCGACCGATGCCGTATGCCACGCTGTGATGCTCGGTGGCGTTCAGCGTGTACATCTGCTCCGTCTCACGGTATCCGTCTCCTCTGTGGGAGGGGCGTGAGCCGTTACCCTCCAGAGCGACAATAGCGATGCCGCCCTGATTACAGCCGGGGTTTCCGCCGTTGGCGTCCAGCGTCCTGGAGGTCTCAGCTTCGTAGATTCCGCTGTGGGGATTGTCCGAAAGCATGGCGTTTGACTTGTCGGAGCAGATGCCGAAAGGCTGAATGACATACAATCCGTTCTGCGCCTCCTGAGTTCCGAGCTTCGCGTAGCCGCTGGCGAGCAAAGCTCCGGTCTTGTCCTGAACCGCCTGTAGGACGCAGTTGAAATTTTCCTTGTCAGGCATTCGCTGACTGCCTCCGGCATTGGAGCGGGTGAGCGTCGGGGAAACCTGGTCTCCCGTCCAGGAGCAGGCCGGTACGAACACAGCCTGATCGTTGTTACAGGCGAGAGTGGCTGACTTGTCGGTCTGCATGAGAGCGCCTTTTCCGCCACCCTCACAGCCGCATCTCACCTTGAGGGTGACCGGCTTGCCCTCGTTCACCACAAAGGGCTGATTGTTTCCGCCCATTCCGTAGGTGGCGCACACGGTCGGAGCGATATCCACGGGACCGTCAAAGTCGGTGCCCTGACCGTGGTTGCGGAAAACGGCAGCCGGAACGACCCCGGCTCTCAGCGTCGGGGAGCGCTCCTCCTCAAAGCCGATGCCTCTTGTTCTTGCCGATTCTTCGGTGCAGAACCCGGCAGCCTCCGTAACACAGGGCGGGAATTTGTAGTGGCAAGCTTTCAGAGTATGGGACTTGTCGGCAAGCTCATACGACTCCGCCTGTCCGCCGACGCTGTCTATCAGGCCGACGCTTTCGCCTGTCGCTCCAGCGCAAGCTTGAGGACAGCGGGCAATTCTTTCCCACGCACGGAAGCTCTGTGGAGAATACCCTGACAAGCCTTCGGACTTAAATAGTATTTCTCCGGCACTCCGACCTCCAAAATCTGCGACAAGGTAGATTCGGCGGCGGCGCTGGGCGACTCCCCAGTATTGAGCATCGAGAGTTCTGTACGCAAGGCTCCATCCGTCTCCCATGTAGCAGTCGGCGTAGGACCAGCGGTTTTTCTCAGGCATAGGCACCTCAATCCCCGGTTCGACGACTCCGATGACTGCCTCAAGGACTGCTTTGAAGTCTCTGCCGGAATTTGAGGAGAAAGCGCCGGGGACGTTTTCCCAGCATATCCAACGGGGGTATTTGCCATCTGTGGCACACCTCATTTCCTTGATGATGCGGACAGCCTCATAAAAAAGGCTCGACCTTTCGCCGTCAAGCCCGTCGCGTTTTCCCGCAACGGACATATCCTGACAAGGTGAGCCAAAAGTGATAATATCGACCGGCTCCACCTTCGCGCCGTCCATAGCGGAGATGTCGCCGTAGTGCTTCATGAAAGGCATTCTCTTCGAGGTGACCCTGATGGGAAACGGCTCGATTTCCGATGCCCATACAGGGGTAATCCCGGAAATCAAGCCGCCCAGAGGAAAGCCACCCGAACCGTCGAAAAGACTGCCGAGTGTTAAATTATTCATTGGCGACCTCCTCGTAGGAGTAGGTCAGCCCGTCACGCTGTACGCTGACTTTTTCGGAAGAGCTGACTTCCTCGATGTAGCGCTTTACGATTACATCGGCGTACTTTTCGTCAAGCTCAATGGTGCAGCAATCACGGTCGGTCTGCTCACAGGCGATGAGCGTTGAGCCTGAGCCTCCAAACGGGTCAAGCACGAGAGTGTTGCTCATGGAGGAATTCATAATCGGGTACGCCAGGAGCGGGATGGGTTTCATCGTGGGATGGTCGGTGTTCTTTTTCGGCTTATCGAATTCCCACACCGTGGTCTGCTTTCTGTCGGCGTACCACTTGTGCTTACCGCTCGCTTTCCAGCCGTAGATGCACGGCTCGTGGATGTACTGATACGGAGACTGCCCCAGAATAAGGGACTGCTTTTTCCAGATGAGAATCTGGGAAACATAGAACCCGGCATCGGTGTAGGCTCTGAGGAACTCAAGCTCCGCTTTGTCGGAGTGGAAAATATACACACTCGCGTCATCGGCGGAGAAAGCGGCGATGTTTCTAAAGGCAGACAGGAGGAACTCATAAAACGCTTCTTTCTTCATGTGGTCGTTTTTTATAGTTCCCGCTGTCCCTTTATAATCCACATTGTACGGAGGGTCGGTGATGACGAGGTTTGCTTTTCTCCCGTTCATCAGAAGGTCAAAAGTCTCCGCCTTTGTGGAGTCACCGACCACCAGCCTGTGACGGCCGAGTGTCCACACATCTCCCTGCTTGCAAAACACGGGTTTCGCAAGCTCCTCCTCCACATCGAAATCATCGTTGTGGACTTCATCTTGCAGAGTATCCTTGAAAAGGTCGTCGATTTCCTCCGGGTCAAAGCCCGTGAGGGAAACATCAAAGTCTGTCCCCTGAAGGTCGGCAATGAGCAGAGACAGCTTGTCCTTGTCCCATTCGCCGGAGATTTTGTTCAGGGCAATATTGAGCGCCTTTTCCTTTTCTTCGGAAAGCTCCACGACCACGCACTCGACCTCGTCGATGCCCATATCAATGAGTACCTTGAGGCGCTGGTGACCGCCGACCACTCTGCCGGTCGCTTTGTTCCAAATGATGGGTTCTACATATCCGAACTGCTCAAGCGAGCGTTTCAGCTTTTCATATTCGGCGTCTCCCGGCTTGAGGTCTTTTCGGGGGTTGTAGTCAGCCGGGAGCAGCTCTGTCGTGCGCTTCCTTTCAATCTGCATAACGCTCTACAGCCTCCCTCAGTTTTCTGATTTTGTCCAGCCACTCCCAACGGGCGTGTACGCCGGAGAAATGACCGTAGGCGGAGGTCTCAGCGTAGATGGCATCTCTGAGACACAGCTCCTCGATGATGGCGGCGGGGCGGAGGTTGAAAACCTCAAGCACGGCAGCTCTCAGAACCTCATCGGGGACCTTGCCCGTGCCGAAAGTATCGACTTCAACGGCAACGGGGTCGGCTTTGCCGATGGCGTAAGAGATGGAGACCTGGCATCTGTCTGCCAGACCCGCCCACACGATATTCTTCGCCACGGCTCTTGCCATATAAGCGCCGGAGCGGTCGACCTTCGTGGGGTCTTTGCCCGAGAAAGCTCCGCCGCCGTGCGCCGCGAGACCGCCGTAGGTGTCGACCATGATTTTTCTGCCGGTCAGCCCAGTGTCGGCGGAGGGACCGCCGTTCACAAATCTGCCGGAGGGGTTAACAAGGATTTCGGTGTCCTCGTCAAAGGGGAAGTCCTTGAATGCTGGCCACAGGATTTCGGAAACGATTTCACTCCTGAGAACCTCCGGGTCTTTCGCCTCATCGTGCTGCACGGAAACGATGATGGTCTTTACACGCTTTGCCTTGCCGTTTTCATACTCCACGGTGACCTGAGACTTGCCGTCGGGACCGATGCCTTTGATGACTCCGTCCTTCCGGGCTTTGTCCAGCCTCTGGCAGATGCGGTGTGCATACACCAGAGGGAGCGGGAGCTTTTCGCTTGTTTCGTTGGTAGCGTAGCCGTAGACCGTTCCCTGATCCCCGGCACCGAGCATGGAGTACCACGAGGTATCGCCCTCACGGGACTCAAGCGCACGGTCGACTCCGCCCGCGATGTCGGCGCTCTGCTGATGCAGATACACATGGATGAGGAACTTACGGGGGTTGTACCCTGCCTCCTCAAGTGCGCGGCGGACGACCCAGCGGATGTCTACGATCTTTTCACAGGTGATTTCACCGGCTACGATGATTCGCCCTTTTGTCGCCATAACCTCACAGGCGACACGGGCAGCTCTGTCCTTGCGGAGGCAAGCGTCGAGGATGCTGTCGGCAATGAAGTCGCACAGCTTATCCGGATGACCCTTGCATACGCTCTCTGCGGTCAAAAACTTGTTCATGGTGATTTTCCTCCGTTTGTTTAATTGCCCTTGCGGGCGTTGAGCAGTCGCTCCATGAGCTGATCCTGCGGATTTGAACCTCCGTACTCGACGGAGCAGTTCTCTTTCACAATCTGGTGAATTTGGTACCAGACCTGATTGACCTGTTTCATGTACTGCTGACTCATCGCCACATAGGGGGAGGCTATCGCGTTGCCGGTCGTCGGGTGCTTTGCGAGGAAACCGAACTCGGAAATCGCCTCCTCGCACTGTATCCAGCGGCTCACCGACATTGCGTACTGCTCTATGAGCTGGTTGTTTACTAACATTTCACAGCCGCGAGCTTTCAGCCATGTCCATGTATCGCGGTACACTTCTTCGGCACACAGGTCTTTGCCGTTTTTCTGTTCGGCACGGAGGTACTCCTTCACGGGAGGAACATCCACGCCTGTAATCTCGACCGGCTCAGGCAGAACCATAGCGGTATCCGCTGTGCCGGCGACCACTTTGTCAGCCAGAGCTTTCGGCTTTCGCCCAGCTCCGACCCTTGCTCCGCCACGGGCGGTGCCGTCTTTCGCCATACCTTTTCACCTCCGGGGTTAATAGGGCGTTTGAATTTCAGTTTTTGCGCTCGTGACCCCGCGCCGTTCCCCCATGAGGCTCAGGTTGGAGATTTTGACCGCCCCTGGGGTCTCCGAAAAGAAACCGGCGGCGTCAGTATTTGTAGACCTTATCGCTCGGCCAACGGTCGCCCATCTCCGCCGTGATTCTTGAGTGACACGACTTGCAGAGAGCCATGAGGTTCTCCTGTGCGTGAGTGCCTCCTCTTGACAGCGGCAGCTTGTGATGGACTTCCTCGGTCGGCGTAAGAATGCCCTTTTCAAAGCACTCCTCACAGAACGGGTGGGTCTGCACATACTTGTCCCGGATACGCTTCCACGCTCTGCCGTACTTGCGCTTGGTGTTTGGGTCACGCTCATAGCGCTCGTACCTCTGACCCTCAAGCTTCGCGTGTTTCTCACAGTATTTCTTATCTGTAAGCTCAGGGCAGCCGGGGTAGGCGCACGGATGCTTCGGATAGCTCGGCATCTCTTCACCTCCGTTTCAAACGAAAAGGGAACGACCCTCACAAGAGTTTCCCCTGTGAGAGCCGCTCCCTTTATTCTTTTTCCATTATAGATGATACCACAGGGGCGGCATCAACTTCTATAAACTTAACTCTCCTGTTTGAGCCTTTCGGAGATTTCTTCGAGCGCCCTGTCGTGAATGCGGTATGCGTACTGGATGCTGTAGTGCATATCCACGGCAATCTGCTCCCAGGAGAAAAAGCAGAGGTAGCGCTTTTCAAGCACCGTTTGAGCCTCGTGACCGGAGACGGACTTGATGGTTTCCATGATTTCCTTTTTTAAATCGACGAGGGTGTCGATGTCCCTGTTGATCTCCGCCTGAAGGTCGATGATTTTGTCGATGGTGTCAGCCATTGAGGACTTGCCCTTGTTCGGGTTGTGGGGCATACCCGTTATGACCGCCGTTGCCTTGAGAGCGAGGTCGTTCAGAGAGGCAAGCTGCTGTATTTTTGAGTTGATACGCATATCAAGGGTTTTCGCCTGAGAAAGGTACTCTTTCGCTGTCATGTCAATGCACCTCCGCTTGAAGCTGTTTCATGAGCAGTTCGGGGTCGAGTTTCGTAGAGACCGCAAAGAGCGGAGAGCGGAAATACTGCTCAATTTCCGTCTTCTCTTTTTGGCTCTTTCTGTCGTCGGGATTCATATAAAGGATGCGCAGCACCTGTCGGTAGTCCTTGACCGCCTGAAGAATGATGGCGTTTGCCAGCTCCTGATAGCCGTTCATTTTACTTCCTCCAGCGCTGTGGTGAAGTAGCGGACGGGATAGCCCTTGCGCTTTGCCCGGTCTATCTCCGAACCCATCCCCGACGAGATGTAGCTGCCGAAAACCCACAGTTCGCTGCACTTGTCCATGAGGACTTTGCCGAAAAAGAGACCGGCGTCCCGCTCTTCCTCGATGCTGTCGTTCAGGAACTGAGGGTAGAGCAGATGAGGGGCAAAGGGGATGTAACCCTGCTCCACAGCAAAACGACAGTAGCGCCGAGCCGCCTTGATGTTGGTTTCCGTGTCTCCGGCATATGGAGAGCAGATGTAGACGAGCGGCATGAACTTGCGCTGGGCTTTCTCCTCTTTTTCGATTTTGGTGAGCGCCTGATAAGCCGTGGGGTCGGCGTATCTTTCGGCGTTTTTGTAGCTGATGGTCATTGTTCTACCTCCGGTATGGTTTCGACTTCGATGTAAATGCCGCACGGCTCGTCCGACCATCTTTTCTCCGCCACCTCACGGACGACCTGAGCGTCGTCCTCCCAGAACCCGGTTTTTGTCATGCAGTCCTTGAGGAGCTTTTGAAGATTGTCGGTATCCGGCTTGGTGACACGCCATTCGCCGTGCCTGTGGGAGCTGCCTTTCGGAAAGAGCCACAGCACCCTCAGCTCAACGGGACCTTTCATCGGCTCTGCCGGACGGTGAGAACCGAGATAAGCGGTGAGCTGCTCCCTTGCCGTTCTGACCGCCGGAGGGTCGTAGAACACGGGCTTGTTTTTGACCACCTTGACCTTGCGCTCCTGAGCGGTCGCGGTCGGCGGTATCATCGCTAAAAAGAAATTCATAATTACCTCCAGTTTCAGCCCCCGGACAAAGCCGGGGTCATCGTCACCGGGGAGGGAGCAAAGGCAAGCTTGCAGCCTTTGTTCCTCCCGTGACGTCGCGCAAGGAACGGACAGTTCCCTATATAAGCCCTTTGCCTGTCTGCGGACAAAGGACGATTTTCCTTTGTCTGTCCCTGTCCCGACATAGGGATTTTTCCCTTTGTCTGTACGGAGGGGGACACTCACTTTTTGCGGACAACGATGCCGTTTTCGCACTTGTACTCCTCCTCAAACTCTTTGAGATAGCGGCTGATGGTCTTGGGGTTGAGACCGGCGTAATCGGCCATATCCGAAACTTTCGCGATGCCGTTGTCGGAGCAGACATCGAAAGCGGTGTCGAGGGCGGTTTTTCTGTCCTCCGCAGATGTGCGCTTGCCGCTCTTGTTGAGGTTCGCCTGAGCGCTCCCTTCCGCCGCCGCCGAGTTGAGGTTGCCGTCATCCACCCTGTGTACGGGATACTCGAACCAGAAATTGACCGGCTCAAAATTCTCGAACTCTCGCAGACTGCACTCCATGCGCCACGCCGTAGCGTTTCCGTCCCGGACATTGTCCCGGAGGTCATCGGAGAGATCGAGCTGAATCATGTCAAGCTGGGCATCGGGGTCTCGGGCAAAAACGCCGGAGCCGGAGGCACGGTCGATGGCTCTCTTCGCTCCCTGCGCCCCCTTGCTGTGGTGGTGGCAGTAGATGGCGGAGCATCCTGTTTCGGTACAGATTTTGTCGAACTGATTGCAGAAAGCCGCCATATCGGAGGCGTTATTCTCGTCGCCGGTGATGACCTTGTAAATCGGGTCGATGATGATCGCGTCAAAGTGCTGATCGCGCACACGGCGGATGAGCTTTGGGACGAGCTTGTCCAGGGGTACGGCGTGTCCTCTCAGGTTCCAGATGACGATGTCGTCCATGTGCTTCTGCTCTAAGCCCAGCGCCTCGTAGATTTTCATAAAGCGCATGATGCAGCTTGCCGGGTCGATTTCGAGGTTGACGTAGAGAACCCGCCCCTTTTTACAGTCGAATTTCAGCCAGCGCTTACCCTCGGCTATGCAGATGCAAAGCTCCATGAGGAGGAAGCTCTTGCCGGCTTTCGATGACCCTGAAATCAGCATTTTGTGACCGCAGCGGAGGACCCCCTTTATCAGCTCCTCCGGGAGAGTCGGCAGATTGCCCTTGAAAGAGGAGAGCGGCACCATGTCCGGCAGCTCGTCGGATACACCCTCGACAAAGTCCAGCCAGTCCGTCCATGAGCGGCGACCGATATTCGTCGCCACAAGGTACTGCCTGTTGCCGTTTCGGGTAGCGCCGGGGAGTCGGGAGAGCCTTGAGGGGTTTCGGTTCTGCTTGTCAACGGCGACACCGTTTTTGGAGAGGAAGTCGTACAGGAACTCCACTCTCTTGCGGTACTCGTCGTAATCCTCAGCATCCACACGCACTATGGCGTGGAGGCTCTTTCCGCCGCTGTGTACCAGACAGGCAATAGGGAGTTCGAGCTTTCGGTACATGGCGTCCTGGTCGGCAATCGACATGATGTCGGACTCAATGAGGGCAAACTTGAAACGGGTCACATTCTCGTTCTTCACGCCCTCACCGTCCACGGGGTTAAAGCGTATCCACGCTCCGCACTCAGGTTTCCAGTCTCCGATGGTAGCGCCGAGGTCGTCGGGGTGCTTTTTCAGCGAGGCGATAAGCTCTCCGGCAGTCCTGTCGCATACGCCCTTTGAGGGAAACCACCGACCCTCCGAATCTTGCCACACATCTCCGACGACATAGCCGACAAAGTCGTCCTTCTCAAAGAGGGTCTCAAGGTAGGTGATGAGGTCTTGCACGGGATTCCAATTATCGGGGGCGGTGTACTGAGTAAAGCTGTCCCCGTCATCGAGAATGCTGTCGTTCCAATCCATAGCGCCGCCCTCGCCGTAGGGAGTCCAGCCTCTGTCCTTCGCCATCTGCACAATGGTGCCTCCCTTGATGAGTCCTGAGCCGCTGCGGAAAGTACGCCATTTTCGCTCACATTCGCCGGGGTGATAGCGGCTGTCGCCGCGGCTCCACTCGTCCCAGACAGAGCAGTCGTAGCCCTCGGCATGGAGCGCCATGCCGACGTTGAGCCACTCCTGATAGCTCAGTCCGGCGACGGGTATCTGCTGGAGGGCGGATAAAACATTGCTCATGGTAAAGCCTCCTGATTACGGTCGGTAGCTCGCGACATTCAAGCCGTAAGGTACACGCCAGTTGTTGGCGGCAAGCCGGGAAATCATCTTGCCGGCGTCCTCAAACGCCCATGTTCCGACCTGCCTGAATCCGTACCTCTCAAGGCAGCGGATTTGTTTCGGGGTGGAAAGCCCTTCCTCCTGACGGCGGACGAGCCGGTCAATGAGGAGACTTGCCTTGCCCATGTTTTCAACGGAGGAGCTGTATATGCCCCTCTTTTCGAGGAACTGCAATTGCTTTTCAGACGGGGGTGCCATCTCCCACGCGAAAGTCGGCACATAGTTCGTCAAATCCTCCGCTGCAATGGAGAGTGCGTACTGGAGGGGGTCGACAAGCTGAAGCTTGCGCTTTCTCATAAGAGCCAGCTCACGGGCAAGAGCCTCCTCACGCTCACGGAGGACATCACGCTCCGCCTCCTCTTCGGCGTCGATAAGGTCGATGCCTTCGCCGGTACTCATCATCTGCTCGTCGATTTTCCGGGCGATTTCCTCATCCTTGCTGATAATTGCGGATGGGCGGCAAAGGTCATGCCGCTCCGTCATCCACAGAAAGTCGAGGAGGAGAAGGTGGTCTTTTCCGGGGAAAAGGCGCATCCCGCGACCGACCATCTGCTGATATAAGCTGCGGACCTTTGTGGGGCGGAGACACACGATGCAGTCTACAGCCGGACAGTCCCAGCCTTCGGTGAGGAGCATACTGTTGCAGAGAACCTCATATTCGCCGCTTTCAAAGTCTCGGAGAATCTCGGCTCTATCCCTGCTGTTGCCGTTTACCTCCGCCGCGCTCAAGCCGTAGTAGTTGAGGAGGTCACAGAATTTCTGCGAGGTCTTCACCAGCGGAAGAAACACAACGGTTTTCCGTCCCTTGCAGTAGCGGAGCATCTCATGGGCGATGCTGTCGAGGTAGGGTTCCAGAGCGCAGCCGATATCTCCGGCGCTGTAGTCTCCGTTGCTTATGCCGACATCGGCAATGTCCAGCTCAAGCGGGATCATCTGCGCCTTTACGGGACACAGGTACTTTTCCCTGATAGCCTGAGTCATGGTGTATTCATAGGCTTTGCTGTCGAAAAACTGACCGAGGTTCTTCATGTCGCCTCTGTCCGGGGTGGCGGTCACGCCGAGGATATTCGCTCCGGGGAAGTGACAGAGAACCCGCTGATAGCTTTCCGATAGGCAATGGTGTGCCTCGTCTACGATGATGTCCGTGAAATAATCGGAGGGAAATCGTGCGAGGCGCTTTTCCTGTGCCAGAGACTGAACCGAGCCTACCGTCACGGATGTGGAGCTGCCGAGGCTGGAGCTTTCGGCTTTTTCGAGAACGGAGTCAAGACCGCAAGCGTCCCGGAGCTTGTCAGCCGCCTGATCGAGCAGCTCACCACGGTGTGCCATGATGAGCGCCCGACCCCCGTTCCGTACCTGATTCTCAACGACCGAGGAAAACACAACGGTTTTCCCCGTCCCCGTGGGGAGAACCAAAAGCGTCCGCTTATGGCCCTGACCCCACTCTTTGAGAACCGCCTCTTTTGCCTCAGCCTGATACGGTCTCAAAGTCATCATCAGAACTTACCCTGCACCCAGCTTGTAGGCTCCGCCTTTTCGGCTTCCTTGACCCACGACTGCTCCTCCGGGAAGAAGGCGGGGTCGTAATCGTAGAAACGGTCGACATCGTTTGCCTGTCGCTCTTCGCCGTTCTTGTCCGTGTAGGAGCGGGGCTTGAACCTTGCGCGTCCCTTGGAGCCGGGAACCTTGTTCCAGTCCATGACCAGGCGCTCGCCGTGCTTTTTCTGACCGATGCAGCGGAAGAAAGAGGAGATGCGCCACTCAAGGGAGCGATACAGGATGAGGTCGAACTTGACGGTAGCGGTACCGTCCGGTGTGTCTACGGAGAGAGTGAGTGCCGCCTTGTTGCAGGCGGGAATCTTTGCGCTGCCGGGGAAACGCCCGCGCTCAAAGCCGGTGACGGTGAAGTTGTAGTCGCCCTCCTCAAGAAGGATGAACTCCTGACCGTCGTTCTCCAGCGTGTCGTTCCAGTCCATGACCATGCTGTTGTTGCTGTTGTATTCGTACATTTTCTTATCCTCCTGTTTTTAGAACGGCAGCCTGTTCGGGTCTGCCTCGATAGTTTCGGCAATCTGTTCCCAGCAAGGGAGAACCCAGCCGGTGATAAAAGCGTCGGGGTACTGAGCCACAGGCATCTCCGCCGGGAAATGCCCCTTTGCGGCAACGACCTCCTGAAGCTCAAGCTCTACGATGTGCCGCTCATCCATCAGAGCTTTCAGCTTTGCCCGTGCGGAGGAAGTGTCCTCGTGTACGGGCTGCGCCGTTTCGGACGGTACTCGTGCGGTTGAAGTGTTCCCGTGTACGGGCGGTACCCCGTCGGACGATGAAAACAGGCGGGCGATAGCGCCGAAATCCAGGTCAAGCTCATCGGGCAGACCGTGGCGGTTCTTCGCGTCCCAGCAAGGATGGTGGTTGGCGTAGATGACGCGCTTGCCACCCTGAGCCTTTTTGACATTGTTGTTCTGGGAAACGACCACGGTCTTGTAGGTCACAAAGAGCAGAGCGTCGCACCATTCCTTGATGAGGGGGGCGACCTGCTTGGAGAGCTTCATCTCCCAGCGGTCGTAAGCGCCCATCTCGTCGGGCTGCTCAAATTTCCGCATTTTGGCGTGAGCGGTGACGACGACATTCATGCCGGCGTCGACGACCTTGTTGAGGGCGTTGAGCAGACGGCAGAACTCCTCACCGAGGTAGGTGTAGCCTTTGCCGTATCCGAACTCCTCAATGCTGGTCTTTTTGTACTTGGCGCATACTTCGGAGACACAGCTCAGTTCCGCCCAATCAGCGGTGTCCAGAACGAGGGTCTTGCAAATGCCGGGGGCGGCGGCGACCTCCTCGACGGTGGAGATCAGGGACTCCCAGCTTTCCGGCTGCTGTACACGGCGGACATCAAGATGCGCCGTGCCGCCTTCGGTATCAATGAAGAGCGGGTCGGGAGCCTGAGACGCAAGGGTGGTTTTGCCGATGCCTTCGGGGCCGTAGATGACGAGCTTTACCGGTCTGGCGACTTTTCCGCTTGAAATATTCAGCATCTCGACACCTCCTCAGCGCAGCGAACAGGACATATCCTGAACGAGGGACACACCGGGGACCTCAGCGCCTGTCTGCACAAGCTTCTTGACTTCCGCCTTGCTGATTTCAATGTCCGGGACGCGATAGCAGTTGACATGACCGTTGCTGATGAGCCAGTCGACAGCTCTGTGAGAGTCGTCCACTTCGAGGCGGCTCGTTTTGCGGTAGCAGACCGTCGCCACGCCACAGTCCGTTTTCTGTCCGGCGCACTCACGGTCGAGAATAGCCATGAGGCGCTCATCCTTACGCTCAAGTGCCTGGCGGCGTTCCTTGAGGCGCTTTTCCTCATCCTTGAGGGCGGTGACCCCGGCTCTTGTATCGAGAACGACCTTCGCGAGGTATTCGAGAACCGAGGATTTCTGCATTTCCAGAGCGTTGAGCTGTTCCACGACGCTGTCGATGTCGCCGGCGACCTCACCGGTTTCAGGGTCAGGCTCAAGCTGAGAGAGCAGCTCCGAAATGCTGTTGTTGATTTCGTAGAGCTTCATACCGTGACACCTCCGGGGACAATTTCGGAAATGTCCACGCTCTGGACGCTGTTGCCGGGGACGATGATGGTCAGCTTCTGAGGGTTGCCGAGGAGCCAGCGGAGGACTCTCTCTCGCACCGTCACATTGCGGACACACACCAAACCGCCGGTCTGGGGCTTTTTGCTTACGCTGATTTTTAACTTGTGAGTCATAGTGACTACCTCTTTCCGGGAGGGGTGAAATATTTTGTCCTCCCTTGGGTAGCCTTGGGAGAGCGTCAAAATTCGTGTTTTTCAAAAATTTTTTTGAGATTTTTTTCTGCTCTCTTTAATTTTTCACACGCCGTACTTGCGGCAATGCCAATCCGGGCGGCGTAATCCTTGAGAGGAACGCCGTCGAGATATACGGCGATGAAGAGTTCGGCCTGCTGTGGCTTGAGCTTGGAGCGCACCAAACGGCAGACCTCCTCATACTCAAGCTCTGCCTCCAGAGCATCCATGTCGGCAGTCGTGGGGTACAGCTCCATATGGTCGGAGAACTCATCCGCGCTGTCCTCGGTGCTGAATCGCTTGCCGGTAACGGAGCGCTTCGGCAGACCGGCGGACGCGGAGTGGCGGTCGAACTTGTGCCAATTGTTGTACTCCGGCTTGTTGAACCGCTCGTCCATGATTTCCTGAACGGAGCGGCGCTTGACGGCGGTCTTGTCCTCAGCCTCCGCAAGCTGCGCCTCGTAGTCGGCGTCAATCATTAGGGTGCAGTCCTCCTCGGCGACCTCGATGGTGGTGAAGGTGTCGTCGTAACGAATTTTGATTTCCATGCTTGTCCTTTCCGCCTGAAGCGGTCGGGGCAAGGAAAGAACAGAGGCTCAAGCCGATGCCTGAGCCTCCATCTGCCTGAAAAAAGGGCGCACGAGGTCAGGCACCAACATTCCGCTTTTTTTCGCGGTCAGCGAAACGGCGGTCAATGTTCGTACCTCGCCCTTAATGCATATCAGGCAACAGTATGATTTTTTATGTATCTCAAACGGGAGCTACCCGTTGTGAGCGAAAAAAATAAGGTCGGAACAAAACCGGGTATGGGTAACCCGGCATTGCTCCGACCTTAGTGGTGGCGTCAGCCCCGGCGGTCAGTCAGCAAAGCTCATGCTCTACGTCCTTGCCTTCGGCAAGCGGAAGAGCGCTCTGTTTTTAAGTTGTCCAGGTCTCCGATAAAGAACTTCATGCACTTCGGGCATTGAGCGGAAACCTGCGCTTTCGCTTTCGTGTCGGCAAGGACTTCTCCCTTGTGACACCAGGGGCAGACGAGGTGACGGCTGAACTGTTGGGAGTTCATAGAATTTCCTCCTGTCTGTAAATTGTAAGGTGTTAACCTTGCACCTAACACTCGGGGCAAAAAAATCAGCGGGATAAACTCCCGCTGAAAGGGGGTCAAGCACCTTGTTATAAATTATCGAATGAAACCCAGCTCACGCAAGCGATAGCTCGCGGCGTCGTTGGACACATTGAATGTGGCGGCGACTGCCTCAAGAGGAGCGTTGACGCTGGTTCTCCTGAGCTGCGCCTGTCTTGCCACCTTGATGACCATGCTCTTAGGCATGAGGATGGCGGAGGCGAGTCGGTTCGCTTGCCATTCCATCCAGTCCCGGTCTGTACGGTTCGTACCTCGACCGCCCTTGATACGGGCGGTGTCCACCCGGCATTGCACCATAGGCGTAAAGTCGCCCGTACTTCTCACGGTCTCCGCAAGGTTGGCAAAGTAGCCGGGGTGGAGAACTTCGTGGGCGCCTTCGTGCGCCGCCGTAAATCGGTAGCGGTGTTCCTGTTTATCCTCCAGGAGCGAGTTGTCGATGATTACCGTGCCAGCTTTCACGGAGATATACTCCGCCCGCCACTTGTCAAAGTTGAAGACGGGGATGGAGTCGCAGTCCTCAAAGACAGTCATGCCCAGGTAGAGTCCGCAATGGGAGAGGTTCTTGTAGTCCAGCTCCATACCCAGATAGCGGGTGAGGAAGCGGTCGATATCAATCTCCTGCGGATGTGTCATGGCATCAGGGCAAAAATCCCCTACGAGGTTTTCACCGATGATGTCGAGCTGGGGCTTGCTGAGAATGGGGACGTGGGTTGCGCTGGTCTCAAAAGTAAGCTTATACATAAGTGAGCGTTAGCCCTCCCGGTTTTTTAAGTCCTCAACGAACTTGAGCCATTCGGCTTCGCTGGCATTCAGGTCGCGAGCGGTGCGGAGAGCTGCGGCTACATAGCTCCGTCCCATGATGTACTCAGGGAGATCGGGGGCTACGGTTTTTTTCTGCTTGCCTACAAGGTCATACATGGCGTCCTTTTCGTCGGTCGTGAGATGAAGGATTTCCGCAACGGCATCAAGCCGGTCCTTCGTCAGCGGAGCAGTACGGTTCTTTTCGACGTCACTCAGGAAAGCGGCGGATACGTCCAGCTTTCGTGCCATCTCCCTCAGCGTGAGGTCCCTTTCTACCCGCTTTGCGGTCAAGAATTCTCCAAATGTTTCAAAATTAGCAGTTGTCATTTTCACTTGTTCACCTTTTCTCAATTTTGCCTGTGTCACTTACTTTTCTCGCCCGGAGGGACTTGCCTTCCGCACAACACAATCTTCTCAAAAACAGGTCTTTCTTCGTTGTCGGTGAAAACTCAGAATTATTCAGTTTTGAAAACGCAAGGTGTAAGCCTTACACCTTACACGATGAAGTATAGCACCGGCTTAGGCGTCTGTCAAGTGGAAACCTTACACTTTACACAAAATTCATAAAAAATTCTGTTACTGGTACATCAGACCCGGCATACGCACCTTTTCTCCGCCGTCATCAGGCATTTTCAGGTCGCCCAGAAGGACGGCGTAGGTGACCGCTTTCTTGCCGTATCTGCTCCGCAGCTCTTCGATGGTGTCTTGGAGCTTTTCTCTTTTCTCAAGACGGGTGGTGTCAACGAACATGGACATTTGGTCGATATCGCTTTTGGGGACAAGCTCTACAGCCCTCACGGTGATTGCTCTCACTTTTGTGTTCCAGGGGTAGTGGTCGTGAAACGCCTGAAAAGCGGCGGATGCTATTTCTGAGGGGAGCTGTGTCTTTATGGGGAGCTTGCACTGGAATTGCGACCCTCGCAGGTCGTTTCCGCGGACTGCAATCTGGACGGTTTTTGCCGAAAGCTCATGCACACGGAGGCGATGCCCGATGTCCTGACTCAGTTCAAGAATGACTTTGTAGATTTCCTCCTCGTTCTCAAGGTCGGCAACGCAGGTGATGCCGTGACCTATGCTTTTCACAGGGGAAACGAAATCCTTGTGCATCACGCGGGAACCGTCCGTGCCGTTTGCGTAGTGCCACAGCTTAAGCCCGTTCACGCCGAACCATGTCCTGAGCAGCTCAGGCGGAGTCGCCGCAAGCTGACCGATGGTGTGGATGCCGTATTTCGCAAGCTTCGCCTCGGTTGCTCTGCCGACATAAATCATCTCAGAGGCGGCAAGAGGCCATACCTTCTCTTTGAAGTTCTCCGGCGTTATCTCGGTGATGGCGTCCGGCTTTTTGAGGTCGCTGCCGAGCTTGGCGAAAATCTTGTTAAAAGAGACACCCACGCTGACGGTCAGACCCAGCTCCTCACGGGTTGCCGTGCGGATAGCCTCAGCTATCTCAAGCCCTGACCCGTAATGATAGGAAGAGCGGGAAACATCAAGCCAGCACTCGTCCATGCCGAAAGGCTCGACCTGATCGGTATAGCGGTAGTAGATTTCGTGGGCAAGCCGGGAAAACTTGATGTACTCGTCGTACTGAGGCGGAACAACAATCAAGTCTCGGCAGCATTGACGTGCCTCCCAATTGACCATTCCTGTTTTGACTCCGGCTTTCTTCGCAAGCTCGGACTTCGCGAGAACGATTCCGTGCCGCTCTTCCGTGCTGCCGCAAACAGCGACGGGCTTTCCCCTGAGGCTCGGGTCAAGCATCATTTCAACACTTGCGTAGAAACTGTTCATGTCGCTGTGCAGAATAACGGGTTCTTTTTCCATCGGCTCACCTCCCTCTGTGGTCAAAGTATAAAGCTCCTATTTTGAGATGTCAATTACGCATTTATCGCATAGCGTGAGATTTTCTCCTTGACTTTTGGCTTTCCCCTATGTTATGCTTCTCTCAGAAAGTGAAGGAGGTCGAACCATGTCAAACGGCAGAAAAGTGATTCCTTTCAAAGCGATAAGCTCCGGCACCTACAATGCAGCAACGGAGCGGGAAAAGAATGTTATAGGTCGGAGAATAGCGGATGCCCGTAAGAATGCCGGGTTGACCCTTCCGGCTTTCAGCGAGGTTCTTGCCACTTGCGGTGTGAACCTGAGCCACAAGTCTATAAACAAATGGGAGGTCGGAGATTCGCTCCCCAATGCCTACCAGCTCCTGGCGCTGTGCCACGCCCTCAAAATTGAGTCGCCGGTCGCTTTCTTTTCGGAGGATTACCGACCTGAGCTAAACGCCGAGGGAATGCGAAAGCTTGAGGACTACAGAGCAGACCTTATTTCCTCCGGGCGCTACGAGCCTGAGGAGTTTTCAGAGCTTGAGTACATAGAAATGCCTGTGAGCTTCCTCGCGGCATCCGCTGGTACAGGTGCTTTCCTCGATGAGGGGAATTTTGAAATGGTCAGCTTTCCGAAAAGCTCTGTCCCTACCGGGACCGACTTCGGTGTCCGGGTTTGCGGCGACAGCATGGAGCCTGTGTACAGCGACGGTCAAATCGTCTGGGTTCAGGAATGCGAAAGTCTGAGACGCGGAGAGGTCGGAATTTTCGTCTACGATGGCGATGGCTATATCAAAGCCTATTCGGAGCGCGACCCGGACGAGGATCAGCTTGAGAAATACACCGACAGCTACGGCGTGGTTCACAAGCAGCCGGTTCTTCTTTCCTATAATAAGAAGTACAGCCCGAGGGTCATCTCTCCTGAGTCGAATTTTCAGATTGTCGGCAGGGTTCTGTAAGAGTCCGTTTTTTTGGACACAGTTGATGATAGACTGGAGGCACAGGCTGGAGAGGAGGCTGAAAGAATGGACACCCTTTCTCGTGTAAATGAGCTTTTGCAAGACCATGAGATGACGCTCTATGAGCTTTGCAAGAAGAGCGGCATCTGTTACTCCACCTTCGGTGCCACGAAAAGGCGCAGCGGACAGCTCTCCATTGATACCATTGAGAGAGTATGCGATACCCTCGGAATTCGCCCCTTTGAGTTTTTTATGTCCGACTCCGATTGGGCGATGCTTGAGGACTACATTTTGAGGAGGCATTCAGGTGGTGGACGCTCTTGAACAAGTGCGCTATGCGGTAGAGCAGTACGCTCTCCCTGCGCTGCTTTATTCCTCCGGTCCCATGCTCCTGTTGCGGATGATGGGAACTCAGGGGGCAGAAATGATAAAAATCTATAACAGCTTCGGAGAAAAAGCGGAGGGCTTTTCTTGCCCCTATGCCGAGGCTGATTTCACAGAGACGCACACGGTTTTCGACCGTGAGGACGATTCCGTGCTGGTGATAAGAATTGAAATGCCGCAGCCTGAGCAAGTTCTCCAGTCCCGTGCCGTGTACCTTTGCTACGGTCAAAAGGGCGGAGACAATCTCTATGTCACCTCAGAGCTGAATACCGACGGAGGCTTTTTCCTCTGCGGCAGACTTGAGGACGATATTCATGTCAATTTCGGGGCTGCGCCCGAAACTGGAAAGAAAGAGCTTGAAAAGGTTGCCGCTCTGTTTTGGGAGTTTGTCTATGGAGAGCAATCAGAAGATAAAGGTTTATGTACAGGTGAGAGTTGACTTCCGGGAGGACGGGGTCATGCTCCCTCGCGAGATTGTGTGGGAGGACGGAGTGACCTATGAAATCGACCGGGTACTTGACATACGTCAAGCGGCGGCGATGAGAGCCGGAGGTCAGGGAGACCGCTACACGGTATCCATCAGAGGAAAGAAGAGCTTCCTCTTTTTTGAGAGGAGCGCAAGCCAGACCGGGAACAACATAGGTCGATGGTTTGTGGAGAGACGTGTAGCTTAACGAAAGAGAGGGGAAAATGACAAAACTAACGCCCGTTCAGATAAAGCTTGCGGAACAGCTTCTCCTGAGCGTAAAAAACCACGAGATGAATGTTGAGTACAACGAACTTGCCTCTCGGATTAACCCGCCTATCCATTGGAGGCAAGTGGGTAAGAATATAGGTGAAGTTTCAAAGCTGTGCCACGAACTCGGCTTGCCACTTCTCTCCGCAAAGGTCGTAAACAAGAATACGCAAAAAGCCGGCGATGGCTTTTTTCCGCTGTATGCCATGCTCGGCATACCGACAAAAGGAAAAACAGAAAAAGAGCTGTTCAGAGAAGAGCGGGACGCAATTCGGAACTGCAAAGAATGGTACAGGCTGGAGGATTATCTGGGACTTCACATCGGCTTTGAGCGACCTGACGATGCGCCACCGAAAAAAACCGAAATGGTCAGCAATGAACCCCTGGAGAATGCTGTTCCTGTCGTTTCTGTTGTAACGCCGCCTCCACCTGAATACCTCAAGCCGGATGTGCGCCGCTTTTCTGTCTCTGACCCTACGCCTTTCCAGAAGAGCGTGGATATCCTGAACTACGGTTTAGGGATTGACTACCTCGGCAAATTTTACGGCGGCTGGCAAAAAGGCGCTTTTGATTTTACGGCAAACGGAACAGCTTATATGCTGTGGTTTCCTAAGCTGTCAACAGATGGAAAACCGGCATCATCTTCGGGGTGGATAAACACGACAGCCGACGAGGGCAGAACCATCATTGAGAGGGCTGAAGAGTCAGACCACGAACTTGGATATGAAGTTGCGGACAGTATCCGCCTTGTCTTTACCAAAACGAAAAACGAGCCGTACCTCTTTGCCGGAGTTTATCTCCCGGACAAAGAACACAGCTCCTATCAGTATCATGTTTACAGGAGAGCCGCGGATGTAGCCGATTTCACAGGCAAAGCTCCTCACATCTTCTACTATAAGAAAGAGGACGCAGAAGATGAATCGCTCGTCACCGAACTGAAAGCTGATGCCTTGACAGGCGCACCCACCCTTTATCAGTACAAAGGGGTCGCAAAAGACAAGGTTGATCCTGTCGAGGTCTCAGGGCATAAGGTTTATCCGAGAGACAGGCAGACGGCAATCAATGCCCTTTCCCATGCGGACTATCGTTGCGAGATTGACCCATCACACCCGACTTTCTTGAGGAGGAACTCAAGTAAACCGTATACGGAGCCACACCACCTTGTACCGATGGCGTTCTCAGAAGAATTTGAAGTTTCGCTTGATGTTGAAGAGAACATAGTGTCCCTTTGCAGTAATTGCCACAATCACCTCCATTACGGTCAGGGTGCGGAGGAGCTGCTTGCAAAGCTGTACGCAGAACGTCGGGAGGCGTTGAAAGCTGTCGGAATTGATATCACACTCGAACAGCTTCTGAGCTACTACAGCTAAAAAGTGAGGTGTATGTCGCATTTTGAATGAACTTGAAAACCGCTTGCATTGCTGTTGCTTTACCGGGCATCGTCCGCAGAAACTCAAACAGCCGGAGTTTCTGATAAAGCTCAAGCTTGAGCAAGCGATAAAGAAAGCTATAAAGGACGGGTACACCGTTTTCATTAGCGGAATGGCTTATGGTGTTGACCTCTGGGCTGGAGCAATAGTCCTCAAGCAGAAAAAGCACCACCCTGAACTCCGTCTCATCGCAGCCGTTCCCTTTGAGGGCTTTGAGAGTCGATGGTCGGCAGAGTGGAAAGCCTCATACAACGAAATCTTGAGCCAGTCAGACCATGTGGAGGTCCTTTACCCGAGCTACAGACCGAGTGCCTACCAAAAGCGAAACGAGTGGATGGTCGACCGCAGCTCAAGGGTTATTGCGGCTTTTAACGGCGAGCCTGGCGGAACAAAAAACACAATCGACTACGCCGAAAAGAAAGGTGTCCCCGTGGAATACGCTCTATAAAAGTTCGCATTTTGCCAGTACCCTGAAAGATTTGAGAACACAAAGGAAACTCTGCGTTCCCGTACTTTTTGCTTGCAAACGCATTGGTTTCGTGCTAAACTAAAATAGCGCGAAGGAGGTTAGTTATGCGATTATCATACAACAAGCTTTGGAAGCTCCTCATCGACCGCGGCATGAAAAAGGGAGAGCTTCGCGACTTGGCAAACATTAGCCAATCAACGATGGCAAAGCTGTCACACGATGAAAATGTCACTTCTGATATCCTGGCAAAAATCTGCGCTGTTTTGGGGTGCGACATTGGAGATATAGCGACAGTTGTTGTCGACGAAAAAAACGAAAATTAAAAACTTGGAGGAAATAGTATGAAACTGATAAGCCTTTTTGCTGGAGCGGGCGGTCTTGACCTCGGCTTTGAGAGAGCCGGCTTTGAAATCGCGGTAGCCAACGAATTCGACAAAACGATTTGGGCTACCTACGAGAAGAACCACACGGCACCTCTCATAAAAGGCGACGTAAGGCAAATAACCTCTGAAACATTTCCTGATGAGATAGACGGCATTATCGGTGGACCTCCGTGCCAATCTTGGTCGGAAGCTGGCGCTCTCCGCGGCATTGAAGATGCCAGAGGACAGTTGTTTTACGACTACATAAGAATTCTCCGTGAAAAAAAGCCGAAATTCTTTCTTGCGGAGAATGTAAGCGGAATGTTGGCAAACCGTCACAGTACCGCAGTAAAAAACATCATTGAAATGTTTGAAGAGTGCGGCTACGAGGTTTCCATCACTCTTGTGAACGCTGCCGATTATGGCGTTGCTCAGGATAGAAAGCGTGTCTTTTACATTGGCTTCCGTAAAGACCTGAATGTAAAGTTCTCATTCCCGGCACCCACTACTTTGGCAAAAGAGGACAAGCTTACCCTCAAGGATATCATTTGGGATTTGAAGGACACGGCAGTTCCTGCACTCCCGAAGAACAAAGCGAATCCTCCTGAGAATCTTGCGATGCCGAACCATGAGTATTTTACCGGCG
>SFEG01000037.1 GCA_004558025.1 Clostridiales bacterium
ATTGCCTTTATCGTGCTGCTGCTTTTCGGCGGGCTGTCCTCTTGCTCCCTCTTTGGCGGCAACAGCGGCAGCGGCTTGATTGCGTCGTCCTATCTCTCCGAGGACGCGGATATAACGGGCGCGGAAAGCGCGTATGCCGCTATGGAAGCCGAGTTACAAGATATGCTGGACAATATCGAAAGCGAATACCCCGGCTATGACGAATACCGGGTAAACGCGGACGAGATCGAGCATGACCCCTATGTGCTAATTTCTATCCTTTCCGCGTGGCATGAGGGCGTGTTTACACTCGATGAAGTGCAAAGCACCCTTGAAATGCTCTTTGAGAAACAGTATATCTTGACGGTCGAGGAAGAAGTACAGGTACGCTACCGCACCGAAACAAGGACGGACAGCGAGGGCAACCCCTATACGGTTGAAGTCCCCTATAACTATTACATTCTTCATGTGGATTTGGAAAACTTCAACCTCTCCCATGTCCCCGTTTACATCATGGGCGAAGAACAGCTATCCATGTACGCTATGTATATGTCGTCGCTGGGAAACAGACCCGACCTTTTCCCGCAATCCGGCTATGTGTCTAAATACTATGAAAACCCGCCCGCCGATTATGAAGTACCCGCCGCGCTGCTGGGTTCCGATGAAAAGTTTGCGCGGCTCATGGAGGAAGCAGATAAATACGTCGGTTTTCCCTATGTGTGGGGCGGCAGCACCCCGGAAACCTCTTTTGATTGCAGCGGCTTTGTGAGTTATGTGTTGACGAACAGCGGCCTATACAATACGGGCAGACTTGGGGCGCAAGGGCTTTACAACATCTCAACCCCTGTTTCTAACCCGCAGCCGGGGGATTTGGTGTTCTTTACGGGTACATACGACACCCCCGGCGTTTCCCATGTGGGGATTTATGTGGGCGAGGACGGGGACGGAAGCCCCGTCATGCTGCATTGTGGCGACCCTATCCAGTATTCAAAGCTGGACACCAGCTATTGGCAATCCCACTTTTACGCCTACGGGCGGTTAAATTACAATTAAAAGGAGTTGAAAAATGAATATTGTATCTTTTGGCGGCGGCACGAATAGTGCCGCCTTACTTATTGGCCTATACAAGCACAAAATCCCGATTGACCTTATCACCTTTGCCGATACGGGCGCGGAACACCCGCATACCTATCAATTTATCGAGATAATCAATCAATGGCTTGCGGAACACGGTATGCCGCAGATTACCGTTGTGCAGTATGTTGACCGCTACGGCAACCGCCTATCTCTTGAAACCGAGTGCTTGCGCTCTCATACGCTCCCGTCGATTGCCTACGGGCATAAGCGTTGTTCGCAGAAACACAAAATCGCACCGCAGGAAAAGTTTTGCAACCACTATGCGCCTTGCCGCGAAGTATGGCAGCGCGGCGAGAAAGTCAACCGCTATATCGGCTATGACGCGGGAGAAGTGAAACGGTATGAACATTCCCGCAAGTACAACGAAGCCGACAAAAAATATCATAACCGCTACCCCCTCATTGAAGAATGGGGCTGGAACAGGGACGATTGTATCCGGGAAATCAAAGCGGCAGGATTGCCGCAGCCGGGTAAATCGTCCTGTTTCTTTTGTCCGAGCATGAAGAAACAAGAGATTTTATATCTCAAAGAACACTATCCCGATCTATTTAACCGGGCGGCGACTTTGGAAGAAAACGCTATGCCCTATCTTAAAACCGTTAAGGGATTGGGGCGCAGCTATTCATGGAAAGAACAGTTTGGAAAGGAGTAAATGACTATGGCGAACACGAAACTTGACCGTATCGAAAGGGATATTGAGAAAACGAGGGCAAAAATCCTTGAACAGCAAAAGAAGCTGAAAGACCTTGAAGCGCAGAAAGTCGAGGAAGAAAACGCGCAGATCGTGCAAATGGTAAAGGCGGTACACCTTGACGGGACGCAGCTTGCCGCGTTCCTCTCCGCTTACGCCAGCGGCGAAATCACCTTGCCGCAGCCGGAAGCCACTTACCCCGCCGAACAGGAGGACAACGACAATGAAGAATAAAAAGATAATCCGAAAGTTTACCGTATTGCTTGCCGCACTGGTTATCATGTGCGGCTTTTCTGTTACCGCTTATGCGGGCGGTGGCGATGAAAGCGACGACACGCCTACCCCCGTAACCGAGGAAACCCCCGCGCCGGAAACCGAGCCGGAAGAAACGACGGGCGGCTATGAGCCGCAGCCCCTTACCCCGGACGGGAATATGTCCCTTGTGGACGATATAACGGGTGAAGCGTCCGGCGACAAGCAGTTTATCACCGTCGTTACCAAAAGTGGCAACTATTTTTACATCATCATTGACCGCGCCGAGGACGGGGAAAATACCGTCCATTTCCTTAACCAAGTGGACGAAGCGGATTTAACCGCCCTTATGGAGGACGGGCAGACCGAAGCCCCCGTTTGTAGCTGCACCGATAAATGCGTTGCCGGAAGCGTCAACACCGCTTGCCCGGTTTGCAGCGTCAACATGAGCGAGTGCGCGGGTGTGGAAGCCGAGCCGGAGCCGGAAGAAACCGAGCAGCCGCCGGAAGAAGAAAAAGGCGGCGGCATGGGTATTCTGCTTGTCGTGCTGCTTGTTGCCGCAGCGGGCGGCGGCGCGTTCTACTACTTTAAGATTTTGAAGCCCAAAAAGGACGCGGCGAAAGGCAGCAGCAGCCTTGACGACCTTGATTTTGACGAGGACGACGAGGAAACGGAAGTAGTCGAAACCGAACAGACCGAGCAGGAGGACGATAATCTATGAAACTTGTAATTGCAGAAAAACCGAGCGTCGGGGCGGCGATTGCCGCCGTTATGGGCGCGAATGAAAAGCGCAGCGGATATTTTGAGGGCGGCGGCTACCTTGTGTCGTGGTGTATCGGGCATTTGATTAGCCTTGCAGACGCGGCGACCTACAATGAACAATTCCGTAAATGGAAGTACGACGATCTTCCCATTGTCCCGCAGGAGTGGCAGTTTATTGTTGCCAGCGGCAAGGAGCAGCAGTTTTCCATTCTCAAAGACCTTATGCACCGCAGCGACGTTACCGAGATTATCAATGCTTGCGACAGCGGGCGCGAGGGGGAACTCATTTTCCGCTTTGTCTATGAACAGGCGAATTGCAAAAAGCCCTTTTCCCGCCTTTGGATTAGCAGCATGGAAGCAAGTGCAATCCGCGAGGGCTTTTCAAATCTCAAAGACGGGCGCGGCTATGACAACCTCTATCAATCCGCGCTTTGCAGAGCAAAGGCCGATTGGCTCATTGGCATTAACGCGACCCGCCTTTTCTCTATCCTCTACCATAAAACATTGAATGTCGGCAGAGTGCAAACGCCCACCCTTGCTATGCTGGTAAACCGCGACTATGCAATCAGCAGCTTTAAGAAAGAGAAATATCATGTCGTCCGGCTGGACGTTGGCGGCGTTGCCGCCCTTTCCGAAAGGCAGGACGACGAAGCGGCGGCGCGGCAGATGAAAGCGGCTTGCGAGAAATCGCAGGCCGTTTGTACTTCCCTTAAAAAAGAGAAAAAGACCGCAGCCCCGCCGAAACTGTTTGACCTCACCGCCTTGCAGCGGGAAGCAAACCGTTTGTATGGGTTTACGGCGAAACAGACCCTTGACTATGCGCAAGCCCTTTATGAAAAACGGCTTTTGACCTATCCCCGCACCGACAGCAAATATATCACTTCCGATATGGAGGGCAGCACAAAGGAACTTATCACCGGCCTTTGCGCTGCTCTCCCCTTTATGCAGGGCGTGAAGCTGCAAGCCGACCTTGCGAGGATTTGCGACAACAGCAAAGTAACCGACCATCACGCCATTTTGCCGACAGCGGAGTTTGTGAAAACGGGCTTTTCTTCCCTTGCCGAAAGTGAGAAAAAGCTAATGACCCTTGTGTGCGCAAAACTGCTTTGCGCCGTTGCCGCGCCCTATGAGTATGAAGCGGTTACGGCGGTTTTCACTTGCGGCGGCTATACCTTTACCGCAAAGGGCAGGACGACGCTTTGCGAGGGTTGGCGCGAGATTGAAAGACTATCCCGCGCCGCGTCCGGGGAACAGGACGAGGACGCAGAGCCGGAAGCGGTTTTACCCCCGCTTGCCGAGGGGCAGACCTTTGACAATCCGGCAGCGGAGATCTCCGAACGTTACACGCAGCCCCCAAAGGCATTTACCGAAGATACGTTACTTTCGGCTATGGAGAGTGCGGGAAAGGAGGACACGCCGGAGGACGCGGAGCGCAAAGGGTTAGGCACCACCGCGACGCGGGCGGGTATCATTGAAAAACTCATTAGCGCGGGCTTTGCCGAGCGCAAGGGCAAAAAGCTAATCCCCACAAAGGACGGGTATAACCTTGTCGCTATTCTGCCCGACAGCCTTACGTCCCCGCAGCTTACGGCAGAATGGGAAACGCGCCTTACCGGGATTGCAAAGGGCAGCGACAGCCCCGCCGACTTCATGCGCGGGATTGAGGAAATGACAGCGGGGCTTGTCAAGACCTATTCCGCGATTTCCGAGGATAAAGCGAAGCTGTTTACCCCGCAGCGGGAAGCAATCGGCACTTGCCCCCGTTGCGGCGCGGCGGTTTACGAGGGCAAGAAAAACTTTTACTGCTCCGACAGGGCTTGCAGCTTTGTGATGTGGAAGAATGACCGCTTTTTTGAGCAGCGCAAAAAGGCTTTCACAAAGGCGATTGCCGCCGCCCTTTTGAAAGACGGAAAGGTAAAAATCAAAGGTATGTACTCGACCAAGACGGGAAAGACCTTTGACGGAGTTGTGCTGCTTGCCGACACAGGCGGCAAGTATGTAAACTTCCGCGTCGAGCAGAACCGAAAATGATAAGGCTTGATGAAAAGCAATACCGCGCCGTAAAGAAAATGACCCGCGCCGCTTGTGCAAACAACGATTGCGGGAATTGTCTGCTGCTGGACGACGGGGAAACTTGCGTTTGTGTGCAGAGTATCAGCTATTCGCTGCTATGCCGCTATTTCCGCGAAGCGGTATTACCCGCCGACAGGCAGCTTTGCGAACAGATCACCCGCAGCGGGGAAACCGATTTGAAGCGTTGCGCGGTATGCGGCAGCACGTTTGCGGCGGGCAGCAACCGGGCGAAATACTGCCCCGATTGCGCGGCAAAGATACGCCGCAGACAGAAAGCCCAAAGCGAGAGAAACAGGCGTTTACGGATAAAAACAACTACATAGCAAGCACAGCAAACGAGTACCCGTTTGCGAGAAATGCCCGCGCTTCCCATAGAGAGCGCGGGCATTTTGCTTGTTGGGATAGTCCCAAACCCTTATATGACCGAGAAAGGACGTGATGAAAGAATATGCCGTATTCCTCATACGACCATGACAAATTAGAAGCCGCCGAAACCATGCGGATAGAACGCCGGATATATTTTGAAGCAAAGGACAGGGAGATTGCCCCTTATGCTTCCTTGCCGATTGCGCAGCTACTTTCCATGCGCAGCGAAAGCGCGGCGGCAGAACAGGCGATTTTTGACGACCTTAAAGAACGCGCCGCCGCATGGGAAGAACAGGCGGGAAGAACGCTTTTGCTGGATAAAACACTTGAATATGTGAGAACGCCGCACGTCCAGCACACCGCTAACGAGTGGCAGACCACCGAGCATAACCGCCATATTCGCAGCAACCGGGTATATCAGATGAATTACTACATTTACGAGAATACCCGCTACGACAAAGAAGCGCAGAAATCTATCCCGTATTCATGGACGCTTACATGGAGCGTGCGCACCAACAGCCCAAGCAGAACCCAAGCGAAGATTGCCGGACAAGATAGAAAGGTTTTCACCGACAAGGCAGCTATGGAAAAGTATCTGAATGGGCGTATCAAAGCGTATGACCGCTTGTTTACGGAAATCTCCCCGCCTATCCCGCAGGAGTACGCCGACTATTTCAAAGTAAACGGTATGCTCATGCCGGACTACACCATAGAGGGCGAAGAACCCCCGCAGCAGCAACAGGCGGCAGCTATCCCCGAAAATACCGGGCAGGAAAAGGAGCGTGAACACATGAGCGAACAGTTTTCTATTATGATAGGCAACCGCAGCCGCTTTGACGCGGGCGACCCCGGCGGCTATTGGTTGGATATGCCCGCCACAAAGGAGCAGTTGCACGAAGCTATGCGGAACGTCGGCATTACCGCCGACAACCCGCAGGATTTTTCCATTCGCGGCTATTCCGACGACCCGGAGAAACATATTGCCTTGCCTTATGAAATGGTATGCGCCGCCGACGTGGACGAACTCAATTTTCTTGCGGCGCGGCTCGAACAGCTTGACCCCGCCGAGGTTGGCAAGCTGAACGCAGCTTTGCAGCAGAAAAACGGGCTTGCAAATATTGGACAGGTAATTGACTTCACCTACAACGTGGATTTTTACGTCCATATCCCCGAAGTACATAACTACCACGATTTGGGCGACTATTACTTAAATCAATCCGGCATGGTACAAATGCCCGAAGAATGGAAAGGCGGCATTGACCTTTCTACTTTTGGCAGGAACGCTGCCGCGCAGGAAAAAGGCGCGTTTACCGAGTACGGCTATATCGTGGAAAGCGGCGACGAGTGGGAACGGCAGTTTGAGGGGCGCGAAGTGCCGGAAGAATACCGCATTATGAGTTACCCGCAGCCGGAGCGCGGCGAACAGGACAAAGCCTATATGGACGCAGCCGAAACGCAGCAAGCAGACGCACAGGCCGCAGAGCCGCAGCAGCCCCGCCCCGTCGTCCCCATTATCCTTACTTCCGAAAAGCCCGCCGAAAAGGTAAAGGAGATCACCGCGCGTTTGGAACAGGGCGTACAGGCGATTTTTGACAGCGACCGCTACAAAGAGTTTCTAACCGCTATGTCAAAGTTCCATGATTATAGTTTGAATAACACTATCCTAATTGCTATGCAGGGCGGCAATTTGGTAATGGGCTTCCGTCAATGGGAAAAGGAGTTTGACCGCCATGTAAAGAAAGGCGAGAAAGGCATTAAAATCTTTGCCCCCGCGCCCTACAAGGTGAAAAAGCTGGTTGATAAAATCGACCCCGAAACGAGAAAGCCCATGCTTGACCGCGAGGGAAAAGTGGTAAAGGAAGAAAAGGAAATCACCGTCCCCGCCTTTAAGGTTATAACCGTCTTTGATATTTCGCAGACCGAGGGCAAGGAGTTTCCCGACCTTTCCGTTAAACCGCTGCTTGCCGATGTGGAGCAGTACGAGGATTTTTTCGCCGCCCTTGAAAAAGCGTCCCCCGTCCCGATTGCATTTGAGCAGATCACAAACGGCGCAAATGGGTATTTCAGTTTGACCGACAAGCGTATTGCAATCAAAGAGGGCGTGAGTGAATTACAGGCGGTAAAGACCGCCATTCACGAAATCGCCCATGCGACCGGAGCAGCAAAACCGCGTTGACCGCCATACCTGCGAGGTAGAAGCGGAAAGCGTCGCTTATACGGTTTGCCAGCATTTCGGCCTTGATACTTCCGATTACTCTTTCGGCTATGTGGCTGGTTGGAGCAGCGGCAAGGAAATGACCGAGTTAAAAGCGTCCCTTGAAACAATACAGACCACCGCAAAGGAACTCATTACCGAGATTGAGGGGCATTTTACCGAGTTGCAGCAGCAGCGGCAAGCCGAGCAGGAGCAGGGCGATACCTTTTCCATTTATCAGTTAAAGCGCGGGGACGAAACAAGGGACTTGCGCTTTGAGCCTTATGACCGTCTGCAAGCGGCTGGACTTACCATTGACCGGGTAAATTATGAACTCGTCTATACTGCACCGCTTACAAAGGATATGACGCTGGGCGACATTTGGGAAAGGTTTAATATCGACCACCCCGCCGACTTTAAGGGGCATAGCCTTTCCGTTTCCGACATTGTTGTGCTTCATCAGAACGACGAGGACACCGCCCACTATGTAGACAGTATCGGTTTTCAGCAAGTGCCGGAGTTTTTGCAGGAGCAGCAGACCCCCGTATTTGACAAGCTGCCGCCCGAACAGCAGCAAGCCTTGTCCGACACCGTACAAGACACTTTGCAAATGCTGGTTGACGCAGACAAGCGGATTTATGGCGACGTTACGGGCAAGACCCTTGAAGCAATCGCGGCGCAAGGATATTCCTACAAGGACGGGCAGCTTGAAAAGCAGCAGCCGGAAGCGACCCCCGACAGCCTTTTGACGGGTGAAACCGTTAGAACGCCGAGGGGCAATTTTCATATTACCGATATGAGCCGTGAACAGATCGAAGCGGCGGGATTTGGTTTTCACCATGCGTCGGAGGACGGGAAGTATCTCATTATGGGGAATGGCACACAGGCTTATGCCATAGCCGCCGAGCAGCCGCAGCGGGATAATCCCTTAAAGCACGTCGAGGACACCATAGAGCAGAACGACAACAATTTTGACGGGCTTATCAACAATACGCCGCAAACGCCCACCGTTGCAGATTTTGAGCAGCGGGCAAAGGCGGGGGAAGCGATTTCCGTTACCGACCTTGCAAAAGCGGTAAAAGCCGAGAAACGGGAACAGCCGCAGAAAAAACCGTCCATTTTGAAGAAGCTGGACGAATACAAGAAACAGGCGGCGCAGCAGCCGAAAGATAAACAGAAAGAGCATAAAAAGGATTTGGAGGTTTGATAGCATGAATACCCGCTTTACCATTGAGGAAGAAAACATTGTTGCGATCTACGCCGAGGACAGCCGGGAAACGACGATTAGCAATATCCTTGCTGCCATGCCCTACATGGACTTTGGATTGCGCCAGCTTGCCGCCGCAGCGGTGAACAAGCTGCAAGCCATGACGGACAGCGAGTTTTCCGAAAGGGAGTTTATCTTGACCGACGAGGAATAGCCCATAGAGAACAGGGGCGCGGTTGCCGATTTCCGGCACCGCGCCCCTGTTCTTTTTTTGTCCTTGCGTGGACAATTAGAAAGCCGTTTTTGCGGGTTTGAATATACTTTATCGTCTATGTCGTTTTCATGCGCTGGAAGCCGCAGAAACACAGGCGTTTTCAGCCCTTAACATTCCACTTGCCACCCCATGTTTTGCGCCTTATCGCTCCTGCTCCCGCGCCCTGCTTTGGGACGGGTAAAGAATACTATCGACGTTCTTTTTGACAACGCCGTATTCCTGCATTTGCTTCTTGGCTTGCCGATAATCTTCATACAATTTGGTTTTCCTGTCGTTTAAGCTTCTATACTCCTTGCGCAGCGCGGCGAGATCGGGCAGCTTCTTTATCTGCATTTCCTTTAATGCCCTTGCCGCAGCTTCAAACAGGATAATTTCGCTTTCATGCCCCCGCAGATACTTTTCCTTGTCCGGCGATTTTCGGTATTCATCGTAAATCGGTTTTAACTGTCGGTATGTGGTGGTGTGCTTGATAAGCAGCGACAAATCAGACATACGCTGTTCCACTTCCTTAACCGCCTTTGCCGCCGCGTCATGAGCGGTCATAATATCGGCTATCTTGCTTTCAAGTTCGCTATAATACTCAATCTTGTTTTCGGTTAGGAAGTTCATGCTTTTAGCAGCCTGTTTCAGATTATGGATTTTTGCCCACCGTTCATAGCCCGCCGACTGTTGGGCTTTGATACTGTTTTCAAGATCGACGACAAGCCGGATTTTCTTATCTTCCCGCAGCGTTTTTGTTTTGGCAACATACACGCCCTTGATACGCTCCTTTATCGCTTCTTCCGTATAGGCCGCGCCGAGCGTCTTTGTGCGGGTAAACCGTTCCTGTCCGGCAGCGCGAAAGGAAATGTATTTGCCCTGTTTGATTTCATACCCCATTTCCTGCAAGCGGCGCAGCAGTTCGTCAAAATCTTTCACTTGGGGAATGAGAGTATCTATCGCCGTTTTCAGCTTTGCTTTGTAGCTTGTCCCTTGCTTTTCGGCGGT
>SFEG01000006.1 GCA_004558025.1 Clostridiales bacterium
CGCAAAGACAGCGGAAGCAGGCAGCAGGGACGCGATCATGAGAACCGCCATCAGCATGCTGATAAGTCTCTTTTTCATGTTTCCTCCTGATATTATTCCTTATGTTGGATTTTTATGCCACTCATAGCAGAAGCGGCAATTGATAGTTAGATTATAACATATCTGCCCGGTATGTCAAGATAGAACCGCCGGCATATGCGCAAAGTCCGCTCAAAAACCGAGCGGGCTTGTTATAAATCAAATCACTGCACGACCGGGTAGTCCACGCTGTCGCTGTAGTGCCACCACTCGCCGGAGTAGCCGACAAAGCCCGCGGCGGTCATGACCTCTTCGAGATATCGGGCGTTCTCCCCCGCGGCTTGCGATACGTCGCTGTAATTGCGGTCGGCGCGCGAGGTGAAGTCATCAAAGCCGGAGGGCATCTCGACCGGGTCGCCGTTTGTTTTTATAAGGCTTATATCGACGGTGTTTCCCCTGCTGTGTTTGGAAAAGCCGTTCGTGGGGTCGGCAACATAAACGGGGTTCGGGCAGACTTCCCACAGGCGGTCAGCAGCATAAGCGCCGCAAGCAAAAATGCAATGAATCTTTTCATTTAATAACCGTACCTCTTTCTCTTTCCTATCAGGAACAATACCGTTGCGATGATGGACATGATCTCCGCTCCGACGATGGACAGCCATATGCCGTCAAGCTCCCAGATGAGCGGGAACAGCAGCACCGCCGCCAGCTGGAACACAAGCGTTCGAAGGAAGGATATCAGTGCACTGGTGAGACCGTCGTTGAGCGCGGTAAAGAACGATGAGCCGAATATCGAAAAGCCCGAGAACAGGAATGCAAACGAAAATATTCCGAAGGCGTGCACCGTCATGGCAAGGAGCTTGTCATCATAACCGACGAAAAGCCGGCCGAGAGGCTCGGCAAGCAGCTGACCGGCGGCGAACATGCACACCGCGCATACTGAAATTATGCGCAGGCTGCGCGACAGCAGCCCCTTGAGCTCGTCCCTGTTCTGTGCGCCGTAGTTAAAGCCGATTATCGGCGCGGTACCGACGGCGTAGCCGATAAAGATCGCCTGGAATATCATGCTGACGTACATGAGAACGCCGTAGGCCGCGACGCCGTCCTCGCCCGAGTATTTCATGAGCTGGACGTTATAGAGCATGCTCACAATGGACATGGAGACGTTGCTCATGAATTCCGACGAGCCGTTGCCGCAGGCCTTGAGCAGCGCCCTGCCGTCGAATTTGAACTTCACGAGGCGCAGGCGGCTCGTGTTCTCGCGTGAGAAATATATAAGCGGTATCACACCGCCGACAAACTCGCTTATCGCCGTGGCCGCGGCGGCTCCGGTCACGCCGAGGGGTATGACAGCAACGAGCAGCGCGTCGAGCACCATGTTCGCAACACCGGAGGCAACCGTAACATACAGGCCGAGCTTCGGCTTTTCGGCCGTTGAGAAAAGGCACTGGAACTCAAACTGCAAAATGTAAAACGGCAGAGCCAGCAGGATAATGCGGCCGTAGATTATGCTCTGCTCCAGAAGCTCGCCGTCGGCTCCCATGAGCTTTGCCACGGGGCGCAGCAGGAAAAATCCGAGCACTGTGAGCACCACACCGCAGAGCGCCGACACGACGATGATGAGCGTAAATATCTCGTTTGCCTTATCGGGCTTGCGCTCGCCCATGATCTTGGCGATGAGCGCACCTCCGCCGGTTCCGAACATGAAGCCGATGCAGCCGAGCACAAGCAGCAGCGGCATGATCAGATTGACCGCCGCAAACGGAGTTTTGCCGGCAAAGTTAGAAACAAAGAAGCCGTCAACGATGCAGTAGATCGACGTGAACAGCATCATGATGATAGATGGCAGGCAGTAGCGCAAAAGGCGCTTATAATCAAAGTGATCGGAAAGCTTTATATCGTTCATGTCGTCACCTCCTTGATATAAGCACGCATCGCAGCAAGATAATCCTCGATGAGCGAAGATACCACTCACGCACTAAATTCAACAGCTATCACCATCAGTCCGAAATTATGCCTGCGTATCATAGTATGATTTCATACCAATGTCAAGCGCTAAAATGTAAAAAATGCACCGCAGGATGATCCTGCGGTGCGGCGTATTTTGTGGGGCTCTGCTTCGCCCTTCCCTAGCGTTTTTACTATATAATGATAGCACAGTTTGCCTGCTTCTTAAATTCGCAGTTATTCCAAACTTGCGCGCGGCTTTTTGTGAGTTTTTCACAATGCTGTCAATTATCTCACAAGTCTGTGCAAATGCTCAAGCGCAGAGGCAATGCCTTTGCGCTCGGTTTATGTCTTGTTATGCTGCAAATCAGTTTCTGCCGAAGATTTTATCAAAGAAGTTTTTCATGTTATTAAACGACTCTTGGAACCATGCGCGGATAGTGTCTGCCGTGGAGCGAGTCTCGCCGCAATCGGGGCAGGTATTCCCCTTGAAGTGATGGCCGGTTGCAGGGATGACCTCTCCCTCTTTTATAGTCTCGCCGCAAATTGTGCACACCTCGTCGCCGGTGTAACCGTCTTCGGTGCAGGTCGCGGCCTTTGCGCCGACGAGTTCGGTGACGTGCTCATGGTAGTTGTAGTGGATGGTTGCATTCAGGAGAGCTTCGTTGCCCAAATCACCAATTTTTATTGCGTTCCATTGTTCTGCACTGCCGGTGTAGTATACATCGGCAAGGCTCATGCAGTCGTAAAAGGCCGAACCGTCAATGCTCGTCACCGCGACACCATCTATTTCAGACGGAATATTTGCTTCTGTGACTTCAGGATCGCAGGATGTTACCGTTCCTGTTGACTTATCAAAATAGATATTGCCGCCTGTGACCTCATAGGCGACGACATCGTCCTCTGCCAGCGCTGCTACAGGCACCAATGTCACCACCATCAGCAGCACGAGCAGCAGGCTCAGTATTCTTTTTTTCATTATTCCTCTCCTTCGAATATATTAACCGATATTGGTTAATATCAGTATATACTGTTTTCGGTTAATATTCAAGTAGAAAGTGAGGCTTGAGTGTTATGATTTCTTACGAACCGCTTTGGGAAACGATGAAACGCAAGGGTGTTACGCAATATATGCTGATAAAAAAGCACGGGGTCAGCCCCGCGCAGATAACGCGATTAAAGCGCAACGAAAGCGTCAGCACGCACACGATAGATGTCTTTTGCAGCATACTCGACTGCCGGGTCGAGGATATAATGCGCTTTGAGAAAACGTAAAAGCTCCCGTCCGAGGACGGGAGCTTTAAAGATTTATTCGTCTTTTTTATCGTCGGGCTCGTCGGCCATGCCTGCCGAGGCATCCTCCGCGGGAGGATCGTCAAAGCGGGCAATCTTGCGCGCCGGGCGCTCGATGGTATCGTCCTGCATCGCGGGCGCGGGCTTCGGCTCGGGGAAAGTGCCGTGCAGGCAGTAGTAATCGAAGGTCTCGCGATCCATAGACTCGTTCTCAAGCAGGTACTCGGCAACGCCGATGAGCGTGTCGCGGTGCTCGGTTAGTATCTTTTCGCACAAGGCCGCTGCCTCGTCGAAGATGCGCTTGACCTCCTCGTCTATAAGGGCTGCGGTCTCCTCCGAATAGCTCTTGGTCGTGCCGAAATCGCGGCCGATGAAAATGCTGTGGTCGGAGCTGTCATACTGGATGGGGCCGAGCTTTTCGCTCATGCCGTAGCGGGTTACCATGTTGCGTGCGATGCTCGTTGCTTGCTGGATATCGCCGGACGCGCCGGTCGAGATATCATCGAGGAACAGCTTCTCGGCAATTCGGCCGCCGAGGCAGGATACGATGCGCTCGAACATCTGCGCTCTCGAGGTGAAGTCCTCCGCGTCCTCGTCGGGACGGTACAGCGTGAAGCCGCCGGCCATGCCGCGCGGGATGATGGTTATATAGTGCACGGGGTCCGTGTGCTGCAAAAACTTCGAGGCTATCGCGTGGCCGGACTCGTGGTAAGCGGTCAGGCGCTTTGCCTTATCCGACATTTTGCGGCTCTTCTTCTCGGGGCCCATCTCTACCTTGAGTATGGCCTCGTCGCAGTCCTCCATGGTTATAAAGCGGTGCTTACGGCGCACTGCCAGCAGCGCTGCCTCGTTCATGAGGTTTTCAAGGTCAGCACCCGAGAAGCCGGGCGTGCCCTTTGCGATTGACTTGAGGTCAACATCGTCGGCAAGGGGCTTGCCGCGGGCGTGGATCTTCAATATCGCCTCCCTGCCCTTTATATCGGGCATGCCGACATAGACCTGACGGTCGAAGCGGCCGGGGCGCAGCAGCGCGTTATCGAGGATATCCGCGCGGTTTGTTGCCGCCATGACGATAACGCCCTCGTTGTTGCCGAAGCCGTCCATCTCGACAAGCAGCTGGTTGAGGGTCTGCTCGCGCTCGTCGTGTCCGCCGCCGAGGCCGGAGCCGCGCTGACGGCCGACAGCGTCGATCTCGTCGATGAATATGATGGCCGGAGCGACCTTCTTTGCCTGGTCGAACAGATCGCGCACGCGCGATGCGCCGACGCCGACATACAGCTCGACAAAGTCAGAGCCGGAAATGGACAGAAACTGCACGCCCGCCTCGCCTGCGACGGCCTTTGCCAGCAGGGTCTTACCTGTTCCCGGAGGGCCTACGAGCAGAACGCCTTTGGGTATCCTCGCGCCCATTTTCGTGAACGATTTCGGGTCCTTGAGGAACTCCACGAGCTCCTGGAGCTCGGCCTTTTCCTCATCGGCGCCCGCTACGTCGTTAAATGTCTTGCGGTTTTTCTCCTCGCTGCCGAGGCGCGTCCTGGCTTTGCCGAACTTCATCGCGCCGCCTGCGCCTCCGCCGCCCTGGGCACGCTGCATCATGACGATCCAGAACACCATGAAGCCGATGAACAGGACATACGGGATAAGCTGCAACCACCAGGTCGACTGTACGGGCTCGATCTGATAATCCTTGATGATGCCCTTGTCGTACTGCTGGTCGATAAGCTCGCCGAACTCTTCATAAAACAGCGAGAAGCTGTACATCTTATAATAAACGGTCTTTGTGCCGCCCTGGGCGCTTGAGTCCCTGACCTTCATTTCAAGGATATTTTTTGAACCGTTATAGGTGAATTCCTGAACCTTTTCCTCCTTGAAAAGATCCTTGACCTGAGCATAGCTGAGCTCGTTCTCAGGTTCCTGGTTGAGCAGAGTGAACAGAGTGCATGCAAGCAGCACCAGTATCAGGACATAAAAGCCTATATCTCTTGCTCTGTTGCGCTGAGGTTTCAATTAATCACGTCCTTCCAGACAGGAGCATTTCATCCGTGCCTGATTATTTCGTATATATTTCGGGCTTGAGCACACCGATAAAGGGCAGATTGCGGTACAGCTCGTCATAATCGAGACCGTAGCCGACAACGAACTCATCGGGCACCTCGAAGCATGAATATTTAGCGTAAACGGGGGCTGCCCTGCGCGAGGGCTTATCCATAAGCGTTGCAATGGTTATAGAAGCGGGCTTTCTCGTCATGAGATAGCTCTGCAGATAGTTGAGAGTGTTGCCGCTGTCGAGTATATCCTCGATGATAATGATATGGCGGCCTTCGATATTCTGGCCGAGATCCTTCTGTATCTCGACAGCGCCCGTGGAGCTCGTTCCTCCCTTATAGGACGAAACGGCCATAAAGTCCATCGAGCACGGAATGGTGACATGGCGCATGAGGTCGGCCATGAAAACAAAGCAGCCCTTCAAAACGCCGACAAACAGCGGGTTTTTCCCCTCGAAGTCTTTGGATATCTGCTCGCCGAGAGCGGCGACCTTTTCCTCGATCTCCTCTGCCGTGAAGAACACTCTCTCTATATCGTTTCTCATCTTTCAATTGTCCCCCGTAAGCTTGGTTTTATTTATTGTTACCCGAATGACCTTGTCACCCGGCCGTGGAATACATCTTTCCGCGACGCCGAAGCCGCAGACGGCTATGACGCCTTTTTCGTCCCTTAAAACCGGCGTTTCGGCGCGCTCAATGCTGCTGAGCTTTGCCTCGGAAAAAAGCTCCTTGAGGCTTTTTGTGCAGCCTCTGCCGCGAAGGCGTATTTTATCGCCCGGCATTCGTGACGTAAGGGATATGCTACCACAAATACCGTCGTAATTAAAGTATAAAATATTAAATGATCCGAAAATTTTTCCGCAGGAGTCGATAATTTCGCTTTTTACCTCGAATCTTCCGCCGCCAAAGTGCTGAACAGTGCCTATATTTAGCTTGACGGGCTCGAAAGCACAGCCCTCCCGCCTTCCGAAATACAACGTTCCCCTGTCGCATGTGACGCGCATGCCGCTTATATCCGCGTATTTGAGCTCGTGCGACGGCGCGATATCATACACAGCCTGCGCATGGGCAGAGCTCAGCGCCCTGCCGCAGATAAGGCGCAGAACACGCATGGCTACGGGCTTCGGAAGCGACATGAGCTCCCCTGCCGGAAACGTGCCGGATCCATAATGCTCATCATACGCCTTTTGCGCCATGGCGTTCAGGCACTCCTCATCCTCCCTGAGAAGCCGCATTGTGCGCGCGCATGCTTCAAAAAACGCGGGATTTATACCCTCGAGCACCGGCGTTACATGATGGCGGATAACATTGCGCGTGTAATCGTCGCTTTCATTTGTCGCATCGCTTACATATTCGATGCCGTTTGCCGCATTATACGCCTCGATCTCGCGCCGCGTCGTTCCGAGCAGCGGGCGGACGATATTGCCGCGCCGAGGCGGTATGCCGCACAGGCCCTTCAGGCCGCCGCCGCGGGTGAGATTAAACAGCAGCGTTTCGGAGTTATCGTTTGCATTATGCGCTGTTGCTATGACATTGCAGCCGAGCTTTTTTGCAGCATCGGCCAAAAACTCATATCTGAGGGAACGAGCCGCTTCCTCCTCGCTCATGCCGCCGCTTTTTGCGCAGGCGCGGACATCACCGCTGCCGGTCAGGCACTCTATTCCGCGTTCTTTACACCATTCGGCGACAAAGCGGCAATCCGAGGCCGAGGCCTCGCCGCGCAGCATATGATCAAAGCTCGCGGCACACACGGTGATGCCTATCTTCTGCGCGTTTGCGCTGAGATAATGCAGCAGGCACATGGAGTCTGCGCCGCCCGAGACGGCGCACAGCACGCGGTCGCCGGGCGACAGCAGCACGTTTTCTTTAATAAAATCAATAATCGTCATCGGTTTTTGCCGAGCGGTTTCCGAAGCTCGTAAACTCGGGCAGCCATTGCAGATACACAGTGCCGGTCTGTCCCTTGCGGTTTTTGAGGACTATTGCCTCTGTAAGGTACGGATCAGAGCTTTCCTGATCGTAATAGCCCTCGCGGTGCAGGCCGATGACAACGTCGGCGTCCTGCTCGATAGCGCCGGAATCGCGCAGGTCATTGAGCATGGGGCGCTTATCGCTTCTGCCTACGGCGGCGCGGTTGAGCTGGCTTAAGCATATGACGGGAACATTGAGCTCCTTTGCCATGATTTTGAGCATACGGCTTATGTCGCTGACCGCCTGCTGGCGATTTTCGTTATAGCTGCTCTTGCCGCCGGCAGACTGCATAAGCTGAAGATAGTCGATAACGACAAGGCCGAGGTTTGATAGTCTGCGGCACTGCGCGTTCATATCGGCAACCGTGAGCATGGAGTTATCGTCAATGCGCATATCCGTCGCGCTGACCATCTGCGCCGCAGAGGCCAGGCGCCGCCACTCGTCGGGGCTCAGCTGCCCTGTCAGCATATTCTGCGACGGGACGGAGGCCTCGCGCGCGAGAAGACGGCTTACGAGCTGCTCGCGGCTCATTTCAAGCGAGAATACCGCGACGGTCTTGTCCGAATTTTTCGCAACGTCCATTGCTATATTGAGCGCGATACTCGTTTTGCCCATTGCCGGACGCGCGGCAATCAGGATAAGCTCACCCTTGTTGAGGCCGAGGATAAATTTATCGAGGTCTTTAAGTCCCGTGGAAAGACCGGGTATGGTCTTTCCGCTGGATGCGGCCTCTGATATATTCTCGTACACGGTCTGGACAACGGTGGATATCGGCAGAAGTCCGCCGATATTGCGTCCCTGACGAAGGGCATATATCTTGCTCTCAGCCGCCTCGAGGATATTCTCCGCCTCGCCTGAGCCCTCGTAGACAAGATTGTTTATCTCATCGGCCGCGGACGCAAGGTTTCTCAGCAGCGCCCTGTCGCGCACGATCGCGGCGTATTCAAGGACGTTTGCCGCCGTCGGCGTTATGCGCATGAGCTCTGCGATATACTCGGGGCTTGCCTCACCGTAGACACCGCGCACCTTCATCTGGTCAAGGACCGTGACGGGGTCGATGGTCTGCCCGTAGGAGAACATGGCGTATATGGTCTCAAATATATCTTTGTTCTGTTTTATATAGAACTCCGCGCCGCGCAGACGCTCGATAACGTCCGGGATGCAGCGCGTGTCTATAAGCATCGAGCCTATGACCGCCTGCTCGGCCGCTGCCGAGTGCGGCGCCTGTCTGCCCAACAATTCTTCCATGCCTTAACTCCTACCGCTTACTGAATAATATTCTTAAGCTTCGATAACGAGCACGTTTATCGTGCCGGATATCTCATAGCCGAGCTTTGCCTTGACCTGGAACGATCCGAAGGTCTTGATGGGCTCGGGCTGGACGATCTTGTTCTTCTCGATCTCGATGCCGTGCTGCTGCTTGAGAGCGTCGCTTATCTCCTGCGAGGTGACCGAGCCGAAGAGCTTGCCCTTATCGCCGGCCTTCGCGCGCACGGTGACGGTGATCTCACCGAGCTTCTTTGCATTTGCCTCGGCCTCGGCCTTTTCGCGCGCCATCTGCGCAGCCTTTGCCTTTTCCTTGAGCTTGAGCGCATTTATATTGTCGGTCGTCGCTTCGCTTGCGAGCTTGCGCGGCAGAAGGTAGTTGCGTGCGTAGCCGTCGGAGACCTCCTTAAGCTCGCCCTTCTTGCCCTGACCTCTTACATCAACGTTAAAAATGACTTTCATAATTTATTCCTTTCCCGTGAATGAATCACGAATCAATATACTCATCTATGGCGGCGTACAGCTTTTTGACCGCCTGATCTAACGTAAGCCCGTTTATCTGCGCTGCGGCAGCCGCGCGGTTTCCGCCGCCGCCGAGCTTTTCCATTATAAGCTGAACATTCACCTCGCCGATAGAACGCGCCGAGACGAACACGCCGCCGTCCTCGGTCGGGTACATGACCATCGACGCATCGACACCCGCAACGTTCAAAAGCTCGTCCGCCGCCTGAGCGGCAACGATCCTGTTCTGCGGCGTTTCGGGAACGGCAATGGCCATTATGCTGCGATAAAGCTTGGCGCGCTGGAGGATCTTATATTTTGCAACGGTCTGCTCCATGCCGTTCTGCATGAGCTTTTTGACGGCAACGGTGTCCGCTCCGGCGCGGCGCAGATATGCCGCCGCGTCAAACGTGCGGTCGCCGGTGCGTATGGTGAAGCTCTTCGTATCGAGAACGATACCTGCAAGTATGGCCTCGGCCTCACAGCGCAGGAGCTTCGGCTCGTCGCTGCACATTTCAAGTATCTCCGTCATAAGCTCGCAAACGGACGAGGCGTAGGGCTCTATAAAGCTCAGATCCGCCCTGTCTATGTAGGTCGCAGCTCGGCGGTGATGGTCGATGACCGCGACATGGTTGCACGACTGCAGAAGCCGCAGATCCTCGACCTGCTCGGGACGGTTGGTGTCGACAACGACCAAAAGCGTCTTGCCGTCGGCTATCATGATAGCCTCTCTTGCGCTTATGAACGCCTCCTTATATTCGGGGCTTTCGCGCAAAAGCTTTATAAGCGGCTTTGCCGAGCTTTTTTCCGTATCCGCAACAATGAGCGCACTCTTGCCGTTTTTGCGGGCGAGGCTGCACACGCCGACGGCGCCGCCGATACTGTCCATATCGCTGAACTTGTGCCCCATAACTAGGACGCGCGACGCATCCTTTATGAGAGATTCCAGCGCATTTGCCATGACGCGTGAGCGGACCTTATTGCTCGACTCGACCTCCCCGGACTTTCCGCCGATGAAGTCAAAGCTGAATTTGTTCTTTATAACGGCCTGGTCGCCGCCGCGCGACAGTGCCATCTCGACAGCCAGGGACGCAAACTGCAGCGCCTCGCTGAGGTTTTCGCCGTTTCGGCCTATGCCGATTGACAGCGTCGCGTGTATCCCGCTCGGACTCACTACCTGATGCACCTCGTTCAAGATGTCGCACTTTTTATCGAGGATGCCCTGCATATAACGCTCCTCAAACAGGAACAGGTATCTGTCACGGTCAAAGCGGATGATTATGCCGTTTGTATTTGCGCCCCACTGGTCGAGCTTATCGCCGACCGCGTCGCGCAGATCGTTTCTGACGCGCTCGGGCTGATTTTTCATGAGTTCCTCGTAGTTATCTATCGTAAGTATCGCGGCCACCGGCTTTGACAGCTCGTGCTCATCGCGGATATTTTCATACTCGGTAACGTCGATCCAGTACGCTATCGCCATGAAATGCTGATCGTTCCCGTCGCCCGCGCCGGAGCGGACGATGTTGCCGCATATCTGATACTTCCTGTCCTTGAGCTCGAAAAGATCGGGGCTTTTCGTCTTGCCCTCCATGAGCCACTTGCCAGAGAACTCCGGAATAAGCTCTGCAAGGCTTATATCCGTGCGCGAGCCGGACAGGCCGCTTATGGAGAAGAACATTTCGTTTCCCCAGATGATGCGCGAATCATCCAGCCTGAAAACGACGATGGGCAGGGGGAAATTAAGAAGCGTGTTATTCTTTGCCGTCTCCGCATCGTAGGTAACGGACTCTATATACGCAAGCAGCGCCTTTCTTCTGCGCGAGCGCGTTATCACCGAGTAGATTATAAGCCCGAGGATGACTACGCCCTCGGCCGCGGCGAGATAGAAGTTTTTCAGCAGCAGCGTCGCCACCGCGAATACGATGAGGAAAAACACGAACGGTCTTGTATTCGGTTCAAACAGTCTCTGAGAATTTTTCATTTCCGACTTCCTATGGCAATACTTATAGATATTAAATTATAACAAAGTATCAGCCCGATTACAACTCCAAAATTGTTTTTGCAGGGGTTCTTTCAAATCGTTGTAATAGTTTTTAGTTTATGATATAATTTTAATCACAATTGTTTAAGGAGATGCGCCGTGAGACTTTATTTTTACGGACATGATTATAAATACGCCGCAGAGCAGATGCTGCTGTCGCTATACCCCGCCGAGCGCCCTGAATACCCGGAGGGAAAGCCCGAGGGTGACAGGGTCGAGCTGCGCTTATCGCACAGAAAAACATACACGACGGCAAGCTGCCTTTTAGTCCTCAACGGCAGCGAATTCAGAGCAAAAAGCTCTGTGAAAACAGAGCTGATGACAGATGATATTATCCGCGACAAGCTTTGCAGCCGCATAATAAAAACCGCGTTTTACCGCGCAGCGCGGCGGTCGGGACACAAGCAGCCGGCCTGGGGCATGCTCACGGGTGTGCGCCCGGGAAAGCTTTTCCGCGAGGAGCTTGAGGGCAAAGGTCCGGAGTCCGCACTCAGAAAATTCATTGCCGACTATGACGTCACAGAGCCTCGCGCGGTGCTCTGCCGCGATACGGCGCTCGTGACGGAGAGCGTGATAAAAAGCCTCAATAAGCGTGATATATGCCTGTATGTCGGCATACCATTCTGCCCGACGAGGTGCTCGTATTGCAGCTTTGTCAGCCAGTCGGTAGAAAAGAGTATGAAGCTCATTCCTCCGTTTATGGATGCGCTCATGCGTGAGATCGACGCCGCGGCCGACGCCGTAAATAAGCTGCATCTCTCGGTCATATCGATTTATATGGGCGGCGGAACTCCGACAACGCTCAGCGCAGAGCAGCTCGACAGGCTGTGCTCGAAGATAGAAGAGCGTTTCGATCTTTCGCGTTTGCGCGAATACACCGTCGAGGCCGGCAGGCCCGACACGATAACGCTCGATAAGCTGCGCACCCTGCGGGCGCACGGCGTTGACAGGATAAGCGTAAACCCGCAGACAATGAGCGACGAGGTACTTAATGTCATCGGGCGAAAGCATTCGGCGCAGGACATAATCGACGCGCTGGGAGCCGTGCGCAGGGTCGGCGGCATGGCTGTGAACATGGATCTCATCGCAGGGCTTCCGTCAGACAGCGCCGAGGGCTTTGAGAAAACGCTCGACGCCGTTATCGGCCTTGAACCGGAGAACATAACAGTCCACACGCTGTCGCTCAAGAAGGGCTCGCGCATAACGCTGGAGGGCAGCGCGATCCCGAGCGAGGATACGGTCGGCAAAATGCTCGACACGGCGGTCGAAAAGCTGCGCCGCGGCGGCTGGGCGCCGTATTATCTGTACAGGCAAAAATTCATGTCCGGCGGCTTTGAAAACGTCGGCTGGGCAAAGCCCGGCAGCGAAAATATCTATAACGTATGCATCATGGAGGAGCTGTGCTCCATCGTCGCGCTCGGCGGCGGAGGCTCAACAAAGCTCATCTCCCCCGGCGGCGGACGCAATATTCGCTTTTTCGCGCCGAAGTACCCGTCGGAATACATAAGCGGTATACAAAAAACCTGCGATGACAAGCAGGGTATAATAGACTTCTACAGTAAGGAGAGCAAAAAGTAATGGCATTTGACCTGAAGGAAATCAATTTTCGCACGGTAGCCGATCCCAAGGGCTTCATCGAGGAGTGCGACGAGGTGTACGCAAGCCGCGTCAGGGATGCGGCGGATAAGATCATCGAAAACAGCAGAAAAAGCCCCATCGTACTCATGTCCGGCCCCTCGGGCTCGGGCAAGACTACAACCGCGCGAAAGATAAGCGAGGAGCTCGAGCGCCGCGGCGTTCACGCGCACTACGTCGGCATGGACGACTATTTCAAGTCCGTCGACCCCGACACCGCGCCCAGGACTCCCGAAGGCGACATCGACCTTGAATCTCCCCTGTGCCTTGACATGGAGCTTTTAAACGAGCACTTCACCATGCTCGCCGAGGGCAAGCGCATATTCGTTCCCAAGTACGAATTTTCTCGTCAGATGCGCGTGCTCGAGCCGTCGAAATCCATAAAGCTCAAGAAGGACGAGATCGTCGTTTTCGAGGGTATCCACGCGCTCAACGACATGATAACCGAAAAGCATCCCGACGCATTCAAGCTGTACATCTCCGCGCGCAGCAATGTCGAGTTTAACGGCGAGGTCTGCTTCAAGGGCACATGGTTCAGACTCGTGCGCCGCACGGTGCGCGACTATAACTTCCGCGGCGCAGACCCTGCGCAGACGCTCAAGATGTGGGCAAATGTCCGCAGAGGCGAAAAATCTTACATCTCGCCGTTTAAAAACAAGGCAAACTTCATGTTCGATTCTGCCTTTCCCTACGAAATGGCCGTCATGAACGACACCGCCACCAAGCTTTTCTCCTCGATTCCCGAGGGCATAGAGCGTTATGACGAGCTACGCACGGTGCTCCCGGCGCTGCAGCTGTTCGGCGTGATCGACGAGAAATACGTCGCCCACGATGCGCTCATACGCGAGTTTATCGGCGGCGGAGAATATGACTGATAAACGCCCAGTATAAATAACAGCTCAGGCCAAACGGCCTGAGCTGTTTTAATGCTTTTTACAGCGGCTGCTTTTTTATCTGCGACCATTTGCGCGGATATTTCGGGTGCGTGGGCTTTATCTTCTCGATCACGACGGCCGCGTGAGTTATGTCCGTTCCCGGTATCGTGTAGCGCACAATGTCCTTAAGCTGTGCGCCGAGCATGTGCATGGCGCTTTTCGCCTCCTCGACCTCCGTGTCGCAATCCGGACCCTTCATGGCGATAAACACACCGCCTACGCGCAGATACGGCAGGCACAGCTCGCAGAGCGTGCCGAGGCGCGCGACGGCGCGGGAGACCGCGATATCATAGGCCGCTCTCCGCTCCTCGGGTATCTCCTCTGCGCGCGCGTGAACGCACTGTACGCCATCGAGCGCGAGCTTATTGCAGACCTCGCTGAGGAAATCAATGCGCTTATTGAGACTGTCGAGCAGCGTGATATCCATGCCCGGCTGCACTGTCTTGAGAACCATGCCGGGAAAGCCCGCGCCCGTTCCGACGTCAATGACCTTTTTATCTTCAAAGTCACAGACCTTCAAAAGTGCAGCACAGTCAAGAAAATGCAGCCGCGCGACATCCTCTGTACCGCTTATGGCGGTCAGGTTCATGACACGGTTTCGCTCCTCGAGGTATTCAAAATATGTTTCAAGCCTCTCGACCGCTTTGGCATCCGGCGTAATGCCGAGCGAAGCAAAGCCTTCGTTTAAAATTTTATCCATAAAAGCTCCACAAAAAATGAGTCGGGTCACTGCCCGACTCATTTTAGCATATTATTTTTTGTTTATCAATCAGCAAAAGAAATTGTGGTCGCCGATCTGGCCGAGCCATGTAGTTTCGATCATACCGCTGCCCCAGTATCGTCCGACCTGGAAAAACAGCGCGTCGCCGACTGTGTTATAGCCCTCCAAAACGAGCTTTGCGCACACAGTGCTTATCTCATAAGGCTCATCGTATATCACGCCCGTTGATACGACGCTGAACTGCCCCGGCTGGAAGATAACATCCTTTATGGTCTCGCCGAAGCGCGCGTCGCCCGCGCGATTGAGGATAACGTTTCCGACAGCGATCTGCCCCTCGACGGGCTGGTTGCCGGACTCCCATGTGATGATCCTGCTCATCCAGTAAAGATCATCCTCGTTGTAATACTCGTCCCCGCTTTGGAGGATCTTTTCGTCTGCCGTGCTGAAATTGACCGCTCCGAGCTCCTCGTCCCATGAAACATCCAGCGTGAATATCTTCGCCAATGCCTCGCTCGGAATGATGAAAGAGCCGTCAACCTCCATATAGCCGTCGGGAAGATAGAGGTATCTGCCGTTTGCACACAGATAATCGTCCTCAAAGCCGGCCTCGATCGTTATGCCGGCGACCTCGACGGTCAGTTTATTTATCTCTTTGTTATAGTCAACATCAGCGTCATAGCCGAGGACAGCGCAGGCGGCTTCAAGCGAAACATAGGATTCGTCGCCGATCATATAGCCGCGGCAGGAAAGCAGTCCGTCGACATATACCGGAGTCTCGGTATAGCTGACACCGTTGTCGGTTCCCTCGGCCAGCGCGGAGCCGCAGAGGAAAACACACAGCAGACAGATAACGAACACGAGTGCAAAACTATACTTTTTCAGTTTACTCATATAACGCTCCTGTCATAAAAAATATATTCGGCAAAACACCGAACGTTGCCCTATAACTCTCGGGCATATTTATTATAGCGGAACGTTTGTAATCGCGTAAACAGTTATTTTGCACAAACGAACGCGTGTCGAATTGTGCACATTTCACATAGCTACTTCAAAAACCGCAAGATTTGGGGACTTTTCAAGGCTTAAGCACATCATTTTGTGCCTTGGGCAACTTGCACAAAAGCCGAAATTCGACAACAAAATCTTAAAAATTCGTAAAAATTATTACAAATATTAATCACGTGTATAACGTTATGTAAATCAAAAGCCTTATGAAATAATATTATGTAAACTAAATTGCCGTTTTTATATGCAATTTTTCAGTGCCTTGGATAGCTGATCGGGGCAGGATGTGTTCTTATATCCGCACCTTATACCCTCCAGTCTCTGCACGGCATCCTCGACCTTCATCCCCACAAGCAGCCGCGAAATACCTTGCAAATTGCCGTCGCAGCCGCCTTTTACCTCCACTTTTTCGATGCGTCCATCCTCGATATCTATCTCAAAAAGCTGCGAGCAAACGCCCTTCGGACGGTAAGTAATATGCATAATCACACCTCATTTTTTGAATATTCACGGTTGACATAACGCTGTATATCGCCGTACATAAATCATACCACAGCCCGCACTTCAAGTACAGCATATTTTCTCCCGCGGGGCAATATAATTGTCTGACGGGAGGGCTCTGTATGCTGAAAAAACTCAAAGTGATCCTTGTGGGCGGACTTGCCCTGTGCTGCCTGTATCTTTTCGCCGTGTATCTGCGCACGGACGGCGGCGAGAGCATAAAAAGCACCATATCTCTGACGGACGCTGCGCAGGAAACGGTATCCCCCACCGTCACGCCGCCGGACACATCCGATCCGGAGGAAAGCGCCGCTCCCGCAACGCCTACTATAATACCTACCACCATATCCGGCGGCCTGTCGATAAAGAACACCTCCGGCTATGACATTGATATAGACTCCGTCCTGAGTGCCGGCTGCCCGATCCGCCTGGAGTCGGGAAAACCGCAGATACTTATTATACACACCCATTCGAGCGAGGCATACTCCCCTGCCGGGCTGGACAAATACGACGATCTCGGCACGAACCGCACGCTCGACCAAAATCTGAACGTCATCCGCATCGGCACGGAGCTAACCAAGCTTTTTGAGGACTGCGGCCTGAACGTTATCCACGACACGCAGGTGTTCGATTATCCGAGCTACACCGGCTCATATAATCGCAGCTGCGAGGCCGTGGAAAAATATCTTGCCGACTACCCGAGCATAAAGATCGTCATCGACCTGCACCGGGACGCACTGTGCTCGGATACGGTGACGTACAAGACGACCGCGACCGAGCTGGGCGTGTGCGCAAGTCAAATAATGCTTTTCGTCGGCAGCGATGCGAGCGGCCTTGAGCACCCGAACTGGCGGCAGAACCTGAGTCTTGCGCTGTACCTGCAAAACGCGGTATGCCAATCCTACCCCAGTCTCATGCGGCCGATAACGCTGACAAAGTATCGCTACAATCAGCACCTCTCCCCCGGCTCGATGATACTCGAGGTCGGCAGCAACGGTAATACCCTGCAGGAGGCGCTGGCCGCGATACGGCTGTTCGGCAAAACCGCGGGGCCCGCTATAGCGGCGCTCGTCGAGTGAGTATATTATATAATGTATAGGACACCCCCTCATGCGGTTATTATTAACTCAGGAGGGATCATTTATGAAGGTATTCGATATTATGAGCGAGCACATCGTGACGGTCGGGCTCGGCGAGCCGGTGGCCGCGGCGGCAAGGCTTTTGAAGCAGTATAACATCGGCGCGGTGCCGGTGTGCGACGATCGCGGCAATCTGCGCGGAATGATAACCGACCGCGACATCGCCGTCAGGTGCGTGGCAAACGGGCTGTCGCCCGCGGAGACGAAGACCGGAGATATCATGACACGCGGCGTTGTCACGATAAACGACAACGCATATGTCGGCGACGCGGCGCGGCTGATGGCCGATGCGCAGATACGCAGGCTGCCTGTGTGCAGAAACGGACAGCTCGTGGGCATGCTGTCGCTTGCCGACCTTGCGCGCAGCACCGACTGCGACACCGAGGCCGCCGAAGCTCTTTGCGAAATTTCTAAAAACATTCGCAGAGTGTAGCGTATGCTACAATTATGTATTCACAATCCTATTATAATGAGTACAGAAAGACGGAACACGTCGTTCAAAATTTAAAGCGAAGTATAAAGTGTATTTATTATTTTAGGAGGTAAATTATTATGGCAAAATGGGTATGCCCCGTATGTGGTTACGTTCATGAAGGCGACACTCCCCCCGAGAAGTGCCCCATCTGCAATGTCCCCGGCAGCAAGTTCACTAAGCAGTCCGAGGAGAAATCCTGGGCAGCTGAGCATATAGTCGGCGTCGGCAAGACCTTCGGCGCAGACGTTCCCGAAAACGTCCGCGAGGAGATCATCAGCGGCCTGCGCGCAAACTTCGAGGGCGAGTGCTCCGAGGTCGGCATGTACCTGGCAATGGCTCGCGTCGCTCACCGTGAAGGCTATCCCGAGATCGGCCTTTACTGGGAGAAGGCAGCTTACGAGGAGGCAGAGCATGCTGCAAAGTTCGCAGAGCTCCTCGGCGAAGTTATCACCGATTCGACCAAGAAGAACCTTGAGATGCGCGTCGATGCCGAAAACGGCGCGACCGCCGGCAAGTTTGAGCTTGCAAAGCTCGCAAAGCAGTATAACCTCGATGCTATCCACGACACCGTCCACGAGATGGCCCGCGACGAGGCCCGCCACGGCAAGGCATTTGAAGGCCTGCTGGCAAGATACTTTAAGTAAGAGACAAACATTTAAGGGGAAGCTGATCTCAGCTTCCCCTTTTGTTATTTATGCTTTTGCGGGTACAACAGTGCCCGTTATTTCGACTATTTCCCAATCATAATCTATCATTTTTTCATGCATATATCCATCATTATCAGGATAATCATTGGGATAAATCGACATTCTTGAGTAACCTTTTCCGGCAGTATCGCATTTTACAGTTATAGGCATGTCTATCATCCCTGCTTCTATCCATTCCCAGTTACTGTTCTGACCTACTGTTTGATATGTGCCATTGATTTTTACGGTAACAGTAAGGTCTTTAAAATTATAGTCTTGCGAAACGGCTGCAACGTTGACAAACGGGTGCACACATTTATACACATAAAGTGTTGTGCAGTTTAAGCCGGGAAGTGAGATACCTTTTCCATTGTTTATAGAGCTTACATTAAGTACATCATCTTCCTCACCTTTTTCGAACGGTGCACCCCAATCCGGTGGCTCAATAAACACTTTAACTTCTAAGTATTCAGAATAATTATCAAGCGTAACCTCAACGCCTTTATCTTCTCCACCGCAGGCGCACAGCGGCAACACCATAAGCAATGACAAAACAAACGCTAATATTCTCTTCATTTTTCTACCTCTTTCTTTAATATAACTGTCTTTTCAATCACCGGTTTCTCTTCAACACCTATTATGACATAGCCTTTTTCTTTGGCACGAGCTGCAAGGGCTGAACCGGTTTTTAAATAGCTCTGACTTTTTGGCAGCGGTGCGCCTGTTTTTTCCTCGTACTCTTTTCCTGTCAAGCAAAAGTCAACGCCTTGATCAAACAAATAATTAAGGCCGTCAAGCTTCGGTCTCTTTCCCATAGCCCATCCTCTTTCTTATTATAATTTTGTAGTGCTTATAATACTATAAAATTATAATATACACAAACTACTTCTGTCAAGTTAAACTACAAATATAAATGAGGTGTGCATATGGCAGAAGAAATCAAAATCACAAAGAAATCAGCCCGAAAGGGAGATGACGGCTACAAGGTCGTATCAGTGCGCATGAAGGATGAGACTGTTGATAAGCTGGATGACCTTTCGGCAAAAACAAACCGCTCGCGCAACGAGCTTATAAACATTCTGATCGAATCGGCTATCAATATCGTAAAAATCGAAGAGTGAGCAAAATCGTTTAATGACAAAAGGAGCGGATATGCCGCTCCTTTTCTATTTCCATTTCAAGATAATTTGTGCTATACTGACATCAGGATATGTAATATTAAAGCATTGGAGGTATAGCATGGATAAGCAACCCTGTCTGCCCGTAAAAATAACTGCAAAAAAGTGGGCCGACAAATTGCAGGACGGCTCGGTCTACATGCGTTCGCTGCACGACTTCGGTTCATGGAGCGCAATAAAGCCTCATAACAGCGGCAACGGACAGATGAAGGACGGAGTTCAGGGCGATATCGGCGAGGGTATAGTCAGGCGCGTCGATCCCAAGGTAGGAGATGAGTTTTTCAACAGCTTTGATCCCGAGCTGCGGTCTGTAATGAAGGATATGTTCTACATTGAAGAGAACATATTTCAATTCTGCAAAATATATTGCATGTACGGTCTGACGTATTTAATCGATGAACGGAGATTTGAACAGCCCGACGAGCGCCTGCGCGAATTTGGCGACAGCGCGGTCATCATTTATGACCCAAATGAGTTTTTAAACCGCGTTCTGCATGCACTCTATAATAAGTATGGCGACAACTGCAATTTCAAGCTGGATGAGGTTCACTATTACCCACCCGATTACTACGGCGAGCTTGACGAGTTCTGCAAGCATGACAGCTATGCGTGGCAGAACGAAATGCGCATGAGGGTAGCCCTGCTGGACGAGAATGAAACAATAACAGATGCCGACGGGCGCGTCAGAAAACACCTTATCCAGGACATCTCCCCTATCACGCTTGATATCGGCTCGATAAGAGATATTTCCGTTCAAATATCTGTAGACGATCTTATAGCCCTGCGTCTGCCGGATATCATAAAGCCGCCGGTTGAAGATTAGTTTTTGTTGCTTTGCACCGTAATGTCACGATAAGAGGCGCAATGAAAGACCCGCTCAGCTGAAAAGACGCCCGAAGGCGTCTTTTTTAATTCAAGGTATCTGCATTCAGGGTAAACAGCCTGTCAACGGCCATTTTTAATTGCGCATGCTCCGGCGCGGCGAGCTCGGGGTCCGAGGCCAAAAGCTCCTGCGCCGCCTGCTGCGCTGTTTGCAGGACGTTCATGTCAGAGCACAGATCGGCAACATGCATCGCCGGAAGCCCGTGCTGGCGCGAGCCGAAGAAATCGCCGGGTCCTCGCAGCTTGAGATCCTCCTCGGATATCTTAAAGCCGTCGTTTGTTTTGGTCATGATCCTGAGCCTCGCCTGCGTTGCCTCGTTATCGCTGTCGGAAACGAGCACACAGTAGCTCTTATGCTCCCCTCGCCCGACACGGCCGCGCAGCTGGTGCAGCTGGCTCAGGCCGAAGCGGTCGGCGTTTTCGACTATCATAAGCGCCGCATTCGGCACGTCGACGCCGACCTCGATGACTGTCGTTGATACGAGAATATCTATATCTCCCGCCACGAAGGTTGACATAACATTGTTCTTTTCCTTGGCCTTCATTTTGCCGTGAATACATGCCACCCTGAGGTCGGGGAAATATTTTTGCAGCTCGGCGGCGTGCTCCTGCGCGGATTTGACGTTCGGCGGGAGCTCCTCGTTTTCCTCGATCATCGGGCAGACGGCGAACACCTGCCGCCCCTCGGAAACGAGCTTGCGGATAAAGCCGTTCAAGCGCGTGCGATAGCTTTCGGTGACGGCAAAGGTATCGACCTTCTGTCGCCCCGGCGGCATCTCGTCGATGACCGAGATATCGAGGTCGCCGTAGATGATGAGCGCCAGCGTGCGCGGAATGGGCGTTGCGGACATGACGAGAACATGCGGCTTTTCGCCCTTGGATATGAGGCTTGAGCGCTGATTTACGCCGAAGCGGTGCTGCTCGTCGGTAATAACAAGGGCGAGATCGGAATACTCGACATCCTCGGAAAACAGCGCGTGCGTTCCGATTATAAGGTCAAGCTCTCCGGCCGCAAGCTCTGCCTTGACCTCGCGCTTCTGCTTTGCGGTCATCGATCCCGTGAGCTTTCCTATGCGCAGGCCGAACGGCGCGAGAAACGAGCTGAGCGTTTCAAAATGCTGCCCGGCAAGGATCTCCGTCGGCGCCATGAAGGCTGAGGAATGTCCGTTTTTCCACGCATACCAGATGAGCGCCGCCGCGACGAGCGTTTTGCCGCTGCCGACATCACCCTGAACAAGGCGGTTCATCGCCGTGCCCGACTGCATATCGCGCACAGCGTCCGAAACGGCGCGCCTCTGCGCCCCCGTCGGAGCAAACGGCAGGCTTGAGAAAAATTCCTCTGTGTTCTGCTCGCGCATGAGTATGCCGCTCTGCTTTGAGTGGCTGCCCTTCATTTTGCCGAGGGCGCAGGCCAGCAGAAACAGCTCCTCGAAAACAAGCCTGCGCCGCGCAAGCTCAAGATCCTCGAAGCTCGCCGGGAAGTGGATATTCTCATAGGCATAGTCCGTCTGCGCGAGCTCATATTTTTTGCGAAGACTTTCCGGCAGCACTTCGGGAAGCTCCGACGCGCAGGCATCCATCGCCTGACGCACCGCGCTCATGACGAGTTTCTGCGAAAGCCCGGTCGTCAGCCCATAGACCGGCACGATGCGCCCCGTGACTCCGCCGACCGAGCCATCGCGCTCGATAACGGGATTTGTCATGGTTCGCTTGCCGCCGACTCCGATGATCTTTCCATAGATATTCAGGCTGTCGCCGCGATGGATGTTATTTTTTATATACGGCTGGTTAAAAAATGTTATGTCAACCGAGCCGCTCTCGTCCACCACGCGGAACTTAACAAGCTCCAGCCCGCGGCGGATACGCACAAGGTGCGCATCCTCGGCGGCGAGGGCATTTATGCAGACAGTCTCGCCGTCGCAGGTCAGTGCGATCGGTTTAAAGCTGCTGCGATCCTCATATTTCCTCGGAAAATATGAAACAAGGTCACGGACGGTAAAGACGCCGAGCTTGTTGAAAAGCAGCGCCTTTTTTTCGCCTATGCCCTTACAGTATCGTATATCGGTTTCAAGATAGTTCATTTTTGAAGCTTGAATCTCCATAATGCCTCGCGGTCGGAAGGCTCGGCATATGCTATGCCGACGCGCGGCAGCTGTATTATGTTAACCTTTGTGTCGTCGTCCTCTATACGCAGTCCGCCGCAGGAGAGGATATCGAGGCCGTTTAGGCTTCGGCCGATGCCGAGCTCTTTAGTGAGCTTGCCCGGCCCCTCAAAGCCCTCGCAGCAGCGAATGAGCACTGCCTGAGGGTCATTTTCCCTGCCGGATACGATGTTGAGCATCTCGTGCATTCCGTAGCAGAGATAAACGTATATCGTGCCGCCGTCGCGCCAGAGTATCCCGGCGCGCTTTGTTTTGCCCTTGTGAGCATGGCAGGCGGTATCCTCAACGCCGCAGTACGCCTCTGTTTCGGTTATCCTGAGGCGCTTTTCGCTTCCGTCGGGAAACGTGCGTACAAGGAGCTTTCCGACAAGCGCGGGCGCAAGGGTCAGCGCGTCGGCGCGGAAAAATTCACGATCGAGCATCACTCCACCATACGCAGCGTGTAATCGGTCTTGTTTGTGAGCGTGAACATCTCAAGCAGGCCGGTCGTGCACAGTATCTCGTTATCCTTGGTTATCATTATCATGTCAAAGCCGCCGTTTTCGCGCCAGTATTTGAGCGCGGCGCTCTCGCCGAGGATGAACATCGCTGTCGACAGGCAGTCGGCCAGCGTTCCGTCCGAGCAGACTATCGTTACGGAAACGAGGTCATTATCCGCGGGCTTCCCGGTGCTCGGGTCAATGAGGTGGTGATATTTCATACCGTCTGGACCGATGAAATATCGCTGATAGCTGCCGCTTGTTATGATGGCCGTCTCGCCGACAGAGAGCGTTCCGACGTAGGAGCTCGTGTCGTTTGGATCCTCGACAGCGACGGTCCAGTTGCTGCCGTCGGGCTTTGTGCCGAGGGTCTGCACGTTTCCGCCGAGGGAGACTATACCGCTCGTAACACCGTTTTTGTGCATCGCGTCAATTGCGTACTTCGACGCGCAGCCCTTTGCGACAGCGCCGAAGCTTATCTGAGTGCCCGCGGGCATGCGCACTGAGTAGTTTGCCTCGCCCTCGAAGTCGGTTATCTCGGTCTTTCCGAAGCCGAGCTTCTGGCGCAGCTCCTTTATCTCGTCATCCGAGGGAACGCGCCCGGTTTCGTCCTTAAATTCGCCCCAGGCCTCGTAAAGCGGGTACACGGAAAGGTCGAGCGCACCGCCCGAGAGCTTATATACGCTCAGCGCCGTTGAGAGCATCTCGTTGACCTGCGGGGTCACTATGACATCCTTTCCCTCGGCATTATTAATAAGATTTGTATAGCTGCCCTCATTACTCGGATCGAGCATGTCGTCCATGGCGTTTATAACGCCGACAGCGGCGCTGATGCCGTCGTTTGCGTATTTTCCGTAAGCGGTCAGGTTCATTACCGTATCCATTGCGAATATCTGCTTCTGCACCGGCTCGTCCTTTGAGCATGCGCACAGCGGAAGCAGCATGCACACGCACAGCAAGCTCGCAATAATTCTATTTGTAAAAAAGCGCTTCATATCTTATCCTCAGAATTTTGATTATTTATTTTATAATTATAACATACAAAGCCGTAATTGAAAACCGAAATTTTGCGCTCTATATCGACCTCGGCACTATAACTGTTTGTTTAAAGCGGCAATAGACACAATATATAGTAATTTTCATCAAAATGCTCAGTTTACAGATTGTTTACGCCCTTTTTCGGCATCCGACGGTTGCCGGTGTTGACATAATCCGACTTGTGTGTTACAATTTGATTACATATTGAAATATTCCACGGAGAGTTCAAAGATGAAAAAACGACTTATCAGTTCACTGCTGGCAGTAATAATGTGCGTTTCGCTGCTTGCCGTACCTGCCGATGCCTCCGGCATAAGCGGCGCAAAGACGACAAGCGCCCTTAACCTCAGAAGCGGCGCGAGCACAAGCAAATCCATAATCATGACAATGCCCGTCGGAGCGGAGGTCATCGTCGGAATGACGCAGAACGGCTGGTGCAAGGTCGTTTATAACAATACCGTCGGCTATGCTTCGGCAGAGTATCTCAAAGCCGTCGGTAAGGTCAGCGGCAATTTCGGAACAGGCACCGTATCCGGCGACGATGTGCGCATGAGAAGCGGAGCGGGAACCGGCAGCTCCATTATCGGCACATACGATAAGGGCACGAAAATGTCCGTCATCGGTGCATCCGGCAACTGGTATGAGGTCAGCTATAACGGAAAGACCGGCTATGTCAGCGCAGACTATATGAAGCTCTCGGTCGGAAACGCCGCGTCAACGCCCTCGACGACTCACTCCCCCGCTCCGTCGGCAAGCACAGCGACAACGTCCGGCGGCTTCAAGGCAAGCGTCATCGGAACGAGCGTAAGACTAAGAAGCCAGGCAAGCACGAGCTCCGATACCCTCGGCTACTATTCCAACGGCGTTAGCCTGACGGCGCTCGGCTCGGTCAAGGACTGGTATAAGGTTTCCTATAACGGCAAGGTCGGCTACATGGCCGCGCAGTATGTCCGCATAACGCCGACAGACAGCTACAGCAGCGCGAAAAGCGGCACCGTCAGCGGCGACAGTGTGCGCATGAGAATGGGTCCGAGCACCGATTTTGCGGCCATCGGCACTCTCAGTAAGGGAACAAGCGTGAAGATAAGCGGCGAGACCGGCTCCTGGTACGAGATCAGCGCAAACGGCAAGTACGGCTACATGAGCAAGGATTACATAAAGGTCGTAAGCACGGCCTCGACAGACACCGTTGAAAAAATGGACAAGATCGGCATAGTCACCGGCAACGGCGTTCGCATGCGCAGCGGCGCGGGCACGAGCTACTCCACCATCGGCTATTACGATAAGGGCATCCATGTCAAGGTCACCGGCAAGACTGGCTCCTGGTACGCCGTCAGCTATAACGGCCTGAGCGGCTACATGAGCACAGACTACGTTAAGCTCAGCACAGGCAATACCGTTGCAAATCAGATCGTCGCGACCGCAAAGCAGTACCTCGGAACTCCCTATGTTTACGGCGGCTCCTCCCCCCGCGGCTTTGACTGCTCGGGCTTCATGTACTACCTCTACGGTCAGTACGGTTACAAGCTTTGGCGTACGGCAAGCACCCAGTGGGCAAATAACGGCATCAAAGTCGAAAAGAGCCGGCTTCAGCCCGGCGACCTCGTGTTCTTCTCCGACAGCGTCGATCCCATCGGCCATGTCGGCATGTATATCGGCGATAATCAGTTTATTCACGCCTCGTCCGGCAAGGGATGTGTCGTGATAACCTCGCTGAGTGCAAGCTACTACGCAAATCACTACACCGGCGCAAAACGCATCATTCAGTAGAACATAGAATTTTCACCGCAGGAATTATCCTGCGGTGATTTTTTATAGCCTGTTATCTATTATTTTATACACTGCATACAGCACGGCGAGCAGCGCGGCATCGGCGGCTATGTGCGGACTAAACACGGCTTTTTCCGGCAAAAGAAGGGCGCCGCACAGGGCTATGGCAATTATCAGCAGAACAAGGCAGACAAGGGGCGCGGGTCTGGAATCGAAGGAATTCTTGGTTATGTAAACCACTATCAGGGTCGCCGCGATAAGCAGTGCAGCACCGGTAATGATATCGGAAATGCTCAGCGGCGTTATGTACCAGGTCTGCCCGTTTATTATCTGCTTTATCACGCTGAAGGCAGCCCATATCGCAAACAGCATCATAAGCGCAGGAAGAGTATCGCGGACAGCCGTCAAAACGCGCTTTGCGCGGCTCAATTTCGGGATCTCGGCAATTATCTCGTCGCAGAATGCCTTATAGTCTCCTCCGATGACATCGGCTGCGCTTTCGCCGCGAGCCTCTCCGTCAATGAGCATCTGCGTTATATCGCGCCGCACCCGCTCCTGGTCGAGCTCGCTGATATTTGCACTTCTTATGTAAACCACCATATCGGTCTGTATATCTTCTGTTTCCTTGCTCAGCTGCTTTTCAAGCTCGTTGTTCTCTTTCTTGAGTGCTTTAGCTTCCCTGCTCATTTTCTTCTCCTCCTTTTAGCGTACTGTCGACGGCAATGCGCAGCTCGTTATAGCTTTCAATGAACGACTCCAGCTCCTGCGCCCCTTTCGGCGTGAGCCTGTAATACTTGCGCTTCGGCCCAAGCTCGGACGCGCGGTATTCTGTATCGACAAGGCCGTTTTTTTCGAGCCTGAGCAGCAGCGGATATATCGTTCCCTCGGCAACTTTTCCGAAACCGTAGCGGCTCAGAGTTTCCGCTATCTCATATCCATATGTCTCACGGCGCGAGATTATTGCAAGAATGCAGCCGGAGAGCGTACCTTTGAGCATTTGTGACGGTATCATTACGCACCTCTACTTTGCTTTACATAGTAGCTGACTATATTGTAATACATAGTACCTATGTTGTCAAGAAAAAACTACAGGATCATTATCCTGTAGTTTTTTCAGTTCGTTATCTTATTTAAAGCGCTTCAGACGCAGAGCGTTTGACACGACGGAGATGGAGCTGAGCGCCATTGCCGCGCCCGCAAACATCGGGCTCAGGAGCGACCCTCCGAAGGCGTAGAACAGACCGGCGGCAAATGGGATGCCCACGCTGTTGTAGAAAAACGCCCAGAACAGGTTCTGCTTTATGTTGCGTATAACGGCCTTGCTCAGGCGCAGAGCCGTCACGAGCGAGCCGAGTTGCGAGCCCATGAGCACAACGTCTGCCGATTCTATCGCAACGTCCGTTCCGCTGCCAATTGCCGCGCCGATATCGGCCGAGGCGAGCGCCGGAGCGTCGTTTATGCCGTCGCCGACCATGCATACCTTTTTGCCTCCGGCTTTGAGCTTTTCGATCTCGCCCGCCTTGCCCTCGGGCAGCACGCCCGCGAGAACACGGTCGATATTCGCCTTGTCGGCGATCGAGTGTGCGGCCTTTTCGTTATCGCCGGTTATCATTATCGTATCAATTCCGAGATTATGCAGAGCAGATATTGCCTCGGGGCTGTCGCTCTTTATGGTGTCAACAGCGCCGAAAAGTCCGGCAAAGCTGCCGTCAATGGCCGCAAACATGAGCATGCAGCCGCTGTCCTCGAGCTTTGCGCGCTCGTCGGAAGCCGTTATTTCAACGCCGTTTTCCTGCATGAGCAGCGCGTTGCCGATGAGTACCTCATGGCCGGAGACCGTGGCTTTTATGCCGCGTCCGGGCACCGCCGTTATACTCTCTGCCGACGGAAGGCTGAGCTTTCGTTCCTCTGCCGCCTGTGTTATCGCCTTTGCCACAGGGTGCTCCGAGCCCGATTCGGCGGCGGCGCATATGCCGAGGAGCTCATTTTCGGGAAGCAAGACGGAGTAAACGCTGCTGAGCTTGGGCTTACCCTCGGTGACAGTGCCGGTCTTATCGAGAACTACGGTGTCGGCAAAGGCCATAGCCTGAAGCGCCTCGCCGCTTTTATACAAAACGCCCATCTCGGCTCCGCGGCCGGTGCCGACCATTATCGCAGTCGGCGTCGCAAGGCCGAGCGAGCAGGGGCACGCAACTACGAGAACGGAGACAAAGATATTCAAAACAAACTCGATATCCTTGCCGCAAAGCGCCCAAATTATTGCCGAAACGACAGCTATAGCCATGACTACGGGCACGAAAACGCCCGCGACCTTGTCGGCAAGCTTTGCGATAGGCGCCTTTTTACCCTGAGCGTCCTCAACCATGCGGATGATCTGCGCAAGAGCCGTATCTCCGCCGACCTTTGTGGCCGTAAACACGATAAGTCCCTCGCCGTTTATGCTGCCGCCGGTGACACTGCTTCCGACATCGAGCGTGACGGGAAGGCTCTCGCCGGTGAGCATGCTCAGGTCGGCGCTCGACGCGCCGGAGGTAACTGTACCGTCGCAGGGGAAGCGCTCGCCCGGTCGGACGGTTATCACGTCGCCCTCGCGCAGCTCGGATACGGGAACCTCGCCGGTCTCGCCGTGACGTGTTACGAGCGCCGTTTCCGGAGCAAGCTCGGTCAGGGCTCGGATAGCGTCGGATGTGTGGCGCTTGCTGCGTGCTTCAAGGTATTTGCCGAGCATGACGAGCGTTATTACAACTGCCGCGCTTTCAAAAAACAAATTTTCCGAGTAGCTCGCGTCGCCAAGAGCCATCTTCACTACGGCATACAGTCCGTAGGCCAGCGCGGAAAACGTGCCTACAGCGACGAGTGTGTCCATATTCGGGTGTCCCTTGACGAGGCTGCCGAAGCCGTTAATATAGAAATTGCGTCCGCCGATAACGATGGGCAGCGTTAGGATAAGCTGCACGAGCGCAAAGGTCAGCGGCGCATGGTGCGGCATCATGAACATCGGAAGCGGCAGTCCGATCATATGTCCCATTGAGACGTACAGAAGCGGAACAGCAAAGCATATGCACAGGATAACACGCCTTTTCATAGCATTGAGCTCGGCCTGCTTCTCGGCGTCCTCTTTTTTGCGGTTTTCAGCCGCGAGCGCGTCGGCCGAGATATACTCCTGCGCGCCGAAGCTAAGGCGCGAAACGAGCTCGCATATCTTAGGAACATCGAGCGTATCGTCATAAACGATGTCCATTTTTTCGGTCGTGAGGTTCACGGATACTCTCTGCACGCCCTCCTGACGCTGCATAAAGCGCTCAAGGCTCGATGAGCAGGCCGCGCAGTGCATTCCGCTAATTTTAAAAGTCTTTTCAGTCATTGTATCGCCTTCAGTTAGCACCTGCTAATTCAATCTATACACATATATTATACCAAGCTCTCCAAAAAATAAAGTGATATTTTCGACAAAAAGTAATTCCCACAGCGCATATTGGCTGTGGGAATTTGTTCATATTATCACATTATAAAATACATTATGGCCGCAGCGGCTCCGCTGCCGAGAAGCGTCGACAGTGCGGCGACAAGAGCGGTCGGTATTCTGCCGCCGCGCAGTGAGCCGGTGTATACTCCCGCCGCCTGCTTTGCCTCGCTTAAAAGCTGCGAGCGTGTAACTCCGGCGGTCTTCATATAGTCCTCGCGGACGATGAATATCGCCTCCTCGAACACCTTCGGGTCGGGCGATTTCACGACTATGACCCTTTTTGCAACTCCCTTTACCACATCGAAAGCCTCCCTGTCGTCAGTCTTCTGTGTGTAGCTTAACCGTCTGAGCATAGCTTTATACCTCAAACGCGCTCTTCTACTCGGACGGCGAGGACGGTCATATCGTCGGAATAGCTGCAATTGCGCTCGGCTGCCTTGAGCGTGTCGCGCGCGAGCGCCTTCATATCGTCGCCGCAGGAGAGCAGTATATCGCGAAGCCAGGCATCGTCCGCGTCGCCGACAACGCCGTCCGAGGCAATTATAGCCGTGCTGCCGGGCTTTAAGCGCATGCGGACTATATCCGGCGCGGCGCCGGCAACGCCGCTTAGCCCCGGCGCGAAGCTTTCGCACTTTATCCTGCGTATGCCGCGGCTTCCGCTGACGTAGCTCGGCGCGGCTCCGTACTTATAAAAGCAGGTCTCGCCGGAAAAGAGGTCTACGCACATGAGGTCGACCGTTGCGAAGCCCCAGTTATCGCCGCACTTTAAAAGCATGACGGAGTTTAAGGTTTTCATTGCGACTGCCGGATCAACTCCTGCACGCAGAAAGCCTTCGAGGATCTCGATGACCTCGCGGCTATCGCTCGCGGCGGCCTCACCGCTGCCCATGCCGTCGGAGAGAATGACGCACAGAACGCCCGCATCGGTCTTAAAATAAGTGCCCTTATCGCCGCTGACCTTCTCCCCTTTTTTCTTGAGCGCCGCTATTCCTACGGACACCGCCAGGGGCTCTGCCTCCATGAGCACAAGCTTTGCTTCGCTGTCGTTTTGGCTTTTGAGCCTGCACAGGCGCACACCGAGGACGCCGGACAGCTTATCGAGATAATCGTCCTGCTTTGTCAGGCGCGGGAGCGCGCCGCTTTCGATAACGGCACGAAGCCTGCCGCGTGCATCGCGGTAAACGGCCGCATCGGCATCGATATCCTGCGAGAGCAGGTAGCGGATGAGCCGCCTCTCGGCGAGATGATCGGCGCCGTTCGTTCCCGCAAGCTCCTTTGAAACAGAGCCCAATATCTCGGCCATATCTGAATATTGCCCCCATGCCGTATTTCGGCTCTCGCGCAGCGACTCGGAAAACTGCCTGCGATAAGCCGCCGCGCGCAGCTCGGCGTTGACCGCCGTAACAAAGGCCTCTGTAGTTTTGCACTTTTCGGTGAAGCGACGAGGGATATCGCCTATCTCAAGTGTGCCGCGGCTGAGCATTTTGGGCGTTGCGTCGTTGAGCGCGGATAGCGTGTCGATATAATCTCTGTTCCAGCAGCGGTTTTTCTCCTTACATTTAAGGCATACGCTGTCGGCCGCGCGGTCAAAAACCTTTGCGGGGTCTGCATCGTTATACTGCTCGTCGACATTGCGGCGGACTATCTCATAGAGGCTGCCATAGGCCTTGCTCAAGCTCATTACCCTGCGCGCAACGTAGCGCCGCAGGCCGGATTCGCCGCTTCCGCCGATAACCGGCTGCACCATCGAGCCCGCACGATTTAAAAAGCCCGAGGGCAGAAGCATGAATATAACAGACGCGGCAAAGACCTCGAACAGTGAATTTATCTCGGTCTGAAATGACCATGCACAAGCAACAGCGGCAGCATTTGCTACAATAAACGCGAGAATAAACAGCAGCCTGCCGCGGCGATTGAACATGCCCGACAGCAGCCCCGCAAAAGCATAGGCCATTGTGTAAAACGGCATGCCGCCGGCCGTGAGATCCATTGCAATGCCGAAGGCCGTGCCGATGGTGCAGCCGGTCATGATGCCGCAACGCAGCGTGCAGGTCATGACGATGAGCAGCGCCAGAAGTCTGCCGAGCGATATTGCGGCGAAAAGCTCAATCTGCGACATTGCCATGAGAAGCACCGCCGCCGTTATCAGAACGCTTCCGGCGTATCTCAGCTCCTCCGCCTCGGTTGTACGCTCGGCATCGCTCAGCGCCTCGCGGAAAAACCAGCATCCACCGAAGGAAAACACCGTTTCAACCAGTATAACTGCTGCGGCGGGAGCCTGAGTGAACACCGATGTGAAGCTCGAAAGTATTCCCGTCAAGAGCGCCGCTATCGCCGCGACGCTCGGGGCGAATACACTTTTCTTTGCAAGCTTTGTGTCCTGAAAGGCAAAGCTTATGGTATACACCAAAACTATTGCCGCAAGGTAGCGTATGCTCCCGGCAAGGCCGCTGCTTATTATGTATCCGATCGCCGCACCTATGAGGCAGCCGACACCGTTTATTCCAGCGCCCGAGGCAGCGACCGCCGCCATGCCGAACGGCCCCGCCGAACCCAGTAGCCTCGCCGATGCCAAAAGCACGCCTCCTATCAGATGCACCACCGCATAGGCCGCGCTTATTACCTCCTTCGATGTGCGCTCCGCCGCACTTTTTCCTATCGCAACCTTTATCGCAGCGATCGTGCCTTTCATATCCATTGTCGTCCTCCGTTAGTTTACATAAAGTAATAATTATTATACTTATGTAATTCTCCGAAGCGTGTCACTCGGTGCTGTTGAGAAATGTTATTTGCGCATGGAAAATACGGAGAAATAATCCCGGTGGATTTTGAACATAAAAAAACAGGTACGGTCTTTCGATCGTACCTGTTTAAATTAAGCTTTAATCACTGCTTTGCAGCGTCGTCCTTGCCGGCCTGAAGTGCCTTCATGTTGCCGGGGAGGAACTTTGCTTTGCGCTCGCCGAGCTCGATGCGGATAGCCTCGCTCATCTTCTCGTCGTCAACGACGGGAGCCTTGGCCAGCAGTGCGCCCAGGATTGCAACGTTTGCGCCCTTGGGGTTGCCGACTTCTTCAGCTATGCGGTTTGCGTCGCAGTAGACGACCTGGATATCGTCGCGCTCTGCCTTGCGGTCGATCAGAGAGCTGTTGATAACGAGGACGCCGCCGGGCTTAACGTGAGCCTCGAACTTGTCCAGAGAAGGACGGTTCATGGCGACAACGACGTCTGCCATGTCGACCAGCGGGGAAGCAACGGGATCATCGGAAACGATGACCGAGCAGTTTGCGGTACCGCCGCGCATCTCAGGGCCGTAGGAAGGCAGCCAGGAGACATGCTTGCCGTCGAGCATGCAAGCCATTGCAAGGAACTTACCGATCAGGAGCATGCCCTGACCGCCGAAACCGGCGAATATAAACTCTTTTTTCATATTATTCGGCCTCCTTGTCTTTCTTAACGCCGAGAGGATAGTAAGGAATCATATTCTCTTCGAGCCACTTCATAGCCTCGGTCGGGCTGAGACCCCAGTTGGTGGGGCAGGTGGAAAGAACCTCTACCATGCAGAATCCCTTACCCTGCATCTGATAGGTGAATGCCTTCTTGATGGCCTTCTTGGTCTTCATGATGTTTGCGTTGTTGTTGACAGCGCAGCGCTCGATGTAGTAAGAGCCGGGGATGGTCGAGAGCATCTCTGCAACGCGGATAGGTGCGCCGCACCATGCCTCGTCACGACCCTTGGGGGAAGTGGTGGTCTTCTGACCAACGAGGGTGGTAGGAGCCATCTGGCCGCCGGTCATGCCGTAAATAGCATTGTTGACGAAAATGGTGCAGATGTGCTCGCCGCGGTGTGCAGCGTGAACGATCTCGGCAGTACCGATGGAAGCGAGGTCGCCGTCGCCCTGGTAGGTGAATACGAGGGTATCCTTGCCGACAACGCGCTTTGCGCCGGTTGCGACTGCGGGTGCACGGCCGTGTGCGGCTTCGTACATATCGCAGTTAAAGTAATCATAAGCAAATACGGAGCAGCCGACAGGTGCTACGCCGATGACCTTACCTTCTTCGATAACGCCTTCCTTTTCGAGCTCCTCGATGGACTCTGCTACCAGGCGATGGATGATGCCGTGGTTGCAGCCGGGGCAGTAATGGAAAGTCTTGTCGGTAAGGAGTTTAGTTCTCTCAAATACTACGGACATTTATTTACCCTCCTTCATGCTCTTGATCTTTGCAACGATCTCGTCGGTGGTGGGCATCTGGGAGCCGCAGTGGCCGAAGAAATCAATGGGCTTTGCGCCGTTAATTGCAATCTTAACGTCTTCGAGCATCTGGCCTTCGTTCAGCTCTACGTCGAGAACCGCCTTTACGCTGTCAGCCTTGACAGCCTCAGCAACTGCATCGTACGGGAACGGCCATACGGTGATGGGACGTACCAGACCGACGTTGATGCCCTCAGCCTTGAGCTGATCGATAGCAGACTTTGCGATACGTGCGACAGTGCCGAATGCGGTGATGATGTACTCTGCGCCCTCGCAGTTGTAGTTTTCCCACATCTGCTCGTTCTTGGTGACCTCAGCGTACATTGTCTGCAGGTCTGCGTTATGTACGGACAGAGACTCGGTATCGATATAGATGGAGTTGATGACGCCGCGCTTTGCAGGATCGTCGCCGGGCTTCCAGCCTGTGCATGCCCAGGGCTTCTTCTCGGGATCGATCTTGAAGTCGACCATCTCGGGCATCTCAACAGGCTCCATCATCTGAGCGATGATGCCGTCTGCGATGAACAGTACGGGGATGCGGTACTGCTCTGCCTTGTCATATGCGAACATCATGATGTCAACTGCTTCCTGAACGGAGGAGGGTGCGTAGGTCAGCAGGTGGTAGTCACCGTTGCCGCCGCCCTTGACAGCCTGGAAGTAGTCGCCCTGGGAAGCCTGAATGTTGCCGAGGCCGGGGCCGCCGCGCATTACGTTCAGGATAACACAGGGAAGCATTGCGCCTGCGCAGTAGGATATACCTTCCTGCTTCAGGGAGATGCCGGGGCTGGAGGAGGAAGTGATCGCACGGGCACCGGTACCGGCTGCGCCGTAGATCATGTTGATCGCCGCGACTTCGGACTCTGCCTGCAGGAAGCAGCCGTTTACGTCGGGATCGAACATACGAGCGGACATGTATTCAGGAATCTCAGTCTGCGGGGTAATGGGATAGCCGAAGAAATAACGAGCGCCGGCTCTGATGGCTGCCTCTGCAATAGCTTCGCTACCCTTCATAAGAGTTTTTGCCATTATAATTTCCTCCTTAATCCTTCTCGATGTGGATTACCACGTCGGGGCAAGTGCGTGCGCAGGATGCGCAGCCGATGCACTCTTCAGGTTTTACAACCTCTGCCGGGTGATAGCCTTTTGCGTTGATTTTTGCCTTGGAAAGTTCAATGCAACCCTTGGGGCAGGCTCTTGCACAGAGACCGCAGCCCTTGCACAGGTTCTCATTGATGGTTACCTTTACCATGTTGCTACCTCTTTTCTTTATTTTTGCTTTTTGCCAATTTATTTAATCCGCGTAAAGCGGGGTCGCGCAATTAATGCTTGAAGTTTTTCTGCGGGTCGACCGTGTGCAGGCCGTATTTAATATACGAATCCCAGTCACGGTGCATGTACACATCTATGGGGATGGGTTTGCCGATATACTTCGGATCGTGCCCCTCGGAAAGGAACTGTTCAAGCAGATCCTTCTTGCCTGTGGTATACGCAACGGGGATGCCCGTTTTGTCGGATACCTCCTTGAGCATCTTATAACCGTCGCGCAGCTCCTCGACCGTCGTTTCGGTTGCGAGGTTTGCGTTGTTTATCATGCCGGTTATCTGAAGTCTCGAATGCGCCTGCATTCCCTCCTGAAGTCTTATGAGCTTTTCAACGGTGCCGGACAGTGGTCTGCGGATATTGACAACATTGAGCACCTCCAAAGCGCCGGGCTCGAGGTCGACAAAGTCCTGATGATATCGCCCCAGCGCCGTTGCGCCGACATCATCGCCGCCGACGTCGAACACGACCGTGTCCCACTCAAGGACGAAGGCCGAGGCGACCTCAGCCGGAAGCGAAAGCGTTTCGATACCCGAGCAGGCATAGTTCGGGGATACGAGCCGTATCTCCTTCTGCTCGACCATCTTACCGCGCTCTGTCAGTCTGAAATAAGTATTGACCATATCAAGGTCTATAAGCTCCGTCCTGTCTCCGCGGGCGGCGGCCTGCATAGCAAAGTTCAGGGCCAGCTCGCTCTTGCCGCTGCCGTAGTTGCCGATAAGGACCTTAACGTTCTTCATCGAAAGTAACCTCCGTTCATTAGATGAACGCATTCAAACACCTATATATTGTAGCATCCTGCAATTTTTCCGTCAACATTTATGCTTGTTAATCTTGAGATAATCGCCCGCAATAATCCACAAAAATTAAGCATATTTTTTGTGGATTTAGTCAAATGAAATATTTTGTCTTCAATTTTTAACTTGAAAAAGTGCACATTTCTCAACATCATCTCAATTGTGTTCCACTATGCGAGAAAATGCAATTTCGGCATGCCTTTATTCATTTTGATGCCCAAAATGTGCAGACATAGTTATACCCATATCCGCACATTTCGCCCTATGATGCATTAATCCATCATACCGTATTTGATTTTTATGCGCCTGAGCTTTGAAAGCACGGGCTTTTTCAGCAAAAGCAGGAACACCGCCGTACCCGCGGCGTGGATAAGGTTGAATGAAAATCCGGATGCATACACAGCAAGCAGCGCCTTCCATGTCACGCTCTGCGAGTACATCAAAAGCGAGGCCGTGTCGAGCAGAATACCGTAAATAATGAGCACGGAGAAAAAACCGTAAGCGACAAGCGGCACGGTTCTGACCTCCCTGTTGAAAAACAGCAGTCCGCCGAAAAAACCGACGAGGCCGAAGCCGAGCATCTGCCAGGGCGTCCAGGGTCCCTGACCGAAAAACATATTGGATATGAGTCCCGATGCAGTACCCGTTATGAACCCCGCCTCGGCGTTAAATGCCGCCGCTGTGAGGATAACTATGGCGCACACGGGCTTAAACTGCGGTGCCCAGTAAAACGCAGCGCGTCCGGCGACGGCAAAGGCCGTCATCACGGCCAGCAGCACAATCTCGCGCACCTGCGGTCTGCGCCGCTCAAAGCGGGCAAAAAACGGCAGCATAGCGAGAAGTATCATAATTACCGAGGTCAGATAGTACTTGCGGCTGTTCCATAGATATGTTTCGACGATCACGACCGCCGCTGACAGTACGAGCACTGCCGCGGCGAGGCTTACTCGTCTTTCCTTCACTGTCTGAGGCACTCGACCACCTCCTCGGCCAGCACCGCGCCGTCTAGCATGCCGCGGCTGAGCTTCGCGGCCGCTGTCGTATAAAAGAAATTACCCGAGAAAAACTCATGCGGCGCACCCTCCGCCGCGATCTCGCCCCGAAAAAGCAGAGCACAGCGATCGGCATAACGCGCACAGAACTCAACATCGTGGCTGACTAAAAATATGGCCTTGCCCTCATCACACAGCTTTTGCAAAAGCTCGCCGAAGCGGCGCTTGAGCTGCCCGTCCATGCCCTTTGTGGGCTCGTCGAGAAGCAGCACATCGGGATGCGTAAGCAGTACCTTGCCCAGGGCAAGACGCTGCTGTTCGCCGCCGGAGAGGTCAAACGGATGGCGCTCCGAAACGTTTTCGAGCTCGAGAAAATTTACGAGCCGCGCTATCTCGGCCTCATCCGAGCCGAGCTCTGCAAGCTCCTCCGATACCGTGTCCTTCACAAACAGCTCGCGCGGATCCTGCGGCAGCGCCGCTACGCGCGCGCCATTGCTTTTCACCTTGCCGCGATAGGGCTTCAGCCTGCCGGAGATGAGTCCTATGCTCGTGCTCTTGCCCGAGCCGTTGCCGCCCAGAAGCGCACATATCTCCCCCCTGTACAACCTCAGATCGAGGCCGCACAGTACGTCTGGCGAGTTTCTTTCGTATCTGAACCGGCAGTTTTTTATCTCGACCGCCGTATCGCCGTGTTTATGCTCGGCTTTTTGCGTTATGTCAACCTGTTTTCGCATACGCGAGGCGATAAACGCCCTGCCCTTCCCCACTGTCAGCGGCGCGCCGCCCTCGCCGCCGAGTGCGGAAAATATCCTTACAGCCGCCGGCATGGAGTCGAAAACAGCGCTGTTTTTTATCTGCATCGCGGCCTTTTGGGGCACATCATAAGCTATGAGGCTGCCGTTTTCCAAAACAGCGAGCATATCCGCCATTGGGAGCGCCTCTTCGAGCCTGTGCTCCGTCAAAATGACAGTAAGCCCGAGGTCCTCGTTAAGCTTGCGCAGCGTTGAGAGAAAATCGGCAGCCGCGATGGGGTCGAGCTGGCTCGTAGGCTCATCGAGGATCAGCACGTCCGGCCGCATGACCGCGACCGACGCGAGATTAATAAGCTGCTTCTGACCGCCGGACAGCTCTGCGACATTTTTCATAAAAAGCTCCGCCAGGCCGAAATAGCTCGCCATTTCCGCAACGGCAAGGCGCATTTTCCTATTGTCCCAGCCTAGGCTCTCAGGGCCGAAGGCGAGCTCGTGGAAAACCTTATCGGTGACTATCTGATCGTCGGGGTGCTGAAAAACAAAGCCTATGCGCCGCGCCTGCTCGGCCTCCGCGACATCACAGAGTGGTCTGCCGAAAAACAGCACCTCACCCTCGGCTTTGCCATGGTCTGCAAGGCATGCTTTCAGTCTGCGCAGGAGCGTGCTCTTTCCGCTACCGCTCGCGCCGCAGATAAGCGTGATCTTGCCCTCGGGGATATCCATGCTGATATGCTCGAGAGCGGGTGAATTTTCATTTGGATATGTAAAGCTCAGATCGCGGATCTCAAACGCCGCCATACGAGGGCCTCCTTTGCGTCAAAAAGATGCGGAGCAAAGCAAAGCAGCGAAAACGCCGCCGTGCCGATTATCGACACGCCGCCGAAGCCGCTTATTATAATCGAAGGGTAATAGCGGGCGTATATCCCGCCGCTGAGAACGCATGCAACGGTGACTCCCGCCGCAAGGACGCAGGCTGAGAGCGTCAGAGCGTCACGCGCGTCAAAGCGATAAATTGAAAAGCTCGTGCGGCGAGCCGCTCCGTAACCGCGGCTTTTCATTGAGTTTGAAGCGGTCACGGAGCTTTCAAGCGCCCAGGTAAGGGTTATTGACAGAACGCTCATGCTGTTTTTTACGCGGCTGATAAATCCGCCCTGCGAGCTTCCCCGCCCTATCTGCGTTCTTGCGTCGTCGATGCTGCGTATCTTGCGCCCGAGCTTAGGCGCAAAGCGCAGCGACATTGAAATGAGCAGCGATACCGACGGGCTGAGCCTTCCGAACAAAAGCAGAAGCTTGTCCGAGGTCATTATGACATTAAAACAGTCAAACCACAGTATGACCGCGCAGAACATCAAAGACGCGAAAAAGCCGAACGTCAGCGCTTCCTTAGTTATCGCGTTGCCGTTTGAAAGAAAAAAAAGCGGCGTTACGCCCGCGTGATTGAACAGTGCGTTTATAAGCGACATGAGCAGCACAAACGGAATAAGATACAAAAGAGTTTTCAAAAAACGCCGTGCGCCCTTTAAAACGCACACATAGCTTGCCGAGGCGATAAAGCTCACTGTGAGCAGCACCGGGTGCATATACAGCATCGTAAGCGTTATCACCGCGGCAAAAAAGAAAAAGCTCACCGCGGGGTGAAGACCCGAAAAAGCGTCATTCATCCTCACGCCGCCACACCTCCGCCGACGTCGGCGCCGAGGTCGCAGGTATAGCGCCACTTCACGACATCGCCGTTATGCAGCGCATAGCGGCTGCATCCGTAGTTGGGCTGCCAGCCGTTAACGCTGTAGGTCCAGCCCGACAGCTCGCCGCAATCCTTTTCGTAGAGATTTCCTATTCCCTCGACATAGGCGCTGTTATAGCCCGGCGTCCACGAGGCTTCAAGCTGAATGCCGTGTTCGCGGCACACACGCTTCAAAACATCGAACACCGACTCGCCCTCGTATATCTCGACCTGCACAGCGCCGAGGATAACTCCGTCGGTCGGCAGAACGTCGAGCTTTGAGGGCTTGAGATCTCCGAGATTATTCAGTATCGTCAGGCAGTCTATCGAGAAGGTGCAGTAGCTTTTCCGCTCGGTATCGCCCGGCTTATCCTCCGGCTCGACGGGCTCGGGCTTTCCCGCAGGAACAGGATCGGTTTTGTACTCATCCTGCCCGGTGCGGCTGCCGTCGGAGAGCTTTGCGCTGCTTTCGGGCACAGGCGTTTCCTCGTCTGCGCGGATAACATATGCAAAAACGCCGTCCTGTATCTTAAAGCTGAGCGTTGTACGCTCGCTTCCCGTGACGGACGCTGCCGAGAGCTTTTTGCCATCAGCATCATAAACGCTTGCGCTATGAGCCTCCCATTTATCCGGCAGCGTTATTGACAGCGTCGGGAGAAAGCCGAAGCTGTCGTCGGTCTTGAGCCTGACTGCAATTGCGCCGTCGGAACTCTTTGTTATCTCGACCGCCATGCACAGCTCGCGCGGCTGAGTCACATCAGAGCCCGCGACCGTCCATTTATAGCTGTACTCTCCGCTTTTTCCGAATATGGAGGCTATCTCGCCCTGCTCTGTGAGCTGCGCGAAAACCTCTTTTTTTATAATACCGTCTTCGCCGAGGTCAATGTTCCCGGCGAAGTTTACGGCCTCCGCGTTCTTCATGCAGCCTGCAAGCAGGCTGCATATCATAAGAACGCAGAGAATGAGGGCTAATTGTCTTTTTTTCATCGTTTACGCTGCCGCGCGATAGATAAATGTTACGATCTCGCCGCGCGAGCACACGGCATCGGGAAGGAAGCTTCCGTCGGGAAGGCCGAGCGCCACGCCGTTTTCTGCAGCCCATATGACGGCGTCGTAGTAGAACGCATTTGTATCGGTCACGTCGGTAAAGCTCGACGCCTTTTCGGATGCCTGAGCTCCCATGTAGCGGTACAGGAAGGTCACGGCCTGAGCGCGGGTGCAGGTCTCGTCCGGTGCGAAGGTTGTTGCGCTCGTGCCGCTGGTTATCTTATTCTCGGCCGCCCAAATGACAGCATTTCTGTAATAGCTGTCGGGAACGTCTGCAAAGACGCAGTCACCGCTTACCTCGGGGCTGCCCGCCAGGCGGTACAGGAAGGTCACGACCTGAGCGCGGGTGCACTTTGCGCCGGGAGCGAAAACATTGTTTCCTATGCCCTGCACGATCTCGTTTGCGTTGCCCCACAGGGTCGCTTCAAAATAGAAATCGGTGTTCTTAACGTCCGCAAAGCCTTCGGCGGCCTTTACGCTCACCTTGCAAACAGCGGGGATGATGGCGTTATTTTCAGCCGTTGCGACTATGAGATAATCGCCCGCCTGCTTAAAGCTTACGCTATACTCGCCGTTTCCGAGAGAAGCTGCCTTGAAGTCCGCGACTTCGGTCTTGAGGTCGGCAGTGTATGCCTTGAGCGATGCTTTTTCACAGCCTTCGAACTTGGGGCTCCAATTTTCGTCATAGCCGTTCTGAGCGGTGAGCTTTACGGTCGTTTTTACATATGCCGAAGCGTCGATATCGGCATCGTCAAAATATGCGTAAGCGTCGTTATTGGGGTATGCGTTCGCGTTTACGTAAGCATAGACGTGCTGGCTGTCGGTAACCTTGTCGCTGAGACCCATGGACATCTTATTGTCTACAAAGTAGCCGAAATTGCCGCTCTCGTCGCCCCAGAGCTTGGTGATGTATGCACCGTAGTCGCCGGTAGCGGAGGCATAGCCCTTTGCAGCGCCGCCCTCGTAATACTTATCGTGCGCAGCGTACATGACCTCGTCGATGTCGATAGCTCCGTCGCCGTTGCGGTCGGATACGGTCACAGGTGCGTAGCTGAGCTCAACGCTGCCCTTGTCTGCGATGCTGACGAGGACATCCTCGCTGTACTCATTGCTCAAGCAGAAAACGTTGCCGCTGTCGTTTTTGTAATAAAGATTGCCGTCGGCGTCGCAGATGACGCTGCAAATGCAGTAGTTTTCATATCCCTCTGCGTCGAATATCTCGATAAGCTCGGTCTTGCTTATATCATCGGCATTGACCTTTATGAGGGAAACGCCGCCGGGCTCGGTGTTATAGGTGCTGTAAAAATACAGATAGCCCTCGGATTCGAGATATGCCGTCGACAGGAGCATCGAGCACTGGGCATAGCCCTTGAGGAGGACGGTGTTTTTGACCTCGAGGGTGTTCTTATCGGCTATGATGAACCGGCCGGGGTCGGAAAAGCCCATGCCGGCGCCGATGTAGACATAGTCGCCGTACACTACGGGAGTCGAGGTGCTCTGAGCGCCGAGAGCAGCGGTCTTAACGCCGCTTATCTCGCCGCTTTTACCGTCAACGGCAGCGTATCCGAGATATCCGCCCTTTGCGGTGAAATAGACCTTGCCGTCCGAGTAAGCGAGGCTGCTGCGAACGTCACCGCAGCCGGTGAGCACGGCGCTCGACACGGGCTTTACCTCTTCGTTTTCGGCATAAGCCTTTTTGAAGGCCAGCAGTGCGCCGTCGCAGGCAGAGCCCTTTTCGCCGTCGTCGGTGCCGACAAAGACATAATCGCCGACTGCAACAGCGCCTGCAAAGTAGAAGCCGCCCTTGACGGTATAGCTCCAGTCGCATGCGCCGGTCTTTGCGTCGAGGCAGACGAAGCTTGCGTCCTCGGCCTCATCGTTCCAGAAGCCGGCATAGATCTTGCCGTCGGCACACAGCGCCGGAGACAGCGACTGCCCGCCGAGCTTATCGGTGTAGACCCACTTGCTCTCGAGCGTTGCCGCGTCGAAGGCCTCGATCGTGCCCTTGGTAAGAGAAGCGATTATCATTCCGTCTGCGTATGTCGGCGTAGTAAGGCCATAGCCCGAGGATGCCTGCATTTTCGCGGACTTAACAAGGCTGCCGTCTGAAAGAGCGAGCATGTTCAGCGTATCGCCCGCCATAACGGCGAGCGTATCGCCCACGATTATCGGAGCGCCGGGCGCATTTGACCAGTCCGTTCCGAGCTTGCTTGCCCATTTGAGCGTGGTGTGCTGTGCATCGACCGGAGTCTTGGCCGCGCTTATCGCCATGTTAGTATCGCCGCCGCGGAAGCTCGGCCACTGCGCAGCGTCGTCGGCAAATGCCGCCGTGCCGGGCACGATAAGGTTCAGCACCATTAAAAGAGCCAGAAGCAGGCTCAGTGATCTCTTTTTCATATTTTACCTCCAAGTAAGTTGTTTGTTTTCCTCTTATTTTGCGCTCACTCGTAGGTGATGTTGAGCGTCCATGCGTCCTCGCGCATATATCCCACCTCCTTGAATTGATGCATGCGGCAAGTCTTCCGGCTCATGGGTCAATCTCGGGCGCGCCTTCCCGCGTTAAAAGCAGTGGCCAATGCGCCCTCGTCGCCATTCACGGCAGCGGGACTGCTTCGGATTTGCACCGAATTCCTTGTTAGGCGGCCTTCGCCGCACCGCAGGCTCATAAGCTGACGGGAGCCGAACACCTACCGGTTTTGGCAGGCTGATTTTTACTCATGCCGCGTTAAAACCCTTGAAAATACGACAGTATTCCCTGCGGGCTTTGCCTTGCCTGAGCAAAAATCAGCTCTGTCAAAACTGCGAAGCACCTGTCGGTGTCAATTTTCAGGTGATTTTCGGTTTTCTTCGATGCAGGTGGGCTGACGCCCATCAAAGAGAAAAAGGCGAAAAGCGCCGAAAAGGGGCGCGACAGGCGGCAGGGGCTCGGCTTCCGTCAGCTTAATTATATCAGCTTTTGAAGCGAGGCACAACAAAAACCGCGTTTTTCCGATAAACTCCATGTCAATTTTACCAACTATCCGCTTTTCCCTTTGTACAGCATGCAGAATTTCTCAGTTTTGTGGAATGTTTGTTTCAATTCCATGATTTTTCGTGTATAATATAGGCAACAGTAAATCAAAACATCACTTTCGCCGAAAGGACGTGATCCCAATGGGCTTATAAGCGGCTCGACAACATTCACACTGTACGCAAAAACCACGGAACCTATCACGATCACCAACTATGCCGAATATTAATAACACAGGAGAACAAAAATGAAGTTCAGAAAATTCTTGTGCTTTGTCCTTATATTTGCTATTATGATGTCACTGGGTGTGACAGCTTTTGCGGATGCGTTCATGCCTGTAACCGAAATCAACGGCTGTGAAATACGTAGTCTCAGTATACGCAGAATAGAACGCGCCGCAAATATTAGCAGAGCCGAAATAATTAATTCCATTGAAAATGATATTAACGTCCTTAACCGTTTCTGCATCCCCACTTCAGATGCTATGGATGTTAAGTATAAAGACAATCGTATAGAATATATCTTTAACCATCCCGAGCTCGGTTATTGCTCAACTATTTCTGTAGAGGGAAATTCATGCGGGGATGTTGTATTTTATATTTCCGAGGGTGAATGCAGCGATATCCTTGAGTACAAAGCCGATGGGGCAATTTTTTTAGACGGCAAAGAAGTAGTTATTGAAGGGTGTCAGGAACGACATTATTGCAAGCTTTGTATGCTGCATAGTCTACTATACACTTACATATGTCCCACGCATATTTGACCTCAGCGCCACCGCTGCTAAGTCCTTTGCAGAGTTCGCACCCGTACTTGTGCTTATTGCTGCCGGTTTGTGTGTGTCGGCACTTATCAAACTCGGCAAGCAGGATAAGAACGGCAAATAAGCGGTACAAAACGGACACTACAGTAGTTCTTATAAATGAAAAAACGTTTTGCAATAATATTAGGCTCATTTCTGGTGATCGCCATAATCGTCTCGGTGTGCGCAATATCATTCGGCGACGGCGTTTCGTTCCTTGAATCTCTCGGCATTATTTCCAAAACGCACGATGACGACACCGTTGTTGCCGAATACAATGGCTTCAAGGTAACTCAGGCAATGATAGACACCCAGCGCAGCACGGGCAATTTGGCAGATTCGGATTCTTAATCGGATGCCAATATGAATGATGACTCCGGCAGGACGATAATCGACCGGCTGATAACCGGACAGCTGCTCATCGATGAGGCTGAGGCGTGCGGCAGTTCCTCGGCAGACAGGCATTGGTTATAAGCGGCACGGTCACCGACCCCGACTACGTAAAAAAGATATCCTCCGACAGCTTTGAGATGACAGTCGATATGGAGACCGGCGTGCTTCTTGATTTCAAAGGTTTTTCGGGCGGTGAGCTTACTCAGCACATTGAAATGAAAAATATACGCTTCCTCTCTTCCGGCGCGGATAACGGCATACGCAGCGCCGCGGAGGAAGCGGTGAAAAATATGAGTATTCATTAAGGAGGTCACGACATGGACAAAAGATGCCCGTACTGCGGCGGCGAGATGCTGCTCGGGTACATGCAGAGCCGTGACGGCGTATACTGGAGCATGAAGAAAAAACTTGTTCCGGCGCTCCCCGGGCTTGCGAAGGATGAGCTGTATCTGTCGGCCGGCAGCGCAGCTGTCCAGGCGTACAACTGCCCGAAGTGCCGCGCGATACTGATAAGCTATAAGGACTATCCATATGACCACCCGGTATTTCATTTGGAGGGAAACGGAGATGAAGAAAAGTAAGGTCATATTCGCACTTCTCGCCCTGGGCATGCTGCTTACTCTCTGCGCCTGCAGCAGAAGAAGCTTCAGCGCCGACTGCGGCTTCGTGCCCGTCGAGGGCTACATTGCCATGGCCATGGACGAGCGCGAAGGGATTGTTATGAGCCTTGAGTTTTACGGAAACGCAAACGATGTGAAGCTGCTTGAAAACGCGGCGGATATTTCTTTTCACAATATTGACGGGCTTGTTGTCATAAAGGGCGGCTCCGTCACGCCGCTTGAGCCGAAGGATGGGTACGAGCGGTGCAGGCTCGATGTTTATATGACGCCGGATAAGCCCGGCAAGGCCGTCTGCAAACAGCTGAGCATCCGCCTTCCGCATGTTGAGAGCAGAGTATTTCCCGATATCGGCAGCATAAGCTTTCAGGTGGATGAGACTTCGCTTTCCGATCCGGCTATCGACGTGTCGGATTCGCCGACGCAGGCCGATAGAAGCCGGCTGCCGTATAAGTACACTATCTTGGGCGAAGTCATCGCAGACGGCATAGGGCCGCGGCTCAAGTCTATCCAGTACAGTGCCGAGCATCGCATCGTGTTCAGCGAGGCGCTTGGCGGCCAGAAGCAGATAAACGGCGAGATAGGACTTACCGGCGACACAGTCAAGATCATACGGCCAAGGCTTGTGATGTCGTCGTTCATGGACAACGATATAGCGACCTACGGGCCTGTTTGCTATTGTAAATAAAAAAATCTCGGCAATACTTTGTGTATTGCCGAGATTTTTTATTGTTTCCACTTCTTGCATCGGTTTGCTATGCGTTTTTTCTTCCGCACGTTATGGATGACAAAGTATGCCGCGAGCAGCACGACGACAGCGCACATGCACACGATGGCATAGGTGTCCACACCACCCTGAGTCTTGACCTGAAGCCAAAGTGAATCGGTGAAGCGGCTCGTGTCCTCGGAGAGGTTAATAAACGCCCTGCCGTTTGAGAGCGTCTCCTGCGTGGGATAGGCGATCTCGCTTGCGGCGGTGTCGGGATCCATGTACTGCTTTGCCTCGGATATCGGCGTTGAGTAGCCGAGGTAATCGAGGTTCTCACCCGATATCTCGGGATCGCACAGGAAGTTGATATACGCCTCGGCCGCGGCCTTGTTCTGGCAGCCCTTTGGGATGCAGGCAGCGTCGATGAAGAGATTGAAGCCCTCCTTCGGGAAGTAAAAGCCGAGGTCGGGGTTCTCCTGCACCATGAGCAGATAGTCGCCTGCGTAGTACGGCGCTATCCACGCCTCCTCGCGCTCCATCTTGCTGAAGATCTGATCCATGACATAGCCCTGCACGAGCGGCTTCTGCTCAATGAGCTTATATGCCGCCGAGCGCAGCTCGTCCTGATCCTCGGAGTTAATGTCTATGCCCAGCAGCAGCTCCGATATTGCGAACGCGTCGCGTGGGTTATCGAACATTAGTATCTTTCCGGAGTACTTATCATTCCACAAAAGATCCCATGAGCCGAGGTCCGACTCGGAAACATACTTTTTGTTGTAGATAATACCGACAGTTCCCCAGGTGTAGGGCACGGAGTATTTGTTCTCCGGGTCGTAGGACGTGTTTTTGTACGCATCGTCCACAAGGGCATAGTTGGGGATGTTCGAGTAGTCAAGCTCCTCAAGCATGTCCTCGGCGATAAGGCGGGCTATCATATAGTCCGAGGGGATGATGACGTCATAGGTGCTGCCGCCGGTCTTGAGCTTGGTGTACATAGTCTCGTTCGAATCGAAGGTCATGTAGTTCACCTTGATGCCGGTTTTTTCGGTGAAGGCTTTGTTCACGTCGATATATCCGTCGGTGCCGTCGGAGATATACTGCCCCCAGTTGTAGACGTTTATGGTGACATCGTCGGCTTTTGCCTGCACGGGCAGCATGGTGAAGACCACAAGGACGCACAGCAGAAGCGGTATTATCCTTTTCATGCGCCCACCTTCTTTCCGCGGCGGAACGCACGGCGATTTTCGCGCGAGCGCTTTGCGTCACGCTCCTGCAGGAGATTCATGAGTACCATGACGATGAGTATTGCGGCAAACAAAAGTGTAAACAGCGCATATATTTTCGGCTGCAGGGGCTTTTTTGTGTAGTTATAAATCTCGACCGGCAGGGTCACGAAGCGCGGGCCATAAACAAAATAGCTGATGACAAAATCGTCAAGGCTCATTGTGAAGGCCATGAGCGCGCCGGATATGATGCCCGGCGTTATCTCGTGGATGACGACCATGTAAAACGCCTGCCACGGCGTGCAGCCGAGGTCGAGTGCAGCCTCGCGCAGGTTGGGATCCATCTGCTTTAATTTCGGCATGACCGAGAGGATGACATAGGGCAGATTGAAGGTTATGTGCGCTATGAGAAGCGTCGCAAAGCCGAGGATGTTGTTTATCTTCAGCATCGTCCCAACAAAGGCGAAAAGCAGCGCAAGCGAAACGCCCGTTACGATCTCGGGGTTAGTCAGCGGGATATTCGTAACGCCCATCGTGAAGCGGCGAAGGCGCGGGCCCATGGAATGTATGCCGAGGGCGGCGCAGGTGCCGAGTATAGTTGCGAATATCGAGGACAGAAGCGCGACGATAACGGAGTTCAGCAGCAGCGGCAGCAGCACGCTGTCACGGAAAAGCTCGGAGTAGTTATCAAGCGTAAAGCCCTTGAACACCGCAATATCCATGCCGCTGTTGAATGAGCCGACAGCCAGGACGATCATCGGGATATACAGGAACAGCAGGACGATGATGGTGAAAACCTTGTTGAAATTCTTCACAGCGTCACGACCTCCTCTTCCTCATCGCCGAAGCGGTTCATGACCCCGATGCAGATAAATATCATCACCATCAGGATAAGGCTGAGCGCAGCGCCGAGGTTCGGGTTATACGCCGTTTTGAACTGGCTTTCGATAACGTCGCCGATGAGCGTCGTTCCCGACGAGCCGAGCTTCTGCGAGATATAAAACGTAGAAACGGCCGGCACGAACACCATCGTAAAGCCCGAGATTATGCCGGGCACGGACAGCGGAAGGATAACGCGCTTAAACACGTTAACGCCGTTGCAGCCGAGATCCTGCGCGGCCTCGATGAGGCGGCGGTCGATCTTCATGATGACCGTGTACAGCGGCATTATCATGTACGGCAGATAGTTATACACCATGCCGAGCACGACGGCACCGTTATTGCGTATAAGCGGCAGGGGCTCGAGCCCAAGCGAGGTTATAAAATTATTTATGATGCCGGTATCCTCCGTAAGCGCGACCCAGGCGAGGGTGCGCAGAAGGAAGCTTATGCACATCGGCAGCATAACGAGCATATACAGGAATCGCTGCGTCGTCTCCTTGCAGTTTGCTATAAAATACGCCACGGGATAGCCGATGACGATGCAGATCAGCGAGGAGATGAGCGCGAGCCATATGCTCTTTATGAGTATCGGCATATAGTTTCCGAGGTTTGCTATGTTTGCGAAGGTAAATTCGCCCGTAGCCGCGTCCGTGAACGCATAGTAGGCGACTATCGCGAGCGGCACTATCGTAAACAGCGCCATCCACACGAGGTACGGAGCCGCGAGAGCTTTATTCTTCATCTTCGCCGCCCTCCGAGGCCTCCTCACTCTCTTCGGCATCTTCCGGATAGAGGTCGGGGTCATCCATATCATCGTACTCGGCGGAATAGGAGCTGTAGTCGCCGAACTGGCCGGAGTACTCGCTCTTATGCATGATGTGTATATCCTCGGGCTCAAGGCGGATGCCGATATACGAGCCGACCTCGTAGAAGTCAGTCGTCTGGATAAGCCACTTGAAGCCTTTGAAATCGACTATCGTATCATAATGCACGCCCTTAAACGTTACCGAGGTGACGGTTCCGCACAGGTGTCCGTCATCGGGGGCGACGATGTCGATATCCTCGGGGCGGATAACGACGTCGACGGGCTCGTTTTTCTCAAAGCCGAAGTCGACGCATTTGAACTTGCGGCCGAAGAATTTGACCAGTCTGTCCTCAAGCATAACGCCGTCGAGGATGTTGCTTTCGCCGATGAAGTCCGCGACAAATGCGTTTTTCGGCTCGTTATAGATATCCTCGGGCGTGCCGATCTGCTGGATGCGGCCCTTATCCATGACGACGACAGTGTCGGACATGGAAAGCGCCTCCTCCTGATCGTGGGTCACATATATAAAAGTGATGCCCATCGCCTGCTGGATACGCTTGAGCTCGTTCTGCATATCCTTGCGAAGACGTAGGTCAAGAGCGCCGAGCGGCTCGTCAAGCAGCAGCACCTTCGGACGGTTAACCAGTGCGCGAGCTATGGCGACACGCTGCTGCTGACCGCCGGACAGCTGCGATACCTTGCGGTTTTCAAAGCCCTTGAGGCTTACGATCTCGAGCATTTCCGTAACGCGCTCGTCGATCTCCTCCTCGGGAAGCTTTGCAAGGCGCAGTCCGAAAGCCACGTTTTCGTACACATCAAGGTGCGGAAACAGCGCATACTTCTGGAATACCGTGTTGACCTTACGTTTGTGAGGCGGGACATCATTGATCCTCACGCCGTCAAAAAGCACGTCGCCGCCGGTGGGCTTTATAAAGCCGCCGATGATCCTGAGCGTGGTGGTCTTGCCGCAGCCGGATGGACCCAACAGCGTGAGGAATTCCTTATCATTAAAATACAGGTTAATATCGTTTAAAACGATCTCGTCGTCAAACGCCATTTGACAATTCACAAGGCGAATGAGTTCTTTGGACATTTATCCTCCCCCATTTCATAAAATAATAAAAAATATGAGAAAGGACACCACGGACCTGCGTCCGGAGTGCCCTTTGCATCGTGAACAATATACATAATATATCCCGGAAAGTCAACATTTTTCCGCATTTTTTGCGATAATTTTTCAAATACCGTCAAGACAGGCGACACCGAAGTATTTTTCCGCGAATTCAACGCTTTCGACGGTGAATGTTTTGCCTCGTAAATACTCCAAAATGCCCGCATCGGTCGGGAAGGCAAACTCGAGCTTATATGAATAAAGCGCCTGCCCCTTTTCGCCGAAATTTTTGTTAAAGCGCTCGCTTCCGTATTTTCCGTCGCCGAGAAGCGGCATACCAGCATGAGACATCTGTGCGCGTATCTGATGCGTGCGGCCTGTGAGCAGCCTGCACTCCATCAGCGAAAGAGCGCCCGAGGTTTTTATGAGCCTGTACTCGGTGACGGCGGTCTTTGCGCCGGGCTCGGGGCGATTTTTGACATAGACCTGATTTTTCGCCGCATCCTTGAAAAGATAGTTTTCCAGCCTGCCGCACGGCTGCTTCGGTCTTCCCTGAACGGCGCAGAGATAATATTTTTCGATCTCCCTGTCGCGGATCTTGTCATTTAATATTCTCAGTGCCTCGGCATTTTTTGCAGCGATCACTATGCCGCCGGTGTTGCGGTCGATGCGGTTACACAGAGCGGGAGCAAAGGAGTTTTCGCCCCTGGGATCCCATTCGCCCTTCTGCGCGAGGTAGGCCTGGATATTAGCTATGAGCGTGTTATAATCCCACGCTCCGGCACTGTGGCACAGTACGCCCGGCTTTTTATCGGCAAGCAGGATATTCTCGTCCTCATAGACGATGTTTATCCTCGGCTTTCCGACCTTGAGATAGGCATTTTCCTCGCGCGGCTTTTCAAAAAACTCATCGTTTATGTAAAGGCTCAAAACGTCGCCCTCGTTAAGGCGCGTATCGCGCTTTGCGCCTTTGCCGTTAAGCTTTATGCGCTTTATCCTTATGTACTTTTGCAGCAGCGTTTCCGGCAGCAGCGGCACCGCCTTGCCGACAAAGCGGTCGAGCCGCTGACCTGCGTCGTTTCGCCTTACGGTCAGTTCCTTCATACGCGATATTATACACGCCGAAAACATAAAAAATCAAGCCCCCGAAGATTTTGGGGGCTTGACGTTATATCATTACTCAATTATGCCTTCTGCATACCCTTAACGGTCATCCAAACCATGCCGGTGAGATATGCTGCTGTGAAAATACCGATACCTGCTAACATTGTCTTGTGCTCCTTTCAAATTTAGGCCTTGAGTTTATTTCCTCTTTGCATTTTTCATTATAGTCATTCCGCCGAGAAAATCAACTGTTTTTCACAAAAACGAGTTTTGCTTTTTGTGAAAGTTGCACAACAAACTACATTTTGCAGCCTCATTTTGAAAACTTGCAGAATGGCTTTTGCAGGCATTTTGCAGTTTGCATAATGCAAGGCTTCATTATTCGTTTTACGGCTTTGACGCTTGGCAAAGGCCTAATTTTTGCAAGTTTACATGCACAGCCGATGCAAAAACGGCGTTATATATGAAATTCAGCTTGCAAGCATCTGCGATTTTGCGGCTGCAAAAGCTGCATTTTCGCCCGAACCGCAAGCCGACAGCGCAAAAACGCGGCGGTAAAACTGCCGCGTTTATTAAGGCATATTAAGAATTTCGTTAAAACAGCACAGCCGCAAATAAGTTCTGCGCAAAAATGCGTGCGGTTTTGCGCAGCGCAGCTATTGCGCCTTGCACGAAGCATCGGCATCCGATGCATTTTCCGGCTTTTTGAGCGAAAATCCCGCCAATGACGCACCGAGGACAATGTAGACCCATGGGTGATATAAGTTCATATAGTAGAAGGCCCTCGCATATGGCCACCCGAATTCATATGTAGCGCCGAAAAATACCCATACAGCAAGTGATAAACCTATGTAAGCTGCCACAGTGAACACTATTACTGCGATTTTCACTATGCGAGTACACTTCGATATTAATGGCTTACCCTTGAAAGCAAGCAGGACTACATTCACTATTGTATAGCCAAAAAGTATCCTTACCGTCGTTTTAAGTATCAGCTCTTCGATCGCAAGCGGCCAAACGATGAATGTCGCATATCTGTATGCCGTAAGCTATCTGCGCAAATACAGATCAAGCCCCCACAGTGCCGCCGTCACGACAGCAAGGATCACGGCGCTTATTATACGGCGTTTGCGGTCATCGACGGGTCTGCCGTAAAAGACCGTGTTCGCGTCCGCATCCAGCACCTCGGCTATATGCAGGATCATGTCAACATCCGGGCGCGTTTTGCCCGTCTCTTAATTTGAAACGGTCTGCCGCGTCACGAACAGCCGCGCGGCCAGTTCCTCCTGCGTGAGGCCCTTGCTCTCGCGCAGGTCGCGTATGTTCTTCCCTATGTCTCGCATGTCATCACCTCGGTCTAAACGTAGCATAAAGCGGCAAATTTGTCACGCAATGATGCTTTTACATATACAAAACACACATAAAAAATCAGCCGCGCAAAGGCGACTGATGATAATTATTTTCTTCTGCGTGAGCGGCCGCGGTCGGCATACATGCGATTATCCGCAATGCGGCTGTCGGAATCCTTCATGAACTGCTTGAGCTTATCCTCGAAGGCCTGATCCTCCGTCGGCGCAGCGACCTGACCCGTAGGCTGGGCGGATTGCTGCTGCGGTCTCGGCGCGGCGGAGCACTGCTGAGAAGGCGCGCGCTTCCGCGGCGCTTCCTGAGCTTCCTCGGCGCGCTTTATGGAGAGATTTATCTTATCCCCGTTTATGCCGATGACCTTGACCTTGACAGTCTGACCGACGCTGACAAACTGCGCAACGTCGCTTACAAAAGTGTTTGCGATCTCGGAAATATGCACGAGACCGCTCTTGCCTCCGGGCAGATTGACAAAAGCGCCGAACTTTGTTACGCCGCTTACCTTGCCTTCCAGCACCGCTCCCACTTCAGGCTGCATATTTTATCCCCTTATATCTCTGAATATCTTTTCATCCGCGCCGATAAGCCTGAGTCTGCGCTCTGCCAGACTCTCTATACCGTCGTCGGTATCAATGTCCTGCATCTGCTCCTCAAGATATGCGCCCTCTGCCTGCGCCTCGGTGATCTCCGCCCGCAGAGCGCTCGTCTGCTCCATTGCGTCGGCGAGGTCGCGCTTGAGGCTGACCAGGTTCAGAATAGCATATACGGCAAGCATCGTCAATGCCAGACCGACGATCGTCGTCGATTTTTTCATCCTGCTCCGCTTTTCTCCTTTTGCTGCTTTGTTTTTTCATTGTATACCAGTTAAAGGCTTTTGAAAAGCATTTTTTGACGGCATCGGAAAATTTTTTTGAAATCTTCTTCGCAGGAGCGAAAATTCGGGCTATGAAGCCCGTCAAACGCACAAAAACCGGCAGTATCACAGGACTCAGCAGAGCCATATATGCCGCAAAGCCTGCCGCCGCTGCGCAGAACATGAATATGTGAACTCCACCCTGCCCAATGTCCATGCCGAGAATGAACAGCGCAAACAGCAGCGCCGCGCAAAAAAGCATATCGAGCGCCGCATTTCTATGCAGCATCCGGCGCAGTGCGCGAAACACATCATATGTAATGCCAAGTTCAAAGCCGGTCAGGGTCGATACCGCAAGCTGTGCGAGCTGAAGCGAAACTTCAAGGTGCATTTATCCGAAAAGCTTCTGCCAGAAGCCGCCCGAGGGGGCTTTGTCCTCGTAGCTGAGCTCGCTTATGCTGCCCTCGACGCTCAGCTGCCCGACATCGAGGCTTATCTTGCCTATGTGCAGGCCGCTGCCGCGCACAATTAGGTCTCCCCTGCTCGTGTTCATAACGATCACGTTCTCATCAAAGCTCTCAACGTCCTCAACGCCGGTCACATTGAGCCGTGCTCTGTCCTCCATGCTTATGCTGTGCGCCTTTGCGCTCTGCTGTTTTTCCTCATACGCCATGCTGCACCCTCCTTTTTTGTACAAGCATATGAGATCGCAAAACAAAAAATGCACTCTTTTCAGAGTGCATTTTCATTCATTATTTTAATGCCGTGCGCTTTGAGCAGCTCGGCGGTGACACCGTCGCCGCCAGCGAGCGTTCCCGTGAACGTGCCGTCGTAGATCGTTCCGCTTCCGCAGGATGGGCTGTTTGCCTTGAGTATCGCGGTTTTTACATTGAAAAGCCGCGCGAGATAAAGCGCCGCCTCGGCGCCTTTATTAAACTGCGCCGTCACGTCCACTCCGGTTTTGGAAACGACCCTGTCGCCCAGCCGCTCGGACGGGGTGCGCGGCGTGGTGAGTCCGCCGTAGCACTCGGGGCACACGGGGATGAGCTCGTACTGCGACACGAGCTTTCCTATCGTTTCATCCGGCAGGCGGTTATTTCCGCCGTCGTATTTGCAGTTCACGCCTAAAAGGCAGGCGGATATCATGGCTTTTTCCTTCATCGTCTTCTCAGCCCCAGCACCGCGCCGCAGATGCCGCCGATTATATGCGTAAGCTGCGAGACGTTATCCTTGAGCATAACTCCGTCAACTATCTCGCTGCCGAGGTAGAGGACAAGCACGAGGATGAGCGTTATGGGTATGCAGCCGTCGCGCATTCCGGCAAGCGAGGCCATGACTATCATCATGAAGACGATGCCCGACGCGCCCATAAGCATCGAGCCTGGGAACAGGAACCAGTAAACAAGGCCGGACACGAGCGCCGTTATGACGATGGCGCTCAAAAGATTGCGGCTGCCGTACTTCTCCTCAAGTCCGGGTCCGACGACAAGGATCATCATCATATTGCCTATGTAGTGGTCATAGTCAACATGGCCGAGGACGTGCAGGAAAAAGCGCGGATATGTGAGTATATCCGACAGCGACGAGTGCCACACGCTGAAAAGATATGTATCCGTCCAGCCGTTTGTCAGCCTGCCGAGCAGCAGCGCAAGCAGCGATATAAGCGCGAAGGTAAGCGTCACGGGGGCATTGTATTGAAGTCTGAACAGTCTTTTCATTTGAGCTTCTCCAACGCTTTTTCGTAGTATCCCTTTGTGCGCTCGTCAAAGCAGACCATGCGCACGCGCTCTATCTCCGGGTGCTCGAAGAGATACTCGGCGATGGTTTTTATCGCGATCTCCGACGCCTTTTCAAGCGGGAAATGATAAACTCCGGTGGATATCGACGGAAAATCAACGGTTTTGCAGCCGTTTTCCGACGCGAGCACAAGGCAATTACGGTAGCAGGAGCGAAGCTTGTCCGCCTCATCCTTATTGCCGCCGTGCCAGACCGGGCCGGGCGTGTGTATAACGTACTTTGCCGGGAGCTTATAGCCGCGGGTTATCTTCGCCTCGCCTGTTTTGCAGCCTCCCAATGTGCGGCACTCGGCCAGAAGCTCGGGGCCTGCCGCTCTGTGGATAGCGCCGTCGACTCCGCCGCCGCCGAGCAGCGAGCAGTTTGCGGCGTTTACGATAGCATCGACGCTCTGCTTTGTTATATCGCCCTGAATTATCTCTATCTTAGCCATACAGCACCTCAAAAGTTTTTTATATCGGCAATGAGCGCATCAACATCGCTCTCCTTGCTCGCCCAGCTCGTGCAGAATCGCACCACCGCGCCGCCGTCGGGCAGCGGAGCCTGTATCGAAAAGCTGTACTTTTCGCGCAGAGCCTCAAGCTGAGCCTTATTAAGTATCGGGAAAAGCTGATTTGTCGGCGAAGGATACGCAAACTCTATGCCCTTTGCCTCGAAAGCCGCGCGAAGGCGCGCCGCCTGCGTTACCTCACGGCGACCGATCTTATAATACAGGCCGTCGGTAAACAGTGTGTCGAACTGAAGCCCTAGAAGTCTGCCCTTGGCAAACATGCCGCCGCGCTGCTTTATGATATAGCGAAAGTCCTTTTTTATCGCGGCATTTTTGATAACGACAGCTTCGCCGAACAGAGCGCCGTGCTTTGTTCCGCCGATGTAGAACACGTCGCAAAGCCGTGCAAGGTCGCGCAGAGTCGGCGTTCCCTCGCAGGCAAGCGCGCAGGAAAGGCGCGCACCGTCTGCAAACAGCAGCACACCGAGCTCGCGGCAGGTTCTGCTCATTTCCTCAAGCTCGGAAAGCGAATACACCGTTCCGGTCTCCGTCGGCTGCGAGATATAGACCATGGCAGGCTGGACGATATGCTCAAACGACTCATCAGCTCTGTGGCGCAGAACGCAGTCCCTGACATCGGCGGCATTTATCTTGCCGTCAACTGTCGGCAAAGTTATGACCTTGTGACCCGTGGCCTCAATAGCGCCTGTTTCATGAGCTTCTATGTGCGCGGTCTCGGCCGCCATGATGCCCTGATGCGGGCGCAGTGCGGCGGCAATTACCGTTAGATTTGCCTGAGTTCCGCCGACAAGGAAGTGAACGTCCGCGTCAAAGGCATCGCACTCGAGCTTTATCTTCTCTCGGGCGGCGCGGCAGTAGGGGTCTGTGCCGTAGCCTGCTGTCTGCTCATAATTTGTTTCAATGAGCCTGCTCATTATCTCGGGCACTGCGCCCTCGAGATAGTCGCTTTCAAATCTTATCATCGGCTCACCTCCACGGTGACTCCGTTGTCACCGGCGCTGACGTATATCTTCTCCGCGTCCTCGCCGCGGCAGTCGATGATCTTCTGCGCGATGGCATCCTCGACATCCTTCTGGATGGTGCGGCGCAGATTACGCGCACCGTACACGACGGAGTAGCTCTTTTTGACAAGGTAGTCGATGAGCTCCTCGCTCCAGGTCATGCTTATGCCGCGCTCGGCAATAGCGTCGCGGGTTTCGGTGAGCATGAGCCCTGCTATGCTGCGGAAGTTTTCCTCGGAAAGGCTGTTGAAGTAAACGATCTCGTCGACGCGGTTTATGAACTCGGGGCGCAGGAAGTCGTTTAATGCCTTGAGCGCACGCTCGCGGCCCATATCGTTTACCGTACCGCCGAAGCCCATCGCGCCGCTCTTGGTATTGGAGCCGGCGTTTGTGGTCATGACGATGACGGTGTTTTCAAAATTTACCGTTCTGCCCTGAGCATCGGTGATCCTGCCGTCGTCGAGTATCTGCAGGAGGATGTTCAGAACGTCGGGGTGTGCCTTTTCTATCTCGTCAAACAGAACGACGGAATACGGCTTGCGGCGTATCTTCTCGGTGAGCTGACCGGCTTCATCGTAGCCGACATAGCCCGGGGGCGAGCCGATGATGCGCGAGACGCTGAACTTTTCCATGAACTCGGACATGTCAAGGCGTATAAGCGACTCGGGCGAGTCGAAAAGATCGGCTGCCAGACGCTTTACGAGCTCGGTCTTGCCGACGCCCGTACCGCCGACAAATATGAAGCTCGTCGGCTTGCGCTTTGCCTTGAGGCCGACGCGCGAGCGCTTTATTGCCGCGCACACGGCGTTTACCGCCTCGTCCTGACCTACGATGTGCGCCTTCAGGCGCTTATCGAGCTCGGCAAGGCGCTCAAACTCATCCTCGCGTATGGATGAGGCCGGGATCTTCGTCCACAGCTCGATTATGCGGGCGAGGTTATCGACCGTGAGCTCGGGAACACCCTCAAGGTCGAGAGAGGCAAGCTCCTGCTCGCGCTGCATTTCCTTGCTGCGAAGCTCCGCTATGCGCTCGTAGCGCTTATCGAGAACATCGTCGGTAAGCTCCTCGCCCTTTGGTGCGTCGGCACTCATGAGTGCCTCGCGCTCATATCGCAGATCGTCAAGATCCTTCTGAAGCTCCGCGCGGCGGACGATGCTTTTATCCTTGAGGTTTACATCCGAGCAGGCCTCGTCGATAAGGTCGATGGCCTTATCCGGCAGGAAGCGGTCGGTTATATAGCGCTCGGACATTTTGACCGCCTCGGCGCACATCTCGTCGGAAATTTTAACGCCGTGGTAGTCCTCATAGTATTTTCTTATGCCCTTGAGTATCTCGATGCTGTCGGCTACCGAGGGCTCGTTTATCGTAACGGGCTGGAATCTGCGCTCGAGCGCGGAGTCCTTTTCGATGTGTTTGCGATATTCTGTGAAGGTCGTCGCGCCGATGACCTGTATCTCGCCTCTTGAGAGCGCGGGCTTTAAGATATTGGCCGCATTCATGCTGCCCTCGGCATCGCCCGCTCCGACAATATTATGCACCTCGTCGATGACGAGGATTATATTACCCTGCTTGCGAATCTCCTCGATAAGCCCCTTCATGCGGCTTTCAAACTGACCCCTGAACTGCGTTCCGGCCACGAGCGCCGTGAGGTCGAGAAGGTATACCTCCTTGCCGCGCAGCTTATACGGCACCCGGTCGAGCGCTATGCGCTGGGCAAGCCCCTCGGCAACTGCCGTTTTGCCGACGCCCGGCTCGCCGATAAGGCAGGGATTGTTCTTCTGACGGCGGTTGAGGATCTGAATGACGCGCTCGAGCTCCTCCTCGCGGCCTATCATATTGTCGAGCTTTCCCGCGCGGGCGCGGTCGGTAAGATTTATGCAGTAATTGTCCAAAAACTTACGTTTTTGCGGCTTTCCGCCCTCCTTTTGGGGCTGCTGAGGTGCGGAACCGGAATTATTCCCGCTCTCTGCCGGGGTGTTATTGCCGTTTCCGAACAATCTGTTCAAAAACGGGAAGGTCGCGGTCTTGCCGTCATCATCGCCGTCGGAGTCTCCGTCGCTGTCGGGATCGAGGCTCATGTCCATAAGGCTCTCAACGCCGTTCAGGGCGTTCATCATTTCTCCGCTGAGGTTATCGAGATCCTCATCGGATATGCCCATTTTTTCGATCATATCGTCAACGGGCTTTATGTGAAGCTCTCTTGCGCATTTGAGGCACAGTCCTTCGTTTTTCTGAACTCCGCCCTCAAGCTTGGTAATAAACACGACCGCGACGTTCTTGCCGCAGCGTGAGCACATTTTTGCTTGCATGGTTTATCCTCCTGTAATCAAAATATTTTGTCGGCCATATTGCTCAGCACGAGGAAAAATCTGCTGAACAGTCCGTCGTCCAATGTTTGCTTTCCTATCATATTGCCGCAGAAGCTTAGAAGCCAGCACAGCCCCGTGCAGTACACGCAGCCGCGCAAAAAGCCGAATGCGGCTCCTCCGTAGAGGTCAACATTCTCGTTATCGGTTATCCGAAAACGCAGACCGAATATCTGTTTTATAAGCGAAATAAGCAGCATTGCAAGCAGAAAGAATATCACCGCACATATCGCGTAGGCGACAGCCTCGCTGCCGGCGTGAGCCGCCGCGGTCGTCGCATCTATCTCATAGTTCGAATATATTCTCTGCGCATTGCCGCAATAGTTTTCCGCGCGCATCTCATTAAATCCGAGGCTTTCGAGGCAGCTTTCGGCATAGGGCGTCAAAAGCTCCGGGTCTTCCCTTATGGTATCCTCGATGCGCGTCTCGTCGATACCTGCGGCTCTTGCAGCCTCGGTTTCAAGCTGCGAGTCTATATACCCCGCGAGAAACGGGCGCAGCGGATACGCCATTGACGGTGCAGCGCTCGACGCTATCACAAGTCCGCATAAAGACGCGATAACGACGGCCGCAAGGCTTATTGCGGCGTTTACCGCTCCGCGCCTGTAGCCGCGCCATGTACAATAAAATATTATTAGCAGCAGACTCAGTTCAATTACAAATCTCATGAGTTATTCATTTCTCTATGCCCCACACGCTGCCTCCGCCGGCGGCGATGACATCGCCCTTATCGGTAAGCAGCACTTCCTTCGCTCCCGAAGCTTTTTCCGAGAGCAGAATTTTTGCCTTATCGCTGTATACACCCACGCCGTTTTGCGTGAGGATCGCTATCTGTTTATCTCGGCAGTCGAGAGACCAAAGCTCGCCGCCCGGCGATATTCTGCCTTTGATATCAAGGCCGTCATCGAGGATATAGACATCTCCGACTCCGCCGGAAGCATGCTCCCTTACCTCTATTATGAGCTTTTTGTCAAGCACCCCGAATTCGCCGGTAATTTTTCCGGAAAACTCGCGTTTTCCACAGTTCTTCCCCTCATCGCCGCAGACATACGCGCCGCGCTCGCCGATGCCGCAGACCCGCTCGCCGAGCCAAACGATATCGCGCAGGCCGGCACATTCAAAAAAGCCGCGCTCTTTCTCGCTGTCGAGCGAAAAAAGGCGTATACCCTCGTCCGTGAGCACCGCGAGGCGCTCCGAGTCCGGAGAAACGGCGGCGGATATGAGGCGCTGCTTTGCGCAGTACCATTTATACAGCGGCTCCTTCTCCGGCGAATATACGGTAACGCTGCCCATATAGCCGGGCTCCTTCGTACACAGGGCGAGACAGCCCTTTTCGGAGAGTTCCGCGCAGATGATATCGTTATCCGTGCTTATGGCCTCGCCGTCGGAATATACGACGCTGCGCCCGCCCTCGGCATATGCCGCAGCAGAAGCTCCGCCTTGCGCTATGTGCGCGGGCTTCAGCTCGAGCTTGAGCTCAAAGGTCTTTTCCCCCGCGCCGCTAAAGCATTTCACGCTGCCGGGGCCCGCCGTTAAAAGTCCGTTATCGCACACGGCGTAAGCGTCGGCCTCGCCGCAGATAAACGAGCCGGAAAGCTCCGTTTTTTCAGTGCAGGAGCACAAGACAAGGCACAGAACGAAAATCGGGATAAGCGTTTTTTTCATTAAGTATTCAGTCCTTCAGCATCATGATACCGGCCGGACCTTCATACCACACTCTGTTTAAATACAAGCCCTGCGGCGGCATCGTCGGCCCTGTGAGCCGCCGGTCGCCGAGTTCAAGGAGCTTGGGGATATCCCCGGGTTCTATCTTCCCGTAGGATGCGTACACCAGTGTTCCGACTATGGCGCGGCACATGTTGTACAAAAAGCCGTTCGCGCAGACGGAAACGGTGATGAGATCATCCGATTTCTCGGCGGTGCAGCTGTAGACCGTGCGCACAGTGGTCTTGGTCTGCGTTCCGAGCGAGCGCACGGCGGCAAAATCATGCGTACCCTCAAAGGCTGCGGCCGCAGCCTTCATCCTTTCCATATCGAGTTCCTGCGGATAAAAGCAGGCGCGCTTTTCAAGGAAGGGATCGCGGATGTTCGAGTTGTGTATCTTATAAATATACTCTTTTTTCACGCAGGAGGATATGGCGTTAAAACGCTCGTCCACCTCGACGGCATCCACGACCGCGATATCATCCGGCAGGCGCGAATTTGCCGCTAACGGGAAGCGGTCAATGGGTATGCGGCAGTCGGTGCGGAAATTTGCGCAGTATCTGAGCGCGTGAACTCCCGCGTCGGTGCGGCCGCAGCCTGTGAGCTTCACGGGGTGCTCGCATATCTTCGTCAGCGCGTCCTGCACGGTGCTGCAAACGGAAACGTCGTTTTTCTGCACCTGCCAGCCGTGATAGCGGCTGCCGTCATAGCGCAGGCGCAGGGCAATGTTTCTCATAGGCTAAGTCCTCAAAGCCCGAAGCGCTTCATGACGAAGATCGCTGCGAGGAACACAGCGCCCAGCACGAGCGCCCAGGCATCTATGCCCTGCATTCTCATCTGCTTCATCCTCGTTCTGCCCTTGCCGCCGTGGTAGCAGCGGCTTTCCATGGCAACGGCCAGTTCGTCTGCACGGCGGAAGGCCGAGACGAACAGCGGAACAAGAATCGGCAGGAGCGCCTTTGCACGCTGAAACAGATTACCGCTGTCGAAATCCGCGCCGCGCGCCTTCTGCGCGGACATTATCTTATCCGTCTCTTCAATGAGCGTCGGGATGAATCTGAGCGCCATGCTCATCATCATGCTCATCTCGTGAACGGGGATCTTTATCTTCTTGAGCGGTCCCATCATAATCTCAAGCCCGTCGGTGAGCGCGATGGGGCTCGTCGTATACGTCAGCATGAACGTTCCGACGATCAGAAGGATGATGCGCAGCGACATCATGACCGCGCGCTCAATACCCTCCCAGGTTATGATCCAGCCTTCAACTATCGGCGTTCCGTCGGTGTAGAAAATGTTCAGCACCGCCGTTAGGATGATTATGATAACGAGCGGCTTGAGCCCCTTGAGCGCGGACTTGGGCTTTATCTTCGATATCGCCATGCTCAGCGCCGTCACGATGATGACGAAGGCATAGCTCGCCCAGCCGGCAGAGTTAAAAAGCCCTACTATATATACTATGACCAGCAGGAGCTTCGTGCGCGGGTCGAGCCTGTGCACTACGGTGTCTCCGGGGAAATACTGGCCGAGGGTTATGTCCTTAAGCATTGCGTCCGGCCTCCTTTTTCAGTTTAAGGAGAGCTGCGAGCAGCTGCTCGTTTGTGTAAACGGAGTCCTCGACCTCAATGCCCTGCTCGCGCAGCGCTGCGGCTATCTGCGTCGGCGCGGGAACGGACAGGCCGATATCCGAAAGCTCCTTCGGGTTAGAAAATACCTCTTCGGGCGTTCCGTCAAATCGGATGCTGCCGTGATTGAAGACGATGAGCCTGTCGGCAATGCGGGCAACGTCGTCCATGCTGTGGCTTACGATGACGACGGTAGAGCCCGTCTTCTCGCGGTAGTCACATATGGTTTCAAGTATCATTTTGCAGCCTGCCGGGTCAAGTCCGGCCGTCGGCTCATCGAGGATGAGAACGCCTGGGCGCATCGCGATAACGCCCGCTATAGCGACTCTGCGCTTCTGTCCGCCCGACAGCTCGAGCGGCGAACGCTCGAAAAGCTCCTCGCTAACGCCGACAAGGGCTGCTGCCTCGCGCACGCGCTCGTCTATATCGCTCTCGGTAAGCTTCATGTTCTTCGGGCCGAAGGCGATATCGGCGTACACAGTCTCCTCAAAAAGCTGATACTCCGGGTACTGGAACACAAGGCCGACCTTGAATCTCACGTCGCGTGACGCGGTCTTATCGCCGTTTATGTTAACGCTGTCGACAAGCACCGTGCCGCTCGTCGGAACGAGCAGGCCGTTCAGATGCTGGATAAACGTGCTCTTGCCCGAGCCCGTGTGGCCTATAAGGCCGACGAGCTGACCGTGCGGTATCTCGACATTCACGTCGTTTATCGCTATTTTTTCAAAGGGCGTGTCCGCGCTGTAAACATGACTCAGGCCGCTTACTTTTATCTCTGACATATTACTTTAATTCCTTTGCGATTTCCTTTGCGCATTCCTTGACTCCGAGCGCCGTGAGCGGCAAATGCCATCCGTTTTTGTTAAGCTCGAACATAAGCTCCGTCGTTGCGGGAACGGTCAGCCCCTCGCTTTTCATGAGCTCGACCTGCGAGAACACCTTCTCCGGGCTGTCATCGGCGATGACGTGGCCGTTTGACATGACGATAACGCGGTCGGATCCGATGCACTCGGACATATGATGCGTTATGAGAACGACCGTTATGCCCTTTTCGCGGCATAGCTTTGTTACGGTGCTTATGACCTCTTCTCTGCCCTTGGGGTCGAGCATCGCGGTCGGTTCATCGAGTACGATGACCTCGGGCTCCATTGCGATAACGCCCGCTATCGCAACGCGCTGCTTCTGTCCGCCGGACAGAAGGTGCGGCGCATGCAGCCGAAACTCGTACATATCGACCTGCTTTAAGGCGTTATCCACGCGCTTTCGTATCTCCTGCGGCTCAACGCCGAGGTTTTCCGGCGCGAAGGCGACATCGTCCTCAACGACGTTTGCGACGATCTGGTTATCGGGGTTCTGAAACACCATGCCGACCGTGCGGCGAATATCAATGAGCTTGTCCTCATCATTGGTGCTCATGCCGTTAACGAGCACCTCGCCCTCCGTCGGCGTCAAGATCGCGTTTAAATGCTTTGCAAGAGTGCTCTTTCCCGAGCCGTTATGACCCAGGACCGCGACAAAGCTTCCCTTTTCTATTTCAAGGTCTATGCCGCAGAGGCTTTCAAACTCGTCGCCCGGATATGTGTAATGCACATTTTTTATGCTGATTATACTGCTCATTCTCAGTCCCTTTCCCACCGGCAGGTCGCGCCGCAGGGCAGCACGAGGCCGGAATCGGTGACCGGCAGGCCGAGCTCGCGGCTTTCCGAGCGGCCGCCGAATTTTTTGGTGAATATGCTCTCGGTGACATATGACAGCACAGAGGGCGACAGACCCGTCGTGTAGGAGTTTATTATGACAAACAGCGGATCGTCCGACAATACTCCCGCGCACAGCGAAACAAATGGCCAAAGGTTCTGCTCGAGCTTCCACACCTCGCCGCCGGGGCCGCGCCCGTAGGACGGCGGGTCCATGATGATGGCATCATATTTTCTGCCGCGGCGTATCTCGCGCTCGACGAATTTTGCGCAGTCGTCGACTATCCAGCGTATCGGAGCGTCCGAAAGACCGGAGGCAGCTGCATTTTCCCTGCCCCAGGCGACCATGCCCTTGGCAGCGTCGACGTGGCAGACGCTCGCCCCGGCCTTCGCGCAGGCTATCGTTGCCGCGCCCGTGTACGCAAACAGATTCAGAACGTTTATCGGGCGGCCGGCCGTGCGTATCTTATTCATGGCAAAATCCCAGTTGCAGGCCTGCTCCGGGAAAAGGCCGGTGTGCTTGAAATTCATTGGCTTAACGTTGAACGTAAGCTCCCCGTAATTTATCTTCCAGCTTGCAGGAAGTCCGCCCTTATCCCAGGCTCCGCCGCCGGTAGATGCGCGGCGATATCGCGCATCGCGCATGTTCCATCTTGCGTCGCCGCGCGGCGTGTCCCATATGGCCTGCGGGTCGGGGCGCACAAGATAAAACCTGCCCCAGCGCTCAAGCTTTTCACCCTTTGAGCAGTCGATAAGCTCAAAGTCCTGCCATTTATCTGATATCCACATAAGCATACCTTACCTATTATACTGATATAGCATTTTATTTTAGCATTTTTGCGCAGTATAAGCAAGAAAAATACGTTCACAATTTCGGCGGCGCATATATATGATTTTTTAGGCAATTTTTTAGTCTATTTTTAAAATTTTCTTGACAAGACCGCTGTCTGTGTGTATCCTAAGTGTATGAGAACGAACCACACAGTTAGCATGGAGGGATCAAACAGTGATCAGCATAAACTTCCGTGATCCGCGTCCTATATACGAACAGATAAAGGACGGGATGCGCCGCCTGATCGTTTCCGGGGCTCTGCCTGCCGGCAGCAAGATAAGCTCGGTGCGCGAAATGGCGACAGGACTTGCGATAAACCCCAGCACCATACAGCGCGCTTACCGCGAGCTTGAGGCCGAGGGCTATATCTGCTCCGTTCCGGGCAAGGGCAGTTTCGTATGCTCAAATGACGAGGCCGAGGCTCTTCACCGCGCGGAGCTGCTCGGCAAATTCGATGAGCTCGTCACGGAGCTCGGCTACATCGGCGTTACAAAGCAAATGCTTTCGCAGCGCCTGAAAGGAGAGCAGAACAATGATTGAGATCAAAAACGTCGTCAAGGAATTCGACGGCTTCCGCGCGCTCGACGGACTTGACATGACCGTTCCTGGCGGCTCGGTGTACGGCCTTGTCGGACCCAACGGTGCGGGCAAGAGCACGATCATCCGCCACCTGACTGGCATATATAAGCAGGACTCCGGCGAGATACTCGTCGACGGACAGCCGGTATTTGAAAACCCCGCCGTCAAAAACCGTATCGCGTATATCCCCGACGATATATTTTTCTTCGCAAACGCGAGCATCATCGAGATGGCAAGATTCTATCGCAGCATTTATCCGCAGTTTGACTCAGAGCGCTTCAAAAAGCTCGGCGAGGTGTTCGGCCTCGACCAGAAGCGTCAGATGCGCAAGCTTTCAAAGGGCATGCAGAAGCAGGCCGCTTTCTGGATGATGATGTCGCTCAGACCGGATATCCTCGTTCTCGATGAGCCGGTCGACGGACTTGACCCCGTGATGCGCCGCCAGATATGGAGCATCATCATGTCCGACGTTGCCGAGAACGGAACAACAGTCCTCGTCTCGTCGCACAACCTGCGCGAGCTTGAGGACGTGTGCGACCATGTCGGCATAATGAACAAGGGCAAGATCATGATAGAGCGCAGCCTGAACGATCTTCAGGAGGGTATAGTCAAGATGCAGCTTGCCCTGCCCGACGGCGAAACGCTGCCCGAGGGGCTCGATATCCTGCACAGCTCCTCCACCGGCAGACTTCAAACCATCATCCTGCACGGAACGTCGGCAGAGCTTGAGGAAGAGCTTTCGCCGTGCAAGCCGCTGTTCATGGACTTTGTCCCGCTGACGCTTGAGGAGATATTCATTTATGAGCTGGGAGGTGCAGACTATGAAGTCAAAGATATCGTTCTTTAATCCCGGGCTTTTCAAAAGCACGCTCCGGCGCTTCTGGCCGCTGTGGGTGATCCACTTTGCCGGCTGGTTCCTGGTCATGCCGATGCTGACGCTTATAAACAGCATTGGCTCGAACAGATACGATGATTTCGTGTTCACCATATCGGAATCGGCGATCTTCGCCGCACCGATAGTTGCGTTTATCATGGCGATAATATCCGCGATGGCCGTTTTCAGCTTCATGTATTCAAGCCGCAGTACGGGTCTTGTTGCCTCCCTGCCGATCCGCCGCGAGGCGGTGTTCGGCACTGTGTGGCTCGGTGGTGTATGTACGGTGATAGGTTCAAACATCGTTGTCGCGCTGCTGACCTTCCTGTTCTCCCTCGGCGCCGATGTGAACTCCGCGCTCGCATTCAAGGCGGTATGCACATGGCTGGGCGTATATTCGATGCAGTTTATCCTGTTTTTCGGCATTGCCTCGATAACCGCGGTCATGACCGGCAGCATCGTTGTTCTGCCGATACTGTATGTTATCTTCAACTTCTTCGTTTTCGGCATGGAGGTCATAATCCGCACGCATTTTTCTTACCTCATCTGGGGCATGGCGAATTTCTCCTACGACAGCATACTCGATTTCCTGTCCCCGATCATTTACATGACCGGTGATTTCATTCCGGAAGTCTCTTACAGAACGATACCCTATGCGTTTGACAGCTTCAGCTCCCTTTCCGCCACGCGCGAGTGCACAGCTTTCATCTTCGACCACTGGCTGCCCGTTATCATCTACTGCGTTGTCGGCCTTATCTTCTCGGCCGCCGCGCTTGTGATGTTCAGAAAGCGCAGAATGGAATCTGCCGGAGACGTTATCGCAGTACGCTGCCTGAGACCCGTTTTCAAATACGGCGTTGCCGCGTGCTCGGCGCTGTGCGGCGGTCTGCTGCTGTACGCGATGCTCTATTCGCTGTTCAACGTTCCCGCGCTGTCGGTCGTTATCATGATACCGAGCATGATCGTATTTGCCTTCATCGGCTATTTCGGCGCGAAGATGCTGCTCGAAAAGAGCTTCCACGTTTTTCGCGGCGGCTGGGTCGGATTTATCGTTCTATGCTGCCTGTGCGCTGTGTTCACGCTCTGCTGCGACCTTGACGTATTCGGCATCGGCAGTTATGTTCCCGAGGTCAGCGAGATCGAGAGCATTAGCATGTACTCGGCGGGTGAAATAAAGCAGCCCGACGCTATCAAGTGTTATCGCGACCTTCAGCTTAAGATACTCAGCCAAAAGGAAAAGTACGAAAAGCTTGATGAAAACTTCGATAGTAACGCTTCTATCATGTTCAGCTATACGCTCAAGAACGGCAGGACCATCACGCGCGAGTACGTTATTCCCGGTGACGACGAGATCTACGAGGAATACTATGACCTGATGAACTCGCCGGCGGTCCTCATCGAGCGCTTCACGCCGCGCATCCCCGTGACGGTCGAACACTGCGACTATGCCGTGCTTTGGACCGAAAACGGTTACGAGGTCGAGCTCACGCCCGATCAGTTCGTCGACTTCTATGAAAACGCGCTCATCCCCGACATAAAGGCCGAGCGCAAGATCATAGGCGGAGACGTCTACTACCTTGCAACGATGGAGGTAACGCTCGTAAGCTCCGACGAAAGCAACCTGGACGACTACTATAATCTCACGATCGATATCGACGTTGACTGCGCCGAGTGCATCGCCTGGATACAGCAAAATCTCAATATTGAGCTTGCCCTGCCGGATACCGGCGAGTAAACAAACGTGAAAAAGCTCTCCGTTCTTTCGAACGGAGAGCTTTTTATATCTCTTATTTCTTATTCATGTATCCGGGCTTTTTATGGCCGCAGACTGTGCAGTAATCGAGCTCCTTTTCGTAGAAATGGCGGTTTGACTCGATGTGCTGCTTCATTTTCACAAAGCGTTCCCTCTCCTGCTTTGTGAACTTGCCGCGATAGGTTCGGTTTTTATAGTCGCGCATGATTATGACGCTGACGCCCAGGAATATAAGACCGAACACGACGAATATCACCATTGCGACCCACAGCACGCCCTGCGAGACCTCGCCTATCGCCGGACCGCTTAAAAACGGGCGGAAATACACGGCGCAGACAAATGCTACGAGCGTCAGCACGGCGTACACGCCGAACTGCGGCCACAGCGTAGGCGGCAGCTTTCCGCAGTGAGGGCATATCTTCATTCCTTCGGGTATATAGTTCTTACAGTTTTCACATTCACGCATGCTTTTTCTCCTTTATGCGATGGTGCTTCTGATTATATCATATTTTGAGATTTTTTCAACAATTATGGCGCTTAAAAAGGAGCAGCTTTCGCTGCTCCTTAAATCGTATGTTATGTTGCTTTTCTTAAATTAGCCGAAGAAGCCGGTGATCTGCGCATACAGAACGAAGGCCATGCCGATCGGAGTAATGATCTTGTAGCAGAGGTTGAAGAAGCCCTTACCCCAGAACTTGTGTCCGGACTGCTCGCACTCTTCGACGATCATGTCAATCTTCCAGATCCAGCCGATGCCGAATGCCATGACCAGTGCGCCGAGAGGCATCATGATGCCCTCAGACAGCATGTCATAGAAGTCGAGCCAGTCTGCATTCCAAGTCTTCGAGGTATCGAGATAATAGGTCTCGCCCTCGACGAAAGCTTCGTCGGCAGCAAGCTTGGTGTAAATTCCGTCGTCACCCTTCACATAGTAAGTGGTGCCTTCAGCAAACTCTGTGATATCGCCGGCCTCTGCCCAGTGCATGCCGAGAACGTCAGCGGGGTTGCCGATGGTCGCGCCGCCGTTGGTGCCGCTGCCAAGGCCGTCAAGAGCTGTGGGCAGGCAGAAGACGAAGACAAGGATTGCAACGATAATTGCATACTTTTTGCGTCCGGGTGCCTTGCCCTGCTCAACGTTCTGGTCGACCTTGAAGGAGGTGATGACCTCGAGGAGGGACATGGAGGAGGAGATAGCTGCGATAAAGACGAGTGCGTAGAACAGGAAGCCCATGATGTTGCCGACATAGCCCATCTTGCTGAAAACTATCTGCATGGACAGGAACAGGAGTCCCGGGCCGGAGCTGGTCTCGCCGCCGAGGAATGCGTAGCATGCGGGCATAACGATCATGCCGGCCATGATGGCGACGAGGGTATCGCAGATAACAACGATGACTGCGTTCTTCTGAACGCTCTCCTGCTTCTTCAGGTAAGAACCGTAGGTGATCATAGCGCCCATGCCGAGGGACAGGGAGAAGAACATCTGACCTGCGGCAGTTTTGAGAACCTTAAGGAAGTCCTCCTGCAGGGGCTTGATGTTCCAGCCGAACATGAACTTGTAGCCGCCGCCTGCGCCGGGCTGGCATGCGACATAGATGATGACGATGAGAAGCATAACGAACAGAGCGGGCATGCCGACAAATGCGTTGATCGCGATGAAGATGGCAGTCCAGAGGATCATGCTGCCGCCGTTGAGGATGAAGCTGCCGAAGAAGTCGGCGATGTCAGAAACATTCCATGTGTTCCAGCCGAAGATAGCGGTCAGGTAGCCAAGTGCATAACGAGTGACCATGCCGCCGAGGACGAAGTAGAAGCAGAGGACCAGGAATGGTACCAGAACTGCCATGTAGCCCATCCAGGTGAACTTCTTGCTGAGCTTGCGGTAAGCCGCAACAGGGCTCATGCCGGTCTTACGGCCGATAGCCAGCTCACCGACCATAACGGCGAGGCCGACGAATACCGCGAGGACTAAGTAGACGAGCAGGAAGGCGAAGCCTCCGCTCATACCCATCTTGTACGGGAAGCCCCAAATGTTGCCCAGACCGACTGCCGAACCGACGGCCGCCATGATGAAGCCAAAGTTGGAGCCAAAAGAAGCGCGATTGTTTTCCATAACTTTCTCTCCTTTATTTTACCTTTGCCGCGAATCGCAAGCGGCGAAAAAACCAGCGGCGTGTTAACTCCTCATTAACTGCGCGCCAAATTTATAAGCAGACTTTACACTATATTCACACATTTTTCAATACTTTTTCGCTGTTTAAATATTAACTTTCGCTTTCATAGGCTAAAGTTTTGTGCAAGTTTCACAAGGTATTTGATTTATTCATAGATGATATTACTAAAATTCAACTCCCACAACAATTGTCAATTATTTGGCGTTCATGCCCTCGTTAACACTTTCTTAACGCACGTGTTAACTCTCTTAACGCTACTCTGTCAAGAAATTAATATACGCGCGAGAAAAAATTCGCTTTGCACTTGATTTTTTGAATATATAATGTAGAATATTACTGTTATAGACTACGGCGACCGGCGGCCGATAACTGCGGAATGCTGGTTTCAGCAGAATGGAGACATGAAATGACTTACGAAATGGACATTGCCGGCTTAAAACGCGAGCTGCCCCTGTGCAAGGTCACCGACGACCTCTACATAGGCGCATTTGTCATGTTCGGCGATGTTGAGCTGACCGTCCACTGCGCAGCCGAGCTTCTCAAAAGAGCTCCCGAATATGACTACCTCATTGCTCCCGAGGCAAAGGCCATTCCCCTTCTCTACGAAATGGCGCGCCAGAGCGGCGCGGAAAAATACTTCCTCGCCAGAAAAGGTCCCAAGGCCTACATGAGCGGCGTATTTGAAGTCCACGTCAAGTCCATCACCACCATGGACGTGCAGCGCCTTGTTATCGACACGGCCGACGCCGAGCTCATAAAGGGCAAGCGCATCCTTATAGTTGACGACGTTATATCCACCGGCGAGAGCCTCCGCGCTATGGAAGAGCTCGTAACCCGCGCAGGCGGCAACATCGTCGGCAGGATGGCCGTCCTCGCAGAAGGCGCGGCGCAGAATCGCGACGATATAATCGTTCTGGGCGATCTGCCCCTGTTTAATCCCGACGGCACAGTCAAAACTTAATTTTCAACGTAAAAAAGCTCCCCAATGGGGAGCTTTTTTATCGCGTTTTTTTGAAAAAGGCCTTTAATAATTGCGCCGACTCCTCGGCTCGCACTCCGCCGTAGATGGCCGGCTTGTGCCCGTAGCGCTCCTCAAACAGATTGATGACGCTGCCGCATGAGCCGGTGTTTTCGTCCTTCGCGCCGAAAACGACTGTCGGGATGCGTGAATTTATAATGCCGCCCGCGCACATCGGGCAGGGTTCAAGGGTAACATATATCGTGCAGCCCGTGAGCCGCCAGTCACCCACCGTCCGGCACGCTTCGCGGATGGCCTCCATCTCGGCGTGATGCGTCGCGTCGTGGCTCTCCTCGCGCTTATTGCGGCCGCGGCCTATTATATTGCCCTGCGCGTCGGTTATCACGCATCCGACGGGGATCTCGCCCTCGTCAAAGGCCTCGCGCGCAAGAGTGAGCGCTGCGCTCATATATTCTTCTCTGTCCATAGCCTTCCTCCTATCGTCTCCGATGCTATGCGCATAAACTCAGATATTGCAGTCCACTGATACGGTCGGCGGCGGAAGCCGAAATTAATCGTGTAGCGGTCATCGGCGGAAAAAGTGAATATCCGCACATTTTCAAGCTGCTGCGCCGACAGCGCCATATTGATCATTTGCTGCGGGCAGAAGCATATGCCGATACCGTCGGCAGCCATGGCGAACAGCGTTTCCGCGTTGTCCGACTGCGCCTTGACCGTGGGTTGAAAGCCGGCGGCTTTTATCATTCTGCGGCTTATTCTGCCGACAATGTCTTCGGGATTTCCCATTACAAATGGGAAACCGGCAAATCGTGCGAGTTCCTGTGCACTAAGCTCATCACCGGTCTCGGGCGGGCACATGCTTTTCGGGGCAAGCATTACCACTCTCTCTGTGTAAAAATCGTGCAGCACTATCCCCTGCGCCGGTTCGTCAAAATTTGAAATGGCAAGGTCGATCTCTCCGCCATGGAGCTTACGCAGCAGAGCATCGTTCACGTTTTCATCGAGTCTTATGCAGATATTCGGATACTCGCGCTGAAACGCCGATATTATCTCCGGCATTATTGACCTTCCGCGCGTGTACGATATGCCCACGCGCAGAACGCCGCGCTGATTACCGGTTATATCGCAGAACTCGGCCTGCATCGCCTGATAGCTGCGGTGAAAATCCGCGGCATAGCGCAGGAATATCTCTCCCTCATGGGTCAGCTCCAGCGGATTGCGCCTGACGATGAGCTTGCAGCCGAGTTCCCGCTCGACAGCCTGAATATGCGCGCTGAGCGTCTGCTGCGTTATATGCAGCTCCTCGGCCGCTTTTGTTATACTGCGCTTCTCCGCTACCGTGACGAAGTATTCCATCGTGAGAAAATTCATAGCCCGAGCTCCAATCACAGTCATTTTGCTGTATTATACTCCGAAATTATCAGTTTTACAACTGTTATATGCAGTGGTAGTATTTATACCCGAGTTGAATTAACATGCATCTTGCGGCATTCGGTCTGTTCGCGGCGGCACTCATCGTCTGCGTCATATACGCGCTGCTGGCCGGGCTTTTGATATTCTCCCTGTGCGCATTTAAAATGGGACACGGGCTGAAAGACATACTGAAAATGATGATAAGCGGCGTAAAGACCGCGAAAAACGTCATTTTGAGTCTGCTGCTATCGGCATACTGACCACTCTGTGGCGTGCGGCCGGAACGATACCGGCCATCATTTGCTACGCGTCCTCGCTCATACGCCCGAAGACCGTCGTGCTGATGAGCTTTGTACTAAATTGCGCGGTTTCAATGCTCACGGGTACGGCCTTCGGCACAGCTGCGACGATGGGCGTCATCAGTATGACGATGGGCATAGCCATGGGCGCAGACCCGATGCTGCTCGGCGGCGCGATAGTTTCGGGCGCTTATTTCGGCGACCATGCCTCGCCGATGTCGACAAGCGCGCTGCTCGTCAGCGAGCTTACGGAAACAAACGTTTTTTCTAATATTCGCGGCATGCTGCGCCGTGATACAGAGCCCGATCACAGGCAGCTTGCACTGTACATTGAGGACACGGCAATAGTTCTCGCGGCGCTCGTTCCCTGGTCCATTGCCTACGCGGTACCGCTCGACTCGATCGGTGCGCCGACCTCGAGTCTTTTGGCATCAAGCTTCCTGTATCTGCTGCCGCTCTGGAGCATGCTGAAGGCCGCACATGAAAAAAGGCATGAAAAAATGCCGCTCTGATGAGCGGCATTTTCATTATATGTATTACTTGAGTGCTGCGGTGATGATGGACATCTGGTAGACTTCCTCCGCGTTGCAGCCGCGGGAAAGGTCGTTTATCGGAGCGTTCAGACCCTGCAGGATGGGGCCGTATGCGGCGAAGCCGCCGAGACGTGCAGCGATCTTATAGCCGATGTTGCCAGACTGGATCTCGGGGAAGATGAAGGTGTTTGCGTAGCCCGCGACGGGAGAGCCGGGGAACTTCAGCTGGCCGACAACGGGAGAAACTGCTGCGTCAAACTGCATCTCGCCGTCAAGCTTGAGCTCGGGAGCAAGCTTCTTTGCTTCCTCGGTAGCGTTGCGCACGAGGTCGACATTGGGGCCCTTGCCGCTGCCCTTGGTGGAGTAAGACAGCATTGCGACCTTCGGGTCGATGCCGAAGACCTTTGCGGTCTCTGCGGTTGCTATTGCGACCTCCGCCAGCTTCTGAGCCGCGGTGAAGGTAACGTTGCCTTCCTTGTCGACAGTATCCTGATAGTCAATGTTTATAGCGCAGTCGCCCATTGCGAGGGTCTCGTCGCCGCGGATCATGATAAAGCAGGAGGACACAAGATGTGCGCCCTTCTTGGTCTTAACGAGCTGGAGCGCGGGACGTACGGTATCTGCGGTGGAGTAGGTAGCGCCGCCGAGCAGGCAGTCTGCAACGCCCATCTTAACGAGCATGGTTCCGAAGTAGTTGCCCTTGGAGAGAGCCGTGCGGCAGTCCTCTGCGCTCATCTTGCCCTTGCGCAGTGCGACCATCTCGTCGACCATTGCATCCATGCCCTCGTAGGTTGCGGGATCGAGGATCTCAAGGCCTTCGATATCAAAGCCGCCCTTTTCAGCCGCTGCCTTGACCTCATCGACGTTGCCGACGAGGATCGGGGTCAGGAAGCCGTCCTTCTTCAGGCGTGCTGCCGACTCAAGGATACGAGCGTCGCTGCCCTCGGTGTAGACGATCTTTCTCGGATCGTTTTTGAGAACTTCAATAAGATTTTCAAACATTTTATTTTCCTCCAATAATGCGGCATTTCTGCCGCAAAAAATTCCGAGTACCACTTTATCACTACCGCTGAAATTTTTCAAGTATTTAGCCCGATTTCTATTTACAAACCGCGATATCATATGTATAATATACAAACTGTAATCATTTTTTGGAGAGAATAGACTAAATGTACGAATACGACAAAAGAAGCTTTGCACAGATACTTTCCGAGCTGCGCCGCACGGCGGGGCTCAGCCAGCGCAAGGCCGCTGCCGATCTTGGGATAAGCCAGGCGCTTTTGAGCCACTATGAAAACGATGCACGTGAACCGGGACTTCACTTTGTCTGCCGCGTTTGCGATTATTATAATGTAACGGCCGACTATCTGCTCGGCCGCTCGCCCAATCCCGACGGTGTTGACAGAGGTGCAGATATCGCCCGCGTTTTCATCGCAGAAATGCGCAGCCTTGCCAACAAGGCCGAGGCCGCTTTGGAGGAACTGACATGATACCTCAGGATCATATACGAAACTTTTCTATAATCGCACACATCGACCACGGCAAAAGTACGCTGTCGGACAGGCTTATCGAGATATGCGGCGCCGTCGAGGAGCGCATAATGGAGGATCAGATCCTCGACAACATGGATCTTGAGCGTGAGCGCGGCATTACGATAAAGGCTCGCGCGGTCGGCCTCAACTATAAGGCCAAGGACGGCGAAACATATGTTCTGAACCTCATCGACACGCCGGGGCACGTTGACTTCAACTACGAGGTCAGCCGCTCACTGGCCGCCTGCGAGGGCGCTGTGCTCGTCGTCGACGCGTCGCAGGGCGTTGAGGCGCAGACGCTTGCAAACACCTATCTTGCGCTGGACGCGGAGCTTGAGATTCTGCCTGTTATAAACAAGATTGACCTCCCCGCCGCCGATCCCAAGCGCGTAAAGCAGGAGATCGAGGATATCATCGGCATTCTGGCCATGGATGCGCCGGAGATCAGCGCGAAAAACGGTATAAACGTCGAGTCTGTTCTTGAAGATATCGTCGCAAACGTTCCTGCTCCGGACGGAGATGTAAACGCGCCCTTAAAGGCGCTGATATTCGACAGCCAGTACGACAGCTACCGCGGAGTCATAGTTTTCATGCGTGTGTTTGACGGGCGCATCGCCAAGGGCACGGAGGTGCTGCTGCACTCGACGGGCGCAAAGTACAGCGTTCTCGAGGTCGGGCATATGCGGCCTATCGGTCTTGAGCCCTGCGCGGAGCTCACAGCCGGCGACGTCGGATATTTCACGGCCTCTATCAAAAACGTTGCCGACACTCAGGTAGGCGACACGGTCACGACGGCGGCAAATCCCTGCGCCGAGGCGCTGCCCGGCTACCGTCCGGCTCGCGCCATGGTCTACTGCGGCATATACACCGAGGACGGCAGCAAATATCCCGATCTGCGCGACGCGCTGGAAAAGCTCCAGCTCAACGACGCCTCCCTGTCCTTCGAGCCCGAAAGCTCAGCGGCACTCGGCTTTGGCTTCCGCTGCGGATTTTTGGGCATGCTGCACATGGAGGTCATTCAGGAGCGCCTTGAGCGGGAGTTTGATCTCGACCTCGTGACTACTCTGCCGAGCGTTATATATAAAGTAGTAAAAACAGACGGCGGCATTGTCATGGTCGACAATCCCCACAACTATCCCGACCCCGGCGTTATCGAGCACGCAGAGGAGCCCTACGTCAAGGTCTCGATCATAACGCCGAACGACTATGTCGGCAATATCATGCCCCTGTGCCAGGACAGGCGCGGCGAGTATAAGGACATGCAGTATCTCGACTCGCACCTTGTTGAGCTGCGCTACGAGATGCCGCTCAACGAGATAATCTATGACTTTTTCGATACCCTCAAGGCCCGCACGAAGGGCTACGCCTCGCTCGACTACGAGCTGAGCGAATATAAGCCCTCGGAGCTTGTAAAGGTCGATATGCTCCTGAACGGCGATCAGGTCGACGCACTCAGCTTCATAGCTCACAAGGACAAGGCTTATCCGCGTGCCCGCAAGCTGTGCGAAAAGCTTAAGGACAATATCCCCCGCCAGCTGTTCGAGATACCCATTCAGGCGGCTATCGGCGGCAAGATCATCGCGCGAGAGACGGTCAAGGCCATGCGCAAGGACGTTCTTGCCAAGTGCTACGGCGGCGATATCACGCGAAAGAAAAAGCTGCTTGAAAAGCAGAAGGAGGGCAAAAAGAAAATGCGCCAGCTCGGTACGGTGCAGATACCGACCGAGGCCTTTCTCGCAGTTCTCAAGCTCGACGAATAATATTAAAGCCACACCTCTCGGTGTGGCTTTTTGTTGCTTTACATCTCCATACCAGGGTAGAGCGGGAAACGCTCGCACAGCGCGAGGGTCTGCTGCTTTACGTCCTCGACGGCATCCTCGCCGCGCTTAATTACATCAACGAGCATCTTGCCGATCTCACGCATCTCGCCCTCGCCCATTCCGCGTGTCGTGACCGCGGGAGTTCCGAAGCGCATGCCGCTCGTGAGCTTTACAGACTGCGTATCGAATGGGATAGAGTTCTTGTTCGCTGTGATGTGTGCCCTGTCCAAAAGCTCCTGCACCTCGTTGCCGGTGCGGCCGAGGCTCATTGTGTCGGCAAGCATGAGGTGGTTATCCGTTCCGCCGGAGACGATGCGGATGCCGCCCGCGGACAGCGTATCGGCCAAAACCGCCGCATTTTTCACGGTCTGGCGCTGATATGCCTTGAAGTCCTCGCTCATGGCCTCCTTGAAGCAGACCGCCTTGCCGGCGATTATATGCATGAGTGGACCGCCCTGAGTTCCGGGGAAAACGGCGCTGTTTATCTTCTTTTTCAGCTCGTCCCTGCATAGAATAATAGCGCCGCGCGGGCCTCTGAGGGTCTTGTGCGTCGTGCTGGTGACTACGTCCGCGTAGGGCACGGGGCTCGGATGAACTCCGGCCGCGACAAGCCCGCCGATGTGCGCCATGTCGACCATGAGGTACGCGCCGACCTCGTCGGCTATCTCGCGCATTTTCTTAAAGTCTATCACGCGCGAATACGCGCTGGCTCCGGCGATGATGAGCTTGGGCTTGCACTCGCCGGCAGTCTGCATAGCTTTTTCGTAGTCGATCATCTCGGTCTCGGGGTCGACGCCGTAGAAGCAGGCGTTAAAATATTTTCCGGATATTGAGGCCTTAGAGCCGTGCGTCAGATGACCGCCGTGGCTGAGATCCATGCCGAGTATCGTGTCGCCGGGCTTCAAAAGCGCAAGATATACCGCGACGTTCGCCTGCGAGCCGGAGTGCGGCTGAACGTTCGCGTGCTCAGCTCCGAAAAGCTCCTTAACTCTGTCTATCGCGAGCTGCTCGACAATGTCGACATACTCGCAACCGCCATAGTATCGCGCGCCGGGATAGCCCTCGGCATATTTATTGGTAAGGTGGCTTCCCATAGCCTCCATAACGGCGCGGCTGGTGAAGTTTTCGGACGCTATCAGCTCGATGTGGTCGCGCTGACGCTCAAGTTCCTTTTTCATTGCACCGTACAGCTCGGGGTCGCTCATTTTTATGGTCTCATAGCTCATTCTTCCGTCCTCCCTTAAACGTAATAATATCTCCGCAATTATACGACAAACTCGCCGCCTTATCAAGCAAAATCGAGCATTTTTGTCCTTTTGTCCTGCATGCGGTCGAATTTCCTTGAATAAGGGAAAGGGCTGTGATAATATACGAAAGTGAGGTGAGGACATGGCAAAAAAAATGCTTAAAGTAATACTGATAATTCTCGGTATCATACTGCTGTGTGCCGCGGCGCTTATCCTTTGGCTGTCGGTCACGGAATTCAATCCCGGAGACGTCACCGATGTCAAGATCGAGGCCAATTCGGAAGTGAACGGCTTAAAGCCGTTTCTGGATGAGGAATTTTCGGTCATAAGCTGGAACATCGGCTATGCCGGTCTCGGAAAGGGCTCCGATTTCTTTATGGATGGCGGCAGCGACGTCGCCTCCGCCGACCAGGACACCGTTTCGGCTTCTCTTTTGGGAATATATAAAACGCTTTATTCCGACGCCGAACCGGCAACGGTCTTCATGCTGCAGGAGGTGGACAAAAACTCCTCGCGCACCTACGGTAAGGACGAGGCCGACGCTTTGGGCATAAACAACAGCGCATACGCACTCAATTATTCCTGCAAGTTCGTACCCTACCCCGTCCCTCCCATAGGCAGGGTAAACAGCGGACTTCTGACAACGACGGTCTATGATATCGATTCGGCCGAGCGCATATCGCTGCCCTGCCCCTTCAGCTGGCCCGTGAGCACGGCAAACCTCAAGCGCTGCCTGCTTGTGAGCTATCTGCCCATATCGGGCTCGAACAGCAAGCTCGTCATCGTCAATCTCCACCTTGAGGCTTACGACGACGGCGAGGGCAAGATAGCGCAGACAAAGCAGCTTCGTGAGTTTATCCAGTCCGAATACGAAAAGGGCAACTATGTCATAGCCGGAGGCGACTTTAATCAGATATTCCCCGACGGACTTGAAAAGTACCCCAACACGCACAAGGAAAACTGGGAGCCGGGCACCATATCCGACGATATCATGCCCGAGGGCTGGACGCTTGCGTATGACCTCGAAACGCCGACGTGCAGGCTGCTCAATCAGCCGTACGATCCGTCGGATACGGAGAACACACAGTACTACGTTATCGACGGTTTCATCCTCTCGCCAAACGTTGAGCTCGTCTCCGTCAAGACCCTGGACGAGGGATTTACCTATTCCGATCACAACCCCGTGAAGCTTCAGGTCAAGCTCACATCCGAAAAGTAAAATACACTCGGGCGGCACTGTTTAAAATGTGTACGGACTGTCAAAAAACCGTACTGCTGCTTAAAGACGACCGCGCAGCAGGGGAGCTTGAGGGGGCAAAGGCCAGCCTCAAGTTGGATTAATAGCCATCAAAAATGTCTGATCCATCAGACTTTTTGACGAGCGCAGCGAGATTTTTTGTGAAATTTCCTCACAAAAAATGTGGCGTTTTTTCAGCGTGCAAAAAAGTCTGTGGCTTTTTTGCACGCTGATGTGTCGTCCGATGTCTTTGATAAAAGGAGTCCTTTAAAATGACAAAAAAGCAAAAGGTGATCGCGATCATTGCGTTTGTTCTGATAATCGTTCTGATAGCGCTCATATGCGTAAGTCTGCAAAGTAAAAACAATGCGGACAGCAAAGATCCTAAAGCGAGCGAAAGCCCGGTCACAAGCGCGGAGCCCACTCCGGAGCCTACGCCCACGCCGCTGCAGTTCACCGCGGCGCCCGAGGGTTATTTTAACGATGCACTGTTTATAGGCGATTCGCGCATGGTGGGCATCGACATGATGCAGACCATTGACGGCGCAACATTCTTCACCACCGTCGGCATGAGCCTGACCGGCGCGATGAGCACGAGCGCGGACGTTGCCGGGGTCGGCACGACGACGCTTCCGGCGCTGCTCCAGAGCAGGCAGTTCGGCAAGATATATGTCATGCTCGGCATAAATGACATAGGCGGATCGGTCGAAGCGCTCAAGCAGACCTACAGCAATCTCGTCGATAAGCTCAGAGCCGCTCAGCCGGACGCGATCATTTACATCATGTCCAACCTCCACGTCTCGGCAACGCAGGATTCCCGCGGCACGGCAGTGAACAATGCAAACCTCAACAATCTCAACGACTACACCAAGACCCTCGCCGACGGCGAGACGATATTCTATCTCGAGTGCAACGAGCTGTTCGACGACGCAAACGGCACGCTCTCTGCCGATATAACCTCCGACGGCATCCACCCCGACGGCAGCGCCTACAGAAAATGGGGCGAGTGGATCATGCAGAACGCGATAGTAAAATAACCGTCAAAAAAGCATCTGTCCGGAGACAGATGCTTTTTTGCTGCGCGTTACAATGCTGCGGTTTTCGCCGTTGTTTCGTTACCGGGCAACCGCAAAATACGTATCCGCAGCAATGTCCGTGCGCTATTAAAAATACCATGCACGGCTGTCGCAGGGGCAGAAGCGGTAAGCAAGGCCGGGGGCGAGCTTATCGCCGTTGCGGCACAGAAGCTCGTCGACTCGGACGAACTCAAAGCCCTGCTCGGTCAGCGTATCTATCGCTCGCAGAACAGCCGGAACGGTGGCATCCTTCGTGTCGTGCAGCAGAACTATATCGCCGTCTCGCGCGTGCTCCAAAAACCAGCTATAGATGTATTCCTCGTCGATATGAACCCAGTCGCGCGGCGAGGATGACCACAGGACGGCAATGCTGTCTATCTTATTGAGCATAGCGCCGGTGTAGTAACCGTAGGGCGGGCGCAGGAATCGGGGCCGCTCACCCGTTATGCTCTCGATGAGCTCATTGGTACGGTCGATCTCGTCCTTTATCTCGGCATCGGTGTGCTCGAAAAAGCTTATGTGCGACCATGTGTGGCAGCCGATGAGGTGTCCGTCATCGTGCATTGTTTTCACGAGCTCGGGTCGGCGCTCGACCTTGCTTCCCATGAGAAAGAAGCTTGCCTTGATGCCCCGCTCGCGCATTCCGTCAAGCAGCTGCTTCGTGTGCTTTCCCGGCCCGTCGTCAAAGGTGAGGGCTATCTGCTTTTTTGACTGCGAAACATGCTCTGCCGAATAGGTTTTAGCGTAGGGCGTGAGCAGAAAGCTCACGAGGCCGAACACGAGGATGACAGCAATTATGCCCGCTGACGCGCCAAGAAGACGTTTCTTCATATTCTCGCAACGCCGCTTTTTATAGCGGCTGCCATGACCGCTTTGGCAACGGTCTCGCCCACGCCCTCGTCGAAGGCCTGCGGTAGGATGTTATCGCAGCTGAGCTCGGAGTCACTCACCATGCCCGCAAGAGCGCGCGCGGCGGCAAACTTCATCTCGTCGTTTATATCCGATGCCCGGGCATCCAGCGTACCGCGGAATATGCCGGGAAACGCGAGAACGTTGTTTATCTGATTGGGATAGTCACTGCGGCCGGTGCTGACAACTGCGGCTCCGGCGCGCTTTGCCTCGTCGGGGAATATCTCCGGCGTGGGGTTTGCGCAGGCAAAGACAACTGCGTCCTTTGCCATGGTCTGCACCATCCCGGCAGTCAGAACGCCGGGTGCGGAAACACCGATGAAGACATCCGCGCCCTTTATGACCTCGGCAAGGCTTCCGCTTTCGCGAGCCGCATTCGTTATCTCCGCGATCTCCTGCTTTGCGGGATTGAGCCCCGGGCGGCCGTTATATATCGCGCCCGTGCGGTCGGTCATGACGACGTTTCCCGCTCCGGCAGATACAAGCAGCTTTATGACGGCAATACCGGCAGCGCCCGCTCCGGAGGTCACGATCTTCACGTCCTCAAGGCGCTTTCCGACGACCTTCAGGGCGTTTAAGAGCCCCGCAAGCATGATGACCGCTGTTCCGTGCTGATCGTCGTGGAAAACTGGGATATCGCAGCGCTCCTTGAGCTTACGCTCGATCTCAAAGCAGCGCGGCGCGGAGATATCCTCAAGGTTTATGCCTCCGAAGGAGCCGGCCAGAAGCGCGACGGTGTTCACGATCTCGTCGACATCCTTGCTGCGGATGCACAGCGGTATGGCGTCGACTCCGCCGAATTCCTTGAACAGCAGGCACTTACCCTCCATGACCGGCATTCCGGCCTCGGGGCCAATATCGCCGAGGCCGAGGACGGCCGTTCCGTCGGTGACGACGGCGACGGTGTTCCAGCGGCGGGTGAGCTCGTAGCTCTTGTTCACATCCTTTTGTATCTCAAGGCAGGGCTCGGCGACGCCGGGAGTGTACGCAAGGCTGAGAGACTGTCTGTCGTTTGCCTTTGTGCGCGCCGCGATCTCGATCTTTCCCTTGAGCTCATAGTGCATTTTCAGTGATTCTTTCGCGTAATCCATTATTCTTTAACCTCTTTCAAATACTGTGCTCTGCCGAGCCTATACAGATCATTTCCCTCGCTGTCGATGGCGACCGTAAGCGGCATATCCTTCACAGTTAGTCTGCGCACGGCCTCGCAGCCGAGATCCTCCCAGCAGACAAGCTCCGCTTCCTCGATGGATGCCGCCATAAGGGCTCCCGCTCCGCCGATTGCCGCCAAGTACACAGCACCGTTTCGGATCATAGAGCGCACGACCTCGTCGCTACGGTTGCCCTTGCCGATCATGATCTTAAGCCCCGCGTCGAGAAGGCGCGGAGAATACGCGTCCATCCTGCCGGAGGTCGTCGGCCCCGCCGAGCCTATGCAGCAGCCGTCATGCTCCGGGGTCGGACCGACATAGTATACGGCGCTGCCGTTCAAGTCAAACGGCGGCCTTTCGCCTCGGTCGAGGCACTCGCAGATGCGCTTGTGCGCAGCGTCACGCGCGGTGTACACCGTGCCGGACAGCAGTACGCTGTCTCCCGCTTTGAGCTTCTTAAGCTCCTGCTCAGAGGCAGGAATGCTTATCTTATATTCCATCGTACACCTCACAGACTTGCGCTTTTTCTGCGCGTGGCGTGGCAGCTTATATTGACAGCGACAGGCAGTCCGGCAACGTGCGTAGGCATGCTCTCTATGAGCACGGCCAGCGCCGTTGTTTTGCCGCCGAAGCCCTGCGGGCCTATGCCGAGGGCGTTTATCTTATCGAGCAGCTCCTTTTCGAGCGCCGCGTAATACTCGTCGCGATTGGGCTTATCGAGCGGGCGCAGGAGCGCGTGCTTTGCAAGGTATGCCGCCTTGTCAAAACTTCCGCCGATGCCGACACCGACGATTATCGGCGGGCAGGGGTTTGCTCCGGCCTTTTCAACAGTTTCGAGCACGAAGCGCTTGACACCCTCGACGCCGTCGGCGGGCTTGAGCATTTTAAGCGCACTCATATTCTCGCTGCCGAAGCCCTTGGGCATGACTGTTATGCGCAGGCTTTCTCCCGGAACGAGCTTCACGCTCAGAAGCGCCGGAGTGTTGTCGCCGGTGTTGATCCTGCGCAGAGGGTCGCACACGACGCTTTTTCGCAGATATCCCTCGCCGTAGCCGCGGCGCACGCCGTTATTGACCGCTTCTTCAAGGTCACCGTCAATATGCACATCCTGTCCGAGCTCAAGAAAAACGCAGGCCATGCCCGTATCCTGGCACATGGGCAGCGTTTTTTCCTCCGCTATTCGGACATTGTCGCCCAAAAGCGAGAGTATTCGCTTTGCACCGTCCCAGGGCTCTTCGATCTCCGCGCATTCGATGGCGCTCACAACGTCGTCCGGCAGACGGAGATTTGCCTCGATGCACAGCCGTGCAACGGTATCTTCAATTAATTTTGCGTCTATGTTTCTCATGCTTTGCTCCATGTTTTTTGTTTCATGGCAATTATAAGCGTTAATAAAGCAGGAGTCAATAAACTCCTGCTTTTGCGATATTCAATTTTTATCTTATCTCGTCGGAGAAAGATATTCACTCAGCAGTGCTCTGACCTCGCCGCCCGGCGCGGTTTTCTCAATGGCGGCGCGGAAGTCGGCGGTGGTCACTTCTTTGAACATATGCTCTGTATACCAGGTTTGCATGAAAGCGTCAAAGCTCTCAGCGCCCATTGCCTGCCGCAGCTTCCACAAAAACTGCGGTCCGACCTTGTATACGGCGTGTATATAGTCGCCGTAGCCCGTTCCCTCGTCGAAGTATTCACCGACGCTGAGGTCAATGTACTTTTGCGCAAGCGCACCGTCGAAGGCCATGACCCGCTCACTAACGTCCGACTCGCTCTCGCCTGTATATAGCTGATAGACATATTCTCCGTAAACGGCAAAGCTCTCATCCAGCCACGCCTCTCGGTACTGGTCGTTTCCGACGGCGGCATAGAACCACTCGTGCGCGACCTCGTGAGCTACGTCAAGGCGCAGGCGCTTATCGGCCTCGTCCTCCGACTCCAGGCTGCCTGCATATGAGGACGCTATGCGCACCATGCCGGGGTATTCCATTCCGCCGTAGTTATACGGCGCCTGAACGACGTCGAGCGTATCGTAAGGGTATTTGCCCCAGGCTTCTTCAAAGGCGGAAACCGCGTCAACTGCGGCCTTGAGTGAGATCTCGCCCTGCTTTTTGTCGCCGTCAGCGGCAGAATTGTAATAGCTGTTTACCGTAACATCGCCGGCCCTGGCCGTGAGCTTTTCAAAGCTCTCTCCGACTATGACGGCAAAGTCGCGCACCTTATCGGCTTTTAATGTCCATGTTCCGTCGGCGCTTTGTGCTTCGCTGCCGGTAGACACGACGGTGCAGCCCTCGGGAACGCTGAGGGTCATCTCAAAGCTTGCGCAGCGCGAGAAAAAGCACTCGCCGTCGGCAAAATACGGTGTTTCGTTCCACTTGCCGTCAATGTACTCGGCGAGCATGGGGTATGCTTGAGAGAGGCAGGTAACGCTCTTTGAGCCGTAGTCGCCGCTCGGATACCAGCACAGGCGCTCGCCGCCGCAGGGTATCTCGGTCGAGTAATCGACCGTGACGGTCGTGCGCTCACCCGGGCGCAGGGGCGACGAGAGCGTAACGTATACGACAGACTTATCCTTCTGCGCCTCGAATTTAAGCGTATTGCCTGCCGAATCGAGCACCTCGCGTATGCTGCCGGGCGTGTATTCGCCGCCCATATCGTTTTCAAGCTCGAGATTAGATGCCGCGTAATCGCGCAGACAGATACGCTCCCATGTATCAGAGCTTGTGTTTGTGAAGCTTATGACGGCGGTCTCCGTAAAATGTGCTGCAAGGCTTTTGCTCTCAATGTCCGCCGGTGTGAGCTTTGCCGTCAGGCGGTATTCCGTCTGCGTTTCGGCTGCTGTATTCGGAGAAGCTGTCGCCTTCGGCGCAGGGGTCTTGCCGCATGCGCCGAGGCTCATGAGCATTATAAGTATAAGCGATATGCATAGTACGTTTTTTGGTTTCATTGTCTGTGCTCCTTTCAAAACGGGCACATATTAATACTCCGAGGCAAAATTTCAGCATAGAAAAAGCACCCATCGAATGATGGGTGCTCAAAATTTTTCACTTTAGCAAAAAATACGCTATGACTATAACACCGAGGATGATGCGATACCATCCGAAGATCTTGAAGTCCTTTTTCTTAATATAGCTCATGAGGAACTTAATGGCCACGACGGACACAAGGAAGGCGACAACGCAGCCGACGATGAGCGTTATGAGCTCGGCACTCGTAAAGCTGAAGCCGAAAGCGAGCATCTTCAGAAGCGACACGCCGACCATGACGGGTACGGCGAGGAAGAAGGTAAACTCCGCTGCCGCGACGCGCGATACGCCGATCACAAGGCCGCCTATGATGGTCGAGCCGCTGCGCGAGGTGCCGGGAATGATCGACAGCGCCTGGAACAGGCCGATGATGAGCGCATCCTTATACGATATCTCCTCGAGAGTTTTAACTCTCGGCTCGCGGCCGCGGTTCCAGTTTTCGATCACGATGAAAAGTATACCGTAGACTATGAGCGCTGCCGCAACAACATAGCAGTTATCGACAAAGTCGAAGATGAGGTATGCGATAAATCCCGGTATGCAGGCTATGACGACCTTGAACCAAAGGATGAATGTCTCTTTTTTTATCGCACTGCCGTTTTTCTTCCTGCTCTGAAACGGCCACATTTTGCCCCAATAGAGGATGATGACCGCGAGTATCGCTCCGAGCTGGATGACATACAGGAACATCTCGCGAAACTCGGGCGTAACGTTCATGTGGATAAATTCATCCACCAGCAGCATGTGGCCCGTGCTCGAAATGGGCAGCCACTCGGTTATGCCCTCGACGATGCCGATGATTATTACTTTTATAAGCTCTATAATGTCCATATTCACACTTTATGCGGCCTTTTACAGGAGCATGACTCCCTTTTCCGCGCAGACCTCCTCGGTGTGCTTGTCCCAAATGGATACCTGCACCTCGCCGATATGTACCTTGCCGAGCAGGAGCATGGATACGCGCGACTGGCCGATGCCGCCGCCGATGGTGAGGGGCAGCTCGCCGTTTAGGAGCATCTTGTGATACGGAAGCTCTCTGCGGTCATCGCAGCCGGAGAGCCTGAGCTGCTTATCCAGCGACTCGGGATCGACGCGGATGCCCATGGAGGATATCTCTATGGCGCAGTCGAGCCAGTCGCACCAGAACAGAATATCGCCGTTGAGCGACCAGTCGTCATAGTCGGGCGCGCGGCCGTCATGCGGCTTGCCGGAGCGCAGTGCGCCGCCGATGCCGATTATGAACACGGTCTTGTGCTCACGGGTGAAGGCATTCTCGCGCTGCTTTGCGGTCATGCCGGGGTACATGTCCTCAAGCTCCTGCGAGGTGATGAAGGTGACATTGCGCTCGAGCTTCGGCAGGCACTGAAGCTGAGGGTAAATAGCCTGCATGGTGTCCTGCGTGTCGCACAGAGCCTTGACTATGTCCATAACGGTGAGCTTGAGATAGTCGATATTGCGGTTTTCCGCAAGGATGACCTTCTCCCAGTCCCACTGATCAACGTAGACAGAGTGCAGGTTATCAAGCTCATCCTCGTCGCGGCGGATAGCGTCCATATCGGTGTAAAGTCCCTTGCCGGGGAAGAAGTTATAGCGCTTGAGCGCAAGGCGCTTCCACTTTGCAAGCGACTGCACGACCTGCGCGGTCGTATCCGAGCGGAGAATATCGAAGGACACAGGGCGCTCATAGCCGTTCAGGTTATCGTTAAGTCCGGAATCAGAGTCGACAAACAATGGCGCGGACACACGGTAAAGATTTAAAAGTGCCGCAAGCCTGTCCTCAAACAGGCGTTTCAAAAGGCTTATGGCCTTCTGCGTATCGTAAACGCTGAGGATACTTTTGTATCCGTCCGGAATTCTGATCTCCATGGTTTTCCTCCTGGTGTATACGTAAAAATAAATATATAAACGCCCATGCGAGATGGGCGTTTTATTACCCTTTTTTATTCTCGGGCTTTTTGTCCAAAAGCTCGATTATCTTGCAGTATATCTCCTCTGCCCTGTCGCGGAAATTTTCCTCTATGCGCTCGGCCTGCTGCTCGCCGGACGAGAGAATATTGAGCCTTATTATCTCGCCCTTACCATCGCTCATGGCAAGGGTGACAAAGCAGCCGCTGTCACGGTTTCTGTGCTGCGCGGTTATCATCGACAGGCGGCGCAGTCTCTCTGCCTCGGGGGCTATTATCTTCTCCGCCCTTTTTCGGACGGAAAACGGCAGACTGCTCTCGACCGTTTCGGCAGCGTCCGCGCCGCGCTTGCTCACGCGCAGACCGGTCTCTTCCTCAATGACGAGGCCGCTTTCGATAAGCTCGGCAAGGCAGTCGGAATACTCGAAATAGCCGAAGCCCTCATCGCACTGCTGCGTAAAATCCTGAAGGTCAATGGGCGCGACTATGCCCGGCAGGCGGCGGAGAATAAATAATATGAGAATTTTTATATCAAGCTTTTCATGGATAAAGCCGTATCTTTCCATAGCACTCTCCCGAAGATGACATTATACATTCAAAATATGAACAAGTAAACCCTATTTGCTCTTTTTATAGGCGTCAAGGCACGCAAATATGATCACAACAGTTGTTATGTGCAATATAATGCTCCTGGGTGAAAGCGGCGCGGATGCCGTGTGCAGAACGCCGAAGTCTGCCAGGATCATCGCGAAAAGTATAAGCACCTCAACGGCTATGAGAATAAGCCAGATCTTTTTATTCAATCTTCCTACCTCCCCTACTGCTCCTAACTTATATAATAATACATACTTTTCTTTTTGTAAATCCAATATTCTTCACATTTTGGAACACTGCGCATAGACTGTATTGAAGTTTTTCTTCAATTCCATCCTGGGAGGTATATTTATGGCAGACAGGGTCGTGCCCGGTCCGGTCAATGATAATGACTGCATAAAACAGGCCGTTTGTGTCAATACGAGAAAGATAATGGATGCCTGCCGCGACAAGGACTGCATCGAGGATCTGCGCGTTTATCCCACAGTGAGCTCTCTTCCCTACATAGAGAGCGCGTTCAGCGTGCGTCCGAAGTGCGCGCAGCTTCTGCAATGCGAGGTCAAGGTGAATGAAATCTGCCTCAACCGCGGCTATTACACGGTCGACGTTACCTACTTCTACAAGATAAGCGGCGAGACATTCCCTGCAAATCAAACCTTCACGGGTCTTGCGGTGTTCGATAAGCGTGTGATGCTTTTCGGCTCGGAGGGCAGGGTCAGAAGCTTTTCCTCCGATGACTGCTGCATCCCGAACACCGACAGCAGCATGCCCTTTGCAGAGGTCGACGCCGTCGATCCCATCGCGCTGCACATGACGCTTGCCGAGACGGCGCTGCCCGATCCCGGCATCGACCAGCGCGACATTCCGCAGAGCATACTCGACTCCTTCGGCGAGGATATCTCCGTCACCGGCGGCACGCGCCACGTTTATGTGACCCTCGGTCAGTTTTCGATCATCCGCCTTGAGCGCAATACGCAGCTTCTCATCCCGGCTTACGATTACTGCCTGCCGGAGAAGGAGTGCGTGGGATCAAACGAGGATGATCCCTGCACAATGTTCGGCCGCATAAGCTTCCCCGTCGACGAGTTCTTCCCGCCCGACAACGTCGAGCCCTGCGCCGACTACAAAAGCATGGTGTAAAGTAAAAACCTCCGGCTAATCCGGAGGTTTTTGATTACTTATCGAGTATTTCCATGAATTCTTCGCCGGTGATGGTCTCTTTTTCGTAGAGGAATTTTGCGAGCTCATCGAGCTTTTCGCGGTTATCGGTCAGGATCCCGACGGCCTTATCGTGCTGCTTTTTAACGAGCGCAACGACCTGACGGTCGATCTGCGCCTGAGTTTCAGCAGAGCATGCAAGCGATGTATCGCCGCCGAGATACTGGTTAGTGACCGTTTCCATAGCGACCATGTCGAAATCCTCGCTCATGCCGTAGCGCGTTATCATTGCGCGGGCAAGCTTTGTCGCCTGCTCGATATCATTCGAGGCACCCGTTGTGACCGAGCCGAAAACGACCTCCTCGGCCGCGCGTCCGCCGGTGAAGGTGGCAATCTTGTTTTCTATTTCTTCCTTGCTCATGAGGTAGTGGTTGCCCTCTTCGACCTGCATGGTGTAGCCCAAAGCGCCGGAGGTGCGCGGGACGATAGTTATCTTCTGCACAGGCGCTGAGTGGGTCTGCTTTGCGGCGACGAGCGCATGGCCGATCTCGTGATATGCTACAATGTGCTTTTCGTGGTCGGTCATGATGGCATTTTTCTTCTGATAGCCGGCGATGACGACTTCAATGCTCTCCTCAAGGTCGGCCTGATTTGCAAAGCGCCTGCCGTCACGCACGGCGCGCAGCGCGGCCTCGTTTACTATGTTGGCAAGCTCCGCGCCCGATGCGCCCGAGGCCATTCGGGCGATCTTGCCGAAATCAACATCCTCGGCAACTTTGATCTTGCGCGCGTGGACCTTGAGTATCTCCTCCCTGCCTTTAAGGTCGGGGAGCTCGACCGGCACGCGGCGGTCAAAGCGGCCCGGGCGCGTGAGCGCCGGGTCGAGAGACTCGGGGCGGTTGGTCGCGGCAAGGATTATTACGCCGTTATTGCCCTCAAAGCCGTCCATCTCGGTGAGCAGCTGGTTGAGCGTCTGCTCGCGCTCATCGTTGCCGCCGAGCTGACCGTCACGTTTTTTGCCGATTGCGTCGATCTCGTCGATAAAAACGATGCAGGGCGCTTTTTCCTTGGCCTGCTTGAACAGGTCGCGTACCTTGCTTGCGCCCATGCCGACGAACATTTCAACGAACTCCGAGCCCGACATTGAGAAAAACGGCACGTCCGCTTCACCGGCAACGGCCTTTGCAAGCATGGTCTTGCCCGTTCCCGGAGGGCCGACGAGCAGTATGCCTTTGGGCATGGAGGCTCCGATCTCTTTATACTTGCCGGGATCGTGCAGATAATCGACGATCTCGGAAAGGTTCTCCTTTGCCTCGTCCTCACCTGCGACGTCGGCAAACTTTATGCCCTCTGCGGATTTGACATAGACTCTGGCGTTTGACTTGCCCATGTTGAACATCATGGAGTTGCCGCCGCCCATTTTATCCATCATTTTGCGCGACATATACTGGCCGAGAGCCACGAATATGATTATCGGCAGCAGCCAGCCGAGTATGCTGACAAGCGCCGAGGTCTGTTCTATCTCCTCGCCGGTCGTGGAGACATCGGCCTTAAGCAGGCGCGAGACGAGATCGTCGTCGGGCACCATGGCCGTCTTATATATCTTTCCGCTTTTTTCATCACCCTTGAACAGGATGCGGTTATTCTGCTCCTGTATCTCAACGGCGCTGACTTCGCCTTTGTCGACCATGTTGATAAAGGTATTATAGTCTACCTCCTTGATCTGATGCTCACTTATCCACGGCATTGCCACGAAATTGAACACCAGCAGGAGGATCAGGACTATCGTGTAGTAATAAACGAGCGGTTTTTTCGGTGATTTTACTTCGTTCATACGCCTTGCTCCTTAAAGGTCATATATTGTGTATAGCTTAACACGGACTATAGTAAATTTTCACGAATTTTCTGTTAACGTTTTGTGCGCTTATACCAAATTATTTGTTTATTCTCAGCATGCGGTAGCCGATGCCGACATGGGTTTGGATATACTGCACGCCGTTTGAGCTTTTCTCTATCTTGCGGCGGAGCGTTGCCATATAGACGCGCAGGGACGAAACATCAGAGGCCGTCGGGCTGCCCCAGACCTCCTTGAGAATATAATTGTGAGTGAGCACCTTTCCGGTATTTTTCGCGAGCAGGCACAGGAGCTTGTACTCTATCGGGGTCAGATGTATTTCCTTATCGGAAAGGTAAACGCAGCCTGCGGAGTAGTCTATGCGGAGCTCGCCGTTTTCATAGGCGCTTGATTCCTCGCCGAGGCGGTCACTGTCATAGCGTACTCTTCTCAAGGCCACACGCAGGCGCGCCAGGAGCTCGTCGACCGAAAAGGGCTTTGTAAGATAGTCATCCGCTCCCGCATCGAGAGCCGAGACCTTGTCAAAATCCTCGCTGCGCGCGGAGACCACGATTATGGGCATATTGCTCCAGGAGCGTATCTTTTTGATTATCTCAACGCCGTCCGTGTCCGGAAGTCCGAGGTCGAGCAGCACGACGTCCGGCTTGCAGGAGAGCGCCTCCATCACGGCCCCCGCTCCGTTTTCGGCGCGCTTATAGGCATAGTCCTGCGTCTCCAGCGTTGCTGCGATAAGATTTGCAACTGCGTTATCGTCCTCAACTATAAGTATCTGCGGTTTATTCATCTGCCTGCACCTCCGCTCTCTTTAAATCAAATGTGAATACCGCTCCGTGCGGCACATTATCCGAAACGTTTATGCTGCCGCCGTGAGCCCCGACAATGCTTTTGCACAGCGCAAGGCCAAGACCGAGGCCGCGCCGCGCGTCACTGCTGGCCTTGCCGGCGGTATAGAACATATCGAATATCTTATCCTTGGCATCATCGCCTATGCCGTCTCCGTCGTCGGCAACGCTTATGAGCACGCTATCTCCCTGTGCCTTGGCCGAAAGGCTGATATGTGAGCCCGGAGTCGTGTACTTAACGGCATTATTCAGAAGATTGATTATCACCTGAATGATTAGCCGCGCGTCCATATACGCCATCAGCAGATCATCGCTGATCCGAACGCTGAGCTCGTGCTCGCCAAGCTTTCTGTCGGCATGCGAGACAGCCTCTCTGAAAACATCGTCCAAAAGCTCAGGCTGCATATTTTCTATTCTGCTGCCGCCCTCCATGCGTGTTATGCTCAAAAGGTTTTCTACGAGGTTTATCAGCCACCCGGCATCGTCATACACCGATTCGTACATTTGACGGCGCTTATCCTCTGAAAGCTCGTTTTCCATCAGCAACGCAGCCGTTCCGGATATGTTGGTCAGCGGCGTGCGCAGATCGTGAGATATTGCGCGAAGAAGGTTTGCTCTGAGTTCTTCGGCTCTCGCCCTTTCCTCTATCTCCCGCTTTTCGCGGCGGCTTCTCTCGTTTTCGAGTACAAGTCCGCACTCGTCGAGTATTGCAACAGTCAGGGTTTTTTCAAAGCTCTCGAGCTGCGGAGCATTTTGCATCGCAATACCCGCGACGGCGAACACCCTGCCTTTCGCGTGGATGGCCATGTAAAGTCCGTCTGCCTTTTGAAACATACCGGTACCGCTGCCTGCTCGGCGATCGTTTTCAAGCGTCCATTGAGCGATCTCACGCTCACGGCCGCTCAGATATGCATTAAGATCATTATCCTCATTCACGGGAAACAGCAGCGGAGATAGCAGGCGGCCGTTCTCTGCGGGATAGATCAGTATACTTCTGTCGAGAAGCTTGCCCAACTGTGCCGCCGTTACGGAAAGCACCTGCTCGACGCCGAGCGCCTGCTGCAGCTTTTGGCTTGTCTCGAGTAATACCTCCGTCCTGTACACTCTAAGCGCCGTTTGACGCGTCTGTATTCTTATTCTCGCCGTTATCGACGATATGAGCAAAGCCGCGGCAAACATGACGATAAACGTCATGATGTGACTCGGATCGGAAAACATCGAAAAATACGGCTGCGTGAAAAAGAAATTGAATATCAGCACCGACATTATCGATGCCGCCAGGCTGTAGCTGCGTCCCGAAGTGAGCATGGCAATGGCAAGAACGCCGATTATATACACAACAATTACATTAGCGGACGAAAAGCCAAAATCTGAAAACAGATATCCTATGCCCGTGCATAAGCAGAGCATGAGTATCGTAATGATTGTGTCGCGTACACTGAAGCGCTCCTGCGCGAGCAGCCCGGCCTGCGGCTTATCTTTCGTTTCGCTTTTGTCGGGGATTATATATATGTCAATGTCGGATGCGATCTCGCCCAGGCGATCGACTATGCTCTTTTTTGAAAATATGCCGCGCTTGCGCGGGCTTCTGCCGATAACGATTTTCGTTGAGCCCGAAGCTCGCGCGTACTCCGCTATAACGGTCGCCGCGTCGTCCCCGTAGAGCGTTGTTATCTGCGCGCCGAGCCGTTTTGCAAGACGGATATTATCCCCGAGCTGCCCGTCTGATTGCACGGAGTGATTTGCAGGCTCTACAAAGAGCGCCGTGAGCGCAGCGTTGAACGCCTCGGCGAGCTTGGCCGCGGCGCGTAAAACGCGTGCGTTTGACGGAGAGCCGGAAAGGCAGACAAGTATTTTTTCCTCACGCTTCATTTGAACACCTCGTTTTCAGCGTCAGTATAACACACGGCGGCGCGATCAGAAACAGTTTTCCGTTTTGAGGCAGTGTTTTAATGAAATTTTAATACTCCGGCGCATCCTCTAATCCAATTATAATGTCCAAAGTGCTATATTCGTCTCAAGAAAAGAAACGAAACGAGGAAATATAATGAGGATCATTATCGTCGGCTGCGGAAAGATCGGGCAAAGCATACTGCACAGCCTTATAAACGAAGGGCACGAAATAGTGGTTATAGATAACGACCGCGCCGTCATAGACAGCGTTACTACAAACTACGACGTTATGGGCATATGCGATGCGGGCACGCATTATAAGGCGCTTGCAGATGCGGGCTCTGCCGGAGCGGAGCTTTTCATCGCGGCCACGGGCTCGGATGAGATAAACATGCTCAGCTGCTTTCTTGCAAAGCGCATGGGTGCAAGGCACACCGTTGCGCGAATACGCGGCAGCGAGTACAGCAGCGAAAATCTCGGCTTTTTAAAAAAAGAGCTTGAGCTTTCGATGGTGATAAACCCGGAAAAGCTCACGGCAAAGGCCATATACAACATACTCAAGTTCCCCTCAGCGGTGAGATCGGAAAGCTTCACTCGCAGCCGCTTTGAAATGGCCGAAATGAGCGTAAAGCCGGGCTCTGCGCTCGACGGCGTGGCGCTGTCGGCTCTGAGGGGAAAAAGCGGCGCGTCATTTCTCGTATGCGCCGTGCTGAGAGGCAAAACGGCACACATACCGCGCGGCAACTTTGTTCTTCAGGCCGGCGATAAGCTCGGACTGATAGCCGCACCCGAGGATATGCAGAAGCTTCTGGGCAACATGGGAATACTTCAAAAGCGGGCAAAGCATGTTCTTCTGCTCGGCGCGAGCCGCATAGCGGCTTATCTGAGCGATGATCTTCTGCGCAGCGGCAACAGCGTCAAAATAATCGAAAAGGACGATGCCCGCTGCGATGAGATCTCCGCTGCTCTCGGCGGCAGAGCCGTCGTTATCCACGGCGACGGAGCCCAGCACGAGGTTCTTGACGAGGAAGGGCTCGACGCGGCCGACGCCTTCGTTTCACTGACCGGTATGGATGAGGAAAACCTCTTGATATCCTATTATGCGCTCGATCGCGGAGTTCCCAAGGTGATAGCAAAGCTCAATCAGGACGCGTACCATGAGCTTTCCGAGCAGCTGGGCGTTGAGTGCACAGTATCGCCCAAGCACATAACAGCCGACGTTATGCTCAGATACGCCCGCGCTCTGCAAAACTCCGTGGGCAGCCGCGTTGAAACGCTTTACAGCCTGATGAACGGCACGGTTGAAGCGCTCGAATTTATCGTTTCCTCCGATTTCGGATATACGAACATTCCGGTGAAAGACCTGAAGCTCAAGCCCGATATTCTGCTTGCCGGAATTATACGCGGCGATAACAACATCATTCCCTGCGGTGATGACGTTATTCTCCCGGACGACAGAGTCATAATCATCGCGGCAGGCAGGCGGCTGTACGATCTTTCGGATGTGATAGAACAATGAAGACAAAGCTTGTTTTTCACACGGTCGGCAGAGTTCTGCTGCTTGAGGCAGCTCTCATGCTGCTGCCGCTTATCGTGTCAATAATATACGCCGAGGGATGCCTCACGGCATTCATAATCTCCGCAGCCTGCGCCGCGATAGCAGGCGGACTGCTCACGACACTGTGCCGCAGCGACAGCAAAAGCCTCTACACAAGGGACGGACTTGCGATAGTCGCGCTCTCGTGGATAGGTATATCGCTGTTCGGTGCGCTGCCGTTTGTCATAAGCGGGCAGATACCCTCGTTTGTCGACGCGTTTTTCGAGACTGTATCCGGCTTTACGACGACGGGCGCTTCTATTCTCAAGGATGTTGAGACACTCAGCCACGGGATTCTGTTCTGGCGCAGCTTCACTCACTGGGTCGGCGGCATGGGCGTTCTGGTGTTCATCATGGCCGTCATGGAAAAAACGCCGGAACGCTCGGTAAATATTCTGCGCGCCGAGATGCCGGGGCACAATGTGGATAAGCTCACGCCGCGCGCGAGCGGAACGGCTAAAATACTTTACTACATATATCTTGCAATGACGCTTTTGGAAACGCTGCTTTTGCTGTGCGGCGGTATGCCGCTGTTTGACAGCATCGTGCACGCGCTTGGCACGGCCGGTACGGGCGGCTTCGGCGTAAAGGCCGACAGCATCGCGTCGTACTCATGCTTCTGCCAGTGGGTGATAACCGTGTTCATGCTGCTGTTCGGCGTAAGCTTCAATATGTATTATCTTCTGCTTATAAAAAAATGGCGCGAGGTACTCAAGTCAAACGAGCTCAAGTACTATTTCGGCATAAGCCTTGCGGCAATTATAATTATAGCCGTGATCATATTCCCCGTTTATGAAAGCGTCTCGGATGCTTTGCGGCTTTCGGCGTTCCAGGTGTCGTCGATCCTCACGACGACAGGCTACGCTACAGCCGATTTCGATAAATGGCCGCAGCTTGCAAAAGCAGTTCTGCTTCTGCTCATGTTTTTCGGCGGCTGCATGGGCTCCACGGCCGGAGGACTGAAAATGAGCCGTGTTGTCGTTCTTATGCAGATAGCCCGCAATGATCTGCGCCGGGCGCTGCGCCCGCGCGAAGTCAGCTCCGTTATTTTAAACGGCAGGCGCGTAGATGCTCAGGGTGAAAAGCAGATCTTGTCTTATTTTGCGCTGTATATAGCGATAATAGGCACGGTATTTCTGCTTATAAGCTTTGAACCGTTTGGTATGGAGACAAATTTCTCCGCTGCGGTGAGCTGCTTTAACAACATAGGCCCCGGCTTCGGACTTGTCGGGCCGAGCGCAAGCTTTACCGATTATTCCGTTTTTTCAAAGCTTGTTTTGTCATTTGCCATGCTTTTGGGCAGACTTGAAATATATCCCATTCTTCTGCTGCTGTCGCCGCAGATATGGTCGAAGAGATGAGGTGCTGTTATGGAAAGCATAGTTCTTGTTATATCGGTAGTCGCCCTGTTCGCCATAGGTTATATCGCAGTGGACGTTCTTATCCCCGATCCGAGAAAGCTCAGGCAGCGCAGAAAACGCCGCAGAATCAAAAAAACAGACAGGTTCAAATGAACCTGTCTGTTTTTATTATAGGCTATTACTCTTCCCAGTTGTGCCAGACGTTCTGGACATCGTCGTTATCCTCGAACATATCGAGCATTTTCTGCATGTTCTTGATATCATCCTCATTGGTGAGCTTTATGTAGCCGTTCTGGGGCAGCATTTCGACCTGCGCCGACAGAAGCTTGTAGCCTGCTGCGGTGATCTTATCTGCAACGGGGGAAACATCGTCGGGAGCGGTGTAAACGACAAAGGTCTCACCGTCGGGCTCAAAATCGTCCGCGCCGCAATCGAGGACTTCCATCATTACCTCGTCCTCGTCGAGCTCTTCGTCCTCGTTATCGATGACGATGACGCCCTTTTTGTCAAACGACCAGGAAACGCAGTTTGCAGCGCCGAGGTTTCCGCCGTACTTATCAAAATAGTGGCGGATCTCACCGGCTGTACGGTTGCGGTTATCGGTCATGGTCTCGACTATGACGGCGACACCAGAGGGACCGTAGCCTTCGTAAACGATCTTCTCGTAGTTATCGGTGTTGCCCGCTCCAAGCGCCTTGTCTATTGTGCGCTTGATGTTATCGTTGGGCATATTCGCGGCCTTTGCCTTGGTGATGACCGCCGCAAGGCGCGAGTTGTTGTTCGGGTCGCCGCTGCCGCCTTCCTTGACGGCGACGATCATTTCGCGGGCGATCTTCGTGAACGCCTGAGCGCGCTTCGCGTCAGCCGCGCCCTTAGTTTTCTGTATATTATGCCATTTGGAATGTCCGGACATATAAAACAGCTCCTCTAATAGTATTATTGCGAATTAACGGCAATTATTTTACCACAAACTCACGTTCATGACAAGGGCAAATTAGATTATGCCTTTATCCTGCGGCACTCGAGATAATAGCGCTTATCGTTGCCGTGGCCGATGGAAAAGCTCTTTTTCGGGAACGGGCCGCTTTTCATAACAGAGCCGAACAGCTCAGACTTTTCCATGCGCGGCAGAAGAATCCCCGCACAGCCGAAGCGCTGAGACATTTCAACGCACTCGCAGTCGCCGTGGATATAGTCGATATATCCGCCGTGGCGCTCGATATACTCCCTGCAGAAATCCTCGCATTTTCCGATAAGCTCGCCTATCGTGAGACCCGATATGTTAAGGCGCTCGATTCCCTCGCCGGTCACAAGGTCAATGCTCCTGCCCTCGCCCGCGTTATCGGCGAAAAACGCCTTTGCCTCGGCAAAGAAATCGACGGGATCGGTATCGAAAATAACCTTGTGTATGGGCTCGAAGCTTATGGCAGCGTCGTGGATGTTGACGAGCTCTGCAAGTGCGTAGCGCGCCGGGGAGAGCTCACGCTCTGCCTCGGGGAGAGTCTTTTTGATCTCCTCCCAGTGGCGCTTTGCGGCTGCAAGGCTGTGATTACCGTCGCCCATGGCAAAGACTATGGCATTATTCTCCGTGCCGTATTTGCAGCGCAGAATATCTTCGTCGCCAAGCTTTTCGGCAGCCCTTGCGAGTCTTTCATTATCCTCTACAAGCCAGCCTGCGATGCTGCCGCCGTCCTGCATAAGCTCAAAATCATAGATCTTCTCCCCTTTTATTACCGAGGAAAAGACGATATCGTCGGGATCGTCCATGAATATCATGATATGCGGCATCTCGAGCGGTGCATTGCGGCGTATCCTTATGCGCGGCGGCAGTCTGTCCTCAACGGTGTGCTCTGTCGCGCGGATGGGGCTGTGAGTTCCCTCGGCCCAGTCGTAGGCTTCAAGGTCGAACATGCCCATTATGCCGCGGCGCACGGCGCCGTTTTTGAGTCTGCGCTCAAGATAGATATAGCTGTCGGGGTATGCCTTAAAAACGCCGGTGTCGAGATATTTCTGCATCGCAGCGTTAATTTTCACACTCTCCGTTTCCGGATCCTTCGTGCCAAGTTCGGCCTCGGGCAGCATCATATTGAGCGTTGACGGCGCGGCGCCGACAATTGCACGCACCTGCTGCCAGTACTCGGGCTCGGAGGTGAACTGATCGCAGGCAACGACGCTCCATCGGTGCATATCGGTAGTCGGCAAAAGTATATCGGCCGGTTTGAATATTCTCATATCACAGCACCTCCAGAGCTATCTGCGTCCATGTTTCCATGCTGTCAAAATTATTCTTCAGCTCCTGCTTTGTCATCCACAGTCCCTCGAGCTTTTCCGTTTCCTTGACGTAAACCTCACCCTCGACGGGCAGAGTAAAGCACGCGCCGAGGTGGACGCTGCCTACGGCGTTGGAATCGTCGTTTATAAAGCCGCAGGGAGTGAGCTCGCCGTGAACGCTGAGCTCGACTTCCTCGTGTATCTCGCGCCAAAGGCCGCGCATGAGCAGATCTCCCTGCTCGTCGACGGGATTTATGTGCCCGCCGATGCCGATGGATATCTTGCCGTGCAGTCTCGCCTCGCCGCCCTTATTGAGCCTTCGGGTGACAAAGACCTCGTCGCCGCGGCGCAGGATCACATAGGGTATGATCTGCTTAAAATCCGGGCGCTCCTCGGCCTCGGGGCGCGGCATGAACTCATACTCTTTTTTGATGACATCGAAAAGCTCCCCGGCGCAGCCGGTGATAAGTCCGTTGCGGCCGGATATGTACTGCTCGATTTTTTCGCGTTTTACAACCAATACCTGTTCCATCATTCTTCCCATTTTGCCGCTCTTTCAACTGCGCGCAGCCACTTCTTATGCAGGGCCTTCGCTTCGTTTTCGTCCATCTGTGGAGTAAACACTCTGTCCGACTCGCGGATATCTGCAATATCGCTTATATCGCTCCACACGCCGACTGCAAGTCCTGCCAGGAACGCCGCACCGAAGGCCGTAGTCTCGACCATTTTGGGGCGGTCTATAGGCTTTCGGAGAATATCCGACTGGAACTGCATCATAAAATTATTGACCGATGCGCCGCCGTCGACACGCAGAACGCTCAGCGGATCTCCCGCGTCCTGCTCCATCGCGTCAAGAAGATCCTTGACCTGATAGGCTATGCCCTCGAGCGCTGCGCGCGCGATGTGCGCCTTTGTAGAGCCGCGGGTGAGGCCGACTATTGCGCCGCGGGCGTACATGTCCCAGCGCGGTGCGCCGAGACCCGTGAAGGCCGAGACGAGGTACACGCCGCCGTTATCGGGAACTGAGGTCGCAAGCGCTTCGCACTCTGAGCTTGTATTGAGAAGTCCGACCTCGTCGCGCAGCCACTGGATGGAGCTGCCGGCATTAAACACGCTGCCCTCAAGGGCGTAGGTCGTTTTGCCGCCTATGGACCATGCAACGCTCGTAACGAGTCCGCTTGCGCTGCGCACGGACTGCTCGCCCGTATTAAGGAGCGTGAAGCAGCCGGTTCCGTATGTGTTCTTTGCCTGACCCTTTTCGATGCAGCCCTGACCGATAAGTGCCGCTGCCTGATCTCCCGCAGAACCGCACACGGGAATGCCAGCGAGCATTTCAAGACCCGTTATCCCGGGCGCTACCTTACCGTAGATCATAGACGACGGCACGGGCGTCGGGAGCATGGACATGGGTATGCCGAGCTTATCGCACAGGGTTTTATCCCACTCGAGCTTGTTTATATCAAACAGCATCGTGCGCGAGCAGTTCGAGTAATCGGAAACATGCGCCTTGCCTCCGGTGAGATTCCATATGAGCCAGGAATCGACATTGCCGAACAGCAGCTCGCCGCGCTCGGCTCTTTCGCGCGCACCGTCGACATTGTCGAGTATCCATTTTATTTTCGTGCCGGAAAAGTACGCGTCGATGAGAAGACCGGTCTTATCGCGGACATAGTCTCCTATGCCCTCGGCCGTCAGCTTATCGCAGATCGGCGCTGTTCTTCTGCACTGCCAGACGATCGCGTTATACACGGGCTTACCGGTATTCTTATCCCAAACGATGGTCGTCTCGCGCTGATTGGTTATGCCTATACCGGTAATATCCGTCGGCGAAAGCTCGCTTTTTTCAAAGGCCTCGGCGAGGGCGCGAAACTGCGTTTCCAATATGACCATGGGGTCATGCTCGACCCAGCCGGGCTTGGGGTATATCTGCGCAAAGGGGTACTGCGCTATCGTGACGGGCACACCCTTCGCATCAAAAACTATGGCACGCGAACTCGTCGTTCCCTGATCGAGCGCGACAACATAACCGTTCATTTGCTTACCTCCATACTGATTCTGCTAATTTCGTTGCAATTTGCCGCAATTATGCTATAATTCATATAATAACATACACGGAGGGGATTTTCCATGCCTACTTTCAATGATTTTTACTTTAATTCAAGCACCGGCAAAAACCGCATCCATGTTCGCCGCTGCGTTCCCGACGGGGAGCTCAGAGGCGTGGTTCAGATAATCCACGGCATCGCCGAGCACATTAACAGATACGACGATTTCATGGCATTTTTGGCATCCAACGGCTTCGTCGTTGTCGGCACAGACCACCTCGGCCACGGCAAGAGCATCGAAAGCCCCGAGCAGATGGGCTTTTTCGCAGAGAAAAACGGCTGGGACTACATCATTAAGGATGAGGAGATACTCCGCCTTGCGATGAAGCAGACCTACCCCGGCGTTCCCTTTATCCTGTTTGGCCACAGCATGGGCAGCTTCATGGCGCGCACGCATCTTATCCGCTATCCCGGCGCGTTCGACGCGGCTATCATAAGCGGCACGGGCAATCAGGGCGCGGCGCTCGTTGCGGGCGGCCTTTTCATGGGCAACCTCGTGACCTCGCTCAAGGGGCCGCATCACTACAGCAAGTTCCTCAACAATCTCGCGTTCGGAAGCTATAATAAGATATACGATAACCCCCGCACCGAGTACGACTGGCTTACGAGAAACACCGAGGCCGTCGATAAGTACATAGCCGATCCCCTGTGCGGCTTTATCCCCTCGTGCAGCCTGTTCAGAGATATGATGACCGGCGTTAAGTTCATTACGAATGTCGACAATCTCAAGGCGATGAAAAAGGATATGCCGGTCTACTTCATGTCCGGTGACAAAGACCCCGTCGGTGAGTGCGGCAAGGGCGTGAAGCTTGCGTATGAGAATTTCAAAAAGGCCGGCATGAAGGACGTCACAATAAAGCTTTACAAGGACGGCCGCCACGAGATGCTCAACGAGATAAACAATCAGGAGGTCTATGCCGATATCCTGGGCTGGATAAACAGCAAGATCTGAGTAAAACAAAAATGCACCGCATGGTTTTCCATGCGGTGCGGTGTATTTTGTGGGGCTCTACCGTGCCCTTCCCTATTGCTTGCTAACAATATTATGATAGCATAATTTACGTGCAGTTTAAATTCGCAGGTAATCTAAACTTGCGTGCGGCTTTTTGTGAGTTTTTCACAGACCTGTCAAATGACGCACAAACTTACGCTTATTCAGGCCGAGCGCCGGGACATTTGACCCGGCGCTTTGGTTCTTTTGATAAGCGACTTTGGCAGTTGCGTTTTTTCATATTTTTTGCGCAGGGCTATTGACAAATGAGGAATACGGGCTTATACTGCTACCAACCTACGAAGTTAGTAGTATTTAATATCGAACCGAGGTAAACATCATGGCTGCATATATTGTCTTCCGATGTCGGGGCTGAGACTTTTCCGAACATCAAACAAAATACTATTTAAATCATTTAATTAAAAGGAGATAATATCATGTCTAAAATATACACTTCCGCCGATCGGCTTATTGGTTCCACTCCCCTGCTTGAGCTCACCCACATTGAAAAGAAGCTCGGCCTCAAGGCCAAGGTCCTCGCAAAGCTTGAGTATTTTAACCCGGCAGGCTCCGTTAAGGACAGAATTGCAAAGGCGATGATCGACGACGCAGAGGCAAAGGGTCTGCTGAACGCCGACTCCGTCATCATTGAGCCCACCAGCGGCAACACCGGCATCGGCCTTGCATCCGTCGCCGCCGCAAGAGGCTATCGCATAATCATCGTCATGCCCGAGACCATGAGCGTTGAGCGCCGCCAGCTTATGAAGGCGTATGGCGCGGAGCTCGTGCTCACCGAGGGCGCAAAGGGCATGAAGGGTGCTATTGCCAAGGCCGACGAGCTCGCAAAGGAAATTCCCAACAGCTTCATTCCGGGCCAGTTCGTCAACGCTGCGAACCCCAAGGCGCACTTTGAGACCACCGGTCCCGAGATCTTCGCCGACACCGACGGCGAGGTCGATATATTCGTCGCAGGCGTAGGCACCGGCGGCACGGTCACCGGCGTAGGCCAATTTCTCAAGTCCAAAAAGCCTGAGGTCAAGGTCGTTGCGGTCGAGCCGAAGAGCTCCGCCGTTCTCTCGACAGGCGTTGCCGGCTCGCACAAGATTCAGGGCATCGGCGCAGGCTTTGTTCCCGATGTGCTGGACACCAAGGTCTATGACGAGATAATCCCCGTCGAGAACGACGACGCGTTTGCCACCGGCAAAGAGATCGGCAAGAGCGAAGGCGTGCTCGTCGGCATCTCCTCCGGCGCGGCGGTATGGGCCGCTATCGAGCTTGCAAAGCGCCCGGAGAATGAGGGCAAGACCATAGTCGTGCTCCTTCCCGACACCGGCGACCGCTACCTCTCCACCCCGCTGTTCGCGGACTGATAAACTGACTCACAGGAGGCTTTTCCGATGATCCCGAACAAACAACAGGCTCTTGAGCTTTTGAAAAAGTACAACTCCGACCCATTCCATATTAAGCACGGGCTTATCGTGTCCGGCGTCATGGAATACTTCGCAAACGAGCTCGGCTACGGCGACGAGGCCGATTTCTGGAGCGTTGTCGGTCTGCTGCATGACCTCGACTTTGAGCTGTACCCAGAGCAGCACTGCATAAAAAGTCAGGAGCTCATGCGCGAAGAGGGGCTGGATGAGCGGCTGATACATGCAACCGCAAGCCACGGCTACGCAATAACCGTCGACATAAAGCCCGAGCATCTGATGGAAAAGATCCTGTATGCAACGGACGAGCTCACAGGTCTCATAGGCGCGGTTGCGATAATGCGCCCGTCAAAAAGCGTCCAGGATCTTGAGCTCAAGTCCGTAAAGAAGAAATACAAAAGCGCGAATTTCGCGGCAGGCTGCTCACGCGAGGTCATCGAGCGCGGCGCGGATATGCTCGGCTGGAGTCTTGAAGACCTCATCAGCCGCACGATACTCGCAATGCGCGCGACTCCCGCGGCGACCTGGACAGAAGAATGAAAATTTTGATCGCAATGAGCGTGCAAGGCTTCTCGGCTGCGACAAGATCGCAACCGGACACTACGCACGCATAGAGTTCGACGGTGAGAAATATATGCTGAAAAAGGCGCGCGACGAATCGAAGGATCAGAGCTATGTGCTCTACATGCTCACGCAGGAGCAGCTTGCGCACACTCTATTCCCTCTCGGCGAACTCATAAAGAGCGAGACACGTGCCATTGCAGAGGCATCAAAGCTCACGAATGCGCAGAAGCCCGACAGTCAGGATATCTGCTTCGTGCCGGACGGCGACTACGCCGCCGCGATTGAGCGCCTCACCGGAAAAACGTCCGCACCTGGCAATTTTATCGACACTGACGGTAATGTTCTCGGCACGCATCGCGGCATCACGCACTACACGATCGGTCAGCACCGCGGTCTGGGGCTCGCACTCCCCGAGCGGCGCTATGTCTGTAAGATCGACGCAGGCAGCGGTACCGTTACCTTGGGCAGCGGCACAGAGCTTTATTCACGCGAAGTTCTTGTTCGTGATTTCAACTGGATAAGCGGCGAGGCTCCGTCAGGGCCGATACGCTGCTCGGCCAAAATACGCTATCGCCAGCCCGAACAGGCGGCTAACGTTGAACCGTTAAGCGAAAATGAAGCGCTTATACGCTTTGATACGCCTCAGAGTGCCGTTACGCCCGGCCAGTCGGCCGTGCTGTACGACGACGGCACTGTGCTCGGCGGCGGAATTATAGTCAGATAACGTAGTCTCCGCCGCGCGGCGCGTTCATGAGGTCGGCGAGCGTTATGCCGGAAAAATAATTGCGCGTGAGGTCGTAGTATCCTTCCCATACGGACAGCGTGCGGCACTCGGCCGCTCGATGGCAGGGCGGTGCATTGTCCTGAAGACAAGACACCGGCGCAAGGTCGCCCTCAGCGAGCTTGAGTATCTCCCAAAGAGTATACTGCTCGGGAGATCTCGTGAGCCTGTAGCCGCCGCCTATGCCGTGGACACTGGCTATAAGTCCTGCGGACTTGAGCGAGGGCATTATCTTTTCAATATATTTGAGCGATATCTCCTGCCGGGCGGCGACCTCCTTCATAGGGATGTAGCTGCCGTTGTTGTGCTCGGCAAGGTCGAGCAGTATGCGTATTGCATAACGTCCTTTCGTTGATATCATTTATTTCACCTCTTAAGGACATTATACAACCAATCCCGTAGGCAAATCAACATTTATTTTTGCACACAAAACAGGCAGCCTCACGGCTGCCTGTTATATTTGCTCTTAACTTTCGTAGCGCGATGCACCAATACCCGGTACTGTGTCACCGGTCGGGCCACCGCAATAAAGACTCATTGAAGCCTTAATTCGCCTCTAAAAAGCGCCTCTAAAAAGAATTATTTCTTTGCAAGACCCTTCTGGCGAGCATACTCTGCTGCGCCGAGTGCGCCCATGAGCTGCGGGTCGGTCTTCAG
>SFEG01000007.1 GCA_004558025.1 Clostridiales bacterium
GAATTTTTAGAGGCGCTTTAAGGCTGTACCTATACATATATTGCAGTTGCCCGGTATCGAAGCTTCCGACGAAACCGGAAAACTGCCGCTTCCCATGAGCGCGGTGCAAAATTTGCGGCTGCGTTACGATGTTGCGCCGCACCATGTAGGGAACGGGCTTGCCCGTTCCGCATGTTATGGTTTTTCTCGCGCTCACCGGTCGGGCTGACGCAAAATATGTATCGGCACGATCTCAATGCGCCTCCAAAAAAACGAGCCCTCAGTCAGCCTACGGCTGCCTTTTTAAAATTCGTGCGGCATTGCCGCACACATATAGCTATCCGCTCTCAAGTAATTTATCGGTGCTTGCGCCGATAAATTACTTGACAAACGGAGCGGAATTTGATATCCTATCAGAGCGCTCCAAAGACAGCAGGTATCTTTATGGTGTAAATCCTGCCGAGGATGGCATCATATTTTGATTGCTTACAGCCTCTGCGTCTTCGGATGCAGAGGTTTTCTTTATGAGCGTGAACATTAGTGTGGAGGTGAAAAACACACATGCCTAACGCAAAAGTTCTCAGCGAGAAGCAGGCGATCGTAGAAGCACTCGTCGAGCGCATCAACGCAGCAAGCGCAGGTATCCTGGTCGATTACCAGGGCATCACCGTGGCCGAAGATACGGCTATGCGTACCGAGATGCGCAAGGAGGGCGTCGACTACACCGTCGTCAAGAACACCCTTACCAGGATCGCTATCGACAAGGTCGGAATGAGCGAGCTCGATCCCGTCCTCAACGGCAGCACATCCATGGCAACCAGCAGCGAGGACCCCATCGCACCGTTCCGTATCATCAGCGATTACTCCAAGAAGCTCGGCGATAAGTTCAATATCAAAGCAGCTTTCATGGAGGGCAAGATCCTCAGCGAGCAGGAGATAGCAGAGCTGTCCACGCTCACCAGCAAGAACGACCTGTACTCGAAGCTGGCAGGCTCCCTGAATGCAATCATGGGCGGCCTTGCAGTTGCTCTGAGCGAAGTCGTCGAGCAGAAGGGCGGCGCAGCCGCTCCCGCAGAAGCAGCAGAATAATCAGGCTGCATCACACATTAAAATTTGGAGGAAATTATAATGGCAAGCGAAAAAATCACCGCCATGATCGACGAGATCAAGGCTCTTTCCGTTCTCGAGCTCAAGGAGCTCGTTGATGAGATCTGCGAGACCTTCGGCGTCTCCGCAGTTGCAGCAGCAGCTCCCGCAGCAGGCGGCGCAGCAGAGGCTGTCGCAGAGAAGACCGAGTTCGACGTTGTTATGACCAGCTTCGGCGCAGAGAAGATCAAGGTCATCAAGGAGATCCGCGGCATCACCGGTCTTGGCCTGGCAGAGGCAAAGGCAATGGTCGAGAAGGTTCCCGTTGCTGTCAAGGAAGGCGTTTCCAAGGAAGACGCAGAGGCTCTCAAGGCTCAGCTCGAGGCAGTCGGCGCAGCAGTCGAGATCAAGTAAGAAATTACTTAGCAAGAACAAAAACCTCCGTTCGAATGAACGGAGGTTTTTTAGTTGCGCACGGACGCACCGACGGATACATATGTTGCGGTCGTCCGGTGTCGAGGGTGCGGAGAAAACCGGGGCATGCGGAACGGGCAAGCCCGTTCCCTACACAATGCGGCGTAAATTATTATTGCACTCACGGGAAGCGGCGGTTTTCCGGTTTTGCCGGTACTCTCGACACCGGGCGACCGCAATATGCGTATCGGTAGGAGCCTCAATTCGCCACTGAAAAAGAGTCCCAGACGGTTACGAAGCTCTCGCTGAAGCTGCCGGTGCCGACAAACTCCTCGGCGGTCTGGACGGGGAATTGCAGGACGCTGTATTGGTGAACGTAGTTTGCGTCGGAGGCGATGTAAAGCTCATCGGTCTGCGTTGCGCCGCTTTGCGTTCCGTAGGCGATGTAGCCGCGCTGATTTTCGGAGTCCGCGGGCATGGAAAAGCTGCCGAGGATGCCGATCGAGCTCGTTCCGAAGAAGCTGCTGCTGATGCTGCCGGTACCCGAGCCGTCGAGCTTATAGTAGGGCGAAACCATCGTCGTGCCGTCCGCGTCGTACAGCACACGGCCGGTGACCTCGCCATCGGGCGACCAGTCGAGCCGTGCGTCGTAGCGCATGTAGTAGGGCATAACGCGCAGAAGCTCCGTTCCGCAAGAGCGCGCATCGTGCCACTCAAAGTGAGTGAATATGCGGTAGCGCGTGCCGGGCTCATCGAGCTTCACGGCGACGGTCATGAGCGTGACTCCGCTGCCGTTGTCGAACTGATCTCCGTCGTTGGTGCAGACCGCGGTGAAGCCCCTGCACATCTCAACATCCTTATCGCTGAGGTCGCGCAGCGACCTTTCGGGGTAGCCCGCCTCGAGCAGCTCCCGGCGAAGCTCTGTTGTCTGCGTCTCCTGCTCGGGCTGCCACTGCATCGGCAGGCGCTGGAGAAACACATATCCGCATACAACGCCGACGATGACGAGCGAAAACAGCGTGATGCACAGCGCCTTGTCGGACACTTGCACGGGCGAGGGGTGCACGGCGTAGCTTGCCTCGTCGAGCTCGCGTGCAAGCTTTGCAAGGCTGCGCAGGATGAATATGAAGCTGATCACAAGGCCTGCGACGAGGATGAGCCCCTCGAACTTCACAAGTGCCAGCGCGCACACGACGGCATACCAGATTATAAGCGCCGTCGCCCCGCCGGCGTGCGGCTCGAGCCGGGCGCAATCTTGCGTTGCGAGTATGCCCTTTCGCAGGCATATGATAAGCGCGAAAACGAGGATGACGCTCACCTGTGCGGTGATATCTGCCGCGCCGGTAGTCATGAATGTGCTGTGATAAACGGTGGCGGCGATAATGCACTGCGCTGCGACGGAAAAGCAGCGCACGGCGGAGATAACGAAGCAGGCTTTAAACCAGCCGTTTTCGCCGCGCAGACGACGGAAGCCCAAAAGCAGGAGCACAACGCCGATCAGCGGCAGGATATAGCCGAGCGCGAGAATATCGAGCGTTATCGTGCTCAGCGCAAGGCCCGCGATGATGAGGTCGAAGGCCGTTTTTCCGGCGGAAACGTGATCTACCACGTCGTCGGGCGGAATGAAGTCAAGGCTGTCTTCTATCAGGCGGTCGAGCCCGTCAAATTCATTGTCTGCCATAGCCTTCACCTCCTAAGCATTCTCTGAGCTTTTTGCGTATGCGGTACAGCCGACCCTCGGCTGCGCGCTCGGTCATGCCGAGCTCTGCGGCGATCTGGCTCATCGGCTGCATGTAGTAATATTTTCGGTAAAACAGCGCCCTGTCGGAAAAACTGAGCATGTTCAGCGCTCGCGCGAGAGCTTCTCTTCGCTCGGCAAGCAGCAGCAGCTCCTCCGGCGTCGGTGCGGGGTCGGGGGTGTCCTCACGCATCTCGTGCGAGACCTCGTTTTTGCCGCGGCGTGCCATGTTCAGAGCCGTGTTTCGCGCGATGGCCGTGAGCCACGCGCCGAGACTGCCGCGCTCCGGGTCAAACTGCGAAAATTTTTCGAGTACACGCAGATACACCTCCGAAACGCAGTCGGAGACTGCCGCGCCGCTGCCCAGTATCGGCGCCGCGACATAGCGCACAAGCGCGCCGTAGCGCTTTTGCAGCTCCGGCATGCCGCGCTCGTCGCCCTGCGCGATGAGCTCCATTATCTCGAGGTCGTCCACATCTCCACCTCCCCGTAATTTTCTCTCTCATCCCATTATACACGCACCCGCCCAAAATCCCACACATTTTTAACAGCGCCTTGGCGCTGTTAAAAATACATATATTGCGTCAGCCCGGTTCGAGGGTGCTACGGTTTCTTACGATGCCCCGATACCGGGACACCGCAATACGCGTATTCGCAGGTGCTGTAATGCGCCTCTAAAAAAGGAAAAACGCGGTATGGAAAAACCATACCGCGTTTTTTCAGATCTCGTAGGGGATCAGCCCTCGATTGCCTCTGCGGGGCACTGTGCTGCGCAAGCACCGCACTCAAGGCACTTGTCGGGATCGATCTCGTAGTGAAGATCGCCCATAGAGATAGCTTCAGCAGGGCACTGTGCTGCGCATGAGCCGCAGGACAGGCACTCGTCGGTAATTACAAAAGCCATGATGTAACCTCCATATGTGTTGTTCGCTCAATAGGGATTCAGGTCTAACCTATGTCTTGCAAGTGCATTGTAACACATATTTTTAAAATTGCAAATGTAAATTGAAGTTTATAACTATAAATTTTGCAATTTGGCAATAATCCCGTATACGACAGTATCGGCGCGGCCGATGTATTAATATGTGCATAAGGGGGAAGAGACCTTGAAAAACAACGAAAAATTCACAGAAAAGGCCGAGGGAGCGATAGAGCAGGCGCGGCTTGCCGCATTCGGCCTCGGCCACAGCTATGTCGGCACGGAGCACCTGCTTCTGGGCATTCTGCGCGAAAAGGCGGGGCTCGGCGCGCGCATACTGCGCGACCGCGGCATAAGCGAGCGCAGCCTCAAGGAAGCGGTGAGCCGTCAAAGCGGCACCGGCGAGCCCGGCGCTCCGACGCAGGGGCTTACAAAGCACGCATGGCAGGCGATAGAAAAGGCGGCCGCGGATGCAGCACGCCTCGGTCACAGCTATATCGGCACAGAGCACCTGCTTTTGGGCATTCTGCGTCAGCCTGACTGCGGCGGCGCAAGGGCGCTGACAGCCGCGGGGCTGAGCCTTAACGATATCTATACCGACATCCTTGCCGTTTTCGGCGCAGGCTCATTCAAGCCCCGCCCTCAGCAGCAGCCTGTGCAGCCGAAGGCCGCGGTCAAGCACAGCGAAACGCGCATCCTCGACCTGTACAGCCGGGATCTTACGCAGATAGCTGCCGCCGGGGGCTTTGACCCCGTCATCGGCCGCGAGGACGAGATACGCCGCAGCGTGCAGATACTCTCGCGCCGCAGCAAAAATAACCCCGTGCTCATCGGCGAGCCGGGCGTGGGAAAGACCGCCGTTGCCGAGGGCATAGCAAATTATATCGCGAGCGCCGCTGCGCCCGAGAGCATGGCAGGAAAGCGCCTGGTCGCGCTCGATCTTCCGGCGCTCCTGGCGGGAACGAAGTACCGCGGCGATTTCGAGGAGCGCGTCAAGGCGGTGCTCAAGGACGTAAAAAAGGCCGGCGACGTGATACTCTTCGTCGATGAGCTGCACACCATGATAGGAGCCGGCAGCGCCGAGGGCGCGATAGACGCGGCGAATATCCTAAAGCCCGCGCTCGGCCGCGGTGAGGTGCAGATGATCGGCGCGACAACACCCGAGGAGTACCGCCGCCACATAGAAAAGGACGCGGCGCTCGAGCGCAGGTTCCAGCCCGTGAAGGTCGAGGAGCCGACAAGGGAAAACAGCCTGTTGATGCTCGGCGGCGTGCGCCCGAGCCTTGAAAAGCACCACCGCGTGAAGATATCCGACGCGGCGCTCACGGCGGCGGTCGACCTCTCCGTGCGGTATATAAACGACCGCTTTCTGCCGGATAAGGCCATTGACCTTATCGACGAGGCGGCGGCACACATCCGCGTTTCCGGAGGCGGGCTCGTCACGGCCGAGGACATTGCGGAGGTGGTCTCCGTGTGGACAGGCATCCCCGTGGCAAACCTCAGCGTCGACGAGACAAAGCGCCTTAAAAACATGGAGAGTATACTGCACCGCCGCGTGATCGGGCAGAACGAGGCCGTCACCGCCGTGGCGCGTGCTATCCGCCGCGGACGAGTGGGGCTTTCCGATCCCGGCCGTCCGATAGGGAGCTTTCTGTTCCTCGGGCCGACGGGCGTGGGCAAGACGGAGCTGTGCCGCGCGCTGGCCGAGGCCGTGTTCGGCGCGTCCGACGCAATGATACGCCTTGACATGTCAGAGTACATGGAAAAGCACGCCGTCAGCAAGCTCATCGGCTCGCCTCCGGGCTATGTAGGCTATGAGGACGGCGGGCAGCTTACAGAGCGCGTGCGGCGCAAGCCGTGGTCGGTCGTGCTGTTTGACGAGATCGAAAAGGCGCACGAGGACGTGTGGAGCATCCTGCTTCAGATCATGGACGACGGCAGACTCACAGACTCCATGGGCAGAGTTGTGAGCTTTCGAAACACCGTCATCGTCATGACCTCGAACGTCGGCGCAAAGGCGATAAGCGACGGGCGGCCGAGCCTCGGCTTTGCCTCCGATCGAGGCGATGAGTGCATCGTCATGCGCACACGGATAAACGAGGAGCTGCGCAGGACCTTTAAGCCCGAATTTTTAAACCGCATCGACGATACGATAGTGTTCCGCCGCCTGAGCCGGGCGGAGATGCGCAGCATAGCCGAGCGCATGCTGCTTACAGTTGCCGAGCGCTTCGAGACGCTGGGCATTACGCTCTCCGTGCCGGACGTGGTGGTCGATTATCTCGCCGAGCGCGGCTACGACGAAAGGTACGGTGCGCGCCCTCTGCGCCGCGCGATACGCAGCATGATAGAGGACAGAGCCGCCGAGCTCATACTCTCCGGCAGCCTCGGCCGCGGCGACGCCGTTCAGGCACGGCTCGAGGGGAACGAATTGATTTTGACAAAAACCGAGCTTTAAAATATAATGCTTCCCGTATATTTTGTGGAGGCAAAGCTATGGACAAGCATGAATATCTCAATCTCGTGAACTCTCGCTGCGAGTATAATAAGTATAATCACATCTACACGACCGATATAGGCCCCGACTTCTCCGTCGTTGAGGCCGAGCTGCGCCCTGAATCGCTCAATCCCCTGGGCATGGCGCACGGCGGCTTTGTGTATTCCCTGTGCGATGTTGCGGCAGGAGTCGCGGTCGGTCAGCGCGCCAAGAGCTTTGTTACGCTCAGCGGCAATCTGTATTTCATGCGCCCTGGCAAGGGCAAAAGACTGCGCTGCGAGGGAAGGATCATAAAGTCCGGCCGTACTGTCAACGTTGTCGATACCTGCGTTTACGACGATAACGGTACCCTTACCGCCAAGGGCACCTTTGAGATATATATTCTGGAATCGAATTGAGGCAATCACCGTATCCGCGGCTGCCTCAATTCGCCGCTGAAAAATCGCCTCTAAAAAGCGTCGCAGTCGTCGAAGTCGAGGAGGGTGGGGTCGATGGGTGTCTCGCGCAGGACGCTCTGCATGTACTGATTGACCTGGCGGCGCATATCGCGGCGCGAGATCGTGCGCGGATCCATGAGATCCTGCTGCACCCAGATGAAGTTGATGTTCCGCTCGCGTGCCTGCTCGTCGAAAATGCCCTGAAGACCGTCCATGCCCTTGCAGGAGATCTGATCGTACATGATAATGGTGTCAACATTGTACTCCTCTGCCACGCGCCACATCTCGTCGACCGCGTTTTTGAAGCCGCCCTTGGTGTGCTTGCGCATGGTCGCGCGCTGATAGGTCAGGGCGACGCCCTTTAGCATGCTCTCGGGGGTGGAGGTGTCGATAATGACCTGAGAGATATGCGTTTCCATATCCATGACGGACACGATGCCCCAGCACTGCTCGAGCCAGTTGGAGAAGTTGGTGTAGTAGTTTGCCGGGCACGACCAGACGAGCGCCTTGTGCCGCATTTCGGCCGAGCAGGGCAGGCGCTTTTCGTAAGCGTCGGTCATGAGCCTGTGTACCTTTTTATCGGCCTTGTTGAAGCGCTGATCCATGCCGCCGTGCAGATGATAGGTGTACATGCGGTACAGCCACGGGGTCGGGCCCGTCACCTGCGGATAGTCGGTGCGGTTTATCTCCCAAAGGTCGAGGTGGAAGCGCGTTACCTCGTTGTAGCTCTCAAGCGCCTTGGCAAAGGCGTCCCAGTCGAATTTCTCGCCCGTGTGGTCTTCGATGAATTTTATGCAGCCGCGCAGCTCCTCAACGGCGTACTCCTGCGCGTCGACATCGTCGTTGTAGCGCAGAGGAACGCCGAGGCAGTAGGTCGGCAGCTTGAAGTAGCGATCCTGGAACGAGGTGGTCATGATGCTGCCGTCGCAGGGCATGTTGCAGGCGATGAAGCACTTGCCGAAGATAGGGAAGTCACCCTCGGCGGCGACGCCGGCCTCGGCCGACGGCAGGGGGCATACGTCCGCCGGAACGCCGAAGTTTTCTATAGCGTCGAGATACACCGGCGGAAGCTGCTGGTTTATCATCGAGGACAGGAAGATGGGGATGGTCTGCACCGGGATGCCGATGAGATTCGGGAAGCCGGCCATGAGCTCGGTCGGAACGAGCTCGTCAAAGCAGACGATGCGGTCGGCAAGCGTCTTTTTGCCGCCGATGTTACGGTCGGCGTCAAAGGTGTCGGCAATAATGTCGATGGTGTGCTTTATGATGATATCGTACAGGAGATGCCCGGCCTTGAGCTGCACGCCGCGCATGCCCTCGAGCTGGCGGTCTATAAACTGCGGAAGCGTCAGGTAGGTCAGCATCCAGCGATAGCGGAATATGCCCTTGACGACCTGGAGGGGCGAGCGGAGGACGAATTTTATCATGTCCTTCCACATGACGCACCACCAGCCGTAGTCGATGAGCGTGTCCTTTATGCCGCGCCATTCGCGCCAGCGGCGAACGCCGGTCTTGTCTATGTAGGTAAGACCCAGATTTCTCGGTTTTCCTGCCATGTCAGCGCCCTCCCTCTTTGTGTATCTGCTTTATCTCAAGACTTTCGACAAACGCCTGAACGCGAGTGCGCAGCTGGCCCGAGGCATTGCCGGTGTACTCTCTGTCAACGCAGACGGTCGGGTAATTATAAAGCTCCGTCATGACGTGCGAGGCAAGCGCCCTTTCATAGCCCCAGAATTCGCAGAATTTCATCTGTTCGTATATTATGCCCTGGGCGTTGAAGTCCTTTGCGAGCTTGTCGACAAAATCGTAGCGGTCGTGGACCTTGTCCTGCGACATGTAGCGCGGGCACTGGCTCGTTTCCTGATAGAAGCGGCAGATCTGATCGAGCGCGGGCTCGTCGTCGGTAAGGACGATCTCCTGCCTGCCGGGGAAGGAGCCGAAGCAGAAGCGGTCGGCCACGATCAGTGCGCCCGACTGCTCGACCGTGCGGGTGAAGTCAAGATCGTCGATCTCACTTCCGACAACGACGACGCGCGCACGGTGTGAGGGCTTTTCGTCGGGCCTGCGCTTTTTGACCTCCTCGAGCGTCTCGCGCAGCTTATCGATTATGAGATACTTCGGGCAGCAGTAGGAAACGAGGCACAGGACGTGGAACTCGTAGCCCGTTATCGGGGGATTATCGAGCTTGCGATATTCTCCGATCTCGCTTATTATGCGGCATACCTCGTTGTGCTCGGCGACGGCGCGGCGGATGGCGGCATCGGAGATGTCGGTGCCGTATCTCTCGTGCAGAGGCTCGAGGACTTTTTTCTGAAGCTGATTTTTGTAGTGCTTTATGCCGTGGGGCGTTACCTTGAACGGCACGTCTATGAAAGATACGAAAAATTTGTCGTTCTTCACGAGATTTAGAAGCTCAAAATGCTCGAGCGTGCGGTTCATCTCGGTGCAGGTCTCGCCGCCGGCCAGCGCCGACAGGAAGTTATAGCCGCCCTCGATGCCGCGCTCGACGAGCGCCTTCGTGTAGCCGCACAGGTAGTTTGTCATGTAGTAGGTCGATATCTCCAGCGAGCCTGTGCGCGGCGCTCTCATTCGGACGGAAAAGCAGTTGTCAAGGTTGAGCAAAACCTCCGGCATGTGATAGCAGGTGTAGCCCACAGCCTTCTTTCCCTCCGATATCGCCTGCATGACGAGCTCATTTCCGGCCTCGTCGAGCAGATGCTCAAAGTAGATAAGGTGCTTTAAGTCTTTCATACTCCCTCCCAAAACATTAATAATATATTAATTCGTTTATCTTTTGTCATTGCATTTAATATATTATGCCTGAAGCTCCGTGTCAATACAATACAGCTGAAAGTGTAATTTCTTTGACAGAGGACAGACTATGGTTTATGATATACTTATATAAGTATAAACTCCGGGAGGGTAAAATATGGGCAAAAAGGAACTTGCCGCGCAGTACCACGCCTCGGGCTGCAACTGTGCGATGGCTGTCGGCTGCGCATTCTGCGATAAGGCCGGCATAGATGAGGACGAGATGAAGGCGCTCGTTCGCCGTTACGGCGGCGGCGCGGGAAAATACTGCGGCGCGCTGCTGGGCGCGGTGGCCGCGATGAACATGGCGGAGGGTGAGCGCAATGACGACGATCCCGCCGCGCTCAACGGAGCGGCGTCGGATAAGGCAGCCGAGCTCCTGCGCGAGTTCGAGGCCAGAAACGGCTCCGTTTTCTGCCGCGAGCTAAAGGGCCGAGACACGGGCGTTGTCCTGCGCTCCTGCCGCGGCTGCGTCGAGGATGCCGCCGAGCTTGCCGAGAAGCTTTTTGAGGAGAAATAAATGTACCGTATCTATATCGTCGAGGACGACCCCGGCATAGCAGAGGGAATAAAGCAGCAGGCCAAGGCATGGGGCCTCGAAGCCAAAAGCGCGGATAATTTCCGCGATATTATGGGCGAATTTGCCGCTTTTTCGCCGCACCTTGTGCTTTTGGACATAACCTTGCCGTTTTTTAACGGCTATCACTGGTGCAGTGCGATACGCGCCGTGTCCAAGGTGCCGATAATCTTCATATCCTCGGCGGCGGACAATATGAACATCGTCATGGCCATGAGCATGGGCGCGGATGATTTCATCGCAAAGCCCTTCGACGGCGGCGTTCTGATGGCCAAGATCCAGGCACTGCTGCGTCGAAGCTACGATTTTGCGCCCGGCATGCCCATAATAGAGCACCGCGGAGCGATGCTCAACACCGGCGACAATTCGCTTTCCTACAACGGAAAAAGCATCGCCCTGACGAAAAACGAGTACCGCATCCTGCTGTGCCTCATGCAGAACAGGGGCAAGGTCGTCAGCCGCGAAAAGCTCATGGAAAAGCTGTGGGAAACAGACAGTTTTGTCGATGAAAACACCCTGACCGTAAATGTCGGCAGGCTGCGCAAAAAGCTTGACGGCGCAGGGCTTGAGGGCTTTATCGCGACAAAGTTCGGCGTGGGTTATATTGTGGAGTGAGGGCTATGAGGCTGTTTTTTGCGTATATTAAGGAGCATGCGCGGCTGATCGTCGCGCTCGTGCTCGCAATTGCGATATTTGCTGCGAGCTTTGCGCTGTACGGGCTGCCTCTTTCGGCGATTGCGTACCCCGCGGCGCTGTGCCTCGTGCCGGCGCTTGCGTTTGTGATAACCGATTTTTCTCGTGTAAAGCGCCGCCACGCGGAATTTCTGGCACTGAAGGAGATCACCGCGGCTGAGGAAAAGCTGCTGCCGCCCGCACGGAGCATCGACGATGCTGACTACAGGCGCATTATAGCGCTTCTGGCCGAAAGCCGCGAGGAGATAAGCCGCGCCTCGCTCCGCCGTTGGAGCGATACCCTCGATTACTACACCGTGTGGGTGCATCAGATAAAAACGCCGATCGCGTCCATGCGGCTGACGCTGCAAAACTCCGATTCGCCGGAGTCGCGCCGCCTTTCCTCCGACCTCGGGCGAATCGAGCGCTATGTCGAGATGGCGCTGGTGTACCTGCGGCTTGATTCCGAGAGCAGCGACTACGTCATACGCGAGTTTGAGCTCGACCCGCTCATACGCCGCTCGGTGAAGAAATTTTCCGGTGAGTTTATCACAAAGCGCCTGAGCCTTGAGCTCACGCCGACCGAGGCGCGGGTCATAAGCGACGAGAAGTGGCTGGTCTTTGTCATCGAGCAGATACTCTCAAATTCGCTCAAGTACACGCGCGAGGGCAGCGTCGGGATATACATGACCGAGCCCAAGACCCTCTGCATCCGCGATACCGGCATAGGCATCGCGCCCGAGGATCTGCCGCGCGTTTTCGAAAAGGGCTACACCGGCCGCAACGGCCGCGACGATATGCGCGCAAGCGGCCTCGGACTGTACCTGTGCCGCCGCGTGTGCGCCAAGCTCGGTCACGGCATTTCCGCCGTCTCCGTTCCGGACGAGGGCACGGAGATACGGATAGACCTGAGCAGCTATAATCTGGAGCCCAATTAATATTAGCTGATAGTGGATAGCCAATAGCTGATAGCCCAATGTGTGCGGCGATGCCGCAGATATAATAACACCTCATCCGTCGGCTTGAGCCGACACGGTAGAAAGTCAAGCAAGTGCAACAAAAACCTCGCGCGGAGTTTTCCAACCGAGGCATTTTCTCGTGCGGTCGTTCAAAAAATCAACGACCACGTCCAGCTTTTAGGTGTTGCACTTCAGATGATAATCTGTCACCCTTCCCCTCAAGGGGAAGGCAAGAGGAGCGCACCGGAAATTTTACCTCGTTCATATGGAAGGCAGCAGTTTTCCGGTTTCGTCGGAAACTTCGATACCGGGCTACCGCAATAAACGTATAGGTGCAGTCTCAATGCGCCACTAAAAAAGGAGAAGCGTTAATTCGCAACCGAAAAAATGATTATAGATGGGAAAAAGCTTTCGGAGAAGATCTGCGCACAGGTCAGGGCCGAGGCGGAAATGATGCGGCGCAGGCCGTGCCTTGCGGCGGTGCTCGTCGGAGAGGACCCGGCGTCGCAGATATATGTGCGCAATAAGGAGCGCGACTGCGCAAAGTGCGGCATCGACAGCCGAAGATACGACCTGCCGGATACCGTGCCTGAGGCAGAGCTTTTGGCGATTATAGACGAGCTTAATAATGACGACGCGGTCGACGGCATTCTGGTGCAGCTTCCGCTGCCGGAGCATATATCCGAGCGCAAGGTGATAAACGCCGTCTCGCCGGAAAAGGACGTTGACGCGTTCCACCCGATAAACGTCGGTCGAATGGTTACCGGGGAGGGCACGCTCATGCCGTGCACACCGGCGGGCATCATGGCCATGCTGCGCGAATACGGCATATCGCCCGACGGAAAGCACTGCGTCATCGTCGGCCGCAGCAATATCGTCGGCCGCCCGATGGGACTGATGCTTTTAAACGCAGACGCGACGGTGACCTACTGCCACAGGCATACGAAGGATCTCGCGGCGATGACAAGGCAGGCGGATATCCTTATCGTTGCCGCCGGCTCGCCGCGGCTTATTACCGGCGACATGGTCAAGGACGGCGTTGTCGTTATCGACGTTGCAATGAACCGTGACCCGGAGACGGGAAAGTTCTTCGGCGACGTGTGCTTTGACGAGGTCGAGAAGAAGGCGAGCTTCATAACGCCCGTGCCCGGCGGCGTCGGCCCGATGACGCGCGCACAGCTTATGAAAAACATCCTTGCCGCGGCGAAGGAGAGAGCTTTGAAAAATGGTTGAGGGAAAAAGACTTTACGGTATCGACCTGTTCAAGGCACTGGCGATGTTTCTCGTGGTCGCGCTGCATATAAACACGGTCGGCGGCGCTCTTGAGGGCAGCGCGGCAGGCTCTGCGCAGTGGTGGATATCCGACTTTGTGCAGATCGCAGCCTATTGCTGCGTCGACTGCTTTGCGCTGGCTACGGGCTTTCTAATGGCCGAGCGCGGATTCCGTCCCGGGCGCATAGTTTCGCTGTGGCTTCAGGTAGCGTTTTACTCGGTCGTCACGGCCGCCGCGTGGTACTTTATCGTGCCTGGACGGATAGGACTGAGGTACATAGCCTCATCGTTTTTCCCCGCGCTCACGTCGAAATACTGGTATTTCACCGCGTACTTCGTCCTGTTTTTCTTCACTCCGTTTTTGAACGCGCTGCTGCGTGCGTTAGACGCCCGCGGCAGAAAAATGCTGCTCGCGGCACTGTTAGTCTTCTTTTCACTGCTGCCGACGTTCAGACCGCTGAATGTTATTCCGCTTTCGGGAGGCTACTGCTTTTTCTGGCTGGCGGCGCTGTACCTCATCGGCGGCTGCGTGAAGCTTGACAGGCTGTATGAGTGCGCGAGCGGGAAATTTTTCGTGCTTACATATTTCTCGTCCGCTGCGGTTATGCTGCTTTGGCAGCTGCTGTTCGGAGCGGATAATGTGCGCCTTATCAGCTATTTGTCGCCGACTGTGCTCGTGTGCTCGGCCGCGCTGCTTTGTGCGTTCTGCCGCATGAGAGTTCCCGATAAGCTCACGGGCGCCGCAAAATTTTTGAGCACAACTTCCTTCGGTGTGTATCTTATCCATATAAGCCCCTTTATACTGAGCACGTACTTTGCAGGAGGCTTTGCCTTCATCGGCAAAATGAACGCATGGCTCGTGCTCCCGTGCGAGCTCGGCTGCGCATTGGCGATATACGCTGTGTGTACGCTGATAGAGTACCTGCGGCAAAAGCTGTTTGCGATCTGCGGTATAGATAGGCTCGCCGCAGCAGTATCGGACATACTTGACAGGCTCGGCAGCAAAGTCGGTGCTTCCCGATGAGGCACGCTCAGGCCGCATTCGTGGGAAGCGGCAGTTTCACGGTTTGGTCAGCACCCTCGACACCGGGCATCTGCAATATGCGTACAGGTACAGCCTGAATGCGCCTCTAAAAAAAGCGCAGGCCGATGAAAACCGGCCTGCAAAACAGGGTTGTGGGATAAAGATATGAGCCGCGGCCTTGCTTTGCAAGACCTATTGGATAAGCTGTGCTTAGATAATACAACGCGCTCTTACCCTTGTAAAGAGCGAAGAAACACTACTTTTGTCGAACGGAAAATTTTTCGCAAATAATTCTCTCGCGCTTGGGAATACTGAGTGGGAAAGGAGTGTTTGCAAGTGATAATCGACCGCATCGCACTTATTCTGACCATAATCGGCGGCATCAACTGGGGCAGCATCGGCCTGTTCAGGTTTGATATCGTCGCGTGGATCTGCGGCGGGCAGACGGCGACAGTCAGCCGCGTAATATACACGCTCGTAGGTCTCGCGGCGCTTTGGTGCATCTCGCTGCTGTTCCGCCGCGACGCGCTTCCCGACGAGGCGTAAACTTTGCCGAAAATAGCTCGCGCTCCATTTGCCGGAACGCGAGCTTTTTTATATTTTATAGAGTGATGCCGCATTCGCGGACGTATTCAGCGAATTTCTCGGTGATATAGACCTGCGCGTCAAGTCCGCGCCCGGCCTTTATTAGTTCGACTATGTGCTCGCTCTGCTCGATGAGCCCCTCGAGCCCCCAGTGCCCGGCGCAGTGCCGCCAAAGCCCCTGCGATATCTCGGTAAAGGAGTTCATCAGCAGAATAAATACCTCGTTGCCGCTCAGCCGGCAGATCAGATAGTGAAACTCCTTGGTCATCGTGCCGAGCTCGTCGGCGCCGAGCCCCTGCCCGCGCACGGCTTTGAAGCGTTCGATGTACTCCTCGAGAACACGGATATCCTCATCGCTGTGCGAGGCCGCGAGTCGGATGAGCGCGCCGCCCTCGATGGCGTTTCGCGTCTCAACGAGCGAAACGATGCGCTCGCGCGTCATATGCTGCTCGCCCGAGCGCAGTATCTCGTGCAGCGTATCGTAATTTCCGCTTGCGATGTAGTCGGCAACATATGTTCCGTGGCGCGGGACGATATCGAGAAAACCCGTGCGCTCAAGATCCTTTATCGCAAGGTGGATCGCCGACTGGTTTATCCCCGTGCGCTCGGAAAGCTCACGCTCGCTCGGAAGCTTCTGCCCCGGGCTGAGCTCACCTGTGAGTATCTTGGATTTTATGTTCTCGAAAAAGCATTCCTTTGCCGAGGGGATGCTTATTTTTTCAAATGCCATAACCGTTACCGCCTGCATAGACTTGTGATTGATTAATCACAATCACAGGAATATTATGCAGCATTTTTTCGCTCTTGTCAAGAAAATTTCCCGAATTTCCGCACATTTTTATTGACACAAAAATATCTATGTGCTAATATGCACTTGTGATTATTCACAACGCGGCAAAGGAGTAAGACTGTTATGGTCATGCTGTACATAAACTTCTCGATAGCGCCGCTTAAGCTGACGGGAGGCTGTTCCTCGGGCGAAAAAACGGCGTTATCAACATGGATAAGGCGGAGAAATTTTTCCCGCCCGAAACGGAGAAGGAGATCGCCGATTTTCCGGGACTGAAGCGGAAGGTCTGGGCGGTCTCTCCCGACGGTCGCCGCGGAACGGGCTTTTACCTGTTTGCCGACCGCGAAAGCGAAGAAAAACGCGCGGAATATGCAAAAAGGTTTTACCCGAAGACTCCGGGGCTGTATAATGTAAAGTGCGACATCTTAGAGGCCATGGAGGCCTCGTCGCGCGTCACGCGTGCAGACCTCAACTGTCCGGCAAATCCGGGCTTCACTCCGGCAGACTACGAAGTGTGGTTTGCCCCCAAAAAGAATAGTACGTTAAGGAAGATAAAGAGGCTTCTTGCCAAATAAAGAGGAGGATACCATGAAAGATCTAAAGCACCTCATCTACTTTGAAGACCTGCTCACCGAGGCGAACAACAAGCTCGTCAAGCAGGCTTCCGAGGAGGGAAGGCTGGCGCTGGGCTACACCTGTTATTTCGTTCCCGAGGTACTGCTGAACCTCGGCGGCTGCTTCTCGGTGCGCCTGCGCGCCCCGGGAACGAGCAACACCGACATCGGCACATACTACATGACCAACAAGACCTGCCCCTTCACGCGCAGCATTCTCGAGCGCAGCATGGAGGGCGGATATAACTTCCTGTCGGCCATGTTCTCGTCCGAGACCTGCCAGATGATGCACCGTGCGCATGAGTACTTCGACATAATGGGGCTCGTCAAGGAGCAGAACCCGAAGTTTTTCATGAGCATGATGGACGTGCCCTTTGTCACAACAAAGGCCGCCTACGAGCATTACGAGGCGCAGCTTCGCAAGTACATACTCAAGCCGCTCGAGGAGGTCTACGGCGTGGATGTTTCCGACGAGGCCATCCGCAAGGCCATAGAGGAGCACAACGAGATCTGCCGCATCATTACAGAGCTCGGCGATCTGCGCAAGCTCCCCAACCCGCCGATCACGAGCTACGAGTTCCATGTTATCCAGCTCGTTTCCGAGTGCTGCCCGCAGTATCTTATTAAGGATAAGCTCGAAGAAACGCTCAAGGAAATCAAAAATCGCAAGGTCGATCCCAAGCCGGGCTACCGCGCACGCATCGTCGTGACGGGCTCGGAGGTCGACGATCCCGCGTTTACTAAGCTTTTGGAGGACTGCGGCGCATACGTCGTGGCCGACCGCTACTGCTACGGCTCGCTGCCCGGCAGGGAGGAGATCGAGATCCGCGAGGGCGAGAGCGCTCTGACCGCCGTCGCGCGGCATTATCTCTCCACCAGCGAATGCCCGCGCTTTATGAACAAGGAAAAGCAGGTCCAGCGCCGCGGCTACTTAAAGCAGCTTGTTAACGATTACGATGCAGACGGCGTTCTGTACCTCCAGATGAAGTTCTGCGAGTTCTGGAGCTACGAGCGCGTCATGGGCGTGCACGATATGAACGATGTCGAGGGCATACCCTGCATCGGCGTTGAGAAGGAATACACGATGGCCTCGGCAGGTCAGCTGCGCACAAGGTTCCAGGCCTTTGTCGAGAGCATCGAGATAAAGAAGATACAGGGAGGTAAAATGTGATGGCAAACGAGGCAAAACGCTTTTACAAGGGCAGCGGCATCGCAAAGCACCGCGAGTGGCGCGGCCTGAAGGACACCTTTTATGATTACACCCAGTGGGTCATAAACCTCGGCATACTGGCGAAGTTCATCACCATTTCCCCCGTGCGCATAGTCAAGGGTCTGTTCGAGTACCGCTGGTTCGGTGGCTACATCGGCGCGCTGCACATGGTGGATAAGTGCACGGCCGGTATGCGCGGCCCTGCGCTGCGCGTATCGCATACGCAGATGCACGCCATCATGAAGGGCACGACCGGCATGATCGGCAACAGCATGAAGGGCGACCGCCGCTTCGGCGACACGAAGGCCGCCGACAAATTCGTCATGCTCGAGCAGACCATGTGCCCCGAGATCGTCGCGGGCTTCCCGAACCTCAAGGCTCTGCCGCTGGAGGTCCTGCAGGGACTTCTGGGCACTTATATGGATCAGAATCTCGCCCCGTTTTACATGGACATCATGGAAAACGTCGGCCTTCCGGCCGACTCCTGCCGCCTGAGCGCAAACGCCGCCGGAGTTGCGATAAACGACGATTACCCGCAGGTCGGCGCATGCCTTGTCACTAACAACATGCCCTGCGACTCCTCGACCATGAACAGTCAGCTCATAGAGCGCCGCATCACCATACCCACGACCGTTGCCGGTATCCCCATGCGCTGGGAAGACCCCGACACCGACAAATATGCCCTCGCCCAGATGAAGGAGACCATAAAGTTCATCGAGGACACGACCGGCGAAAAGTTCGACGAGAAGGCATTCTTTGAGGTCATGAAGCAGCACAATAAAGAGGTGCGCAACGAGTTCGAGGTCTGGGATATTGCGAAAACGAAGTACACTCCCTTCGGCAACGTCATTTCACCGCTGTTCCACGCCTTCTACTTCACCTTCTCCGGCGGCAGCATGCCGTATATCGACAAGACCGCGAAGAAGGCGCTCAGGATCGCCGAAAAGGCTTACAGAAATAAGGTTGTCAGCTATGATAAGGTGCGCCACCGCATGATAACCTGGGGCGGCCCGGGCTGCTACTATGTCGACTTCAACACCTGGGCATATAACTGCTGGGGCGTTCTCGTCGCAGCGCAGATGGACATGTTCTCCGGCAATGTCATCATCTCCGAGGATAACCTCGACGAGGCGCTTATCGGCATTGCGCACAACTACGAGCGCGGAGTCATGCGCCGCCACCTCACCGGCGGATATCAGCATCTGCTCGAGGTCTGGGACGAGGCGGAGAAGTTCAACTGCGACATCGTCCTTGTTTATGACGATATCACCTGCAAGGGCGCGATGGGTCTTGCCGGCGTCGTGAACGATCAGGCCAAGGACAAAAACAAGCACCTTGTCTGGGTGCAGAACGATATGTTCGACCACCGCACCATAAGCCGCAACGAGATGCGCAGGCAGTTTTCCGAATACATGACCGCCGTCATGCAGGAGGAGCCCCTCGACGCGAGCCTCGTGGACTTTGACGATTACGAAGGATGGTAATGAAAATGAAAAAGAAGCTTCTTATCGGAACACTGAGCATCATCCCCCTGAGCATGCTCATTTACTGGTTCAATCTTGACAATAAGCTGCTGTACTACGGCGTCCGTCCGATCCTCAATAAGGTCTATAACTCGCAGAAGCGCGACGTTAAACTGTGATTTTTCAGTGGCGCTTTTTCAGTGGCGCTTTAGCGCCGCTGCGAACACGTTTATTGCGGTGTCCCGGTGTCGAAACATTGGCATAAGCAGTAGCGTTTCGCGTCACATAAGTGCAATGAAAATTTACCTCGCTCATATGTAAAGCGGCAATTTTCCGGTTTGCCGGCATTTTCGATACCGTGCAACTGCAATATGCGTATGAGTACAGCGTCAAAGCGCCTCTAAAAATGCCTTCCCATTCGAGGGGGGGAGGTGTCGGCCGAAGGCTGACGGATGAGGTGCAAACAAAAAGAGAGTGCAGATTTTCGTATGCACTCTCTCTTTTTAGTGGCGTTTTTACATTGCTCCTATACAGTTTTTGCAGTATCCCGACCGGAAACGCGGGCGAAAACCTCGGTAAACGGAACGGGCAAGCCCGTTCCCTACAAGGTTGCAGAGCAATACCGTAGTGCGGTGTAAATCCGGTTTAGTCAGCAGGTGCGATACCGGGCTTCCGCAGTAAGCGTATTCGCAGCGGTGCTAAAGCGCCACTGAAAAGCGTCTCTAAAAAACAAAAACGAGTGTTGATTTTCGGACGTTTGTATAGTAAGATGTATTATAGATATAAATTAATGTAAGGAGCGCGGTGAGCATGGAAACAGTCAGACCCAAAAAGGAAGACAGACGCGTAAGATACACAAAGCAGGCGATAAGAGACGGCTTTCTGCGACTGCTTGCCGAAAAGCCGATAGAGAAGATAAGCGTGACGGAGATATGCCGCGAGGCGGACATAAACCGCGGCACATTTTACGCGCATTACTCCGACCCATACGAGCTCAAGCACAGTCTTGAAGATCAGTTGTCCGAGGCCATGGAGCAGCGCCTGCGCGAAAGCGGCTCAAAGCGCCTCAACTCGCTTCAGACACTGCGGCTTTTGAAGGAAAATCAGGAGCTCTGCCGCGTCTTTGCCGGCCCCTACGGCGACCATGATGCGATGCTCAAGGTCATCGCGCGGCATGCAGACGCGTATCTCGAGCAGGAGATACTTGTTTTGGGCGAGATGAGCGATCAGCTGGCCGAGTGCCTGAAGGGACTTCTGGTATCGTCGATATCGACCGTCGTTAAGTACTGGCTCGATACCGGCATGAAGGCCGAGCCCGAGCGCGTGGCCTATGTGCTCGACACCTATTGCTTCAGCGGCATAAAAGGCTTTTTGGACGATAAAGACCGCTTCTGATTTACATAATGTGTGGATAACTTTGCTGAAAGTGTGCAAAACTCTTGCGTTTTAAGCGATTTGTTTTTGCTTTGTTAACAAATCGTTACCGTGTGAAAGGTTGAAGATAAATGAAGAAGATAATTTCCGTGCTGCTTTGCTGTGTGATGCTGGGCGCCTTGTGCGCATGTCAGCACGGCGGCGATTATGAAAAGCGCACGCCGGTGCCGCAGTTTGACATGATGGCAAGCTATAGCTTCGACGATGTGGATCTTAAAAACGACGACGGCGTTTCGTATTACCGCCAGAGCCTCGGCCGGGCCGAGATAAGCTCGAAGGACGAGCGCGCGGCGCAGCGCATAAACGCCTCACTTGCCGAGCTCTACGTCAAGTTCAAGGCCGACGCGGAGCACACCTGCCGTGTCGCCGAGGATCAGCACGACGGAGAAACGATCGAGCTGAGCTACTACTGCACGCCGAGCATCTCCCGCTGCGATACAAATGCCCTGAGCGTCGTGTTCGACATCTCGCAGGACGTCGGAGGTCTTCACGCCGACTACACGCGCGTAAGCCGCAGCTTCAATGCCGATACCGGCGAGCAGCTTACGCTTGCCGATATGGCTCAGAACGAGGAGCAGCTCAAGACCTTCTTGAAAAACTACGTCGTCGGCCTTGCCGCCGGGGATAAGTACAAGGAAAACGGCGAGAGCATTCTGTTTGAAGATTTCGAGACGACAATAGGCGAGCTCGTCGACGCGGGCAGCAACTGGTATCTGAACGACGCGGGACTCGTCGTGTACGCAAATCCCTACGATATAGCGCCGTACAGCTGCGGCGTGCTGCTGTTTGAGATACCGTATTCCGTGCTCGAGGAGTTCATCGACGCCGATTTCATGCCCGTTGAGTACGAGGGCGATAACGGCATGGTGCTCGCCGATGACGGCGATAAGCTCGATCGCGACAGCATCAATATCCTCGACACCGTGACGGTCGACGAGGAAGGGCAGAGCGTTGTGCTCTCGGCCGAGGAAACCGTGTACAACGTCAGGATCTACACCGAAAACCGCACCCTGTGGCAGCGCAATTACCTGACGACCGGCGAGGGCGTTGAGGTCAAAAGCTATATTCCCGACACGCAGGCGAACATCGCCGTCAGATATCAGCTGGCCGACGGAACGGAGATAATCCGCGGCATATTCCAAAGCGGCAACGACGGCTCGATAATCCTCATCGATCTCCAGACCGTCGACTCGTTCAACGCGCTCAGCACAATAGACGGCGACGAGGTCAGAAATTTCTGATACGGAGGCGCACAGTGGAAAGACTTGCGAAAATTCGCGGCGGGCTCATTGATCTGGGGCTTGACGCGGTGCTGATAACCGATGAGCTCAACCAGCGCTACGCGACGGGCTTTGCCTTTACAGACGGCGCTGTGCTCATAACGCTCGACAGGGCGTTTCTCATAACCGACTCGCGCTATATCGAGGCGGCGGAAAAATGCGTTTCGCGCGATATAACGCTGCGCATGTTCGGCGCGGGCAAGCGGCTTACGGAGCTTGTGCGCGAGGCGATAGCCGAGTGCGGCGTAAAAACGCTCGGAGCGGAGGAATATTCGCTCTCGCACGGGGCGTTTTTGGCATGGCAGAGAGCGCTGGGCACGGAGCTTCACCCCTGCCAGAGCCTGTTTAACTCTCTTCGCGCGTCCAAGGATGAGGCGGAGCAGCGCAGCATGCGCCGTGCGCAGGCGATAGCCGAAAAGGCTCTGGATGATGTTCTGAGCATCATCCGTCCGGGCGTCACCGAGCGCGACATAGCCGCCGAGATTACCTATCGGCTTTTAAAGCACGGCGGCGAGGGCAACAGCTTCGATCCAATCGCCGTGACGGGCGCAAACTCCAGCATGCCGCACGGCGTACCGTCGGACACCGTAGTGCGCGAGGGTGATTTTGTGACGATGGACTTCGGCTGCCTCAAGGACGGCTACTGCTCGGATATGACGCGCACCGTCGCCGTCGGCTATGCGACCGACGAGATGAAAAACGTTTACGATATCGTGCTTCGCGCGCAGCTTGCCGGCATAGCCAAGGCTGCGGCCGGGGTCAGCGGCGCGGAGATAGACGGTGCGGCGCGAAAGGTTATAGCCGACGCGGGCTACGGCGAATATTTCGGGCACAGCTTCGGCCACTCGCTGGGGCTTTATATCCACGAAAGCCCGGCCGCGGCTCCCTCGGTGAAAACGCCGATGCCGAACGGCGCTGTTATATCGGCAGAGCCGGGCATATATCTGCCGGGCAGATTCGGCGTCAGGATCGAGGATGTTCTCATTCTGCGCGAGGGCGGCTGCGAGGTCATAACGAAGGCAAACAAAGAGCTTGTTATTTTATAGAGGAGAGAATATCATGGCAAAGGGAAAAAAGAAAGAAAAGAAACTTAACTTCTCGCTCACTCCGTTTCTGTACATCGGCTTTGTGATCGTTTGCGCGACGGCGCTGCTGCAAAGCTTCGTTCCGAATTTCCCCGAGGGACTGCGGAACATCCTGTACATAATCGGAGTTTTGGCAATGGTTGTGTATATGTTCCAGATCGCGTTTGAAAAACGCACCGGAAAACGCGAAAATGACGTTCCGGCAAAGGAAAACAAGAGCAAAAACAGAAAATAATCTTGCAATATGACGTAATTTAATGTAAACTATTAAGGCTATAGACAAATTTAATTTTAGACTTCACATAGGAGGACAATCCATATGCCTATTACAGCAGGTGATTTCAGAAACGGTGTTACCTTTGAGATGGACGGCCAGGTCATGCAGGTCGTCTCCTTCCAGCACGTCAAGCCAGGCAAGGGCGCGGCCTTCGTCCGCACCAAGATGAAGAACGTTATAACCGGCGCAGTCACCGAAACTTCCTTTAACCCCACCGCAAAGTTCGAGACCGCTACCGTCGAGCGCAAGACCATGGAATACAGCTACAACGACGGCAGCCTTTACTACTTCATGGATCCCGAGACCTATGAGCTCGAGCCCGTTGACGAGTCCAACCTCGGCGACAGCTTCAAGTTCGTAAAGGAAAATATGGAGTGCACCATATACTCCTACAAGGGCAAGGTCTTCAACGTCGAGCCGCCCTTCTTCGTCGACCTCGTCGTTACCGACACCGACCCCGGCTTCGCAGGCAACACCGCGACCAACGCGACCAAGCCCGCAACTCTCGAGACCGGCGCAGAGGTCAAGGTTCCCCTCTTTATCGAGCCCGGTGAGAAAATCCAGATCGACACCCGCACCGGCGAGTACCTCAGCCGCTCCAAGTAATTTTAGAGGCGCATTGACGCTGTACCTATACGGTGATTGCCGGTGCCCGGTGTCGTGATTGCCGACTAAACCGGTAAACTGCCGCATACCGGCAGCGCACAGCAAGTTTTGCGGCGCATCTACATTGGCGCCTCTGCGTAAGGGGAGCTGTCAGCGAAGCTGACTGAGGGGTCGCTTTTTCGCGCACAGCTATGAATTCGCGCAACCAAAGGAGTTATTTAATGACAGTTAGTGAAAAAGTAGCATATCTGAAGGGTCTTGCCGACGGACTCGGCATAAAGGACAGCACAAACGAGGGAAAGCTCATGCTCGCCGTCATCGACGTGCTTGAGTCCATGGCCGACGATCTTGAAGCCGTCGACGCTCACGCAAAGGACCTTTCCGACAGCATCAGCGACATCAACGAGGACATGGAATACCTCGAGGATCTCTGCATCGGCGATATTGACGACGATGACGAGGGCTACGATGAAGTCGATGTTGAGGATGATGCCGACGTGCCTTGCACCGGCTGCTGCGGCAGCTGCGGCGACGAGCAGGAGTATGAAGTCACCTGCCCCAAGTGCGGCGAGACCATCACCGTTTTCGAGGAGGATCTCGACTTCGGCTCGATCCGCTGCCCCAAGTGCGACGCGGAGCTTGAGTTCGACATGAGCTCCGACGACGGCGAGGATAAGTGAATAAAACGCAAAAAAAGGACGGTCGACGGCCGTCCTTTTTAGTGGCGCATTGACGCACCTACGGATACGCATATTGCAGTAGCCCGGTGTCGAAAGTGCGGAGAAAACCGAAAAACTGCCGCATCCCGATAATGCGCTGTAAATTTTGCTCCATTCCCATTGGCTCCCTCTGCGTAAGGGGAGCTGTCGACGAAGTCGACTGAGGGGTCGCTGTGCGAGGTGTTGTTCTGATTCAGTGTAGCAGCCGACGGATGATGTGTAATTCAATTCGCGCGGCTATCCGCTATCTACTCATCAACACGGCTTATCTCGCGTATATTCCTTTCAAACTTGCTGCGCGGTCCCATGACCTCGTGGCCGCAGCCGAGGCAGCGGAGCTTGAAGTCCGCGCCGATACGCAGCACCTGCCAGCGCTTCTCGCCGCAGGGGTGCGCTTTTTTCATGGTCAGCACATCGCCGACGCGTATGTCCATTGGCATGGTCTGCACCTCACTTTTTTATCTCGTCCCAGTATTTTTTGGCGGTTTGCTCGAGCTTGTTGTCGCCGTATTCGTAGTATCGCGCGCCCTTGAGCGCGTCGGGCAGGTACTGCTGGCGCACCCAGTGATTGGGGTAGCTGTGCGGGTATTTATAGCCCTGCTCGCGCTCGAAGCCCGTGCCGTCGGCGTGGACGTTCTGCAGCTCGCGCGGCGGCGGACCGCTCTTCCCGGCGCGAACGTCGGCCACAGCGGCATCGATGGCCATGACGCCGCTGTTTGATTTCGGCGCGGTGGCAAGGAAAATGACCGCCTCGGCCAGCGGCAGCCGCGCCTCCGGCAGACCGAGCTGAAGCGCGGAGTCGACACAGGCCTTGACGATGGGCACGGCCTGCGGATAGGCAAGGCCTATATCCTCGCTTGCCGAGCACAGTATCCTGCGGCACGCGCCGATAAGGTCTCCTGCCTCCAGAAGCCGCGCGAGATAGTGCAGCGCAGCGTCGGGATCCGAGCCGCGCAGCGACTTCATAAGCGCCGACAGTGCGTCGTAGTGCTCATCTCCGTCGCGGTCATAGCGCATCGAGCTTTTCTGGGTGACGGTCTTCGTATCGTCAAGGCTTATGTGCACCGTATCGCCGTCAACTTCGCCGGCCGTGAACAGCAGCTCCACGGCGTTTAACGCCTTGCGCACGTCGCCGCCGCAGGCCTGACTTATCCGCTGCACGACGCCCGGTTCGAGCTCCGGCGTTTTGCCCTCGCGCTCGGCGAGAATATTGAACGCGCGCACAACGGCGGGCTCCGCCTCCTTCGGGGTCACGGGCTTGAACTCGAACACCGTCGAGCGGCTCAAAATTGCGCCGAACACGCAGAAATACGGGTTTTCCGTCGTTGACGCGATGAGCGTGATGCGCCCGTCCTCGATAAACTCCAGCAGCGATTGCTGCTGCTTTTTGTTGAAGTACTGTATCTCGTCGAGATACAGCAGCACGCCGCCGGGAGTCAGCAGCGTATCGAGCTCGGCGATGATCTCTTTAATATCGGCAAGCCCGGCGGTCGTCGCATTTAGCTTGCGCAGGGTGCGGTTGGTCTTTTCCGCGATTATGCGCGCGACGGTGGTCTTTCCCGTGCCCGACGGGCCATAGAATATCATGTTGGGTATGCTGCCGCTTTCGACTATGCGCCGCAGCAGGCCGCGCTGCCCGAGTATATGCTTCTGGCCGACAACGTCGTCGAGGCTGTGCGGCCTTATTTCGTCTGCAAGAGGCTTGTACATTTGCGTTCCTCCGGAAAATGTCGAGATCGGCCGCATTTTAAGTGGCGCAGCGGCCGAGGCTGTGTTAAAATACCGTGAAGAGGTGATATTTATGCGCACAAAGCAGCAGGTTCTGGAGATAGTCCGGCTTTTGGAGGAGGCTTATCCCCTGGCCGATTGTACGCTTGATTATAAAAAGGATTATGAACTTCTGTTTTCGGTGCGCCTTGCCGCACAGTGCACGGATGCACGCGTAAACGAGATAACGCCCGCGCTGTTTGAGCGCTTTCCGACGCTCGAGAGCTTTGCCGAGGCCGATGTCGAAGAGGTGGAGCGGTATGTCCACTCCTGCGGCTTTTACAGAGCAAAGGCACGCGACATCGTGGGCGCTGCGCAGATGATAATGCGCGATTTCGGAGGCAAGGTGCCGGGGAATATGGACGATCTGTTAAAGCTGCCCGGCGTCGGGCGCAAGACCGCGAACCTAATTCTCGGCGATATCTTCAATGTTCCCGGCTCGACGGTCGTGGATACGCACTGCATCCGCATATCGAACCGCCTCGGGCTCGTCGACAATCTCAAGGAGCCCGCGAAGATCGAGCAGGAGCTGCGCAGGCAGCTTCCGCCGGAGAAGAGCTCCGACTTCTGCCATCGCATCGTGCTGCACGGCCGCGCCGTCTGCACGGCGCGCAAGCCCGCCTGTGAGGACTGCACATTGCGCCGCGTCTGCCAATTCGCCGAGCAGAAAGACTGAAATAATTATAGCCTAAGCGGCTTGCGTTTTCAATCTTTTTAGAGGCTTTTCAGAGGCGCTTTGGGGCTATACGCACTTTGCGCTTGCCCGGCGTCGGATCAATGGTGAAAACCGGTTTTGCATCGCACTGCGGCACTGCGCCGCCGCATTGTAGGGAATGGGCTTGCCCGTTCCGCTTGTGAGGTTTTTTTCGCATTTTCCGGTCGGGATACCGAAAAAAATGTATAAGAAAGGCGTTGATGCGCTATTAAAAAAATAGGGTGTCTAAATTTGGGGCTGGCGTTTGCCGGCTGCTTTTTGGGAGCGGGCTACGTCTCCGGGCAGGAGCTGTGGCAGTTTTTCGGCTCGTTCGGCATAAAGGGCACGGCGGGACTGCTGCTGGCGGTCGGCCTGCTGTTTTTGACGGGCGTTGTGATGATCCTGCTCGGCCGCATCACGGGTCTTAAGGAGATCGACAAGCTAGTCGTGAGCCGCGACGTGCCGATCCTGAGATACGCGGTTACGATACTCGAGCTGCTGTTTCTGTTCGGTGTGGGCACGATCATGTCCGCGGGCATCGGCGCGCTTTTGAATCAGCTGCTCGGCTTTGCGCCGTTTGTCGGCTCGGCGGTGTTCATCGCGCTCGTGGCGCTGGTGTCGCTGGCGGGATTTTCGGGTATGGTCTCGGCCTTCTCGGCGACGGTTCCGATCCTGTCGGTCGTAACGCTCGTGTTCGGCATCATGAGCGTGTGTGAAAACGGCGTCGTTTTGCCGGAGACCGCCGGCGGCAGCAATCCGCTCATGAGCTCGTGGGTCATAGCGGCGGTGAGCTTTGCCTGCTATAACGTCTTCGGCAGCATCGCCATGATAGCGCCGCTCGGCCCGTACATAAAAAGCAGAAAAGCTGCCGTCGGCGGCATCGCTGTCGGCGCGTGCGTGCTGCTGCTGATAGCGGGGAGCGTCCTCGTGTCCGTATCGGCCGCGCCGGAAACGGCCTCGGCGGAGCTTCCGATGCTCGCGCTGGCGCAGGGCCGCGGCGCAGTCTGGGGCTATGTCTACGGCGTGCTGCTCCTGCTTGCGATGTTCGGAACGGCGCTGTCGAGCCTTGTTGCGTTCGTGAGCATGCTCGCCGCCAAGTCCGAGCGCATATCGCGGCGCAAAAAGCCGTTCACCGCGCTGTGCGCCCTGTGCATGTTCCTCGGCAGTCTCTTCGGCTTCGGCGACCTCATCGGCGTCGTGTACCCCATATTCGGATATTGCAGCAGCGTCTTCATCGTGCTCATGGCCGCACACTATTTTAAAGCTTCCAAAACCGCCGAGAGCAGATAAGCTCACTTTCTCCCCGGCAAACAGAAGAGGTATTGCAATGGACTACATCGACAGACTGAGGGCGCTTCGGGAGGATAATGACCTTACGCAGACTGAGGTCGCGGATTATCTGGGCACATCACAGACAATGATGCCCGCTATGAGCGCAGGGCGAGCTTGAAAACAAAATGATATTTTATAGTTTCTAAAGTTATTGCAAATAAATAAACCAAATTTCTAATGTTATTTTAATCTTTTTCCTTTATAGTGATTATCGGAGTTGGGAGACTCAAAACTGCAAAGGAGGAAGAAAAGCATGCTGTGGGATATGATACTTCACATTCTTGAGAAGGCTGAGGCTGACGAAGCCGCAAAAATCGCCATTGAGGCTATCAAGGAATTCTTCAATGGCCTGAAGAACGCCTAAAGAAGTAATTCAAAAGCTGAAAAACCCGTGCAGTCATTTGACTGCACGGGTTTTTGCTGATTATCAGGTTGTAAGTTCCGGAATGTCGGGGACATCGGGAAGCGTGGGCGAGGGGGTGGGCTCTGTTTCATTCGGGATGATATCATAGGTCGGGATGACCTCAACGCTTATGCGGCCGTCTGCTACGTCGAAGCTTTGCAGAACATCGGCGCCCGCGATAACGAAGGTGAAGGTCTCGATGTCATTGGTCTTCATCTCGATGCCGACCATGCGGTTGAGATCGCTCGCTACGAGTTTGCCGTCGAGATAGACCTTGACAATGTACGAGCGAAGCTTGATGCCGGTGTCGAGCAGGTTTGTGTATTTGGTCTGCACGATGAAGTCGCTGCCGCGCGAGAAGGCCTTGGTGACGGTGATGGGAATATTGGTCACTGTGCTGACGCTCTCGGTCGTCGAGTAGTATCCCTTGCCGTTTTCGGGCACGAAGCGTGCGCCGGTGTAATAAACGCTCTGACCGAGCCAGTCGCCGTACAGCGAGCGTGCGGCAAGGCTCTTTGCACTGTAAACCTTCAGTTCGTTTGCGTTGCTGGTTGTGAGGGTGTTCGGGATGAGCACGAGCTTGTCGGCAGTGAAATTCATGCTGTCATAAACGCCGCCGCATATGAGCGCATGGCGCGTGCTGCCGGTGTTGTCCATGCTGTAGACATGGCGGTTGAACGAAGACAGGCAGTAGAACTTATCGCCATATTTATATATCGAGCGGTTGCGGACATTTGTGGTCTTCGGGAACTCGCCCACGGTCGTGACGGTGCCGGGCGCCTGAAGCGAGACGGCGTACAGGTTCAGGTCATAGTTTCCGTCGGTGTCATACGCCAGGAAGTACATGACGTGGCCATCGAAGAAGCTGGTGTTTATTTTATAGTCGCAGACCTTTTCGATGCCGCCCTTTGCGATATCATACGCATAGAGCTTGTCGATATCGACCGAGGTGTCGTTGCCCTGCGGATCCTTTACGATGACGGGCTCGGACATCTTGAAATATATCTTGCCGTTCCAGCCGTAGGGCACGAAGTTGGGCACCTGCGAGTATTTGAGCTCGGAGCTTATCGCGTTGAACGCGCCGTTTGCTATCTGGCCGAAGACGTAGGTGTAGCCCTCGGGCTTGTCGGCGTATTTTGTGAACGCCAAAGCGTAAAGCTTGCCGTCATAGAAGCAGTAAGATTCGATGATATAGCCGTCGTACACCGTGACTGTCATGCCGGTCGCGGGATCGTAGCACAAAAGCGAGCCCTTTTCGCTTCCTGTCGTGCTGCGGCAGAAGTAGACCTTGCCGTCATAGACACTTATGTTGTTGAGATACTGGCCGCCGCCGGCGGTGTACAGCTCTGTGCTCGCGTCATTGGATGTTACCGAATACAGGCTGTAGGTCACGGTGTCCACGGTCAGGTAGCTTTTATAAAGGCAGTAGCTTGTTTTGCCGATCTGCACGGCAACGCTGTCGTTTTCGAGGTTTGCCTCATAATCGGCCATGTCGGCGTTGACCATGGAGTCATGGCCCTGACGCAGGGCGGGCTCGACGATGCGCGCCACAACGGTGGCTATCTGAGCGCGGCTTGCCGTGCTCGTGCCGCAGAAGCGCTTTGCAGCGTCCACGCCGTTCATTATGCCGGCAGAGTACAGAAGCTGCACCGAGGCCTTATAGTAGGCGGGGATGCTGCTCAGGTCGCCGATGGCGTAGTCGCTGATCTTCGGCATATCCTGCTCGCTTATGGTTTTCGAGAACATATACGCAAGGTCGTAGCGATTTATGCTCTTGCCGAGATCGTTAAAGGCCGGAGTTGTCGACGGCAGAAGCTTGCGCGCCTGGCAGTATCTATAATACGTTGCGTACCAGGTCTCGTTGGGCTTTGGATCGGCTATGAGGTTATCGTTATACGCGGCGTGGATACGCGCGGCGATGGTTATCGCCTCGGCCCAGCTGACGTTGTTGTTGGGGCAGAAGGTCTTGTTTCCGCATCCGACCATGATGCCCTTGTTGTATGTGGTCCTGACGCCGGTGTAGTACCAGTTAAGCGAGCTTACGTCGGTGAAGGTGCTGCTGTTCATTTGTCCGACGTTGTCGAAAACAGCGAGCCTCTCGCCGGGGATCGTGTCTGCCAGCGCGCCGACGGACGTGATGGCAAAAAGGCTGCTTATAACGAGCACAAGCGCCAGCGCTCTGCGATATTTTTTCATATGGTCAAACCTCCGGGGAAACTTGGTTACAATTCGGTGTCAACCATTATATCAGGTTACATAATCTTTTGCAATAGAAATTTAACAATAATATTGTATAGCTAAAAGGCCGCGGAGATGGTAGAATACAGACAAATAAACATTCAAGGAGCGTGGAACCATGAAATACGGCTTTATCGGGCTCGGCAACATGGCCGGAGCCATCATCGCGGGAATGGCCTCCTGCGGCAAGTTCAAAAACGACTATCTTTACGGCTATAACCGCAGCCAGGGCAAGACCCTTTCCCTCAAGGAAAAGCACGGGCTTATACCCTGCGCGACGGCTGCCGAGGTCGCGGAAAAGGCAGATGTCATCGTTCTCGCGGTAAAGCCCCAGGTGCTGCCCGAGGTGCTGCCGGAGATAGCAAAGAGCATCACCAAGGACAAGACGGTCATTACCATTGCCGCCGGAAAGGGAACCGAATGGTATGAAGAGCGCCTTGCAAAGGGCGTGCCCATTGTGCGGGTTATGCCGAATATAAACGCGAAGGTCAAGGCCTCCGTTACCGCCATCTGCGGCGGCAAGGGCGCGACGAAGGACGATATCCGCATTGCCGACGGCATATTCTCCTCCGTCGGCAAGATATATCACATCGAGGAGAAAATGTTCCCGGCCTTCGGTGCGCTGGGCGGCGCGTCGGGCGCGTTCGTGCTGCTCTACATTGATGCCCTGGCCGAGGCCGGGGTGCGCGCGGGCTTTGCCCGCCCAATGGCCGAGGAGCTGGCCACCGCCACAGTCATGGGCAGCAGTGCCCTCGCCATGGACAGCGACGAGCATCCCATCGCTCTTATGAACCGCGTCTGCTCGCCCGGCGGCACGACCATCGAGGGCGTTTGCAAGCTCAAGGAGCTCGGCTTCGAGACCGCCATTCAGCAGGCCCTCCAGGCCATAATCGAAAAAGACTTCTTTTTAGAGGCGAATTAAGGCTGTTACGAATACGGTGATTGAGGTAGCCCGGTATTGAGACGCTGGTGGAAACCTTAGCGTTTCGCTCCCCGAAGCTGCGGCGCGGATCGTGCGGCAGCCCGGTGTCGAAAGTGCCGACAAAACCGTAAGACTGCCGCTTACCATGAGTACGGCGCGAAACTCCCATCGCTCTCACGGGGTGCGAAATGCTATGTTTTATTCCGTTTTCCGATACCGGGCTGACGCAAACGAATATAGTAAATGACTAAGAAAGTAACCAGAAAAAGAGTAAAGAACCTCAGCATACGCATAACGCGCGAGGGCGAGGTGCTCGTCACCGCGCCGATCGGCATGCCCGACGAATATATAAACGCGTTTTTGCAAAAAAAGCGCGGCTGGATCGAAAAGCACCGCGCCGAGATGCTTGAAAAGTCAAAGCTGAGGCCGCATGAATATGTAAGCGGTGAAATGCTGCGTGTTCTCGGTGAGCCGTACACACTGCACGTCTTAGAAGGAAAAATGCCCAAGGCCGAGCTGCGCGGTGGCGAACTCGTGCTCACCGTGCGCCCCGGCAGCACGCCCGAGCAGCGCGAGGCGGTGCTGATCGAATTTTACCGTGCGATTCTGACTCCGATAGCGGAGGAATATCTTGAGCTTTGGGAGGAGCGGACCGGTCTGCGCTGCCGCGAGTGGCACACAAAAAAGATGAAAACGCGTTGGGGCAGCTGCAACGTTCCCGAGCGGAGGATATGGCTGAGCGTGTACCTTGCCGCCGAGCCGAGAGAGTTTATATCCAAGGTCGTCCTGCACGAGCTTGCGCACATCCGCTATCCCGGCCACGGCGCGGATTTCAAGGCGTTCATGAGCGAAAACTGGAATAAATACGTTTAATAATAATTTAACAAAGAGGCATTGACAAGCCATAATAACAAGCGTTAAAATATTAACGCTCAAGGATGAGCATACTAAACTTGCTTATATCTGAAAGGAGAATATTATTATGGCTAACAGGATAATGCTCAATCAGACTTCATATCACGGCGCGGGCGCAGTCCGCGAGATACCGGGCGAGGTAAAGTCGCGCGGCTTCAAAAAGGCGCTGATCTGCTGCGGTCCGACGCTTATAAAGCACGGCGTTATCGCCCATGTGACCGACATTCTGGACGAGGCGGGGCTTGAGTACGCGATTTATTCCGAGATTAAGCCCAACCCGACCATCGAAAACGTTGTTGAGGGTGTTGCAGCCTTCAAGGCGGCGGGAGCCGACTATCTCATCGCAATCGGCGGCGGCTCGCCTATGGACACGTCCAAGGCCATCGGCATCATCATAAATAACCCCGAGTTTGCCGACGTGCGCTCGCTCGAGGGCGTTGCGGACACGAAAAAGCCCTGCGTTCCCATCATCGCCATCCCGACGACCGCCGGTACGGCAGCCGAGGTCACGATAAACTACGTCATCACCGATGTCGAGCGCAAGCGCAAATTCGTCTGCGTCGACCCGCACGACATGCCCATTATCGCCGTCGTAGACCCGGAGATGATGAGCTCGATGCCCAAGGGACTGACGGCATCGACCGGCATGGACGCGCTGACCCACGCCATCGAGGGATACACGACCAAGGCCGCGTGGGAGATGACGGACATGTTCCATCTCGAGGCGATAAAGCTCATCTCAAAGTACCTGCGCTCGTCGGTCGCCGGCGAGAAGGAGGGGCGCGAGGGCATGGCTCTCGGCCAGTACATTGCCGGTATGGGCTTTTCAAACGTCGGCCTCGGCATCGCCCACTCCATGGCGCACACGCTCGGCGCGGTCTACGACACTCCGCACGGTGTCGCCTGTGCCATGATGCTGCCGATCGTTATGGAGTATAACGCTGATTTCACGGGCGAAAAGTACCGCGAGATCGCGCGTGCCATGGGTGTCAAGGGCGTTGACGATATGTCGCAGGCCGAATACCGCCGCGCGGCGATCGACGCGGTAAAGCAGCTCTCGAAGGATGTCGGTATCCCCGAAAAGCTCGAAGCGCTCAAGGAAGAGGATCTGCCCTTCCTGGCCGAAAGCGCCTATGCCGACGCCTGCCGCCCCGGCAATCCCCGCGACACGAGCCCCGAGGAGCTCACCGAGCTGTTCCGCAAGCTCATGTAGTTTTAGAGGCGCACGTACGCAACTACCGATACGGTGATTGCGTTTGCCCGGTATCGGGATATCGGTGGAAACCTTAAGGGTTCGCTCCCCAAAGCTGCGGTGCGGATTTTGCGCCGCGTTACGATGCTGAGGCTATCTATGTAGTTTCTGGTCGGAACTATATATTAATATAAGTGAAAAAAGAGAGTACAGATTTAATCTGGACTCTCTTTTTTGCATTTGCGGCTATCAGTAACTATATTACAGCAACAACTGTTCTCTAAATTCGTCCAGATCTTCCTGCTGCTTTTCAAGTTTGCTCGCCTCTTCTTCAAGCTCAGCTATAAGTGCGCTAAGTTCCTCGGATCTTTTGAACCAGGCATCAGAATCTTATTTACTCTTAATGAGATGAACATCATTCGCAAGTACATTGACAGCTTCTTGAATCCCATCATGTCTATCCTGAAACTGCTCAACAGCTGCGATCAAGTCATCACATTTATACTTAAGCTGCTCGACAATATCCTCGTTCAAATCTTCGTTGCAGCAGTCTTCCGTGAGGTTTGGGTCAAAATCGAACTCGTCAGATGAAAGGCGATCGCAGGCATTGTTATCTTTGGTACATTCCTCGAATATCCTATACGCAATATACTGCTCACCGAGATCGGTTTTGCCGTCACCGTTAAAGTCGAAAAAACCACCGAAAAAACCTTTATTCTTCCTGGCTATCCGTTTTGTCACTACTTTAATATCGTGTTTTACAGATGATGAAGCGCCTTTGCCAATCAAAAGAATGATAATAAAAAGGCGCAGATGACATCTGCGCTTTTACGCTGTTTACTTTATCGTTGCCCTTGCGTTGTCGAGGGTGATGACGATGCCGTTCTTGGCGGCGACCTCATTTACCTGTGCAACGAGCTTGGACGCGTAGACGTTCAGAAACTTGACCGTGAGCGCCTCCTTCTGCTTGGGGCTCATCGCGGCAAGGATGCCCTTGACGATCTTCTTTGAAAACTCGGGAGATGCGCCGACGCACTTGCGGATGAGGGGGTTGACGCCTTCGCTTTCGGACAGGATCTTTATCAAATCGGGCAGGAAAGTGTCGAGCGTTTCGGTATAGTCAAATTCGCTGACCTGCATAGTTAATTCAATCATTGCAAACCTCCGGTGAAATATACCTATATCTATAACAGATGCATTATACAAAAAAGAAAGAGAAATGGCAACTATAAATATTTTTTTGACTTTCAAAAGTTTTTGCGGCAAAAATATTGACAATTAGCAAAAATGTTGTTATTATCTTTAAGCTGAACATTCAATGGGAGCGGCCATGCGGGCGTAGTTCAATGGTAGAACACCAGCCTTCCAAGCTGGATACGTGGGTTCGATTCCCATCGCCCGCTCCAACAAAGCGGAAATATGCGCCAATAGCTCAGCAGGATAGAGCAACTGCCTTCTAAGCAGTAGGTCGGGGGTTCGAATCCCTCTTGGCGTGCCAAAATAAAAATATGGTGGGTATAGCTCAGCTGGTTAGAGCACCGGATTGTGGTTCCGGGTGTCGAGGGTTCGAATCCCTTTACCCACCCCACAAGTCACAGAGGCCGGACAAAAGCCCGGTCTCTGTGTACAATAGAATAGATTTAGATGGTGGGATGTAGTGTAATGGTAACACCTCAGACTTTGACTCTGATATAGTGGGTTCGAGTCCCGCCATCCCAGCCACACCTGCCCCAGTAGCTCAGTAGGCAGAGCACCTGCCTTTTAAGCAGGGTGTCCGGGGTTCGAATCCCCGCTGGAGCACCAGAATAACTCTCACGCCGTTGGCGTGGGAGTTATTTTTATTTGCGGGGATTCGAACCCGAAAGGGTCGGAGCGTAAAGAAAAGCTGCCGCTTTGGTTTTTGTTTGCGCCGTCAATTTTATCACCACATGCCTTTCCTGTGCGGGAAAATTCTGAAATCAGAATACCGCGCCCTGCTTTTGTATATTTTATATAATTCTGGTCAAAATTATTATAAAAAGTCATAATTGCATCGGAAAATAAAGGATGATAAAATAGTGTGGTAAATATAAGGAACTGCTGTATAGAAACAGGGAGGGAGCTTCGTGGATCAAATAAGCTTAAATCAACTTAACACAAATCTGATAACGACCCTGCTCCGCTACGTGGATGAATACAAATGGGGCTGGGGCATAGCACGGCGGCAGTTAAGAATGCGCTTTAACGTGGATATCACCGTGCCGGAGCTGCAGAGGATATATAAACAGGCGAAAGTAAAATAAGATCCCAAAAAATCAGCCCCCGGCTATTGAGGTCGGGGGCTGATTTTGCTTAAAGATGTATTGCATCATCCGCGCCAGAGGGTGGGGGGATATGTGCCGTTTTCGTGCAGGGCGGTGAGGGCGGCAACTGCGCCGGGCTTGTCCTCCTTGTACGTCAGGCCGAACCATAGGTCGTTGGTGCTCAGAACGGCGATCTTTATTTTTCTGCTGTCGGTGAGCTCGCCCATCATCGTCGGCAGAAGGCACTCGGCCTTGAGCTCGTCTGCCGGCAGGGCGGCGAGAAAATCGGCAAAATAGCGCTCCATGACCGGGAGTATATCCTGATGATAGCCCCAGAGGTTCATGGAAACAAAGGTGTCCGGAGGAAGTATCGGGCCGTTTTCGGACTCTGAGGTGTCGCGTATCGTGCCGTCGGGCATGACTTTTATCTTGTACGTCTCCTTAACTCCGGTGAGCAGACCGTTTTCCACCATGCAAACGCCGCGCGTGACCGTGCCGAAGGGGCTGACGGTGTTCTTGAGCCGGTAGGCCACCATGGCTGCGTCCTGCGCGCCGTGAAGCTCCTCGAGCTTTTTCGACATGACCCTGAATGCCTCCGCGCCGTAATAATCGTCTGCATTCATGACGGCAAAGGGCGTTTTTATCAAGTCCTTTGCGCATATGACGGCGTGCACCGTGCCGAAGGGTTTTGTGCGGGAAGAAAACTCCGGGCGGCTTTCGGTGAAGCGATCCTGCGTCTGCATGGCGTAATCGATCTTTATGCCGGTGCTTTTCTCGATGCGGTCGCCGAAAAGCTCCTTTACATCGTCGTATATCTCGGGCTTTATTATGAGAACGATCTTATTGAAGCCGGCGTTTACGGCGTCGTATATGGCGTACTCCATGAGTATCTCGCCGTCGGGGCCGAGGCGCTCTATCTGTTTGACGCCGCCGTAGCGCGAGCCGAGTCCGGCTGCCATAACAACAATGGTCTTGTCCATGATAAATCTCCTTTTTATTTAACTGATTCGCGGGGGTAGCTTCCGGCGCGGAAAAGATCCTCGGCAGGGGCGGCCTTGAGCCAGGCGAGGTAGGCCTCCGGCCAGTGCTGCTGGAGAATGAACGAATCGCCGCCGTGCTGATACGCGTCAATGATGAGTATAACGAGCTGCTCGTAAAAATAATCCTGCCCGCCGCCTGTGACCTTTGTGGCGGTGAACTTGGCAGCATAGCGGAAGAGTATTCCGAGGACCATGAATATGATCTCCGTCGCAGGCGATTTGTCGCCGGATTTGCGCTTTGATATCATTATGCCGAGGCGCTGCATTTTCTCGAGGCTGCCGAGCTCGTGCCAGTTGTCGATAAGCGAGCACAGCTCGTTTGCCATTTCCTCGTTTCCGTCGAGCAGGAAGTTTATGAACCTGCGCAGCTCGAACACGTTGCCGTGCATTTTGCTCCTCATGTAATCCATCGCAAGCTGCTGATATCCGTCGTCGCGGTATTTCTCCGGCGTGTCGAGCAGATCGTCGATGTAATCGAAAAGCAGGTCGAGCGCGCGCTCCTGATCGTCGAGCGGGACATAGTCGGCCTCGACGCCGAGCTCCTGCATTATCTTTGCAAACTGCTCCTGCATCTGGCCGAGAAGCCTTGTGTATTCGCCAAGGCCGCGCCGCGCCTTGCAGGGCACGATCATGTCCGTTCCGTAGCGCGTCAGCGTCCAGTACCTCAGCGGCATGCGCGGAACGACGTCCATTTCGGATATGATGTTGAATATGTTGTCGGTAAAGAGATCGGCATGGTCGAACACCGTCACGGGCGTTGCGAAGCTGTAGGCAAAAATATTGTCCTTGCCGATGCCGCTTTCAAAGGTCAGGCGCGCGCCGAGAAGATTCGTCACGGCGCCGCCGCGGCTGTATCCGCAGACCCAGAGCTTCACTCTGCCGAGGTCAAATCCGCGGCGTGAGAGATAGTCCGTGACCGCGTCATAGGCAATGTCGGCGGCTTTTTTGAAGCCCGCGGCGTGGTCGGGATAAGCATCCTCCACCGCGTGCGCGTTGCTGACCCACTCGCCGCCGTATGCGTGACTGCGGATGACGACGGGGATGAGAAACGTGTCATCCGGAAGCTTCTTTGCCGCGATAATGTAGCCGCAGGTGTCCTCGCAGCTTTGCTGATCGCCGAATCGGAAGCTTTCTATCGTGCGGTCGTCGCAGCCGATGGCGTGCAGCGCGGCTCTCGTGTGCTTATCTCCGTCCTTTTTATAGGTAAATGCGCTCATCGTCAGTCCCAGCGACATTATGGCAAGCTCGTGATTATACGAGCAGGCCGAGCGCAGGAAATACGCGTCGGAGTATTTGAATTTGAGTTGTCCGATATCCTTCGGCTTTTCCTGCTTGGATATCATAACGTCGATCGACACCTCGCCGGAAAACGGCGTTCCGTTAGTGCCGTCGAAATAAAATTTGAGATCGGTCATCAAAAACCTCCGCGTGAATGTTTTTACTATTTCAGTATAATGGTTTTTGCCGCCAAGCGCAATAGTGGAAAATTCACAGTTTCGGTATTGACACGGACGTGGCGGCAGGGTATATTAACTGTGTTAACTCAAACCACACAGTTTCGAGGCGGAACTTTTTCTGTTCCCAAACGTATTAATATCCTAAAGGAGCTGTTTTCATGACAAAGAGAAAGCTTATAAGAATAATGTATGTAGTAACGCCGGTGATGCTGGTTTTGCTGCTGGCATTGAATGTGTTCACGATGCTGAAGGTCAAGGCGCTCGAGGACGCGGCGGCCATGGACGATACCGAGGATGTCGCGCAGGAAAATGACGTCCACATCGGCGGTGACTATATCATAAAGGCGACGACGCAGATATCCGACGCGTATAAGTCGGGCGATAGCTCCAAGCTGTCCGACGCGGATAAGGAAACGCTCGACATGGCAAAGAGCGTGCTCGATGAGATCATCACAGACGGTATGAGCGACTACGAAAAAGAGCTCGCCGTTTACAAGTGGATGTGCGCGAACATCGGCTTTGACGACGGCTCGCTGGCCGTTATCCCCGACGCGGGGAGCGAGGTCGATAACCCCCACGGTGTGCTTAAATATCACAAGGCCGTCTGCGTCGGCTACGCAACGACGTTCAGGCTCTTCATGCAGATGATGGACATCGAGTGCATGGTCGTGCACGATTCGTATCTGTCGCACTCCTGGGATCTTGTCAAGCTCGACGGGCAGTGGTACCACACCGATATATATTCCGACGCACCGGACGGCAATTTCTCGCACTTTAACCTCAACGATGACGCGATGATGAATATGCAGGACTGGAACACCGATTTCTTCCCGGCGGCCGAGGGCTATAAGTATAACTACGCCTACATGAACAGAGTCGATTGCAAGGATATCTACAGCATTCCCGGTCAGCTTCGCGCGGCGATCGACGAAAAGAGCGGCGTTGCAAGCTTCGATCTCGGCAAGGATATAAGCGACAGTACATATTCGATACTTGAGACCATCATGAATCAGGTCGAAAATGCTGTTACATCCGGCAGCGATAAGGGCGTCGGGATTACATGGAGCTGGCTCCAGGCCGGAGACGATAATGTTTTCTGCGTGTACCTCAACTACGAAAAGGAAACCGAAGATCCCGACAGCAATGTCGATATAGACGCCGAGACACAGCAGAAGATAGACGATGCGGTTAACAAGGCCTTCGGCGATGCCGGACGCGGCGACGGAACCGATTACGATACCGCTGTCATCGGCGGCGCGAGCGAAAAGACGGTGATAAACTGATGAAAAGGATTATCTGCACGATCTGTGCGTTCGCAATGGCATTTTCCCTTTGCGCCTGCGGCAATAAGACCCAAAGCGTTATTGACATGCATGAGCTGCAAAAAAGCATGACAGATGCCGATAAGAGCCTGCCGGAGATGAAAATTTCAGGCAGTTGGGATGAAAATGCCGAAAAAGCCTTTTCATATCTGTCCGATATGGAGTATAATAAAATTCACGGTTTTTTCCTCGCGTATGCGGCTGACGGCATGGCATATGAGATCGCCGTCGTGCAGATGAAGGATAAGTCCGACGCGGATGCAATGGAGGACAGCCTCAACGAGCATGTTCAGACGCGCGTCCGGATGTATAAGACCTACGAGCCCGAGCAGGTCGACCGTGCGTCAAGCGCCGTGGTCAAGACGATTGGCGACTGCGTGCTGCTCATAATGAGCGACGCGCCGCAGAACGCAGAGACGGCGTTTAAAGAATTTACAAAGTAACGGAGACATAACAGATGGTATTCAGCAGCACGATATTTCTATGCGTTTATTTGCCCCTTGTTCTGTTGGGCTACTATATCTGCCCGAAGAAGGGGAAGAATCTGTTCCTGCTGATAGTCAGTCTCGTGTTCTATGCATGGGGCGAGCCGAAGTATGTTTTCCTGATGATATTCTCCATCCTGATAAACTATGTCTTCGGCCTTTCGATGGATAAGCACCGCGAGAATAAGAAGCGCCTGAAGCTCATGCTCGTTCTCTCGGTCGCCATTGACCTCGGACTGCTGAGCGTGTTTAAATACACGGACTTTATCATCACGAACATAAACTCGATATTCAACACCGGCTTTGACCTCCTGAATATTGCCCTGCCCATCGGCATCTCGTTCTATACCTTCCAGGCGATGAGCTACACCATCGACGTTTACCGCGACAATGTCCGCGTTCAGCGAAACCTCATCGATTTCGGCATGTACATAACCATGTTCCCGCAGCTCATCGCGGGACCTATCGTCCGCTACGCCGATGTTCAGGATCAGCTAACCGAGCGCAGCGTAACGACAGCCGACTTTTCCGAGGGCATCATGCGTTTTGTTGTCGGCCTCGGCAAAAAGGTACTGCTTGCAAATCAGATGGGCGCGGTGTGGACGGATATATATGCCCTCGGCGGCGACGTTTCCGCTCTCATGGCGTGGACGGGCGCGGTGGCGTTTACCTTCCAGATTTACTTCGACTTCTCCGGCTATTCGGATATGGCCATCGGCCTCGGCCGAATGTTCGGCTTCAAATTCCCCGAAAACTTCCGCTATCCGTATGAATCGGTCTCGATAACCGACTTCTGGCGCCGCTGGCATATCACCCTGAGCACCTGGTTCAAGGAATATCTCTACATCCCCCTCGGCGGCAACCGCCGCGGCCTTGCCCGTCAGGCGCTCAACCTCCTGATAGTCTGGTCGCTCACCGGCTTCTGGCACGGCGCGGGCTGGAACTTCGTCATGTGGGGTCTGTACTATTTCGCGATCCTGTTTATCGAAAAGCTGTTCCTGCTAAAGGCACTTGATAAGCTGCCGAAATTTTTCCGCCATGTGTATGCGCTGCTGCTGATCGTCATCGGCTGGGTCATATTCGCAAGCGACGATGTGAGTGTGCTTTTGCCGTACCTCGGCTCGATGTTCGGCGCAAACGGCGCGATCGGCGGCATGGATGTGTACACGCTTCTGACCAAGGCGGTGCTCATAATTATCTGCTGTATTGCATCGACCGAGCTTCCAAAGCGCCTGTTCGTCACCGCAGCGGGCAAAATGAACGAAAAGGCAGCCTTCGCCGTAAAGAGTGTTCTCACTCTGGCGCTTCTGGCGCTGAGCTTTGTCTTCCTCATCGGCGACAGCTACAATCCCTTCCTGTATTTCAGATTTTAAGAGGTGAGCGTGATGAAAAAATTCCATATCGCGCTTATCGCGCTGTTCCTGGCCGTAATTATCCTGCCCTCGGCGCTGGTTTTTGCCGGCGAGGACAAGACCTTTTCCGATAACGAGAACCGCATGCTGCAAACTGCGCCGAAGCTCACGATGAGCAGCATACTCGACGGCAGCTTTCAGGATAAGATAACCGACTATATCTCCGATCAGTTTCCGGCGCGCGATACGTGGACGAAGCTCGGAACGGACGTAAAAAAGCTCCTCGGCTTTAAGGATATCGGCGGCGCGTACCTCGGCGAGGACGGCTACTACATGGAAAAGATAACGCCCGACAGCATCGACGAGACGAATCTTCGCCGCAATCTTATGCTCGTTTCGGATTTTCTGGGTGCAAATAAGGACATTCCCGCGACGATGCTCCTCGTTCCTGCGACGGGTACGGTCATGAGCGATAAGCTCCCTGAGCATGCGCAGATGTACGATGCGCAGAAGCTTTATGAGACGGTGAAGTCCGCGCTGCCCGATGTGAGCTTCCCCGACCTGTACTCGGCGCTTGCCGAGGCCAAAACCTCGCAGCAGGTATATTACCGCACCGACCACCACTGGACGTGGTACGGCGCACACACGGCATATAAAACGCTCCTGCCTGACGGAAAGTACGGCGCTTCCCCCGAGCTTTTTGCCGACGACTTCCTCGGCACGACCTACTCCAAGACCCTCGACTCCGCGGCAAAGCCCGACGATGTTTATATCTCGCGTGTTGCCGATAGCATAAGCGTTACGGCCGACGGCAAGGATATACCGCTTTACGATATGTCCGCCTCCGGCGAAAAGGATAAATACAAGGTCTTTTTCGGCGGCAACTACGGCGAGACGACGATAACGGGCGGCTGCGATAACGGCAAGACTCTGCTTGTAATAAAAGACTCGTTTGCAAACAGCCTCGTGCCATTCCTCACGGCAGATTATGAGAATATCATCATGCTCGATCTGCGCTATTACATGGGCTCGGCACAGCAGCTGATCGCGGAGAAAAACGTCTCCGAGATCCTCTTCGTGTGCGAGATGAGCAGCTTTGCAAACGACAAGAACATGGTCAAGTTAGGATTTTAAAACATGAAAAAACCGACACTCTGTGTGCGAAACACAGAGTGTCGGTTTTTTAGAGGCGCATTAAGTCATCTACGGATACGCATATTGCGTCAGCCCGACCGGTAAGTACCGATGAAACCATAAAAAACGGGCTGCGTGAAAAACACGGGGGGCGGATTTTTATATATCAGAGCTCGATTTCGCCGAACTCTTTTTCGAATGCCGCAACGCGGCGCTTTATCATCTGCTCAAGCTCGCGATTTTTAGTTCTGCCCTCATACTCGGCAATATAGCCGAACTTTTCGAGCAGGTCACGGTCTATTCTCATTGTATAACGAGCTTTTTCGTCAAGCGGCATTGGGAAATCCTCCGTTTATGTTGTTGACAAAATTATATCCGCATTCTATTATTATGTGTAAATTCGACTCATTTATAAATCAATTATGACTCATAAATGACTCAGTAAACGGAGGAGTAACAATGTATAAAAAGCTGTATTTCATGATGTTTAACCGCATGACGGATGCCGTCAATGCTCTGAAAGAAGGGCGAAACGATGACGCATTGCGGGCGCTTCAAGGTGCGTAGGAAGAAGCAGAGCAGATTTTCATAGAAAACGGAGAAGACGGAAAATAAAAAAACGCCCCCTGTGCTGAAAACCGCACAGGGGATCCGGTTTGTCATAAAAAGCAAAAACCGCCACTCTGCCAAGTGACGGTTCTGCATAAGTGACTATTCACTAACTGGTACCTAACTTCAAGAGCTAACCGCTTGTCGCAGCACTCTTTATATGCTTATTATAACGTCTGCCTCGACCCGTGTCAAGGCGGGCGCTTTATTTTTCCTCAGGCCAGGGAACGGGAGTCTGCCCCTTGTCAACGATAAGATACGCCTTCTGCGCGATGCGCGCCATCGGCGCATCGGACAGGGAATCGGAGTAGAACGCCTCGGTCACGGCTCCCGGGTGGGCTTCGTAGAATCTGCGCACCTTTTCCTCGCCAAAGCAGTTTTTGCCGTGCATTTTCGCGGTGTGCTTATCCATGAGCGAGGCGATAAGCTCAATGCCGAGTCTGTCCGTCATGGGCTTTACGACAAACTCCGGCGACGCGGAAATGACGATATCGTCCTTGCTGTGCTGCGCACGGTACCATGGGGCTATCCAACTTTCGTGCTCATCCCAGTAGACCTTCAGAACCGCGTCAACATCGTCGATGCGGCGCACAAAGCTGAATATATGCTCCTTGAGCGTCTCCTTCGGAATGATCTTCAGCAGGTACAGCGGCACTATAACGGCCATTCTCGGCGCCCACAGCAAAAACGTCAGCGGGTGGCGGCGCATGTACCACAGCACGAAGGTCATCGAGGAGTCGGGGTAAAATATCGTCTTGTCAAAATCGTATGTATTCATATAGCCACCTTATATATCCTGAATGCGGCGAAGAGCGCCGACGCGAAAACGAGCGTGTCTGCGCACACGGCGGCGATCATGCCGATGCTGCCGAACGCGGCAAGCAGCAAAACTGCGAGCTTTACAAGCATTGCGAGCAGGAAATCGAGCCGAACGGTTTTGCTCGTTATTTTGCATATGCGCAGAGCCAGCGGCAGCTTGCGGATATCGTCGCTCATGATGAGTATGCCGGACTTTGAAGCCGCGGCCTTGGCGCTCAGTGCGCCCATTGCAACGCCGATGTCCGCGCGCCTGAGCACCGCCGCGTCGCTGAGTGCGTCGCCCACGAACGCGAGCTTGCCGGTGTGCTTTTCGCGCAGAAGCTCGCTTACGGCGACGACCTTGTCCTCCGGCATAAGCTCCGTCATGACGTCCGACACGCCGAGGGCGCGACCCACGGCCTTTCCGACGCGGTCGGTGTCGCCCGTTAAGAGCACTGCCTTTTCTATCCCGGCATCGTACAGCTCGCGCACGGCGTCCTTCGCGCCGTCCTTGACCCTGTCGTCGATGATTATATAGCCGTAGTATATCCCGCCGGCCGCGACGTGCACGACGGACAGGTGTCTGTCGGTGCGGTCGCATTTTATGCCGTTTGTGTTCATGAGCGCCGTGTTTCCGACGAGCACCCTGCGGCCGTATACGTCGGCCTCGACGCCGCGTCCGGCAAGCTCACGCACATTCGTGACGTGCGCGGGGTCAATATGCGTCGTGCCGGCTCTGCGCAGTGACAGGGCGATCGGGTGATTTGAATAGCTCTCGGCTGCCGCGGCGAGCGATACAAGGTCTGCGCTGCTTATGCCCTTGGGCTCGACGCCCGTAACGGAAAAGCTGCCCTCCGTGACCGTGCCGGTCTTGTCCATAACGACTGTTGCCGAGGAGGCGAGCCGCTCAAGCTCACTCTTGCCGCGGATGATTATGCCGTGTCCAACGGCGCTGCTCAAGCCTGCAAAATACGCCATCGAGGACGCCGTGAGAGGCGCGACAAGCGAGGCGGAGGCGAGGAATATGAGCGCTCTGTGCGTCCAGTCGAGCCAGTCGCCCGTTATGATAGATGGAACGACCGCCAGCGCTATGGCGAGGAAAATGACGATAGGCGTGAATAATTTCGATATCCGCGCAAAGCGCTTTTCGCGCTTTGAAACGCTCTTCGGCGCGTTCTCGACGAGCTCGGCCGTGCGCATGAGCGTTGAGTTGTTATACAGCCCCGTGACGCGTATTTTCAGCGTTGAGCCGAGGTTTACGCAGCCGGAGGCGACCTCGTTGCCGACACCGACGTCGATGCTCTTGTGCTCGCCCGTGTAGGCGGAAGCGTCAATAGAGCTTGCGCCGTCGACGACTATGCCGTCAAGAGGTATAAGCTCGTCTTTGCCGACGGTCATGACCGTCCCCGGACGGATGCGGCTCGGGTCGACCATGTTCATTTTGCCGTCCTGCTCCACGGCGACGTACTCGGGCCTGAGATAAGCCAGATACGGCGTGCGTTTGCGGTTCTTTTCGGAGAAGATGAGCTCAAGGCAGCTGCCGACGTCAAATGCGACGAGGACGAAAAACGCCTCGGTGAAGTTCTGCATGCAGCCTGTTCCGATGCAGGCGAGAATGATGAGCATGTCGTATGACAGCACCTTGCCGCCGCGGAGCTTTTCGCCTGCCCTGCGCAGCGGAGTGAATGCCGCCGCGAGGGGCGGCACGACGCCCATAACGATAGTCAGCCACTTCGGAAGGTTTACATATGCCGCGCCGACCGCCGAGGCCGCGATAAACAGCGCAAGAGCGATTATAAGCGGCAAAAGCTCGCGCTCAAGCTCAATGTGCGCTTTGCCGCGCCGGCGGGTATCCTTATGTTTCATTGCGTGGCCTCCAAAACTAAATGTCAATCAATATATAAAATGATACGCAATAATGCGCCCTCTGTCAAATCCGCATACACATAAATTTAATAAAATGCCTTATTCCTTGACATAATCTTTACCGGATGTTATGCTATAATAAAAATTAATGTAGGAGGTGTGCCGCTTGAGAGGCTCGATGCTCAAGGAGATACTTCAGGAGCAGGGCATAAGCATAAGCGAGCTTGCCCGAAGGCTGAACGTTTCCGCACAGACGCTTTACAGCATGGTAAAGCGCGATAATCAGAAGGTCGATTTCGACATGATGATGCATATATGCAAGCAGCTCGACGTTCCGGTCGAGCGACTGTGCGAGGATGCAGCGCTGCCGAAGATGCCCGATCTGCGCGAGTGGCAGTTTATCGGGAAATACAGGCGACTGTCCGACAGCGGGAAGGAGCTCGTCGACATGGTCATCGACCATGAGCTCAATCGCCGTGAGGAAGCTTCGGCGCAGCAGCCGAAGGAGAGCAGGATCATACCTCTTTATCTCACCCCGGCGGCCGCGGGCTACGCGTCGCCCGCCCTCGGCGACGATTATGAGGACTATACGGTCGATAAAAGCAGCACGGCCGACTTTGCCGTGCGCATCGACGGCGACAGCATGGAGCCGTATATACACGACGGCGATATTGCCCTGTGCAAGCGCGGAGCCATCATACATGACGGCGACGTGGGTCTGTTTTTCGTCGACGGCGACATGAAGTGCAAGCAGTATTGCCAGGACTACAGCGGAAACGTCTACCTGTTCTCGGCAAACCGTGACAGGAGCGACGCCGACGTTACGATCATGGCAAGCTCGGGCATAACTCTCATGTGCTTTGGCAAGGTGCTGCTCGATAAGAGCATACCTCTGCCGGAAATGCGGTGACGCCATGACATACGAAAACAAGCTGCCCTCCGGCTTCAAGACGGAGACTGTCGACTTAGACAACGATAAAAAGCTCCGAATAAAGCTATATGCCGCGACGCTCCTCGCAGCGGCCGTTATCATCGCGCTCGGCTGTCTTATAAAAAACATAAGCCTGCTGTTCGATGCGCCGGGCTTTTTCGCGCTGCTGGGGAGATTTATCCTCATCATGCTCATCATCGCAGTCGGCCTTGTCGGGCAGGAATACTTAAAGTGCTTTGTCCTGGGCAAGCTCACCTCAAAGCCTGCGCGCGTCATGCGCGGCAGGATGAGCGCAAGGATAGAATATAAATGCTGGCTGGATAAGAAAAGCTATATTATCATGAGCCTTGCACCGGCTGCGGCCGAGTGCCTTCTAATGATAATCTTCATGCTCATTCTGCCCGATAAGCTTTTCTGGCAGTGCTATGTGGTATTCACAGTCGTTTTCGCCGGGGCGGCGGGCGACGCGTATATCGCGTACAGGCTGCTGAGGGAAAAGCGCGATGTGCGCGTAAAAAACGAGGAATATAAAATACTGATTGCTACGGAGAAATGATATAAATGCAGATAAGCGACCAGATACTCGCAATGAAGGACGACTGCGTGAAGATCCGAAGGGATCTGCACAGAATACCCGAGATCGGCTTTGAGCTTCCGCAGACGCATGAATACATAAGACCCCTTATTGAACAGACAAGGCCGGACGAGCTTAAGGTGCTTGCCGGTGTCGGCTTCAAAGCCGTTTACTACGCCAAGGGCGCAGACCGCACGATAGCCTTTCGCGCGGATATGGACGGCATGAAAAACACCGAGGAGAACCGCTTTCGCTTCCGCTCGCGCCACAAGGGCATCATGCACGGCTGCGGCCACGACGGGCATATGACCATCCTCCTGCTGCTTGCAAGGTGGATATCGCTTAACCGCGATAAGCTCAAATGCAACGTCGTTTTGCTCTTCCAGCCCGGCGAAGAGGGCTGGGGCGGCGCTCGGAAAATGATCGACGAGGGCGCACTTAGCTCTCCCAGGGTCGACTGTGTTTACGGTCTGCACCTGTGGCCGACCGTGCCAAGCGGCAAGATCGGCATACGCTGGTCGAATCTCATGGCGCAGACGAGCGATTTTGAGATCAAGGTGCACGGCAAAAGCGCGCACGCGTCCACGCCGCAGATGGGCATTGACGCGATCGTCGTCGCGGCCGAGCTCATAACGATGATCCAGTCTGTCATAACGCGCGACGTCGACCCGCATCAGGACGCGCTTCTGACCCTCGGCAAGATAGTCGGCGGCACGTCGCACAACGTCATCGCCGAGGAGGTCACCATGAGCGGCACTCTGCGCGTTTTCAGCAATGAGCTCTACGATAAGCTCATGCGCCAGATAATCGCGCTTTTGAAGGGCCTTGAGATGGCTACCGGTGCGGGCATATCAATGAAAACGATAGTCCACTATCCATACGTTGCAAATCCCCGTCCGCTGGTCGAGAAATTCTACACGGTGCTCGACTCGATGGACGATGTCGTGCTCGTAGAGCCCGTCATGGCGGCGGAGGATTTTGCCGAATATCAGCAGGAAGTCGAAGGTATGTTCATGTTCCTCGGCATAAACGGCGGCAGGGGAGGCGCACCGCTGCACAGCAGCAGGTTCGATTTTGATGAGGAAGTTCTGCTCGTCGGTGTCGAGGCATTTAAAAGAATATTGGAGAGTGAAAATTATGCATGATGAAGTATACATTGAGAAAAAACTGCCCAACAGGGTGGACGGTACACTGCGTAAATTTGCACTTCGCGTACCCGAGTGCATCTATAAATGCAGCGGCATAATCGTCTTCGGCAAGCGCATCAAGTCGCTCGTGTTCTCGACCGACCTGAGCATTATCAGAAACGTAAACGCCGACGCTATCATGGCCGTGTATCCCTTTACGCCGCAGCCGGTCATAACCCAGGCGCTGCTCACGGCGGCGGATATCCCGGTGTTCTCCGGCGTCGGCGGCGGACTCACGCAGGGGCAGAGGGCGATAAATCTCGCCATGTTTGCCGAGATGCAGGGCGCGACCGGCGTTGTGCTCAACGACCCGACCTCGAACGAGGTGCTCTCGCTTGTGCGGCACACGGTCGATATCCCCGTTGTCGTGACTGTTGCGCGAAAAGAGACCGATTTTGAGGCGAGGCTCAAGGCCGGCGTGGATATCTTCAACGTCTCCGCCGCTTCCGATACGCCGGAGCTCGTGCGCAGGATAAAGGATGCGCACCCCGACGTGCCCGTCATAGCGACCGGCGGCCCGACCGAGGAGAGCATAATGCAGACCATCGCTGCCGGCGCCAACGCAATAACCTGGACGCCTCCCTCCAACGGCGAGGTGTTCCGCGACATCATGGCGGCCTACCGCGAGGGCAAGCCCCATCCGTGATAACAAAAAATCCCGCATCAGACGATGCGGGATTTTTCTTATGCATAGCCTTCCCCACAAGGGGAAGGTGTCGGCGCAAGCCGACGGATGAGGTGTTTTTTAAAATTTTACTCGGATCATGCGCTGGCGGAGTAAGTGAAGCTCACGCCGGGGTAGCGGGTCTGAGGATCGATCCTCGAGCCGTTTATGTACATCTCAAAATGCAGATGTGCGCCGGTGGACATGCCGGTTGAACCGACGTAGCCGATGGTCTGACCGCGGGAGACGGTCTGGCCGACGGAGACAGCGCGCGAGGACATGTGCGCGTAAAGCGTCTGCATGCCGTTGCCGTGGTCGATCATAACGTAGTTGCCCCAGCCGCCGTTCCAGCCGTCGGCCGAGCGCACGACCGTGCCGGAGTCGGCCGCGTAGATCGCGCTGCCGTAGCTTGCGCCGATGTCGGTGCCGCCGTGGTTTCTATATTCGCCTGTTATGGGGTGCGTGCGCGGACCCTGACGGCTCGTTATGTAGGTGCAGTAGCTCGGCCATACAAGATTTCCTGTGCCGACGGTGCTGCCGCTGCCGTTGTTTCCCTTGTTGGCTTCCTGCTGCTTGTTGAGCTCGTCGACCTTCTTCTGAATATCGGCATTGAGCTGCTTTTCCTGCTCGGAAAGCTGGCTGAGCAGAGAGGAGTTGGAGCTTATATCGCCCTGCAGAGACGCGATGACCGAAGCGGCCTCGGCGATGTCCTTTTCCTGCTGAGCCTTGAGAGTCTCGAGCTCTGTCTTGCTGTCTTCCATCTCGGCCTTGGCCTGCTCATACTCGGTCTTGACGGCCTTGAGATCTGCGACCGACTGACGGTAAGCATCCTCGAGCTCCTTATCGCTTCTCATGATATCGCCGATATCGTCTATGAGGCTGAGGAATTCGCCGATGCTGCTTGCGCCGAACAGAACCTCAAAATAATTGTATCTGCCCGACTCCTCCATCGCACGGACGCGGACCTTATACTTTTCAAGCTGAGCATCCGCCACCTTCTGAGCCTCGTCGACCTCCTTGGTCTTCTGCTCGATAAGCTGGGTGTGCAGCTCTATCTGCTCGTTAAGATTGAGTATCTGCTTTACGGTGATGGCGTTCTTCTCGTCCAGCGCGTTTTTCAGCGCTATCTGGTCGTTCTGCTGACCCTGAAGAGAATTGATTGTCGACTGCAGGCTGTTCTTCTGACTTGCAAGCTGAGACTTCTGAGACTTCAGAGCGTCTATCTCGGACTGCGTCACGGCGAAAGCCGAAACGGACAAGCACGAGAGCATGACGCTCATCGTCATGACCAGAGCCATCGCGAAAGCAAAAAACTTTTTCATTTTTTTCTTCAGCATAATTATCTCCAATACTGTGGTTTGGTTACCATAATATTATACACCCCGTGTCAAGCTGAGGCGTGCTTCATATTACGGACTGCCCCTATTATGCCACAAAACGGCCGCTTCTTTGTTAATAAAGTATGATGAAAGTGTAAAAACACCCCCGGGGCATATGCCTCGGGGGTGCGGTCGATTTAAAATCAGAACAGGCCGTTTGCGGTAAAGAGAGCCGCGAAAACGGTGGAAACAACGGTCATGAGCTTGATGAGGATGTTGATCGACGGGCCGGAGGTGTCCTTGAACGGGTCGCCTACGGTGTCGCCTACGACGGCTGCCTTGTGGGCATCGGAGCCCTTACCGCCGTGGTGGCCTTCCTCGATGTACTTCTTCGCGTTATCCCATGCGCCGCCGGAGTTGGACATGAACATTGCCATCATGACGCCGGAAACGAGGGAGCCTGCCAGCAGACCTGCAAGAGCGGTCGAGCCGAGGATGAGGCCAACTGCCAGAGGTGCGACGACTGCCATAATACCGGGAACGAGCATTTCCTTCAGAGCTGCGGTGGTGGAGATGGCAACGCAGGTCTTGTAGTCGGGCTTTGCCTTGCCTTCCATGATGCCGGGAATCTCACGGAACTGACGGCGAACCTCTTCGATCATGCTGTAAGCTGCCTTGGAAACGGAGTCCATGGTCATTGCAGAGAACACGAAGGGGAGCATGCCGCCGATGAGAAGACCGATAACGACGGTGGGGCTGGTCAGAGCGACCTCGGAAGCATCCAGGCCGGTAGCCTGAGTGAAGGATACGAACAGAGCCAGTGCGGTCAGAGCGGCAGAGCCAATAGCAAAGCCCTTGCCCATTGCAGCGGTGGTGTTGCCGACTGCGTCGAGCTTGTCGGTGATCTCGCGGACGGAGTGGTCAAGACCGCTCATCTCTGCGATGCCGCCGGCGTTGTCGGCGATAGGACCGTAAGCGTCAACTGCGACGGTGATGCCGGTGGTGGAGAGCATGCCGACTGCCGCAAGAGCGATACCGTACAGGCCCGCGAACTGATATGCAAGGAAGATACCGACGCAGATGAGGATGACGGGTACCCAGGTGGACATCATGCCGACTGCGGTGCCGGAGATGATGGTGGTAGCAGAGCCCGTCTCGGACTGCTGAGCGATCTTCTTAACGAACTTGTAGTCGCCGGAGGTGTAGATCTCGGTGACGATACCGATAACGAGGCCGACAACGAGGCCGGAAACGATAGCGATAGCGGGGCCGTAGCTGTTCAGCATAACCTTGCTGAGGATGATGGATGCTATAACAACGAGAAGGGCGGAAACGTAGGAGCCCATCTTGAGTGCCTTGTGGGGATTTGCTCCTTCCTTACCGCGCACAAAGAAAGTGGCGATGACGGAAGCGAGAATGCCGCAAGCCGCGATGACCAGCGGGAAGATTACGGACAGATCACCGAACTGAGCAACGACGACAGCACCGAGGGTCATTGCGGAGATGATAGAGCCGACATAGCTCTCGAAGAGGTCTGCGCCCATGCCCGCGACGTCGCCGACGTTATCGCCGACGTTATCAGCGATAACAGCGGGGTTGCGGGGGTCGTCCTCGGGGATGCCTGCCTCGACCTTGCCGACGAGGTCTGCGCCGACGTCAGCAGCCTTGGTGTAGATACCGCCGCCGACACGTGCAAACAGAGCGATCGAGCTTGCGCCGAGGGAGAAGCCGAACAGAACGTTTGTGTCGTTCCAGATAAGGAACAGAACGGATGCGCCGAGAAGGCCGAGGCCGACAACGCACATGCCCATGACAGAGCCGCCGGAGAAGGCGATCGACAGAGCCTTGTTCATGCCGCTTGTGCGGGCTGCGTTTGCGGTGCGGACGTTAGCCTTGGTGGCAACGTTCATGCCGATGTAGCCTGCGAGGATGGAAAACAGTGCGCCGACCAGGAAGCACAGCGCGGTTCTCCAGCTGCCGAGGCCGAGGCCGATGGCGATAAACAGAACTACGACGAAGATCGCGAGGATCTTGTACTCCGCAAAAAGGAAAGCCTTCGCGCCGCCGTTGATTGCGGCAGAGATTTCCTTCATGCGCTCGGTACCTGCGTCCTGCTTGGAGACGAATGCAATCTTGTAGAAAGCAAACAGCAGAGCGACAACTGCAAGAGCAGGTGCCAGGAACTTAAGGGATTCCATAAATTTCACTCCTATTAAATTAATTACGGATTCAGCACAAGCTGCAACGATTTTGCCGTTTATATGTCGTTAACAACTCGTTTATGTATTTTATACTATTGTAGGCTAAAAATCAATTTTAAAATCAGCTGCTTTCGTTCAAATTAAACAAATTTATCAGTTTCCACGAAAGATGAGGAAAAATGACGCTCAAGGTGTGCAAAACATACAAAAATGTATCGATGCAGGTCAAAACACTGACATTTATATCACAAAGATGTCCCGATTTTCGACATAGTTCCGAGAAAACTCGAAAAATGTCTTTTGACAGTATAGATATTTGCGCCGAAGTGCTTAAAAATTATTAAATTGTTCAAAAAATTATTGTTGGAAAATCGAGAAGTCGTGGTAAAATAAAATGATACCGTACATTCTGTTTAGATGGGGAGGCTTGTATATGCTTCTTAAAATATTCGCCGCTATCGGAGCCGGAGGAAGCGTACTGCACACGCTCATATCGAGCACGGCGGGGGGCGCACTGAAGGTTACGGGCGAGCTGCTGCTGCGCTTTGTCGAATATTTCTTCGGGGCGCACCTTGTGTACGCCGTCGGAATGCTTCTGGCGACGGAGCTGCTTATAGATAAGGATAAGCCGCAGGAAAAGCCGTCGAAATTCTGGCTGTGGCATCTGCATGCAGTCGCGGATCTTCTGGTGTTTTATGCTCGCGCGGATGTTTCTATAAGCGGAACGGAGCTTATCCCGAAGGATACGCGCTATCTCATGGTATCGAACCACCGCTCGCTTGCAGATCCCGTCGCCATGGTCAACAAGATGCCCAAGGAGGAGATTACATTTGTCTCCAAGCCCGGCAATCTGAAGATACCCATCATCGGCAAGGTCATGCACAAGTGCGGCTGCCTGCCCCTGGACAGGGAAAATAACCGTGAGGCGCTCAAGACGGTGAAGGCCGCGACGGAGTATATAAACAAGGACTACTGCTCGGTCGTCATTTATCCCGAGGGCACGCGCAGCAAGCAGGAGGGCATGCTGCCCTTCCACGCGGGCTCGTTCAAAATAGCGCAGAGGGCGGATGTTCCCGTTGTGGTCGTCGCGCTCAGAAATACCGATAAGGTAATACACAACTTCCCGCTTAAAAAGACGAATGTATACATAGATGTTATCGGCGTTATCGATGCCGGATACGTCAAGGAGCATAAAACGAAGGACACCGCGCAGCTTGCTCAGGAAATGATAGAGAAAAAGCTCGCGGAGGAAAAAGAAAAGGAGGACTCTGCCGCTAAATGCTGAAACTTCTGAAGCTGTTCAGGTATCTGAGGGCGAAGGAATGGCTGTTTTGCGCATTCAGCCTTGTGTTCGTGTGCGCTCAGGTCGTTCTTGACCTCATGATACCCGACTATATGTCCCAAATAACGACGCTTATAGAGACCCCGGGCAGCGCCATCGGCGATGTCTGGAGCGCCGGCGGAATGATGCTGCTGTGCGCGTTCGGAAGCCTCGTTTCGTCGATCGCGGTGTGCTTTTTTGCCTCGCGCATCGCGGCGAATTTTTCAAAGCGTCTGAGAAAGGAAATGTTCTACAAGGTCGAGAGCTTCACTCTCGAGGAAATAAACGCGTTTTCAACCGCGAGCCTTATCACCCGTTCGACAAACGACGTATCGCAGGTGCAGATGATGGTCGTCATGTCGCTTCAGGTGGTCGTCAAAGCTCCGCTCATGGCCGTTTGGGCGGTCATGAAGATCGCCGGCAAGGCATGGCAGTGGTCGCTGGCGACGGGCATCGCGGTCGTGCTGCTTGTTGCGATACTGAGCGTCGCCATCGTGCGCACTTTCCCGCGCTTCAAGCGCATCCAGTGGTTGCAGGACTCGCTCAACCAGTCCGCGCGCGAAAACCTCACCGGAATTCGCGTCGTGCGTGCATATAACGCCGAGGCGTATCAGGAAAAGAAATTCGGAAATGTAAACACCGAGCTTCTTGAAAACTCACTGTACGCAAACCGCACCATGACGCTCTTGAGCCCGTTCATGGGGCTTGTCATGAACTGCCTTAACATGTCTATCTACTGGATAGGCGCGGTGCTCATAAGCTCGGTCGCGGCGGGCGGAGCGGCGGGCGTGGCCGCGCGCGTCGATATCTTTGCGGACATGATCGTTTTCATGTCCTACGCTATGCAGGTCATCATGAGTTTTATCATGATCGTCATGGTCATCATAATAGCGCCGCGCGCGCTCGAGGCGGCAAAGCGTATAAGCGAGGTGCTTTCAACGCAGCCGAAGGTCGTAAGCGGCACGGTGACAGATTCCGGCGATAAAACCGGAACGGTCGAGTTTAAAAACGTTAGCTTCACCTACCCCGGCGGCATCGGCAGCGTTCTGAGCAATGTGAGCTTCAAGGCCGATAAGGGTGAGACTGTCGCGTTTATAGGTTCGACGGGCTCGGGCAAAACAACGCTAATGAACCTAATACCGAGGTTTTACGATGCGACCGAGGGCGAGGTGCTCGTCGACGGCGTGAACGTAAAGGACTACGAGCTCGAAGCGCTCTACGCCAAGATAGGCTACGTTTCGCAGAAGGCCGTCATGTTCACGGGAACGATAGAGGATAATGTCGCCTTCGGCAAAAATGCCGATAAGAGCATGCTCACCGAGGCGCTCGAGATATCGCACTCGGCAGGCTTTGTTTCCGAGCTCGAGGATAAGGAAAAAGCGCATATGGCGCGCGGAGGCACGAACTTCTCCGGCGGTCAGAAGCAGCGCCTTTCCATCGCGCGCGCCCTGTGCCGCGACGCGGAGATACTTATTTTCGACGATACCTTCTCCGCGCTCGACTTCAAAACGGACCGCGAGCTGCGCGACGCGCTCAAGACCCGCACCGCGGGGCAGACCAAGTTCATCGTCGCCCAGCGCATCGGCACGATAATGTCCGCCGACCGCATTGTTGTTCTTGACGAGGGCAGGGTTGTCGGTGTGGGAACTCACCATGAGCTTTTGAAGTCCTGCGAGGTCTATCGTCAGATAGCGCTCAGCCAGCTTTCAGAGGAGGAACTTGCCATATGAGACACGGCCCACCGGGAAGAGGCTCCGATGAAAAGCCCAAAAACGTAAAAAACTCAATGCTTGAGCTGCTGCGGTATTTAAAGCCGTGGTATAAGCTCATCATTATATCGCTTATTTTCAGCCTTGTCGGAACGTTTTTGACGATAATCGCGCCCGATAAGCTTGCAGACCTGACAAATAACATAAGCGACGGGCTTCAGACAGGCATAGACATGGACCTTATCATAAAGTCCATACTCATAATTTTAGCCATCTACATAAGCGCGAACCTCGTCACCTGCGCGGCGAGCTATATCATGATAACCGTCATGCAGAAGCTCGCCTGGAGCATGCGCACAAGCATAAGCCAAAAGATAAACAGGCTGCCGCTGAAGTTTTTCGACAAAACGACCGTCGGCGATGTGCTCAGCCGCATCACAAACGATGTCGACACGATATCTTCGGCATTAAACTCCAGCATAACGACGCTCGTTCAGGCTGTCGTGCAGTTTGTCGGCGTAACTATTATAATGTTCGCCACCAGCGGCCGCCTGGCGCTGACGGCCATCGGCTCGTCGATACTCGGCTTTGTGCTGATGTTCTTCATCGTCGCGCGCTCGCGCAAATATTTCCGCCGGCAGCAGCAGAATCTCGGCGATATGAACGGCCACGTTGAGGAAATGTACTCGGGGCACAATATCGTCAGAGCCTACGGCGCTATCGGCCAATCGAAGGCCGAATTTGACCGCATAAACGATAATCTGTACGACAGCGCGTGGAAGTCTCAGTTTTTCGGCGGACTTCTCATGCCGCTCATGGGCTTTGTCGGAAGCCTCGGCTATGTCGCCGTCTGCGTCGTGGGCGCGGCGCTCACGATGGACGGAAGCATCAGCTTCGGCACGGTCGTTGCGTTTATAAGCTACGTGAAGCTCTTCACCAACCCCCTGAGTCAGATATCTCAGGCCGTCAACAGCCTCATGTCCGCCGGAGCTGCCGGCGAGCGCGTGTTCGGCTTCCTCGGAGAGAAGGAAATGCCCGACGACAGCGGCTGCACCGAGCATATAGACCACGTTCGCGGCAAGGTCGAGTTCGAGCATGTCCGCTTCGGCTACGATGAGGATAAGCCCGTCATAAACGATTTCTCCGCCGATATAGAGCCCGGTCAGAAGGTTGCCATAGTCGGCTACACGGGCGCGGGCAAGACCACGATGGTAAACCTCCTCATGCGCTTTTACGAGCTGTGGAGCGGGCAGATAAAGATCGACGGCGTACCGGTATCCGAGATGCGCCGCAGCGATGTCCGCGCCATGTTCGGCATGGTCCTGCAGGACACCTGGCTTTTCGACGGAACATACCGCGAAAATATCGCCTACGGCAAGGAGGGCGTTACCGATGAGCAGATCGAGGCCGCCTGCAAGCTCGTCGGCATGGATCGCTACATCCGCATCCTGCCCAAGGGCTACGATACGGAGCTCAACGACCGCAGCAGCCTTTCGGCGGGTCAGCGCCAGCTTCTGACCATTGCGCGCGCAATGGTCGAAAACGCGCCGATGATAATCCTCGACGAGGCCACGAGCTCGGTCGACACGCGCACCGAGATACTCGTTCAGAACGCCATGGATCGCCTCACGCGCGGCAGAACAAGCTTCGTTATCGCCCACAGGCTCTCCACCATACGCGATGCGGATCTCATCCTCGTCATGGATAAGGGCGACGTCGTCGAAAGCGGCACGCACAAAGAGCTTCTTGAAAAGGGCGGCCTTTATAAGGAACTGTACACCAGTCAGTTTGAAGTAAGTGAGGAAGCAGAGTGAAAAAAGTCGCACTTATAACGGGCTCATCGCGCGGCATAGGCCGTGCCTGCGCCGCGGCTCTCGCGCACCGCGGCTACGCCGTGTGCATAAATTACATCGAGCGGCAGGATAAGGCCGAGGAGCTTTGCCAAAAGCTCATCGAGGACGGCTGCGAGGCCATGACGTTCAGAGCCGACGTTTCCGACCGCAAGGCCGTTCACGAGATGGTCGAGGCCGTGCGAGACCGCTTCGGCGAGGTGACGCTGCTTGTCAATAACGCAGGTATCGCCCGTCAGAGCCTGTTTCAGGATATCAGCGAGGAATACTGGCGCAGGATATTTGACGTTAACCTCAACGGCGCGTTCAACACCATTCAGGAGGTGCTGCCAAGCATGCTCCGGGAGCACGCGGGCTGCATCGTGAACATCTCCTCGATATGGGGGCTGCACGGTGCGTCCTGCGAGGTCGCGTATTCGGCGACAAAGCATGCCATCATCGGCCTCACGCGCTCTTTGGCAATGGAGCTTGCGCCGTCGCACATCCGCGTAAACTGCGTCGCGCCCGGCGTTATCGACACCGATATGGTGCAGGTGCTGGGGCGGGAGACGCTGGACATGCTCGCCGGCGATACGCCCCTCGGCAGGCTCGGAAGACCCGAGGATATCGCCGAGGCCGTGGCCTTTCTGGCCTCGGACAGCGCTTCGTTCATCACCGGCCAGGTCCTCTGCTCCGACGGCGGGTTTTCAGAGGCGCATTGATTTTTAGAGGCGCTTTAACATTGTACCGATACGGTTATTGCAGTATCCCGGTATCGAAGCTTCCGACGAAACCGTGAAACTGCCGCTTCCCGATAGTGCGGTGCGGATATTGCGTCAGCCCGACCGGAAGCTGTGGAGGAAACCGGAGCAGACTGAATGGGCAAGCCCATTCTCTACACGGTGCGGCATAAAATTTATATTGTATTCACGTTACGCGAAGCCTTACGGTTTCCGCCAATGCTCTGAACCGGGCAACCGCAATAAATGTATCCGTAAGTGCGTTCATGCGTCACTAAAAAATCGGCACCGATAATTCGATGCCGATTTTTTTGCTATTTGGGTTTAAGCTTGTGCCGAGGCCTTACTGAGCGCGGAACAGCAGAGTGACTGCCTGAGCGCGGGTGCAGGTGGCGTCGGGTGCGAAGGTGGTGGTGTTATAGCCGGTGGTGATGCCCTCCTGAGCTGCCCATGCTACTGCGTCTGCATAGAAAGCGTCGGCGGGAACGTCGGCAAAGCGGGTGGCTATCGGTGTCAGCTTGGAGCCGTTTGCGCGCCACAGGAAGGTGACGATCTCGGCACGGGTGCAGACAGCGTTCGGATCAAAGGTGGTCTCGCTCGTTCCGATGGTGATGTTGTTCTCGACCGCCCACAGAACTGCATCGTAGTAGAAGCTGTCCTTGGCAACGTCGGTGAACGGATTGACAACGTCCTTTCCGATCGCGGGAGAGCCTGCCGCACGGTACAGGAAAGTGACGATCTCGGCACGGGTGCAGCTGTAGTCAGGTCCGAACAGGTCGGCGCCTATGCCCTTGGTCACGTTGTTCTCATATGCCCATATTACGGCGTAGTAATAGTAAGCGCCCTCTGCGACGTCACGGAAGGGCCTGTAGACATGGGTGATGTTGCCCTTGGGTTCTGCGTATTCCTGACCGATGCTGCCCTTGAGCTCGGTGGTGATGTAGTCCATCAGAGCCTCGTCGAGGGGGATGCCGGTGTCAAACTTGCTGGTCGCGGAAGCGAAGGCGTAGTAGGTGTCGCCGCCGCCGGCACAGAAGTTGTTGGTGATGACGGCATAGGTGGCCTTTGCGTCGAACGGCTCGCCGTTTATGTTGTTGATGGTGACGCGGTTGATGGTCTTGGGACCGTAGTAGGTCGAGCCGGGATAGGTCTCGGGATTTGCGTCATAGGCCTTTGCGGAGTTTATGGTGTAGTTGATGCCCGCAACCTGGGGGAAGCCGCCGATGGTGCTTGCCGGTACGCAGTAGGTCGAAGCCTCGAGAGCCTCGAGCAGCTCAGCGCCGGTGATGTACACGACTGCGATGGTGTTGCCGAAGGGCAGAACGGTGTTAATGTCCTTCTTGGTGATGTCGCCCGGGTTTATTGCCGCGCGGATGCCGCCGCCGTTTGTTACTGCGACGATGTGCTTCTCGTCAACGGTCACGCCGCCGGTCTTCTTGACGGTCCAGACCATGGAGTCGGTGATGAGGTTGCCGAGGTTGGTCTCGCCGTCGCGGTTGCCGTAAAGGCCGGTGTCATTGTTATAAGCCTTGTCGCCGTTGAGCTTTACCTCGTTCTTTGCAAATACCGTGCCGTATTCCTTGTTGATGGCGTCGGTGATGGCCTGAGCGGCTGCTGCGACGGTCTCGTCCTTTGCCGAGTCTGCGGTGATCTTAACGAGCTTGTTGCTCTCGATCTTCTTGGTCGCGTTGTCGATGACGATAACGCCGATGTTCTGGAATGCAGTGCCGGTGGACTGGATGGGCTCGCCGCCCTCGCCGGCTGCCATAACGGTGTGGGAGTGGCCGTCGATGATGAAGTCAACGCCCTTGAGGCCTGCCCACAGATCGGTCGAGCGGTTGGGCTTGGACTCTGCGTCAACGCCGAGGTGAGCCAGAACGACGATAACGTCGGTATCTGCCTTTATCTTGTCGGCCTCAGCCTGAACGGCCTTGACCATATCGTCGCCCGCAAGCCAGGTAAGACCCTTGATAAGTGCCGGGTTTGCCTTGGTCTGGCTCTCGGGAGTGTTCACGCCGATGAAGCCGATCTTCAGATCGCCGACGGTGATGATCTTGCTGCCGTCGAGCACGGGCTTGCCGTCCTCGCCGAGGACGTTGCAGCAGACGGTGTCAAACTTTGCTTCCTTGAGGTTCTCTGTGAGCTGTGCGTAGCCGTAGTCAAACTCGTGATTGCCGAGCGTGGCAATGTCGTAGCCTGCCGCGTTCATCATCTTGACTGCGTTCAGACCCTTGTTCGAGCTGACCTCGACCTTGCCCTGGCTGAAGTCGCCTGCGTCGGCAACTATGACCTGAGCGCCCTGTTTTTCATAGTCGGCTGCAAGCGCCGCCATGTTTGCGTAGCCCGCTATTACACCGTGAACGTCGTTCGAGTGCAGAATAACGGTCTTGCCCGCCATAGCGGGGGTCTCCTCGTCTGCGAATACGGGAACTGCCAGGGCAAATACCATGGCAAGAACCAGCAGCAGAGCAAGAAGCTTATTAGTGTTTTTCATGTTGCTCCTCCTGATGAATTTTTTTCGGGTTTTCCGATATACGATCATTATAGCACAGCTGCATGCGAGACTTGAAGCATGAATTTTGCCACACCTTAACATTTGACGTTTTCACATAAAAAACAGCAGGATTTTAGTGCACATTTGACAATCGCTCCATTAACAAAATTTTAATTTTTCATGTTAGCGTCCGTTATTGACTTTTTATTATTAAATGTTATGATATTTTGATAGAAGCGTAAAACATTCAAAGGAGCATTTTATATGCTGTTTTTTAAAAGAATACCGAAAAAAACTCTTAAGATAGCTATAATCGCGATAGTCGCGCTGGCACTTATACTCGTGCTGGCCTTTTCGTGGTTCGGGACGATAGAGCTTGCGCAGCTGAACACGCGCTCGCTTACCGACTGGCGCCTCGGCGGCTCGATAAGCTTTATCCGCAGCGCGGACGATGCAAAGCAGTACGATGAGGACGGCTACGAGTGGTTTTCCGACGAACGCGGCGAGGGCATCATGCAGGCCGACACCGATACGCGCTACTATCTCGGTAAGCACCCCGACTCCGGCCTCGGCGGCTACGGCGTTGTCGGCTTCTCATCTTCCGAGAAGTATTATTCCGTGCTCGGAATCCGCGTCGGCGATGATGAGCTCGACGCAAAGACCGTGCTTCTCGACTCCAGGTACAAGATGGTCAGCGGCGGCTTTAACTCCTGCCGCGCGGAAAAGGGGCGCGTCGCCATCGAGCTCAGCTTTGAGCACGGCAAGGTGACAAACATCGCCGCATATCTGTCAACAACTCATATTTTTTAAATGGAGATTATCGTAAAGCATTTTGACGAGCTCTCCGCGTGGGAGCTGTTTGAGATATACAAGCTGCGCGTGTCGGTGTTCGTGGTCGAGCAGCATTGCCCGTATCAGGAGGTCGACGACGCGGACAAAAGCGCGTATCACATCATTCTGCGCGACGCAGACGGCATACAAGCCTATGCGCGCGTTCTGCCGCCGGGAGTGTGCTTTGATGATGCCGCCATCGGGCGCGTGATCGCCGTGAAGCGCCGCTGCGGCCTCGGCAGCCGCGTGGTCTCCGCCGCGATAGACACCGCGCGCGAGAAATTCTCTGCCCGGCGCATCAGCCTCGAAGCTCAGGTCTACGCGAAAAGCCTGTACGAAAAGCTTGGCTTTACCCAAGCTTCCGATGAGTTTTTGGAGGACGGCATCCCGCACGTGAAAATGACATTGGAAGTGTAGTAAAAACCCGACTCCGTGAGAGGAGTCGGGTTTTATTCTGCGAAATTTTACGCAGGATAGGACACGATGAGTGCGTCGACATCGGCCAGGCTCGTTCCGGAGAAGGCGAAGCTGCCGCCGGAATTTTTCTCGAGCGTCACGGTGACGGCCTGCGCATCGAGGTAGTCCGGGGATACGAGATGGGCATTTACCATGTCGTGTATCGACTTTGCCCACCAGTCGATGAAGCTCTGCGAGCCCTTGTCGAGCTCGCCCGAGGCGATGCGCTCGGCAGCACCCTTGGCAAAGTCGGGATAGTCCTCCTGCGCGGTCTGCGCGACGGCGGCGATGGGGCTTACCTTCACCTCGACGGTGTAGCCCTCGCCGCTCTGCTCGGGCGTGCCGATCTCATACTTTGCGCACTTGTACAGCTTGCGCATGAGCTCCATTAGCTCGGTGCGCACGCTTTCGCTGCACTGCTCATATTTGATGCCGAAGTAGGTGCAGAAAACCTCAAGGCTCACCTGCATGCCGCGCTCATAGCGCTCGGCACAGCTGTCCTTCGTCTCGCCGCCGAGCATCGCTATATACTCGTCGGAGTATTCGCCGAGGTACACCGCGTCAAGCCCGCCCTTGACGTAGGCGGCGGGATCGAAGGCCTGCTCTGTGGGCTCAGCGGTGGGCTCGGGCTCATCGTCCTTGCCGCAGCCGACCAGCAGTGCGGCGCACAGCGCAAGCGCGAGAATGAGGCTTAGGGTGCGCGTGAATTTATTGCTCATATGTACATTCCTTTCAAATTTATATAGTTACACATAAATACTATTTGAAAAAAGCCCGTCTGTCAATCACAAATTTCCCGCCGCGGCATAGGATGCATCGACCGCAATTGGGGGAAATTTTATGACTTATGTACTTATTACGGCGGCGGGCATTGCGCTGTGCAGCCTCGTCGGCGCTGTGATAGGCTTTCTTTTTGAAAATATACCGCCGGCTGTCGAGGATGCGCTCTCGGGCGCGGCGGCCGGGATAATGCTTTGCGCTGCGATACTCGGCCTCGTTGTTCCTTCTATGGAGTTTTCGGCTGAGCGTGCGCTGTGGTTAACGCCCCTGGGCATATTCTGCGGTGCGTTTTTCTTAAGCGGAATTAACCTGCTCGGGCCGCGCCTGACGGGCAGCATCGGAATGAAAAACGGCGACGAGGCGGCGAACCGGCATGCGCTTTTGTTCGTCGCGGCCATCGCCATTCACCACTTTCCCGAGGGCATTGCCGCAGGAGTGAGCTTCGGAACGGGCGATCTGTCCGACGCGGTGACGGTCACGAGCGGCATCGCCTTTCAGAATATCCCCGAGGCAATGATAATCATACCGCCGCTTTTAAAGGCCGGAACGGGCAAAAAACGCGCGGCGATCGTTGCGTTCATAAGCGGCGCGGTCGAGGTCGCGGGCGTGTTTTTCGGCTACCTCGCCATAACGGTCTCGCGCGGCATACTGCCGTTTGCGCTGGCCTTCGCCGCCGGTACGATGCTGTATGTCATCGTTGACGATATGGTGCCGCAGACGCATGCCCGAGGCTCGGGCCGCCTTTCAACCTACGCCATGCTCCTCGGCTTCTGCCTCATGCTTTTTTTAGTGGCGAATTAAGATCATACCAATGCGGTTTTTACGGCAGCCCGGTGTCAAGACTGCCGACAAAACCGTGAAAAACGGGCGAGCAATGCTCGCCCCTACGATATAGATTTTAGTTCCGACGAAATTTCAGAAGCGGAACGGGCAGCCCGTTCCCTACAGGGTGCGGCGGTAGCTTTGGGAAGAGACAGTTTCCCGGTTTCGTCAGTAGCTGCGACACCGGGCACCTGCAATATGCGTAAAGGTGCAGACTTAATGCGCCTCTAAAAGAATATTGAATTGGCGGCCGGTCCGGGCGTCAACGAGAACGAAAAGCCCTTCGCCGTCCGAGCCTGAGCATTCAAAGCCGTAACACAAAACGGCGCTGTCGTCGTCGGCGGGGGCATAGCACAGCTGTGAGCTGAGAACATTCAGCGTCGAGGGGAGCGCCGCGCGTGCTGCGCCCTCGCTCACCGCGGCTGAGGCCGAAGGATATGTGCCGTGAGCTCTGACGTGCTCGGTCGCGTCATAGGCGTAAATGCCGCCGTAGTCGCCCGCAACGGAGATGCGCACGCTGTCATCGATGCAGCGAACGCCGTTTTCAACGCACTCAAATTTCATCGTCTGCACGCTGCCGACGCGCTCGCTCGACGCAAGGTACATGTCGCCGAAGCCGTGGGCGGCGAGAAAATCGCAGGCTATCTTCTCAAGCTCTGCTGACTCCATGTCGCCGTAGACGCTGCGCTCGGAGCTGAGCGACAGCACGTTTCCGTCCGCGTCGAGGCAGACGCTGCCGCCGTTGAAGCTGAAGCAGGCCGTGCCGTTTTCGGCAGTGTACTCTGCCTCAAGCTCGTCTGCGTCAAGGCCGAAAAAGTCCGCGGCAATGGCCTTGGCCTCATCCTCGGGGACGGGTTCTTTGTTCTGATTTGGTGCATTTTTTGCGTATTTTCCGCCGTAGGAGCCGAGCTCGGTATTGTCCATGCCGTCCTCCATATTGAGCATGGACGCGCTCAGGCGGTCGCCGCCCTTTGCGAACACATTCTCCGGCTCGTCGAGCAGCACGTCACCGTCGTTAACGGAGCTTTGCAGCTCATGCAGCTTCTCGGTGAGCGCCGCCGCCGTCTTGTAAAGTGAGGAAAAATCGGCGCGCGCCGAGTCGTCAAAGCCCGACTGCGCCGAGGCTCGGAGCATACTTCGCGCATAGTCACCGGCAATGCCGATAAAGGCCGCGGTCTGCTCGAGCTCCTGCGTAGAAAAGGGCAGGGCGGCCATGGTCATCTCGGCGGCAAGGCAGCTGCCATATATATCGGCGCAAAGCTGCCCGGACAGCTCCGCGCCCGTTGCGTAGGACGCGCGGTGCAGCGAATCCGACAGGTTAGAGGCGGCGCTCACTACCTCCTCGAAGGCGTGTGCGTAGCCGTACTCGGCTGTGCGGCGATAGCTGCCCTCCATGCCGAAGTGCACAGTCGTGTATGCGCCGAGCGCAACGACCGCCGCGGTGAGATATGTGATGATGAGTATAAACGTCTTTTTTCTGATATACATGGAAACACCTCATGTGAAGTGTTTCCAAAACAGAGGCGATTATACTGAAAAAAGACCTTCGGTCATTTGACCGAAGGCCTTTTTATATCATTTTTTATTCCTCGTCGGGTTCCGCTTTAGGCTTTTTCTCGACGAGAACCTTTTCCACCCTCAGGCCGTCCATTTCAAGGACGGTGACGTGCAGGTCTTCGTAATCAAAGCTGTCGCCGACCGAGGGGAACGAGCCGAACATCTCGATAGTCCAGCCGCCGACAGTCTCGCTTTCGGCATCGAAGTCGCGCTCGCGGATGTCCACAAGATCGAGGAAGTCGGAGATGCTCATGTCGCCGTCGAGCTCAAACTCGCCGTCGGAGCGCTCCAGAATTTCTTCCTTTATCTCGTCGGTATCGTCCCAGATCTCGCCGACGAGCTGCTCAAGAACGTCCTCCATCGAGAGGATGCCGAGCGTGCCGCCGTATTCGTCGGTGACGATGGCGAGGTGCTGCTTTGCCTTTCTCAGCTCTGTGAGCACCGCCGGGAGCTTCATGGTCTTATAAATATAGCACGGCGGCATGAGAAGGCTGCGTATATCGGGCTTTTCGTCGCCCGCCAGCGCCTTGAGGAAGTGGTTGAGATACAAAACGCCGATCACGTTATCGACGCTGTCCTCATAGACGGGGATGCGCGAAAACGGCGCGTTTTCGATGATCTCGAGCGTTTCGGCCATGTCCTCGTCAATGTCCAGAGCGACAACGTCGACTCGCGCGGTCATGACCTCGGAGGCCATGATGTCGGAAAAGTCTATCGCGGCCTGAACGAGCTCCGAGCGATCCTCGTCAAGGACATCCTCGTCCTCGGCGGTCTCGATGATGGAGCTAAGCTCCTCAACGGCGGCCTCCTCGTCGGTATCGTCCTGCTCGCCCTTGAGCCCCAGCGTCAGAAGCTTTATGAGCCCGACAACGAGGCGGATAAGCGGCATGAATATGATAGTCAGCCCGCGCACAAAGTAGGCGTATGTAAGCGCCAGGCGGTTTGCACTGCCCTTGGCTATGATCTTCGGGATGGTCTCGCCGAAGATGATGACGAGTATCGTTATCGCGAGGGTCGAAACCCACGCGTAGCTGTCGTCTCCATTGCACAGCTCCAGCACCAGCAGCGAGCCGAGCGAGGAGTTTGCGATGTTGGCAAGATTGTTGCCGATGAGTATCGCCGAGAGCGAATCGTCGAAGTGGTCGACGATCTTGACGGCTACACCCGCACGCTTCGAGCCGTCGTCGCGCGCATTTTCAAGCCTCATGCGGTTGCAGGAGGAGTACGACATTTCGGCCGAGGAGAAGATGTGCGAGAAGATGATGCAGACGATTATTCCGCAGACATATGCCCAGGTCATTTCTCCTCACCTCCCTTATCGGACAGGCGTACCTTCAGCCGCAGTATTCTGTTATTGTGCATTTCCGAAACGGTAACGGCGACGTTTTCGTATCCAAAGCTGTCGCCGACCGAGGGGATAGCGTCGAACTGCTCGTAGGCCCACTCGCCCAGAAGCTTATTTGTGAACTCGTCATCGTCGTCCTCGTCGAGCTCAAGAAGCTCGAAAACGTCGCTGACGGTCATTTCGGCGGTGCAGTCCCAACCGCCGTCGGGCAGAGCTATGTACGGCTCCTCGACGACGTCGTCCTCGTCCCATATCTCGCCGACGAGCTCCTCGAGGATATCCTCGACTGTCACTATGCCGAGCGTGCCGCCGTAGTTATCCGTGACCACGGCCATATTGAGCCGCTTTTTGCTCATCACCGGCAGCAGCCCGTCGATGTTCGTGCTGCCGTGGATGAAGTACGGCTCATCCAAAAGCGCGCGAACGTCCATATTTTCGCCCTCGCGCAGGTAGATCTTTATAAATTTGCGTATCGAAAGTATGCCGATTATGTTGTCGATGCTGCCCTCGTACACGGGCAGACGGCTGTGCGTCTCGGCCTTGATGGTGCTGAGCATCTCGTCGAGCGAGTCTTCGATATCCAAAGCGACTATGTCAACGCGCGAGGTCAGTATGCTTTCGACCGTTGTTTCGGCAAATTGCAGCGCCGAGCTTATGAGCTCGCCGCGCTCCTCATCAAGGCTGCCCTCCTCGGTCATGTCCTCGATGATATCGTATATTTCGTCCTCGGTGACGGATATCTGCGGATCGACCTTGGCAAGGCGGGCCGCAGCGTTTCCTATCGCCGTCAGAAGCTTTGCCAGAGGCTTGAGGACGGTCATAAAAAACCACAGTGAACCGGCGACGGAAAGCGACAGCCGCTCGCTGTATTTTTTCGCAATGCTCTTGGGCAGCATTTCGCCCGCGAAGAACACGGCCAGCGTCATCACAAAGGTGCTGATCGTAACTGCGCCGCTCACGCCCGGGAACATACGCGTCACGGCAAGTGTGACTATGCTCGCCGCGGAAAGATGCACGATGTTCGTGCATATGAGTATGCTTGTTATCGCAAGATCAAAATTATCGAGCACCTTAAGCGCCCGTATCGCCTTTGCCTCGCCGCGCTCGGCGCGGATCTTGATCCTGACACGGGAGACCGAGGCAAATGAGGTCTCCGCGACCGCAAAGTACGCGGCGCACAGGATCAGTAGAATTACGACTATCAGTGACAATCGACTGGCATCGTCCATTTCGGATCTAACACTCTCCATTCGCAAGGCTTTTGGCCTGTAAATTAAAAATCAGTATATCATAGCAGAAACTTGCAGTCAATATTTCATCAGCGCTTTAGGTCAGTTTACAAGGAACTACACGCAGACCGTGAAACGGGCTGCTGACAACAAACGGCGCTATGCTCCCGGCTGGGTGCATAGCACCTGTTTGT